>NZ_JBPIZE010000007.1:0-158249 GCF_051172335.1 Morganella sp. B601
TTTTCTTTTGATGTGTTTTATTTGCTGTGACACAGATGGATTTCTGAATTCATTATCACTCAACCAGCTATTAGCAGCAGGTTTTAATGCTGTTGCCTGTTGAATTGCCTGAGTATATTTATCATTTATGGAGGTTAATGGCTTTATATTATTTAACATTACCCAGCAATATGCAGAGGCAATACTGTCTTCTTTAATCCATTCAAACTTTTCAATACTGATAAGATTATTGTTCACATGATTTAAAACTTCATTGGTAAGGTGATCGTAATTACTGTTCGCCATGCCAATAACTTCATTGATTAAATCTCTTAAACGTGATTTGTCATTTCTGTCACCTGAGAAATATTTATTTTCAACCCATTCAAATCTGGGCTCTGTTGACATGAAAAATACAAAAACACCCGCTTTCCTCAAGTCTTTCACTTTCAACAACTCATCAATCTCATAGTTTTTATCGTTCATAATCTGTTCATACCGCGTAGTCAATGTGTCGTTATTGTAGTTTGTTTTGGTCTCTGGAAAAGTGATGTTGTCGTGAAAATGTAAATTAATAATAGTTTTATGGTCTTTTTCATGAGTTAAAAATGAAGTGTTTTTATCATTTAATTTACATATTTATCCCGAAAATACTGGGTCAGAAAGTACTTTTTAGAGGAAAAAATGATGCTCATGATTACTTATCTTTTTCCCCGTGACTACTTCGGTGAGGAGACTAACTTTCAGGTATCTTGTTCATCGTGAAGCCTGCTGAAAATGCTGTCTGTGTATACTGTTTTAATAGACTCAGGTAACAATTGAAAAAGGATTATTTATTATTGTATTAATCTTGTTATATTAATCTTACCCGGTACTCTCTGCATCAGGTTAATATTAACCTCTATTATTATATCCACCTCTTTACTATCGATAACCCTATCCTTTTATCGAATAAACAACCAAATATATAGAATGGTGTTCCTGTTACTGATACGGGTACTGGTAATATCACTTTGAGTTACTTACTCATCTTCATGGGCAATAACTTCTGTTAATCAACACCTGTAATCTGAGGTGTCATTCAGAATGGATGTCATTAATCATCCTTTAAACCTGCCTGTTATGAACCGCCTGTCTCAGTAAAAAATAAAATTACCCTTCTTATATATGAACAGAAATACCATCATTAACCAGAGGGAATTAATCATGAAAGACGATATAACCTGTGAAATACTGGCGCTTTCACAAATCTACAATAACGGCACAGAGATTACTGATGATACTACAGACCGTGAATCACTCCGACTGATAGCGTTGTATACCACTGCATTAATTAAAAGAAAGAGTCAGCCTACTCCTTTTAAAGAGTGCTGCTTTGCTAATAAATTACATATCAAGGCTACTAAAACCGGTCAGTTATTTTATGAATTAATACAAAACATTCTTTCTCTTTCCCGTGTCACCGGTAACAGGCGTAAATTACATCCGGTTATTCCGCTGATTGTTTCTCTTGCTGAGAAATATCATATCCGTCCTGTTCCGATGCTGTCGGAATACTATCCTGACTCAGAGAAGGATATTAAACAGCTAAATGAAGCCTATTGTGAGTTTATTCAGTCAGTGGACAGCAAAGAGTATAAAAACGCTGTCAGTACCTTTAAGAACAGTGCCCGCAAGAATTACCGGTTCTGTTGCCGCTATATTAAAAACCTGTTTGAGCGCCATGCAAAGCTGCTGGTGGTACGGACAGACCTGTCTTACGGAAAACGGATCAGTCACAGAGTTACTGCCGGGGATTTAACCCGTCACCGTATTGCCCTGTACAAAGCAATACAGCGGTTACCCCTGTTTAAACACTGCGTCGGTTATATCCTGAAACTGGAATACGGCCGTGAGAAAGGCTTTCACTACCACTGCCTGTTTTTCTTCAACGGCCAGCATGTCAGACGGGATATCACGGTAGCCAGACTCATCGGTGAGTTTTGGCAGGAAACCATCACTGACGGACAGGGGATCTACTTTAACTGCAACCGCTATAAATCAGATTACCGTATCTGCGGCATTGGCATGCTGCACCGCAGTGAGAGCCTCCGGCGGGAAGGCCTGATGACCGCTGTGAACTATATCTGCAAAACAGACCAGTGGGTGAAACTGCAAGTACCGGGGATAGACCGGACATTCTGGCGGGGAACCATCAGAAACAAACGGTGTAAAACACGCCGGTAAATCTTTTTTTACAGACAAGGGGAATCTTATAGAAGTGCTATCCGCTGCGTCATCGATGGCACTTCTGCCTTTTTAATTAAACAAAGACAGGAGATTCCCTATGAATACCATGAATACCACCACTGCCTTTTCCCTGCTTGACGACCCGCTCGTGGAGATGAAAGAAATCACGAAATTAACCGGATTAACGGATAAGTGGTTTTACAAGCTGATCCAGAAAGGGCTGTTCCCGAAACCGATTAAGCTGGGAAACCGTTCCCGGTGGCTGACAAGTGAGGTTGACGCCTGGCTGCAGGCCCGTATTGCGGAGTCCCGGGGATAAAAGCCGGTTCCTTTCCTGACGTCTGTCCGGCTCTGTCCCTCGTATCCCCTTCTGTGGTTAACTGACCGGAACACACGAGGCGTATTAAGGTTACTTGCTGCCTTCGGGGCAATCGGTATATCAGCGCCTGTATCTGTATACTGTCCTTTGTTTCCCGTCACGGTATAATTACCGGATTAATGTAACACTTCGCAGCACACTGACCGGATATTAATTGTGCTCTGCGCTGGAGCAGCGGATAAAATCGCAGTTCCCGGCGCTGCACGGCGAGCTGCTGTATCAGTGTTACCTTGATAACCTGCCTGACCATTAATCCTGTCACAGTCCTGCCTGACCGCCTTCCCGGCGGTTTTCGTGCTGGTTCTTTGCCTGAAATGCCTTGTTTTTATGTCCCGGACCGGTACTTTTTTACCGCCGGAGCGCGTGGCGGTGTCATCACACCCGGTGATTGTTCATTATACCGACAGTTAATTTCGTATGATATGAAACAGCACCCATTAATTTCGTACAGACTATGATTAATCCGGTTAAATTCGTTCTTAGCTTCTGAACTAAACGTCCTTTTTTAATAAAAAGGAGATTAGGGCGCGTTTTTAAAGCGCACCCCATCGGTAAACACCAGATAATGCCTTCGCTCACAGGGAACTCCGTTCCCGCCGCTCAGAATGGTGAGGTTTCAGGCTCCGTGGACTATTCCCCGTAATGCCGTGCAGGCACAGCATAACGCGCAGTACAGCCGGGCGCGCCCGGCCAACTGCGGCCAGAAGCGGGAATAAAAACAACAGAATGGTTTTACAACCGGTTGATTCCAGCAGGACGGGGGGAGAGTATGCGGACTATAACAGCCTGTCACCGGCGTTGCCGGGCGGCGGCGGCCATCTGACCACAGTGATATTTTCGGTAATTTTTGCCGCCTGACATGCGCTGATGCGCATAAAACAGCATTATGATGGTTTTTTCCGGTGAAAATTCAAAAAAGGACTGAACAACCAAGAGCCAACTCACAGTTGAACGAAGATACCTGAAAATAAATTGTACTTTTTATTGGGATTCTTACAGGTAATTGACTTAATTTTTCAAATGTTTGTTTTTTATATTATCTAATGGAAAGTGAATGATTTATATGATAGAAAATAACCGCATAAAATGTGGGCTAAAAATGAATTTTAAGGTTGGTTATGGAACGCTCTCTCAGTGATACGTTTAAGAAAATTAACGATCAAACTTTGTTATTGCCTGACTTCCAGCGGGATTACAAATGGGGAATAGTAAAACAGCAAAGCTTACTTGCATCAATACTGCTTAAATTTCCGGTTGGTAGTTCCTTGATTTTAGAAGGGCAGTCAAACGATTTTGCTTTGCGTAAAATTGGGGAAACGGTGCAACATACTTTAGCTAGTGCTAACCCTTGCGAGTATTTGCTCGATGGCCAGCAGAGAACAACTACATTGTATAATGCATTTAATGATGTGTTTGACTTCTCTCAGTTCTCCGACCAAACCGAACTGTCTGAATTCATTTCGAGAAAAGCTAATCCTATGAAAGTGCGTTGGTTTATTCGCGTACCTGTTGTTGGTAAGGCGAATGAAAACGTTACTGATGTTTTCAATGCTACTAAGGTCGTGTTTGATAAAGACGGTCTTGATCACTTTGAGCCCAATGATATTGTCGATATTTTCAACTGTGAAACGTTCAACGAGCGCAACAGTAAAGGCGTGTCTAAGTGGTTTTCACCATACAACCAAATTAAAGCCATCGAGACAGGCAAGACCAAACCACAAGCTATCACTCAATTTGTTAACGACTGTGTCGAATATGGTATGATTCCTCTGTTTATGATCGGTACCAAGTCGATCGTAGTGAATCGAATTTTAGAAGGGATTGCTGAAATCAACATGCAGGCAATTCGTGACAAATACGAAGACGATTTTGCCTTCATTAAAGAACATTACGATACTGCCCAGCTTTTTGATGGTATTGATTCCATCGAAGAATGTGAAGACAATGGCATTGTCTACTCAGAAGAAATCGAAAAAATCTTCATCACTTGCAAAAGTGAGTGGAAAAATAACGTTTCTAATTACTTAGTTCGTGACATTTTTGATGACTATAAACTCAATAGTCTGGTGACCAACGATATCCGCCGGGCTATTCCTATTTTCTGTCATTTGAATGATGGTGGAATGAAGCTCGATGACTTTGACTTGGTATCAGCTAAAGTGGCAAAGAGTGTTGCTGGGGATACATCGACATACTCACTCAGCTCTATCATTCGTTCCATGTTTATTAAACCGGTTACCCTTTGTTCTTCGCTCCAGCACGCGAGTGGGTCATCAGGCGGCCTGTATCTCAATGAACTCGACAGTTTGTCAGATGGTTTACCTTCAGGTTATCTTTCTAAGGCGATTCTTGCTATCTGTACTGCATTAGCTCGCCGTAAAATTGAGCGTGAAGCGGGCAATGATTTTAAAGTGAAGAAAAAAGACACCAGTTCAAAAACGTTGCTGAGTCTGGATACTGAAATTATCCGCGAGTATCTTGAAACCGCAACTTTGGCCGTACAGCGCGCGTATTCGTTCCTATTGATTCGCTGTGGTGTTTATAACTCTAACAAGTTGCACTACAAGCTAATGATTCAGCCTATCGCTTTCATCTTCGCGGAAGATCGTTTTTGGGAGGATGCTTCAGTACATAACAAAGTTGAATTCTGGTACTGGACGAGTGCGTTCTCTGGTCGTTACCTTTACGATCAAAGTGCAGTGGTGATTGATGATATTAATCAATTGTACAACTGGATTGCTAACGGCGAGGGACAGGTAATCTTGGGCAGAGAAAAGCAGATTTTCCAAGATGATAAATTTGCGTCTAAAAAACTGTTGATGCAGTGTTTAAATGAATACCCGAAAGAGGGTATTCATAACCTGATTCTGCAATACGTTTTGAGTGTGTCACCAAGCTACGATTTGCACGCAACAGAAACTAAGCCACTCAATGCATTCAGAAAGAATAAACAGGGTGACGTTGTGTTGTGGCCGGCAAATGTGTCAGATGGCTTGAATGACCACCACATTATCCCGCTGGGCTCAGTAAAAGGACTGGGGCAAAAAACCGAGGATATTCGTCAAGACCCTAACCATATTTTAAACAGCCCGTTAAACCGAGTACTGATTTCTGGTGCGGCGAATAATGTGATTAGCTCAATGGATCCCTCGCGTTATTTTGATGATATTCCTCAAAACAATATCGTGATGAATTCACTTCTGATTGGAGATTCGTTTAAACGCATCTCTACTGGTTCGACTATTGAGGATATTAAGGCTGCATTGTCTGATCGTTTTGATGCGCTGGAAAGCTCCTTGAAGGCGCGTTTGTTGAGATTACGTACGGCTTAACATACATTACTATAATGTAGAAGGCGCTTTGTGTGTTGTGCAAAGCGCTTTTTTATTTTTCAATTACTTATAGCAGGTAATGCAGGCGCCACCACCCTCTTCAAGATCGTACATAGCATCCATGTCTAGCGTGTCGATGATCATGCTTTCATCAACCATGGCATGTATACCTAAGCGACGCTTTCTTTCACGTTGCTTTTTCTTTTCGAACCTAGCCTTTACTTTCTCGTGGTTTTCTTTGATTTGCTTGATGCGTTCAGGATCTTCGAGCGTTTCTAATGGTTCATTAGGGCCCATCCAGAAGAAGGTTTCACCATTGGCACTGGTTTCCGCTCTTTTCTCGTAAGCCTTTGCTTCCTCAAAGGCTTCTGGATGCTCTTCGCGTAGGCGAACCCATTCAATCTTGCGTTGGAAGAAGCAAAACGTACAGCCTGAACGAGATCGCCAGTCGTAGTACTTGGGTAAGCCCAACCCGGAACTATCAAGAATGTCGAGTACTCCCTGCTTTTTTATGCCGTCTTCTGCAAATGGCATTTTAATAGTGAGGTACTTTTGGTTTTCATTAGGACGGTAACCGTCTCGCCATGGTTCATCTGCGCGAATACCGACATAAGAGATGACTTCATAGCCATCATTAAGAAAAGGTCGAATCCATTTCTCAAAGGGTTCGAGCTTCATGCGGATCGTACACCACCGTTGCTGACCCGCGGGTAAAAAATTATTGTGTTGTTCTAACCAATAATCAAACCCTCTCTTGTCATTGATGTGCAAAATTGGCTTGCCCAGTACAATTTCAAGTTGTTCTAGATATTCATACACTTCGGGTAGTTCTTTGCCGGTATCAGTAAAGAAATATTCGATATTGAGTTCAGGATAGTTTCTGGCCATGTACACTGCGAGAGCAGCACTGTCCTTGCCTCCTGATAAGCCAAGAACATGTTTCACCTTGCGTTGATCACTCATTAATAATACCTGCATGCGTTAACTTTGCGTTTCGAGCGATTTTTTTAGTAGTTGTTGTAATATATTTATTTTATGGAAATCATCGAGTTCTAAGAGCTGACGTTCAATCGTGTTCATGGTACTTTTCAGCTCTTCTGTTTCTATTGTTCTGATTTCTCGTTTGAACGATGTCAGCTTTCCGTCATCCCCTTCTAAAACGAGGGAGACTAGCCTTGTTTTACCGGATTGGGGGGCTGCATCGCTGCCATTATGTTGGGACTTCACTATACTCAAAAAATCTTGGGCGTAATCACTGATTTTGTTTGATGCTGTCTGAAGGATGCCTTCGTTCCAGTTCTGTTTTCCGCGTCCGATGACGATCTGAATCATGTTTTCTAGCCATTGTAACAATCCCGTATCACTTTTCGCGAGTTCGCGTGCGAACGCCTTTAAGCGCAAGTCGCCGGAATTTTGCTCGACGTACTGGCACATCTCAGCAAGCTCTTCACCGCTTTCTGGGAAAATGGTTTTCACCTTGGTTTTAATGGCGGCAAGCATTTGCTCATGCTTTTGTCTCAATGTCTTAAAGCAGTCTTCTAACAGGTCGATTTGACTCGAAAACTCATCAGCACCAAAGGCGATTAATTCTTTATGCAAATCTTTGATGAGTAGTGTATGAGGGTCATTTGCTTGTAAAAATAGATCTCGGATCCTTAAGTAGGTTCTGTTGCGCACGTCGTCTGAGACAATATGGTGCGCGTTTTTCACCCAATGTGGAAGGTTGTGCATAGTTGTCACTAACGGCGTTGCGACAGAAAGGATGTTATTGGAGACATCACGGTTCGTTTCAGATGCCGCGAAAATAGCGAGATGCTGCAACCACTCTTTCTGATCCTTCGCTAATACGATGTATTTGACAGCGAGCTCGCTCGGGTTCTTAATCAGTTTGTGGACATAGTCACTATCTGGTTCTGCAATAAAGGCAAATGCACCAGACATATCTTTCTCGTAAAAGGCGACTTGTTCACCCATTGATTTCAAAAACGCTAGCAAGAAGATCGGGATGACACCTTTTGTTAAACCAAAAGGCGCGTTTGCCCAAAGCTCCGCGATTTCAGATAAATCGACCTCGTTGCCCTTGCGATCTTTTAGGTATTTTTCCGCTGCAGCGAATACAGCATTTAACTTTCTGTCTAGGTAATCTCTAAACCAATGCAGCCCCTTTTCACCTTCAGCTGAATGAATGTTAGTGTTTTTTAAACAGCTGATATACATGGATTTCTCAGGTGGGAATCCCTCAATGCCCAAATCCTCTCTATCTTCTTCATTAAGCATCGCTTCAAGTAGTTTTTTTAAAGCGGACACCGCCGTACCAGAGAGTTTGTTACGGTTAACCAGCTCGTTAAGAATTCTGGGGGTTTGATAGAATATTCTGTCAGCGGCAAAGGTGGCGATTTCACTCGTCGTTTCTTTGCTGTAGACCACACCATTGTGTATCCATCGCGCGTTATTGAAAGCGGTAGTCAATGCCGCGTCTAAAGCAGATTGAGCGTTAAGCGAGCGTGCTCTATGCTCTTCTCGAGCAACCTTGTCGTGCGTCAGCACAGCACCAGTAGTTTTGTCATTTTTGATGAGTTCCAGTGCGTATTTTTCATTGGCTAACTTGATAATTTCATTGGCATTAAATGCACATGCGACCATCAATGATTTATCATTGCGTGTCAGCTCAAGCAGGCGATCTTCTGGCTCTTCTTTGAGCAATAATAAGAAGTTTGCAAACTCTCCACTTCTAGATCCAATGAGGGTCGGTATATCGATATAGCTGAGTTGCATCGCTATAGTTTGAGCTGCCCATCTCAATGTGCCAAATTCGTGATAGTGACCTTTTGCAATTACTTGGGAACTAAAGTTAATACGCTCAATAGCTTCGTGGCTGTTATGCAGTTGTTCTATTTTCTCTTCAACTAAGCCAGCAATATCGAGATCTGAGCCTTCAAACACGACCCAAGACGATAAGTACTTTCTAAAGACGATGCATGAGGCTTCTTTTAGCTGTTGTAAGCATTCTTTTAGCTGTTTTTTATCAGTGATCTCTGTTGCGGTAAGGAGTACGCTCTCTGTCGCTGTTAGGTTGGCCGACTTACCAAACAGGGTAATTAATGAGATCGCTTTAAGCAATGCGATGCATTGTAGAGAAAAATCTTGTTTGAGTGCTTTTCTTATCGCATCTGCCGCGGTTGCCCATCCATGTCCATCGGGGGAGCCCAATATGGTGTGTTCCATGTTGGTTTCAAGATAATCCCACAGATGGCTAAGGTCGTATCGAGCGTTTTGGTCACTTGTTTGTTGTAAGAAAAGTTGGAAGCTGAATTGCTCGTACGAGTTCAAAAAGCTGAATGTACTGCGTTCGTTTTGACTAAAGCGTCTCTTGGCTATAGGCCCGAGTAGTAATGCTGTTAATGGGTGAAGTGGAATACATTGTTCTAGGCGCGTGAGTAGCAACTCTTTACGCTGCTGTTTGTCTTCAAGTGCTGAGAGTACGCGTTGGACGAGCTCATCACCACCACGGTGTGGTGACGTTGTTTTTATCGAGTTACTGATCAGCGCTACCGTTTCATCGGTCGATACATTGTACAGAATGTCGCTGTAGCGGCCTTGAATTTTGGCCCATTCATCTTGTAGCTTAGTGCCGCGCTCTTTTGCATATTCACTGAATGCTTGATGTAACAAGCCTAAGAAAATGACCGGAGTATTAATGCGAGAGAGTTCTTCAGCGATGTCTTGAAATAAGTGTAAATCACTACCGCTTCGGTTGATGAACTCTAAGCTTTTCCCCATCTCATCCGCGATGATCAGCACGCCATCAACATAAGGAGCGATATCATCAAAGAGGGCCTTCCAAGAGCTAATCAGTTCGCTATCGCTCTGAACACGGGTTTTATGGTACTTGTTAAATACTTTGGTCTTATGTGTATTAGGGTGCTCCTCAAGCGCTCTCAGCGTGGCATTCCAAAAAGATTCGACAGGGCCACTGACGCCCCCTACTGCGCGTATTTGTAGCCACCCTTTTTGGTATGGTGTGCTTTCTTCTAATAGCGATTGTGACTCTGCATTAATGGTATTGATTGCAGCATTACGGATACCTGAATCAGCATGTAGTAGACCGGCCATGAGCAGTGCTACCGTCGATTTACCGGAACCGTAAGAACCTGTTAATGTGTAAGCGCTTTGTCCGGTTTGGCCGTACTGGCGAAAGAGTGTTTCTAAGGAAGCTTGCGCTGTACCGTGGTAAACCAAGCTGGGAAAGAAGTCGGCGCTCAAGTCACTATCGATACGGGTAGAACGTTGGTGCCGTGTAGCGATAGAGTATTGTTTACTGAGAGTCACGCTTATCTTTCCTCTGGTTGGTAGTAATGTTTAAGGTACTGGTTTGGATCTATACTATCTATGCTGTCAAAAGAGTGCTGCACTTGTCTTAAGCCTTGAGTATCGGTCCAGGCAATTTTGCCGTCAGTGAGTGTTTCGACTTGATCCAGTTTGTCACTCAGCCCTGCGGAAGATAGGCGGAAGACCCGACCTGGGGAGCCTACGTCATTTAACAATGCGTCAAAAGATAAAGTATTGACCTTACTACCCTTATGTTTTTTCTGCATGTAATCTATTAGTGCATAGGTGAAAATTTCGACGGGTAAAGATGGACGTCGAGTAAGCTCCGCAAGGTAGCTCTTAGTATCCTCTTGTTTTAACAGACCGAGCTCCGTAAACGGAGAGGCAAAGCTGTCTTCGTTGATTTTGTTGGTCTGTAAGGATTTGTGTGCATACATTTGTAAAAGACAATCAATGTCTTTATTCAGCGTTGCTTCTGTGAGTTCTTTTTCGTGATTCGCCAGTGCGTCTTTGATTTCAGTCGCTAAGGAGTCTTTCTTTACTTTTATTCCATTGAAATAATTAAAGAAAAACCTAGAAGCATTAAGGTCAGCTCTAGTAGAGTCGATCGACTGTAGCAACCAATGCAGGAGCCAAGTTGTGCCTATTTTATCGAGGTATTCATCATACGCAGTATGCCCGTTTTTGTTGGTAAACAACCGCTCTGCAAGAGGTGTTAGTTGATAAATCTGTTCTTTGTTATCGATACAAATCACCAAGTTCAGCGCCCGGATCCAGTGTCGAACAGATAGCACCATGTTTTTACCCATTCCCATTGATTGCATCTGTTGCTCGATGTTCGACTTACTAGAAAGAGATTCGCCTTTTACAACTTCTTGAATAATCTTGTAAATCCATCCATAACGAATAGGGAAAGTTTGATGTCCGGAGAATTTCAGTGTTGTAGATTCGATGCTCAATGTGCTTACCTTGCTGAATTGGAGATTTTATCCAAACAGCGATCTTACACATTAATACCTTCAGGTCTAGCCGCTTTTGCTGAAAGTTGATGTGACGCTGTTTTTTTATACAGTTATTTTTAGTGGGGCAACTACACATTCACTTAAGTTATTCGGTGATATCTTTGTGCAGTTTAACGTATGATGGTTAACTAATAAGAACCTATGATGTCATATTTTCACTGTTAGTATTTTATTTTTATTGATCAGTTGCTTATCTTATTTATGTTATAGTGGAACCAAAATCGGTATACAGATACATCTGTAGAGCGAATTTCAATCCTTGGCCAGGGTTTTATTGCTTATAATGAACAATTACTATGACTACGCCGCTTCTACGCCGGTCTCTCAGCAAGTTTTAGATGCCATGAAACCTTGGGAAAATGAAAAGTTTGCGAACGCCTCATCGGCTCACCAAGCAGGAAGAGTTAGCGCTCAGGCAATCCAACAAGCAAGAGAATGTATTGCTAAGAAGATAGGTGCGCTACCGAGCGAGATTATTTTTACTAGTGGCGCCAGTGAAGCGAACAACCTTGCTCTAAAAGGTTTGGCTTTCAAGCACCTTGATGGCAAAGGTCATATCATAACTTCAGAGATCGAACACAAGTGTATTCTCAACGCTTGTGTTTTTCTCGAGTCCATCGGCTTTGAAGTAACGTATTTAACGCCAGATAATAATGGTCGGATCTTGCCGTCTTCTCTCGCAGCAGAGATACGAAGTAACACCATTTTGATTTCTATCCACCACGTCAACAATGAACTCGGGACCATTCAACCCATAGAAGATTTTGGTGCGATAGCTTTTGAGCACAATATCCCTTTTCACACTGACGCTGCGCAGAGTTTTTGCAAGTGTGATATAGATGTAGACGATATGGATATAGACATGCTCTCGTTATCTGGTCACAAAATCTACGGGCCGAAAGGCATTGGTGCGCTTTACGTACGTGACGCCAGAGACTCAGAACTCGTCCCTCTGATTCACGGCGGCGGCCAGGAAGCAGGGTTGCGGGGCGGTACCTCTCCTACTCCGTTGATCGTCGGGCTTGCAGCAGCGGTAGAATCATATCCAACAAAATCTAGCCCTATCGAAACACAATTTATCGACGTCATGGCACAGTTTGATTTTACAAGGAATGGTGGTGTGTCTGTAGTGCCGTCTACGTGGAGCATTACATTCCACACTGACGAAGAAGTGAAGCGCTTTACGAGCGATTATCCTTGGCTGATTTCTCAAGGTTCTGCGTGTAATTCGCTCTCAAATGTGGCTTCACATGTACTGACAGCGATTGGGATGCCTGAAGAAGTCGCCCGGCGCACTTATCGCATCAGCCTTCCTCCATACCAGATTAGCGAGAGATGAGCCTAAAGCCGAAAATGGTTTTTTCTTCTTGATGGTTAGGAGATTGGATCATGTCTTTTGAGAGCGACTGACCATAAATGGCCAAGCGCTGTATCCCCTGATGGTGCGGATCAGCTATGGTGGGTAGGCTCAAGGATCACTGGATGTCTTTTTTCCAACACTTCACTCAGGGGGGCTTGCACAGCCCCCACCAATTAAAATTACTTGCAATAAAATTAGCCTAAACATCCTATATAACTATATATAGTAAACTAGATATTATTGTTTGGATATGTTTTTTCGGCTATTTTGTTCAATTGTTTTATTATTTCCAATTGCTTTTTTTTTGATGATATACCTTCTGACTTTAATAAAATAAGCCTCTCTTTTTCAGTCTTTGAAATCAAATCATCAATAGCTAATATGTTGTTTTTAAATAAATATTTAACATGTTTAAGTTCATGGTTAGGAGATTGAATCGCTTCTTTTGGGCGCACCTGAGCATGAATTTAACGGTGGATCATCCTTTTGATAATGCAGCTATTCATCACTATCTATATGAAAATGCCGTCTTTGATGTGTTTTTAACCGGAAAGCCACTTTTCAGGCGCACTGATCCCATTCAGGCATTCGCAACCATCGCTTTTTCTCCATTCCACGCAGCCTTTCTGACAGTAATTCTGTTGCATGGATACCAGCCTGAGCGCCAGCAAAACGCAGTCGGTCGCCACACAGGATACATTTGTACGGATCTGTGCCCAGGAAGCCTTTCATCAGCGCAGCGAATCCCGGTTTCTCCGGTTTTTCCCGCGCCTGCATCTGCAGCGCTTCATATACCCGTGGCAGCAGCGTTCCCCTTTTACGGTTGGCCAGAAACCCGGAGTAACGCACCATCTTAAAATGGCGCGCCGGAACATGGCTGATATAGCGCCCGATCATCTCTTCCTGGCTCAGCATCTGACGTTTATGCTTTCCTGTGCGGTGATCGAGATAGTGATGAACCACCGCGCCGCCGCTGTAGTGCCGCAGGCGGGAAGCCGACACCGGCGGGCGTTTCAGGTACCGGCCCAGGTACTTCACGCTGTGCCACGCTCCCCGCGTCTTTTTCGCAAAATACACTTTCCAGTACCGGCCATACTGTGCCTGCAGATAACGGCGCCACCGGCGTTCGTCGCAGATGTGGCCTAACCCCGGCAACATGCCGGGCATGATGCGGGCGTAGCTGCTGCGCAGCAGGCGGATAACGGCATTCCGCCAGATGAGCTCTACGGCTTTCTTTTTGAAGAAAAGGTTTCGCCAGACGTTATGCTTAACATCGAGACCGCCCCGCGTGACGGAGACGTGGATATGCGGGTGCTGATTGAGCTGGCGGCCATAGGTGTGCAGGGCACAGAATATGCCGACTTCAATACCCTGTTTACGTGCCCAAGTGAGCATGGCGCGGGTGGCGCAGCGGAACAGGTCATTGAGCAGGGGCCAGTTATTGTTAAAGAACGGCCATAGCAGGTGTGGCATGGTAAAAGTGATGTGCTGCCATTCGCAGTCGGGCAGAATGTGCTGCTGCTCAGCAATCCATTGCTCAGTAGACTTCATGCCGCAGGCGCTGCAGGCCTTTGACTTGCAGCTCTGGCAGAAAAAGCGGGAGTGGGTGCAGTCCGGTGAGGCACAACAGTAGCGGCTAACACCCATTGCGCAGGTGCCACAGGTAAGCATGCGTTCAACACAGAGGCGGGTCCACTGGCTGACGTTGTCACCGTGTTTTTCGAGGGGATTACCGCGCTATCAAATAGTCCAAAGTCTGAGTCGACGAGGTAACTGTTGGGACAACAGTCCAATGGAGCGATTTTTTAGAAGTTTAAAACATGAATGGATGCCTTCAATAGGTTATGGAAGCCTGAAAGAAGCAGAACACGGAATTATTCGTTACATCACAGGCTATTACAGCAACATCAGGCCTCACTGGTATAACGGAGGGTTGACCCCAAATGAATCAGAGCGGCTGTTCTATAAACAGTCTAATGACGTGGCCAATATTAGTTGACCACTTCACAGTGAGATTTACCGTCAGTTACACAAAAAAATTTACAATCTCCCGCTTTGCTCTGCCTTCCCTAAAAGGAAGGGGCTTCTCGCAAAATTCGGTGATTTAGCTCGGCCTCAACATCCAAAAACCCATAGAATTCTCGATAGAGACTTTTTTTGTTTAAATAGTCGCCCAGACAAGTAAACTCTTGCTCCAACTCCTTTCTCAAATATCCTGGAATTACCAAAAACTCTATTTCTTGACAGATATCAATGCGCCCATCTAGTGAGGTTGATATGCCATCCCAGGTGTCCATATCCCCCTCAATAAAGCATTGCAACATCTTTTTAGATGAAGCCGGCTCATAAGAAGTTTTTCCACGGCAGAATATATCCGACATGGCATAAGGGCCATGCGTAAGCGCTGTTTCCTTACCACTTCTATGCATGCTCTGCACTACAACCTCTCCAAGCAATTCTGGTTGCCTAGTAATGATAAGATGGTAGATAGAGTAATGGACGTGATACTCATTCAAGAAACTTATTTTGCCTAACCCATACTCTCTAAATGGCGGATAATCCATATAGTCTCTATCGGATGTTTTCCACTTCCAGTACTTGTCGATTTCACAATTAAAAATCTGCAGGACGTTAGACTTTTGTTTTGCGAACAAAACGCCTAATTCAATGCCATCTTTTGCTTCCTCAAAGTAATTAGACCCTTTTTCATCCTTACGAGTAAATGTCACGTTTGTATAGCCAGCCAAGGAAGCACCCATTGAAGAAATAAGTTTCTTGTATAAGGACACTTCTTCAAAGTCATACCTGAGAAAAATAGTGCTTGTATCTAGATACACACCGCCATATCGTTCTAAAAGCCTAAGCCTAATGATGTCACTATGATTTCCATGCTGAACACTAGGATCGCCAGCCTTCTCTATCAGTTGATGAAAGTATGGCGGGAGGGGTATGTAGTTTTCAATGTAATCAGGCGCGCGTCTGTCTGACGTAGTAACGATAACAATCCAATCACTGTCACTTAACCTAGACTCTAAATTTCTTATGTTTAACGCATGGCCGATAGGCATGTCCTCTTTAGAAGAGTGCCAGTACAAGAAAACAACTTTTTTATTTTCCAGCCTATCACTGTTCTTGATTCGGTTTAGCGCATAATCGACATCTGCGTTTTCGAATTGATTCATATTCTTAATGTTGCCAAAGTCAACCAAGCCTTTGCTCTGAATAACTTCAAAGCTTCTATCTGTTGTCGGTTGCCAAATATTGAAATATCTAGTTTCAGGGTAGATGGCGACAACCCCTTTTTTTAATACCTTGGAAACATGGACAAGAGATGTGTCTACAGAGATCAATAGTCCTGATTTGCGAATAATCGGAATAACGCTTTCAAAGTTTGTTATTCCTTTTACCAGCTCAACATTAGACAAACTCAAGTCGTCAACCAACCGTGAGGCTGATAGTAAAGAATTAGAAGAATACATAACTCCAAAACTACTATCACGATGAGACGTAGCTAGGTGACTTATAAGAGACTTTGTTTTTTCGATAGAAAGTGACTTATCTTCCCGGCTCCCGTAAGGGTTGATCAGAAAATCATAGGTTTGGGGGAAACAGTCTTTCTCTACACAAAATGAAGCTCCAGCCAAAACGTTGCTCCCACCAATTGCCATATCAACAATCGACTGGTATATGCCGTAGATATCATTGTTTTTCGACTTATCTATGAATACCTTGTTTGACATCTTTAAGGCGCTATCTGTGCTAAAAATGAATCGAGGATTCAAGAGAAAAACACACAGAACATCCTTAACCCCAAGCTTGCCAAAGAGTGGGACAACTGCATCACACCTTTTTACATTGAATGCAACCTTAACTAGATCAAGCCATCCAAAATTCTTCTCAATTACGTGAACTGAATCTACTTTTATCACCGAGCAATAGAGCGCACGCAGTGATTCGTTGGTAATTACACTAACTCTTACACCGCAGTGAGCGGTTAGGAATTCGATGATGGGAGCCGAGGCGATAGCGTCACCGTACTTACCATTCCAGTTAACGAAAACAATATGCCTGACGTTGCTATTTTTTTTCGTAAGCAGTTTTTTGAATACGACTGACAAATCAAGAAGCCGTATCAGCAGCTTACTAAGCACGAGCAATAGAGTCTTCATTTAGAGCTGGTTCCGTTTGTTAGGATAGTTTTTCCGACCGATAAGTCGACGTTTGCGGGTAGTTACACAGTCCATGACGATCAAATTTCGTGATGAATAATGCGGGCTTGTTTTTGCAGTCGAACGATCATATGTGGTCTTGAGTTCTGCCAAAAGATTACCCATAATAAAATCTCGCACGCCGTTGCAAATTTCAGAATTCGGTGATACATATCATCAAACTGAACTAGACACCACCTTTGGCTCGGATTTTCTATAGTCGGCAAGACGTTGGTCAAATTCCGCACGCCGACAAGAAGGATATGAATGCATTCTCAACTGAGGCACTATTGGACAATCTCCACGAGTTGTTAGCCACAATCCCCGAAACTGAGCGAATCCATTCGCTCAAAGCACGGATAGTGCCCGGTCTAGGAGTGGCGCAGGGAACCCTCGCTCGCCAGTTGCCACTGATCAGCCAAGGGTTCCCCGAGGTCGTAGACTGTTACCCCGGAACTATAAATATGGAGCTCGAATGTCCTCTCGAAGTTACGCAGCCTGATCATCGCACTGCTCCGCTCGCTTGGACTCCGAGCGGACGAACGACTGAAGTATTCGATTTAGTACGTATTGAGCTCGAGTTCGGCTCACTACCGACGCGCGTGCCCGCATGGTTGTACATTGCCCACGCATCCCCTCACCGTAGAACTCCGACCATTCATGAGGTAATAACTCAGCAATTAAACCTGAGTGATGTCAGTGAGTGCAAAATTCATCTGCGCGCAAGCGCAGTAACACTGCCCCCTACACATTAACTAACGGTGCCAATCAGCCGCTCGCTCTCTCCCAGCCAACAGCCACAATCAGCCTCTATGTGTAGGAACAATTTGATCAATAAGCCTCAAGGCAGCTGTTCACGGGTAAATCGCCCTTCCATTGACACTTAACAACCCGCCATTTGTCAGGTACTCCCTCAGTAACACCAAGGAAGGAGCACATTGCGGCTGACTTAGAAACTCGTTACCCAAGGCTGACTTGTAAAGACGCAGCCAGGTCGGCGCAGGCACCTTCGGCAGGAATGCTGCAAGCGACTCGCGGTTTTCCTCCCCGAATAACAGGCGCAATGTGCGCAGGATTGGTTGGTAGTCCCGCGCAGACAACAGTTCCGCTACGGTTTCATCCAGCCGCTGCTTGACCGCTACGCCATTCAGTCGATCCTCAACTGAAGCATCGCCGAGCGCCACACGGGGATTAATCGCTACTGGATAGATTGCGCGAAACGACTTTGCACCGTTACGCATAGATTCATAAAGCACTTTGTCGGCGGTAGATCCAGTGACCAACACATCGTCGCCGAAGATCACATGCACACCACTCCAGCGATAGAAATTTTCAGCCGGAATGACGTGGTCTTGGACCAGATTGACTCTCTCCCGCTCCTCAGTGCTAAGGCTGGCGTAGTCCTCGCAGGGCGGCGCAATCCTGGGTAGCTTGACGTTGATGATGGTCGGCAACCCCATATGCGCCAGTTTGATGTTGACCTCCTCGACCACGAACTCATAGAGCACGTTCGCCGTGGACGGCACGTTGCGCCAACCAGTGGTCATCATCACTACGTTGTCACCACAGACCTTGGCGTTCTGGAACAGGTATGACCATTGCGAGTCAGGCCTATCCAGCTCGCCACAGAGGTAGTCGATAAGTTGTCTTGCGAGATACCGGATGTCATGCACACCGCCGTATTTAGCACGGCTGTAGATTCCAGCCAGTGCTGTGGCATCGCTGCCCGTGGCCATATCGCGGAACACTCCCGATTCGGCAGGTGTAAGGCAGTGCAGGGCCGTACCGCCAAAAATCGATACATACTCGGTCATGCTGATCAGGTCACGTGCAAACAGCTCAGCAGCGAACACGCGGAATCCAGTTTTCACATCATTCGCACGGAGCTGAGCGGAAGCCTGACGAAACATCGCCAACTGGACATCAACTGGGCTCTTAAGTACATCGGACCATAGCGCAGAATTTTGGGGGGGAATCATGTTCAAGGCTGTTCAAGTCCTGCTGTCAAAGTTGCTGGTGTGCCCGTTAACGTCAGGCTGTCGAGGGAGACATCGATTCGTCGGCGCCTCTCGTAGTAACTAATGCTCTTCAGCCCCAAAGGCCTCAGGGCCTCTAGCAGTTCAGCAATGCCCGCCCCAGCGTCGTTCGGGTCATGGGTATCAGACCCAACCGTGAAAGGCACCTCGTGCGAGATAAGCTGTGCCACCAATTCCCGAGACGGATGAGACCAAAAGCCCTGGACCTCCCTGCCCGTTATAGGGTCCAGGCTCGACTTTCGAAGACCTGAGGCATTGAGCTCAAATGCGATACCGCTTCTGGCGAGCTGCGTTAGCAAGGGTTCGAAACGGCGCAGGAAAATATCTTCCGGCACGCCACGCAGCAAGGTGTCAGCGTGCCCGACAGCATCGAACAATCCACTGTCTAGCAGACCTTCGAGATTGGCGAAGTAACGATCTAGAAACGCCTGTCCGGCAAGGCGTGGCAGCTCCCAGACCTTCACCATCGCCTCATCTGGAACTTCCACGTAATGAATTGAGCCGATAACAAAGTCCATCGGGTAACGAGCAAGCAGCTCGCGATTGAAAGCATCGGTGCCCGGCATGTAATCGAGCTCAAGGCCACACAGGATAGTGATATGTCCCTGATAAATCGCCCTCGCCCGTTCGATGTCAGCGAAGTAGCTATCAAGTTCGGATGCGAGCAGACGATTGTTCATATCCACGGGGAACGGCGCGTGGTCGGTGATTGTTAGGACGGTCACGCCTGCGGCGATCGAGGCACGAACTAACTCGTCGACAGTGCCGACCGCATGTTTCGAATAAAAGGTGTGGGTGTGTGAGTCGATCATGCAGCGTCCCACTGTTCGAGCAACCTAGCATGACCAGCCAGTTCCTTAACCAGCCAGTAGGGGTTGTTCGCCTTGGCGATGATCGAACGAAGCAGCTCTGTGTCATCAAGGCGCGCCAGTAACTCGGTCAAGGGTTGCGTATAAAGTGCTCGGGTTAACGGTGTTTCCCGCACGTGCTCGGCCAACTTATGCCAGTCGACCCGGTCAAAGTGAATATTGCCCAAGCGCTGATTCTCGATGCCATACAGGTATATATCGCCACGGGGCTTTACCGTGACATCCAAACCGTTGGCCTGCGGAGATTTATTCAGGCTGCCGAAGGTGAAAGGCTTGTTAACCTTTGACTCGATCGCCTCGATGTAGCCCAGCATATCCAGATAGCCTGGGGCAGTTCCTGGAGCAGGGTGAACGAGGTTCTTGTAGTCGATGCCGAAGCGCTCGCCATCCGCGACCAGTACATCTTCCAGCACACTGCTTGGCTCAATGATTGCTTCAACTCCCCAGTGGGCCAGTTCGGACTTCAAGTACGCGCGAGTGAAGTCGCGATCGGTGTCGATAGATCGGAACGAGAAACTCAGCCCAGACGGTCGCCGACGCCGCAGGTAGTCCAGACTAAAACCATGGGCCCGCCATTTAACCTTCTCGATATGATGGCTGTCTGCACTGAGGCGGATGTTGCAGGTGTCGCCATTGTCCAAGACAATCTGGTTTGTAGTGTCGTAGAACTCTTCCATCCTGTCATGCCGATAGAACCCACTGGTAATGAATTCGAATTTCTTGCCACCTTCAGACAACCCGAGAATCTCGTGGAACACTTTGGCATTGTTGAGTGGCTCGCCTTCACCACTGATGGAGATGCGTTTGACCTCCGTGGAATTGATCAACCTTGCAAGGTTTTCCCGTGCCAACGTTGATAGCTCCATGCTAATACCCGCTTTGTGCTTGTCAGCATACATACAGAAGGTACAGCCAATGCCGCATATTTGTGTAATGTCGATGTATAGGAGGTGTCCATTAAGATGCATTAAAAGCCTCAATCAAACCTTGCACCGATGCATAGGTATTTGTTTGTAAATTACACATGGTTGCTATGGCGAGATGAAATCTATGCGAACCAATACCGTCTGTCAACGCCAAATAATTCAGCGCGATACTTTTTCTGGCCATCCATTTATAAACACTGAACCATCTGCCCTCAGGCGAATTTCAAGATTACGTTCAACGTTTCCACTACTCTCAATCCTCATATCGTAACGCCCTGTCAGGTAATTAAATTGCTGGTTCAAGGAACCTGCCCATCGGCGACTATTGTCAGGCAAATCTGAGTCATAAGGCCCATCGACCAAAACATCCGTATATCTAAGTAGCCGATCCGTCCCTGGTAAACACAACTCATCTAGTTCTTTTAGGGGATATCCACTAAATACCATCACCGAAAGTCCCAGCGACTGGGCTCCTTGTGCAACGACAGCCAAACCTTGTGCTTGCAATATGGGCTCGCCACCGAGAAAGGTCACCCCTTCAAGATCATATGTTTGGTGCGCATTCTCCAACCATTCGAGAACAGATTCTGCCGAAACAAGATCACGTTCAACTAGCTGCAGATATCCAGGGTTACAGCAACCAAGGCAACGCTTGTTGCAACCTTGCACCCACAAGGCTGCTCTGCGCCCTGGCCCTTCTGCCTCGGTGCAAGCTAAGCGAGATGCTATATTCAGGTAATGCATAATTTCACTCCAACTCAAATATCAAGTTGCCACCTGCGATATGAACCTCAATCACTTTGCTTCGAATCTGATTAGAACCACCTATTTGTTCAAATAGAAAATCGGCTAATGGATCAATCAGTTTATTAGTTAGCGCGTTGGGGACGCAGCGACCACCCGTCCCGCGATCCACATCTTTAACCAGCAAGGCCAGTATCTCGGCCTCCTTAACAAACTTCAATTCCGAAACGCCCCATTTATCCTTCAACCCTTTGCGCAATTGCTCCAGCTTGGAGCGAGCGATGTCAATCAAGAAGCTATCGTCACGTATAAAGTTAAATGGAATAATGTTAGCCTCGCCTATTCGTCCCAACAATTCTGGGCGCTTTAGCTCTTGCACGAAATGTTGCCGCACCTTTTGGATGAATTCATTCCGCACATCTTGACACTCATAACTGACTTCGGTTGCGCCAATATTTGAAGTGAACACGATAACGGTATCTGAAAACATCACCGTTTCACCCTTGCCATCCGTTAAGCGCCCATCTTCAAGAATCTGTAAAAATTTGTCGAGAATACGAGGATGCGCTTTCTCGATTTCATCGAATAGTAATAGTGAAAATGGTCTTTGCTTGACCGCATTAGTCAGCTGTCCACCAGCTTCATAACCCACATACCCTGGTGGTGCACCAACCAACCTTTGATCGGCATGTTCGTGATTAAACTCTGACATATCGAAACGAAGACAAGCTTCCTCGTCGCCAAAGAGGAATTCGGCAATAGACTTTGCCAGTTCAGTTTTACCGACACCCGTAGGTCCGACAAAAAATAGTACTCCCTTGGGAGTTCGTTGCCTGTAAGAGTGTTGAAGCCCCGATAGTCCAGTAAAGGCACGCACGAGGATGCGTCTTACAGACTCGATGGCTTCACCTTGCCCTTTAACCCGCCGCCCCAAGGTTTCGACAATGGTCTGAAGTTTCTTATGATCCAGTTGCTCCCAAGGACTGTGTCTGCGTCCGTGGCGATAAAGATTGAGCAAAGATAAGGCACTAGAGACTTCAGTTTCCTGTCGTGAAAGTCTTGCGAGATTATGAATATCGCGGATACTCTGACCTTCCAAACCGTCCACGAAATCAGCCAATTCACGCCCTCCTTGCTGCAAAGTAGGCTGCAACCGAAACACTTCTTTCAAACCCAGTACAGCAAACTCTCGAATCTGCCTAGTCGGCAAGGGAATTGCTATCTCCTTAAATAGTGGATTGTTCAGATAGAGTGATGGTGGCAATACGTTCACCCCCCCGCACAGTAGCACTAGCAGTGATTGAGGCTGGTTAATGCTTTCAGGATTGCGAACTACAGCGGCATCTCGGGTCGCTTGCCCTAAGCGCAGAAGCCATCCGCGCTCGTTCTCACTCAATGAATTGACGCTACCAAACAAATATTGCGTCCAGTCCAGAACAAAAGCTACCGGTTTTTCCCCACGCGGTTGCTGCAACCACTGCGCAGCAACGGTCAGCAAGTCGTCCGCGCTTGCCGAAATACCGCTAGATACGGGGCTCGACATCGAAGTAGGCGGCAATTCGCCTATATCATAGGCGCTCCCCTCGGAGGCGCTGGCTTTCACGGCATGTGGTGTAACGGAGCTTTGCAATTCCCCCCAAGTCCTCGCATCAACGCCGCTGACACCATTGACGCGGTTCCAGAAAACTACATGCTGGTATCCACGCTGACGCAGAAGGCTCATCAATGCAATAGGCAAAGCTGTCCATTGTCCTGGCGCGTCGGGATCAGATGTCAAATCACCCGTGTTGCCATGCAATATAACACCGCGCCGTATGCCGCATTCACGGCGAAAATCTTCCTGCCAAGTCAACAGAGCTGAACTCATTTACTTCTCTCCTGTGTGGCATCAGGGTAAGGGCGAGCATCCTGCTCCTGGTCGTCGGGATTGAAACGCTAGAACAGATTGAACTACAATCCGCTGCGCAAGGCTACCCGGGCAATGCTTAAGGCGGTTAACGGGATGATGCTTGATATGCTGGCCGCGATTGCCCGCAAAGACTATGAGGATCGCCGCCGCCGGCAGAAAGAGGGTATTGTGAAAGCGAAAGCAGCCGGAAAATACCGGGGACGCCGGGCTGATGAGCAACTGCATAAAAAAATCACCGAACTCCGGGTCAAAAACAGACAGAGTATCCGTGATACCGCGAGGTTGTGTGGTGTTTCTGAACGGACTGTTATACGGGTTGTTAAACTCAGCTCAGGCACCTGATATATATTTTGAATATCCGGTTTATAGTGTCTGTATGCTGCCCGAATGCTCAGTTCATCAGACGTATTTTAATAGTCTGCTTCGCCCTGTCTGCATAGTTTCAATTTCCTATGGTGGATCTTACAACCTCGTAGTCCGGTACCATGCTCCGTATTTATCTTCTGCTTCTTCCCAACCGGTAACGAAAAAGCTCTCCGGATCTGCACCGTTAAGTCGTTCCTGAGCAAACCAGATCTGATCACCAATCTGACAATACATTGTCCCGCGCCATGGATAGGGGGTATTATGGCTGACGTCGGCGCCTTCAAGCATCTGATCTTTATACCAGATATGATTTTTGTCGCGCCACAGCAAAAACAAACCACCAGTTACCAGGGTGACAGTCTGTACGTCCGCTTCAGGAAAATCGATTTCATTCATAAATACATGGCTTGCATCTTTTGCCAACCCGTTATATTCATCCAGCCATTCAAATGTTGCAGGGTCAATGCCGGGTTTCGGTGTAGTGAAGTGCCAGACATGACGATTATCTGCATAATAACCCGCTCCCAGCGTCCGGAATGAGCCTGCGTCAGCTTCCGGTAACAATTTACCGCGTGAATACACCTGATTTCCGGCAAAAAAGAACAGATCATCAAAAGGACGGACAGTTTTGGTATCAATCCCCGGCACTACCGCGAGACCGCCATTTCCGCTGTCCAGCATATAGAAATAATCTTTATCCGCAAATGCACCCCACGTTATCTGGCGGAAACTTATACCATCAACGGGTAAAAACTGTAATTCAAAGCCCCGGCCCGGTCCGTTGTGCCCCAGAAACCAGGCTTTATCACGGATGCGCAGAAGAAATGGTGTATCATAATCTTCCTGCCAGACCTCAAAATCTCCTTCTTCCAGCTGGGTTGCCAGTTGCCGCCGTTCTTCGCGGGTATAAAAGCAGTCGATCCAAATCCCCTTGCCATCGGTGTAAATGGATGTCATACCGTCGTTGGCTATGCATCGGAAAGTCAGCGGATTTGCGCCCTGTACACGTTTTCCCTGAAAATTCACCACATACGTACCGTCGGACAAATACAGTTCTGTCTTTTTCAGCGGTATCCGGTTCTCCGGTGTGGCATTACGCAGATAGTGGTTATAACGGCGCTTCATCCTGTTATATAATTTACTGTCAATCCAGGGTTTATCACTATCCTCCTCCACATCGCCCAAGCCATCAATCCATGTCAGTGCCCAGTCGGGAAAAGAGAAATCCGGGCAATCATCCGCCCATAATGCTGTATTTTTTGAAAGATGAAGTGTCCCGCAGATGTTTTCTCCCAGTTGTGCGCTGCCTGTTTTACCGGTTGCAATAAACGGTGCTGTTGTGGCAAGAAGTGCCGTCAGTTGCATCATCACCGGGCGCAGTTCCTGATTAATCAGCCACAACGCACAACGCAGCGTACCGGAGGATTTATCATGCAGCAGCAGACATCGCTGTGTATCACCCGCCGCAATGAAGTACGACAGCAGAGCGTCTCCCACTATTGTCTCCTGTACAGGCGGTGCGGTAACCGGCCATGTCTCTGTATCCGGAACAACAGATATCAGCCAGCGGTCAAATGCCGCCCGTGATAAAGGGATTTCACTGAACAGGAATTGTGGTTCGGACATTGTACTCTCCTGTATATACCAAAAATAGATTTTTATATTACCTATATTACCAATCAAAAGCCTATGAAATCGTCGTGATAGTGAAGTAATGTATTTTTTTGCTAAAATAATGCATGGGAATGTTATTTTTTTGTGCGTTATATTGCCAGTAATCATATTGTCCGGTTGCCCCGTGTAGTTTCGTTAATCGCTTTATTATTCTAAAAATAGTGGACTTGAGGCCGGTTAAGATATAATTTTACGCAAATATAATGGTGAAAAGATACCTCATCATGGTTCTTACAATTAATGAGAGTGGTTTTATGTTGATTAAGAAAATTAAGCGTTTTCTTTAGTGGTACAGAAAGGGTATTAATATAATGAGTTTAATGTTATTAATCTAGGGTTGTAATTTATATGAATAATTACAGGTTTTTTAGCAAATCGGTTATTTTATGTATCACAATGCTTATTGTGTTATTTTATTCTGATGAATACATAATAACATTCATTAGTTACAACTTTTACTCAGTTGGTGAATCTCTTATTTTTATAATTAGCTTTCTTAAGTTAATTGCTATTCTTATTCTTTTGTTATTTTATAACAAAGAAAGTTCCCCTGTATCACTTGGTGTGATAAAAATAAAAACAGTCATAGAATTGTTTTTTTTTGCTGTGCCAATGATATTGATTTTGTTTTTAATTAAAAAAGCAACCGGTATTGATGCAGAAGTTAGTCGTTATATCATGGGTGAAACAACGACTGTGTCTAATGTGCTTGTTTATATATCTGTTTTTGCTATTCAGTCAATGGTTCAGGATGTTGTATTTTTCGGTGTTTTGTTTAACAGTTTAAAAAAATACTCAAAAGTATTTTTGTTTTCTGTCCCTACTGTCTTTTTTGTTATTTATAATACGTATAATGTTTCATTTGGATTTTGGTTGCCAGGTGTTGTTATATTTTTCAGTCTATCGGTTATATTATTAATGTCCAGAATAAGAACTAAAGGTATACTATTTCCAATTATTTTACATTTTATTTTCAATATTTTTTATGAAAAAATTGAATGCTTAGGTTACAATTATAGTTATGACTATTATCAGTAACATTAATTTCATTCTTAACTTTAAATTATAAAAATATCGCAATTTATTATTTTTAAGGATAAATGATTACAATGAACAGAGAAAAAAATAGTATATATCTGAAGGTATTGATTTCCCCATATTTATTATATGTCGTTTCTTATGTTTTTATTGTGTTGTTTTTTGTTTTTTACCAATGGAACATCACCCCTTTTGATGTTTTGGAAATGAAGTTTTATATTTCTTCTTTGGTCTTTTTTGTTTGTATTTTTTTATTTATAAAAGACAGGTCGTTTTTAATTGAAAATGGTTTCTATTGTCCATCTTGGATATGGTTCCTTTTTCTTCCTGTGTATATATACAAAAGACAAAAATATAATGATTCTGGTTTTGAGTATTTTTGGCTGTTTGTTTTTATAAATTTATTTCTTCCTTTGTATAATGATGATATTTTAAAAGGCATCATATCAATGATTGTTGTTATATATGTGAAATAATTTTTCAAGAAGGATGACGTTGTGAAAAATAGAATAATGCTATCTACTGCTATCTTTTTGTTTTTTAATCATTATTCATATGCTGCTGCATTTGATTGTTCATCAGGTTCATTAAATGTTACGGAATTGAAAATATGTAATGAACCTTATCTTAGCGGACTTGATAATATGATGGATAAATTATTTTCAAAAGCAAGATTAAATACTTTGTCTGTCGGTTTTTTGATTAATGATCAAAAAGAGTGGATAGGAAAAAGAGATAAGTGTAAAAGTGATTATGAATGTATAAAAAATACTTATATCGACAGAAATTTATTGTTATCTAAAGTGGTTGACTTTAAATCAGTTGAGGATGGTTTTGGTGATTCTGAGTTTTATGTTGATCCTGATAAATATCATTCAAAAAATAAAGAGGGTTTTTTAATTAATGGCAGTCAGTGGCCTGTAAAGGAACTGTCGGCTGTTTCTGATGTAAATACAGATGCAGAGGAAGAAATAAGATTTGGAAAATGGGAATTACTTACTCATTTAAATGTCGATAATAATATTTTCTTTTTCTTTAAAGTCAGTAAAGATGATAGTTTTTCTTATTTTGTTTTAATATCTGATTTTCTCAGCAAGCCAGTGGTTATTTCTAAATATGATAGTGAAAGCTATGGTTATCCGGAAATAAGAATTGCAGATAAAAATGATGATAAATTAATTTACATTGTCCATGATTTATATAGCAAGGAAAGTAACAAGAGAGAAGATAAATATTACCTGGTTGATTTTAAAGGTGTTAAGAATATCAAGAGTGCAGATGTTGATGATGAGTGGGTTAATTCCAGAGTTAGTGAAATTACCGATAAGGAACAAATTGCTAATATTATTAACAAAGAGAGAGGGGGAATTAAGCTGGGTGATGACTGGATGGGATATTGTAGTGAAAAACTGTGCCGAAGTAATACCTTATCACCTGATGGCAGATGGCATGTAGCTTCCGGTGATTATGAAGGGGTATATTTATTTCCAAAAAACCGACCTGACATAGGTGTTAATGTTTTTTTTAATAATAAAAAATACGAAACTACTGGATTTAGTTATAAAGATAATTTTTCATGGGGGAAAGATGATGAGTTTTTCTTTGCTATTGTTGGTGAGGGAAATGGTATATGGAAAACAGATATAAATAACAAGAAAACTCAAAATATATTATCTTTGTATGACGTGTCAAAACCGTATTTCTTCAGATATAATAATGCTGATTATGTTATTTCTTCTTTCGAAGGTGATGATTATACGGAGTCTTTTATCATATCAAAAGATGTTAGTGAATAGATTAAAGTATCTCAGGAGCTGTTTGATTATTTTTTAAATATGATCACTATACCTGTAGTGTTATTCACTTACTGACTTATTACTCGGTATCATACCAGAGGTGTAGAGCTGTTGACTGCTCCCCGCCCTAATGAACTGACCCCACAAACCTGGACAGTGATAATTAGCCCATCGGTGTGGACTGGGTCCGGTACTCCACCGGGCTCAGGCCCTTCAACTTCACTTTGATTCTTTCATGGTTGTAATAGTGGATATACTTTTCCACCGCCTGACGAAGCTCTCTGACGCTGCTGAATTTTTTAAGGTAAAAACATTCTGATTTCAGTGTCCCGAAGAAGCTCTCCGCCAGGCCTCCGGATTTTTATCAGAATCATATGATGAGGATCCGCCGTTACTGCTGCCGGAATTACTCCCGCCGAACTTATCCGGGTCATAGTGATAAATATCACCGTACGGTGTATTACTGATACCCCAGCCACTGCCGGAACCTGAGCCACCACTTGTTGAACCGCCATTCCCGCCGATGCCGGTCGGGCCGCCGTTAATATTACCGCCGGTATCATGGGCACCGCTGTTGTAACCGTTACCGTCTCCGCCACTCATAGTCAATCTCCTGTGTGATTACATTTCAGATTAATTAGCTGTATATAAACACAGCCTTGTAACTATAAGGCGCAACGAAAACTAAATCAAAATGGCTCCGGAAATGAATATTTTATATATTTATCATGTTGTTAAATTAAATCTTGTCAGGGGTGACCCAAAATAACATCTGAAGCAAATCTTACCCTGTGGCACTGACAACATGTGTCAGTCATAACAAAACGGGCTAGCTTAATTATAACCCCCTTATTTAAGGTGGATATAGCGTAATTATCCCGAAAAAGTCCCATTCACTTTCAGAGATCTTCATCCATACAACTTAGATACTTTACCTATTTTATTTGTATAAAAAATAAAGCACACCACAATAGCCATCTTTACGTCCAGGCGTAAAGATGGCTATTAAATCTTACTTAAAGTTCACATTAACAACATTATCCAAACTCCCCTCCAATTCATCCATGTAGTCTGCATACCACTGCATCATTTCTCTGCGTCCATCCAAATACTGAGCATGGTTATACGTGCCACGGATCGCATTCTTATCGATATGCGCAAGCTGGGTTTCAATCCACGCTGAATTAAATCCCTTCTCATGCAAAATCGTACTCATCGTGTGGCGGAAGCCGTGCCCTGTTAGCCGACCTTTATATCCCAATAACTCAATAACCTGATTTACGCTTTCCTTACTGATTGGCTTTCTGTGGTCGTTGCGGCCTATAAATACAAGCTCATAATGCCCTGATAGTGGTTTGAGCGAGTTAAACAGCTCGATCACCTGTTTAGATAATGGCACAACATGTGGGCGCTTCATTTTCATTACTTCAGCCGGAATTTCCCAAATCCCTTTTTCTAAATCGATATCCTGCCAACGGGCAAAACGGAGTTCTTGTGTCCGTACCGCTGTCAGCAAAATAATTTTAGTCGCCGTTTTGGTGATTACACTTCCTGTATACCCAGCCAAATCCTTCAGAAAATAAGGTAACTCTTCAGCGGTTAAGAATGGAAAATGTTGTTTCTTCGGTGGAGTAAGCGCTGTTGCCAGATCTGGGGCGGGATTATATTCAGCTCTACCCGTGATAATCGCGTATCGGTAAACCTCTCCGCAGCGCTGACGGACTTTACGCATCTTCTCTAAGGCACCGCGCTTCTCCATCCTACGCAGCGTTTCCAGCAGCTCTAACGGCTTGATTTCCGCTATCGGGCGTTTACCAATATAAGGAAAGATATCCTTTTCAAAGGTATCAATGATTTCGTCTCGATAACGCAGTGACCAGCGATCGGCTTTCGATTTATGCCATTCACGGGCAATGGCTTCAAAAGTATTTCCTGTACTGAGCTTTTGAATCGCCTTCTCTTCTTTTTTGACTTCTCCCGGATCTCCACCAGCAGCGAGTACCTTTTTTGCTTGGTTTCTCATTTCACGTGCTTCAGCAAGTGTCACGGTAGGAAAAACACCAAAAGCTAATCTTTTTTCTTTACCACCAAAGCGATACTTCATTCTCCAGTAGCGTGAACCTTTTGCTGTAACTTCAAGGTATAAACCACCACCATCAAAGAGTTTATATGACTTCTCTTTAGGCTTTGCAGTCTCTACCTGACGGGCAGTTAATGTCATTGGGGGCACCTCATTTTGGGGTTAATTTTTAGTGCCCCCTGATATGCCCCCAAAAACCTATTGATGTAGGTTGACCTTGGTTGACATCAGGAGACTGGAAAGTGTATATACAGTAGGTATTATAAGGGATTGATTGAGTTTTGTGGAGGTATATTGAACTTGAGTGGCGGAAGATCACAGGAGTCGAACCTGCCCGGGACCGCTGGCGGCCCCAACCGGATTTGAAGTCCGGCCGCCCCACCGGGGACGATGATCTTCCGTTTTGAGGTTGCACAGTATACGCTTTCCGGCAGGGATTCAAAAGTTCTCTCTCGTTTTTTCCTTTGAGGTACATCAGTATCGTGCGATTTTTTACGGGAATGATTTTTAATCAGCTTAATAACACGAAAAATCATTGAACTTGCCGGTGTGTATCCCCATCTTATAGAGAGTTTCGATTTTCATTTTTCATGTGTATGTGCGCTGTGGCGGACGTGCACCAGCAGCCAACAGGATGGTTTATGATGAACCCTTTGCTTACCCCGACCCAAAATCAGCTACCGGCATTTTCTGCCATCAATCCGGAATGTATTGTGCCTGCGGTGAAAGAAACGCTGGATAATTATCGTCAGACGGTAGAGCAGGTAGTGAGTCATGCACCTGATTTTACATGGGAAAATGTGTGTGTACCGCTGGCGGAAGCCGGGGATAAATTATCCCGTGTCTGGTCGCCGGTCAGTCATCTGAACTCTGTCAAAAACAGCCCTGAACTGCGCGAAGCTTATGAACAGTGCCTGCCGCTGCTGTCAGAATTCAGTACCTGGATGGGTCAGCACGAAGGGCTGTATAACGCCTATAAATCACTGAAAAACAGCCCGGCGTTTGCGTCACTGTCTCAGGCACAGCGCAAGTCAGTGGAAAATTCACTGCGTGATTTTGAGTTATCCGGCATTGGTCTGCCACCGGAGAAACAGAAACGCTACGGCGAGATTTCTGCCCGTCTGTCTGAGCTGGGTTCGCTGTTCGGCAATAATGTGCTGGATGCAACCATGGGCTGGAGCAAGCTTATCACCGATGAAAGCATGCTGGCCGGTCTGCCGGAGAGCGCGGTTGCCGCTGCACAGGCACTGGCGGAGTCCAAAGGTGAGAAGGGCTGGCTGTTTACCCTGGATATGCCGAGCTATCTGCCGGTAATGACTTACGCCGATAACCGTGAGCTGCGCAAAGAGATGAGCGAAGCCTACGGCACCCGCGCTTCCGAGCTGGGGCCGAACGGCGGTAAGTGGGATAACAGCAGTGTGATGGCGGAGATTTTAGCGCTGCGTCATGAGCTGGCACAGTTACTCGGTTTTAAAAACTACGCGGAAAAATCCCTCGCCACAAAAATGGCGGAAAACCCGCAGCAGGTGCTGGATTTCCTGAATGACCTGGCGGAGCGTGCCCATCATCAGGGTGAGCAGGAAGTGGCTCAGCTGGCCGCCTTTGCCAAAGAACATTACGGCGTTGATAAACTCGAACCGTGGGATATGGCCTATTTTGCGGATAAGCAAAAACAGCATCTGTTCTCTGTCAGTGATGAGCAGCTGCGTCCGTACTTCCCGGAAGAAAAAGCGATCAGCGGATTGTTTGAAGTGATCCGCCGGATCTACGGGATCACCGCCAAAGAGCGTTTCGGGGTGGAAACCTGGCATCCGGATGTCCGTTTCTTTGATTTATTTGATAAGGACGGTGAATTACGCGGCAGTTTCTATCTGGATCTGTATGCCCGTGAGCACAAACGCGGCGGGGCGTGGATGGATGACTGCATCGGCCGTATGCGCCACAAAGATAATTCCCTGCAAAAACCGGTTGCGTATCTGACCTGTAACTTTAACAAACCGGTCGGCGGCAAACCGGCGCTGTTTACCCATGATGAAGTGCTGACGCTGTTCCATGAGTTCGGACACGGCCTGCATCATATGCTGACACAGATTGATGTGGCGGACGTTTCCGGTATCAATGGTGTGCCGTGGGATGCGGTCGAGCTGCCGAGTCAGTTTATGGAAAACTGGTGCTGGGAGCCGGAGGCGCTGGCCTTTATCTCCGGTCATTATGAAACCGGTGAGCCGCTGCCGCAGTCGCTGCTCGACAATATGCTGGCAGCGAAGAACTATCAGTCTGCAATGTTTATTCTGCGTCAGCTGGAGTTCGGACTGTTTGATTTCCGTCTGCATGCGGAATATGACCCGGCAACCGGTGCTCAGGTAATGCCTACCTTACTGTCCGTGAAAGAGAAAGTCTCTGTGGTGCCTGCTGCACCGTGGAACCGCTTCCCGCATGCGTTCAGTCATATCTTTGCCGGTGGTTATGCAGCCGGTTACTACAGCTATCTGTGGGCTGATGTGCTGGCGGCGGATGCATTCTCCCGCTTCAGCGAGGAAGGTATCTTCAACCCGGTCACCGGTCAGTCTTTCCTGGATAACATTCTCAGCCGGGGTGGTTCGGAAGAGCCGATGGTCCTGTTTGAACGCTTCCGCGGCCGTAAGCCGGAACTGGATGCGATGTTAAAAGGCTACGGAATCAACGGGTAATACGTGAAGATTCGTTTACAGTGTGAACAGGGCGCAGACAGCTGCGCCCTTGATGTATTGGCGGCGCGGTGGGGCCTGAAGCATGATGATACCGCGCCGATGGCGCTGGTGCTGACGGCGGAAGGGCTGGAGCTGCGCAAGTGTGATGAACCGAAACTCGGCGGGATCCGTGTGGATTTTGCCGGGGGGACGATGGCACACCGTCGCCGTTTCGGCGGCGGACGCGGTGAGGCGGTGGCAAAGGCTGCCGGGATTAAAAAATCGTATCTTCCGTCAGTGGTGGACGCGACAGCCGGTCTCGGGCGTGATGCCTTTGTGCTGGCGTCGCTGGGCTGTCATGTGCGGATGATTGAACGCCATCCGGTTGTTGCGGCATTGCTGGATGATGGTTTACAACGGGCCTACCGGGACAGTGAAATCGGGGGATGGATGCAGGAGAGAATGATCCTTATCCATGCGTCCGGGATTGATGCGCTGGCGGAAATCACACCACCGCCGGATGTGGTCTATCTCGACCCGATGTATCCGCACCGGCAGAAAAGCGCGCTGGTGAAGAAAGAAATGCGGGTGTTTCAGTCGCTGGTGGGCGCGGATGAGGATGCGGATCTTCTGCTGGCACCTGCACTGGCGCTGGCAACCCGTCGTGTGGTGGTGAAACGTCCGGATTACGCGGAGCCGTTAGCCGGGCAGAAAGCCGCTGCGGCGATTGAAACCAAAAACCATCGTTTTGATATCTATCCCTGCGTGAAAGCAGAGGGATAACACTGAATAACATCTGAAAAGGGGACAGGGCAGTTCCCGTTTCGCGAAGGGGCAACAAGTGAGACTTCCGTAACGCTTGTTATACCCCCTTCGACACTGTGACGTTTTTCAGTAACAGTTTACAGACTTACAGCACACCCTGCGCCAGCATGGCATCAGCGACTTTCACGAAGCCGGCGATATTCGCACCCTGCACATAGTTGGTCTGTTTTTCTTCACTGCCGTACTCAACGCATGCATTGTGGATATCCAGCATGATGTGATGCAGACGCTCATCCACCACTTCACGTTTCCAGCCGAGACGGACAGAGTTCTGTGACATTTCCAGGCCGGATGTTGCCACGCCGCCCGCATTCGCTGCTTTGCCCGGTGCAAACAGGACATTTGCCGCCAGGAAGGCATCGGTTGCCGGGATAGTGGTCGGCATGTTTGCGCCTTCCGCAACGGCTTTAACGCCGTTTTTGATCAGCACTTCGGCATCTGCCAGATCCAGCTCATTCTGAGTGGCGCACGGCAGAGCGATATCCACCGGAACAGCCCACGGGGTCTGATCTTTCAGATACACCAGGCCGAACTCTTTCGCATACTCTTCCACACGGCCGTAACGGTCTTTGATTTCGGTCAGACGCGCCAGTTTTTCGGCGGTGAAACCGTCTTCGTCAACCACGGTACCGGAGGAGTCAGATGCGGTGATCACTTTTGCACCCAGTGACAGGCATTTTTCGATAGTGTACTGCGCCACGTTACCGGAGCCGGAAACCGCAACACGCATACCGTCGAAGCTCATCCCGTGGCGTTCCAGCATGGCCTGAGTAAAGTAAACCAGCCCGTAACCGGTGGCTTCCGGACGGATCAGACTGCCGCCGAAGGAGAGACCTTTGCCGGTAAACACACAGGCGGTGTTGTTGGACAGTTTTTTCATCATCCCCGCCATGTAGCCGACTTCACGGCCGCCGACGCCGATATCACCCGCAGGGACATCTGTATCTGCGCCCAGATGACGGTACAGCTCGGTCATCAGCGCCTGGCAGAAACGCATCACTTCACCCTGGCTTTTGCCTTTCGGATCAAAGTCAGAACCGCCTTTCCCGCCGCCCATCGGCAGTGTGGTCAGGGCATTTTTCAGTGTCTGCTCAAAGCCGAGGAATTTGAGGATGGAGAGGTTTACGGACGGATGGAAGCGCATACCGCCTTTAAACGGACCGATAGCGGAGCTGAACTGCACACGCCATGCGCGGTTAACCTGCACCTGACCCTGATCGTCAACCCAGGTCACGCGGAACTGAATTACGCGTTCCGGTTCAACAAAGCGGGCGAGCAGGTTCTGATCGCGGTACTGCGGATTTTTTTCAAGGAACGGCCATAGTGTGGAGAAAACTTCGCGCACCGCCTGGAGAAATTCCGGCTGTGACGGGTCACGGCGCTGAACATTTTCCAGAAACGTTTCCAAAGAGATAAAGTTACTCATGTTGATTTCCTGTCTGTCATGCCCTTCTCATTCATGCAGCAGTTATGCAGGCCGCACTTGTCTCCCGGGGCAGGTTCTCCGGAATATTTTCGCGTACGTCATATCTGTGACACGAATGATATCGGGTTACGTTACTTTGTGAGGTATCCCGAACATTTTTGTTTTATTTTTCGAATAATGTGAGATGTGTTTGCATTTACCACTTGAATTTATCTCTTGTTTATATCCTGTTTTCAAGCTGTTTTTTTCATATATGACAAAAAAAATTCGTTGACGGCCTTTTTGACGGATCCGGCTGCCGCATTTTCAGCCAAAAAAAATGCCTGCATAAGCAGGCATTTTATATGAATAATTTTTCAGCAGAGGATTATGCGTTATCATCATCCCGCAGCGGAACAATTAACATATCGACATGAACGGTGTTAATCAGCTGACGGGCGGAAGACATCAGTTTGCTCCAGAAATCCTGGTGATGTCCGCAGACAACCAGGTCCATATCATATTTTCTGATGGCATCGACTAATACCTGGCCGAGATCACCGCTGCCGCTGAGCATTTCCTGAATCTCATAACCGGAGTTTTTCGCCAGGTTTTTCAGTGAATTACTGGTTTCTTCAGTAATACGCTGCTGCATATCACCCAGGTTTACATCGATAAGTCCGGTGTATAAGTCAGAGTAATTGACATCAACGTGGATCAGAGAAACTTTGGCGTTGTAAGGTTTTGCCATAGAAACTGCTTTGCTTACTAACACTTCACTTTCAGGCGAAAGATCGACTGCGACCAGAATATGTTTATATGCCATAAGAAACTCCTTCCGTTCAAAAGGTTAAGGGGTTGGCAGGGCTTGCGCCGCTATCCTTTATGAATACTATAACTGCTTAATATCATTAAAGAGTGTAATGCTGATCACAACTCAATGCTTTTATCAGGCAGCAGAGAATGTCTGATTTATAAGATATACCAGTCTGTGCACTTCTCACAAGGATGAGAGTGGCAAAACGTATATTTTCAGAAGATTATCGTGAAAGAATGCGAGAGTTTGTGGAACTTCACAGCATTGTTCATACTGAATACATAAAATACTGTCAGTATGATGTGATAGACACTGATATCACCGGTTCCTTCTCCGCAGATAGTCTAAGGAGTGGATTATGTTCAGTATACTTACACTGTTCTGGGCGTTATGTTTTCTTTGTCTGATTAACATGATCCGGTTTTATTCATCCACCCGGGCATTACTCTCCGTCCTGCGTGACAGCGACCCGCTGCTCTACCACGCTGTCGGCGGCAATAATGCGTTTACTGACCACACCCAGTGGCAGAAGCAGCTGCGCCTTATCCGCTATATCAATCAGCGGGAATATCTCACTCATCATGATCCTGAAGTGATTTTACGCTGCGAACGTATCCGCCGTCAGTTCACCATGATCAGTGCGATATGCGGAATTGTGATTGCCTCTCTTCTGATGATGATTATCTGGCCGTAACCGGTTACCGGATGCAAAAAAAAGCCTGACACACGTGTCAGGCTTTTCTGTTTCAGAGGATAGCAACCCGCTGTCAGATAATCTGCAGGGAGATCCAGTAGAGCACGCCGGACAGGATAATGGACACCGGCAGTGTCAGTATCCAGGCCAGCATGATGTTTTTGATGGTTTTGGTCTGAACACCACCACCGTCAACAATCATCGTACCTGCCACCGCAGAGGAGAGCACCTGGGTGGTGGATACCGGCATCCCGGTATAACTTGCCACACCAATGGAGACAGCTGCGGTAACCTGTGCAGACACGCCCTGGGCGTATGTCATGCCTTTCTTACCGATTTTCTCACCGATAGTCACTGCAACACGTTTCCAGCCGAACATGGTGCCCAGAGAGAGCGCCAGCGCGACAGAAATGATGATCCAGATAGGCGCATACTCAACGGTATTCAGCAGGTCATTGGACAGACGTTTCAGGAAACGCGCATCTTCCGGTTTGGTTTCCGGTAATTTCGCCACTTCTGCGGCGGTATCCGAAATACACATCAGCAGACGGCGCATCTGGCTGCGCTGTTCCGGTAATAAATCATCATAGGTATGAATATTACCGAGCAGATCCTGAGCCTGTCTTAATACGATGCCGGTACGGGAGCTGTCACAGTGGAACTGTTCATTGAGAACGGTATTCTCCGTGTTCAGTGCCGGTGTCAGCTCAATGGCGTGTGCCAGTGCATCCTTATGCGTGGTGTAATACTGCTCCAGGTTGACCACGGCATCGCGCGTACGGGCGATTTCGTAATCACTGGAATTCATATTCACCATAAAGCCGGCAGGGGCGACACCAATCAGAACCAGCATAATCAGACCGATACCTTTCTGCCCGTCGTTTGCACCGTGTGAGAAGCTGACGCCGACTGCGGAAAGGATAAGGGCGGTACGCGTCCAGAATGGTGGTTTGCGTTTGCCGTCTTTTTTCTCACGTTCTGCCGGTGTTAAGTGGATACGGCGGCGTTTCTTCGTGCCGCTCCAGTAGCGGCGCAGGAACCAGATCATTAATCCGGCAATCACCAGGCCGACCAGCGGTGACAGAATCAGAGAAAGGAAAATGCTGATCATTTTCGGAATATTCAGCGCATCAACCACGGAACTGTTGGTCACAATTGCGTTGGTCAGGCCGATCCCGATAATGGCGCCGATCAGGGTATGAGAACTTGAGGCCGGGATACCGAAGTACCAGGTGCCCAGGTTCCAGATGATAGCGGCGAGAAGCAGGGAAAAGACCATGGCAAGACCATGGGCCGAACTGACATTCAGCAGTAAGTCCGTGGGCAGAAGATGCACGATCGCATACGCCACGCTCAGACCGCCGAGCAGTACCCCGAGGAAGTTAAATACACCGGCCATGACGACAGCAAGCTGCGCGCGCATTGCACGGGTATAGATAACAGTTGCCACCGCGTTTGCGGTATCATGGAAGCCGTTGATGGCTTCGTAAAACAGCACAAAGATCAGTGCCAGTACTAACAAGAGGCCGGTGTGAAATTCCAGGCCTGTAAATAGATGTAGCATAGACGTTAAGCCAGTTGTTGGACATGAACGCGGCGCATTATCAGCGACAAATGCGTCCCGGGGAAGTGAAATATGGCCTTTTTTTGATTTGATACCTTCATCAAATCAGCTTAAGGAATTATTAATCCTTGTATATCATCGGATTAGGCTCCTTTTCTGAAAAGAATAAATTTTTGGCCTGATTTAATCATCATGACAAATTTAAGACATTTATCGGAATTTCTCCACATTTAAAGACACAGAGAACACTATTTTGGAAAAGTTTGACGCGATTGTAATAGGTGCGGGTGCCGCCGGACTGTTCTGTGCCGCGCAGGCTGGGCAGCGCGGGCTGCGGGTACTGGTGCTGGATAACGGCAAAAAAGCCGGGCGGAAAATCCTGATGTCCGGGGGCGGGCGCTGTAATTTTACCAACCTTTATACCGAACCGGCGGCGTATCTGAGCAAAAATCCGCATTTTTGTAAGTCAGCGCTCGCCCGTTATACGCAGTGGGACTTTATTGCCCTGGTGCAGAAATATCAGATTGCCTATCATGAGAAAACCCTCGGCCAGCTTTTCTGTGATGATTCTGCACAACAGATAGTTGATCTTCTGCTGGCGGAATGTGAACAGGGGAACGTGGTTATCCGCCTGCGCAGTGAGGTGACGGAGGTACAGAAACAGGGCGATGACTTCTGTGTAACCGTAAACGGAAAGATTGTGAGTGCCCACTCACTGGTGGTGGCCAGCGGCGGGTTGTCGATGCCGGGCCTGGGTGCGACTCCGCTGGGTTACCGCCTGGCGGAACAGTTTGGTCTGCCGGTATTGCCGACCCGCGCCGCGCTGGTACCTTTCACACTGCATAAACCACTGCTGGAAGCATTACAGACACTGTCCGGCGTGGCAGTGCCTGCCACAGTCACCGCACAGGATGGTACCCGATTCGCGGAAAATATCTTATTTACCCATCGTGGCCTGTCCGGCCCTGCGGTCCTGCAAATCTCCAGCTACTGGCACCCTGGTGAGTATGTGAGCATTAACTTACTTCCTGGCACCGATCTGACGGAGTTCTTTACCGTGCAGCGGGAAAAACACCCGAATCTGAGCCTGCGTAATGCACTGGCGAAGCTGTTACCAAAACGGCTGGTGGAGTGTTTACAGGCAACCGGTGATCTGCCGGATATTGCGCTGAACCAGTTATCCAAAGCTGCACAGCAGGAAATTACAGATAAATTGCAAAACTGGCAGGTGCAGCCGAATGGCACAGAAGGTTACCGGACAGCCGAAGTGACACTCGGCGGCGTGGACACGCAGGCACTCTCCTCCAAAACTATGGAAGCCCGCGATGTGCCGGGACTCTATTTTATCGGCGAAGTGACCGATGTGACCGGCTGGCTCGGTGGTTATAACTTCCAGTGGGCGTGGAGTTCAGCGTGGGCATGTGCGCAGGCACTGCCGTTTTCACCGGATGTTTAATCCCTGATAACCCTATGGAATTATTTAATTTTATTAAAATAAATCACTGTATCAGTGAGTTAACAGAAAACATCAGTGATTATACGAAATCCTGAGCAAAAAGTGCTTTACAAATGATACTGAGAACTATTATCATCAAATCACTTTCAGATGACCACCTTCAGGGTTCAGATGAAAGAACGACATTGCTCACATTGCTTCCAGTGTTTATTTAGCCAGCCCTGTGCTGGCTTTTTTTTTCCCTTTTTCCCCGGGGCCATTCGCGCTGCAGGTGCGTTGGCTTTTCTGCGTCATCCTCCGGCCTGTGGCTGTGTTGGCTTTGTTCGGCTACCCCGGTCACATACTGGTGTATGCTCCCGGGGATATCCTCACTTCGCCGCCTTGCCACAAACCGGATGATTTAGCAGATTCATTTTCTGTTTTTGACGGAGTTGAAGTACATGAGGGGTTAACCGGCAAAAAAAGGAAAGCATACAGCGCCATGGATGGAGCGAACCGAATCTGCGTCATCCTCCGGTCCGTGGCTGTGTTGGTTGCGCTCAGTATTCCGGGTCACATACTTGTGTATGCTCCCCGGAATCCTTCCCATACCGCCTTGCCACAAACCGGATGATTTAACAGATGAATTGTTTGGTTTTGATAATGTAAAAATTCATTCGGGAATAACCGGCAAAAAAAGGAAAGCGTAAAGCGCCATGGATGGCGCGATCCGAGCGGACAGGGATGTGTCAGCGTCTTTCCGCTTTGCTGGTTATCCCGCCGCCCGGGTCTGAAAGAAGATGGTTTGATGCTGCACTTATTCAAATTTTTTGAATTCTTGCGTTAAACCCGGCTACTGGTGAAATTAGCGGCAGGACGTAAACTTAACCTCATCAGATTGAGGAGAAAAATTATGATCTATGTACGCCCTGCAAATGAACGCGGCCATGCCAACCACGGCTGGCTCGACAGCTGGCACACCTTTTCGTTTGCCGATTATTATGACCGTAACTTTATGGGCTTTTCCGCCCTGCGGGTTATTAACGAAGACTTTATCGCGGAAGGCCAGGGGTTCGGTACCCATCCGCATAAAGACATGGAAATTCTGACCTATGTGCTGGGTGGTGCGGTGGAGCATCAGGACAGCATGGGGAATAAAGAGCAGGTGCCTGCCGGTGAGTTCCAGATCATGAGCGCCGGAACCGGGATCCGTCACTCGGAATATAATCCGGACAATGATAATCCGCTGCATCTGTATCAGATCTGGATTATCCCTGAAAAAACCGGTCTGACTCCGCGCTATGAACAGCGCCGGTTCGATGCGGCAAACGGACGCCGGCTGGTGCTTTCCCCGGATGCCCGTGACGGCTCGCTGAAAGTTTTTCAGGACATGACACTGTGGCGCTGGACACTGGCCGCCGGTGAAGAGGGTGAATATCAGCCTCAGAGCGGACGGATGGTCTGGATCCAGGTGGTGAAAGGTGAACTGACCGTGAATGGCCGGACGGTGAAAACCAGTGATGGCGTAGCTGTATGGGATGAAGCGTTAATCAGCCTGAAAGCCGCACAAGACAGTGAAATCCTGCTGTTTGATCTGCCGCCTGCTCAATAAAACAGAAAGCCCCGGATCATCTGATCCGGGGCTACTGTGTTGCTCACACTACTTTTCTTGTTATCCGGTTACAGCGAAGGCCCTGCACTAATCAGAGCCTGACCCGCCGGCGTGTCGGTATATTTATCAAAATTATTTATAAACCGCCCTGCGAGGTCTTCCGCTTTTTCCTGCCACTGCGCCACATTATCATATGTGTTGCGCGGGTCGAGTATATGACTGTCGACACCCGGCAGTTCGTGAGGAATGGCCAGATTAAAGACCGGCAGCGTATGTTTCGCCGCTTTATCAATATCCCCACTAAGAATGGCGTCTATGATAGCACGAGTATTCTTAATTGAAATGCGTTTTCCGGTTCCGTTCCACCCGGTGTTCACTAAATACGCTTTTGCCCCGGCCGCTTTCATCCGTTTTACCAGCACATCGGCGTACTGTGTCGGGTGCAGTGTCAGGAATGCCGCGCCGAAGCAGGCAGAGAAGGTTGGCGTCGGCTCTGTGACACCGCGCTCGGTACCGGCCAGTTTTGCGGTAAATCCGGATAAGAAATGATACTGCATCTGCTCCGGTGTCAGTTCCGCCACCGGCGGCAGCACACCGAAGGCATCGGCAGTCAGGAAAATCACATTGTTGGCGTGACCCGCTTTAGAAACCGGTTTAACAATGTTTTCAATATGATAGATAGGGTAAGAAACCCGGGTGTTTTCAGTTTTGCTGCCGTCATCAAAATCTACACTGCCGTCCGGGCGGACAACCACGTTTTCCAGCAGCGCATCGCGGCTGATGGCGTGATAAATATCCGGCTCTGCTTCCGCAGACAAATTAATGGTTTTGGCGTAGCAGCCGCCCTCAAAGTTAAAGACACCGTCATCATCCCAGCCGTGTTCGTCATCACCGATCAGCTTGCGTTTCGGATCCGTGGACAGCGTGGTTTTGCCGGTGCCGGACAGGCCGAAGAAAATCGCCACATCCCCTTTTTCACCCACGTTTGCCGAGCAGTGCATGGAGGCAATGCCCTGTAACGGCAGCAGATAGTTCATGATGGAGAACATGCCTTTCTTCATCTCACCGCCGTACCAGGTACCGCCGATAAGCTGGATGCGCTCGCTCAGATTGAACGCCACAAAGTTTTCCGAATTCAGTCCCTGTGCCTGCCAGTCCGGATTTACACATTTCGCGCCGTTCATCACAATGAAATCCGGTTCAAAATCATGCAGTTCGTTTTCATTCGGGCGGATAAACATGTTTTTGACGAAGTGTGCCTGCCAGGCAACCTCGGTAATAAAGCGGACTTTCAGGCGGGTATCGGCATTGGCGCCGCAGAAGGCGTCCACCACAAACAGGCGTTTACCGGATAACTGATTGGTGATCAGGTGTTTCAGGGAATTCCAGGTGTCCTGTGACAGCGGTTTGTTGTCGTTTTTGCCTTTTCCCTGATCCGCCCACCAGACGGTGTCACGGGTGAGGTCATCTCTGACCAGATATTTGTCTTTCGGTGAGCGGCCGGTAAAAATGCCGGTGTCCACCGCGACCGCGCCGCTGGTGGTGACGACACCGTGTTCATAACCGGTCAGGCCGGGACGGGTTTCTTCATCAAAGAGTAAGTCATAACTCGGGTTATAGATTATTTCTGCGGCATCACGGATACCATACTGCTCCAGTTCATTCACAGCCATCGTTTTTACGCTCATCCAAAGCCTCCGGGTTGTCGGAATATCTCCATATATCATAATTATTTACGACTGGTTAACAGCGATTGCTATCAAATAAATGAAAATCCGGATTTTATTTGGGTGTATTTTGTGAGCTGGCTCGATACCATAAGAAAAAATAAACAAAAAGGCCGCATCCGGGGAGCCCGGTGCGGCCTGGTGTTGCGTCAGCTAAAACGAATCAGTGCAGAGAAGCGTTTTTCTGAGTGCGGATTTCACGAATATTCTGTTCATCAAAGATATGATGAGCACCGCAGTATTCACACTCCATATCAATTTTGCCATCTTCCTGCAAAATATGATTAACATCTTCCTCCGGCAGTGTTACCAGCGTATCTGCGCAGCGTTCGCGGGAACAGCCGCAATGAAACGCTATCGGTGCCGGTTCATACAGCACAACGTCTTCTTCATGATAGAGACGGTACAGGATGGTTTCGGCATCCAGGGTAAAGAGCTCATCAGACGAAATAGTGGCAGTCAGCTGCATCAGGTGGCTGAACATGTTCTGTGTTTCTTCCTGCGTACGGGCTTCTGCCGATGCCGGCAGTGCCTGTAACAGCATCCCGGCAGCCTGCATTTTACCGTCGTGTTCCGCAACGCGGACAAACAGGCTGGTCGGCAGCTGTTCGGACTGGCGGAAATAGGCATCCAGACACGCTTCGAGGGTTTCCCCTTCCAGCGCCACAATACCCTGATAACGTTCGCCCTGACGCGGCGTAATCGTGATGACCATAAAGCCTTTGCCGATCATATCGTGGAAACCGGCACCGGCAGGCACATCGCCGTTCATACGGGCGATGCCGCGCATCTGCTGGCGGTCGTTGCCGTTGATCACTGCGAGACGGACCGGGCCGTCGCCCTGGATCTGAACGGTGATATCCCCTTCAAATTTCAGGGTTGCGGTCAGCAGACTGGTGCAGACCAGCAGTTCACCGAGCAGGCGGCGGACAGGCTCCGGATAATGATGGTTATCCAGGATCTGCTGTAATGTGCCGGAAGCATTGACCAGTTCTCCCCGGACATCACTTTTGTTAAACAGGAACCGGTGTAATGTATCTTGTCGTGCAGACATAATTTTCTCTCGTCTTAACCGCCGGTTATTCCGCGGTATCTGAATTACTGTGTTTAAATTTTAACAATGTCCGTCGTTCCTTTTTATCAGGACGTCGTTCCGGGTGCGGCATCGTCAGGGCATTCATTTTACGTGCAAGCGCGGTTTTTTCACGTTTTTCGATGCTCTCCGGGGTTTCTTCCCAGAGTGTCTGTGCCAGCGGCGCACTCAGGCGCTTGTCCGTAATCCCCAGTACGCGGATTGTCCGTTCATCATTTCCCTGACGCAGGACGATAACCGCGCCGTTTTCGACCAGTTTTCCGGGCTTGGTCCGCTGCCCGTTATAATGAACCTTGCCGCCGTCAATCATGGTTCTGGCGATAGAGCGGGTTTTATAAAACCGTGCCGCCCAGAGCCATTTATCAAGGCGGACAGGCTCTGTGACCTGTGAAGCCTGTTGCATGGTTACTCCGTGACAGACAGTGCAGCCGTTACGGCTGCACCTCAGAGGAAGGGTAGTCGTGCCGGAAGCAGTTGTCGTAATAACGGCGGATATCCGTCATCCGGCGGCGGCGCTGACGCCAGCGGATAAACGTATAGATGCCGTTGATAATGGCCAGAAGGGAAAAGACGACCAGTAAAATGCAGCTGCCGATAAACCGCGCCAGCATGACATTATCCGGCTGAAAGTGCAGCAGGATATGACGGGTGCCGTTGGCATCCACAGACACATCCGTGACAATGCCCTGAACCTCAAACGGGGTGTGCAGCAGCATATTGGAGAGCTTCTGCAGGGACTGCCAGTGTGCCAGCGGTGTCATTTCCTCTGTCTGTTCATTGACCGGGGCGTTCTCCACCAGGGATTTGCCTTCGTCACTGATCAGCAGCACACCACCAGGCGGCGGACTGTTCAGCCGCATTGCCGCATTTTCCACTTCTTTGTTTATAGCTGTAGATGTGGTGGCGATAACCAGCTTTTCCAAGGCCTCGGCACTTGCAGGACGCAATAAAACATTCGATTGCTCCAGTTTACCGGCTTTGGCGCGGGCTAATAAATTTTCCCAGTTCGGGGAATTCCCCAGATTGACGAGGGCATTTTTCAGCCGCACACAGTCACTGTTTTCAAATTCACATAATGCCTGGGTTTTCAGAACCAGTGAGGAAAAATCATCCAGCAGGCTCATTCCGGAGCGGGTGATAACATTGCGCAGACTGTCGTTCACCTTACGGGCTCCGGCATCGGGATGCAGCTGGTTATTCAGTTCGGCAAGCAGCGCGGCGGCGCGATCAACCTGTTCGGACTCGGGAACCGGAAGCGGGGAGGTGTTGTTCCAGTAAATACCGGAGCAGTCAAATGCGCGGAAATTGGGCTTATCCTGAGCGGAGAGGTTCGGCGGCATGTAACACATCCCTACGCCTTTGGCCTCGAGAAAATCCCCCACATAGAGCGGCATATTCTGGAGTTCACTGAAATTGGTGGTGACTTTGGTTTCTGTGCCGGTCAGCCAGTTCAGGGCCAGTTTAACCGGCAAATTGACCGGCTGATTGCAGGCCAGAACCAGAAGGGCAAAGGCGCTGGTCAGGGCGATCAGCAGATTTTTTCCGTAACGGTGATATGGGAAGCGGGTGGATTCCTCACGCAGGGAGAGGTATTTCCCCTGGCGGACCACCTGCTGATCCTCATACATTTCAATCTGTGTGACAGACCCGAGATCATGATGCAGCCAGGGTTCCCAGTGGCGCGGGTAGATAAGGTCGATACCGCCGAGTGAAATGCTGTGCTTCTGGCTGTGGTCAAAATCGCCGAACAGGCCCCAGCGTTTCGGGATCCCCCGGTAGCACTGAATATCCCGCAGACGGCGGCGGTTGCTGAGCGGGATCAGGGATAGAATGATGCCCGGCAGCAGCAGCCCGGCTCCGGCGGCCATCATCCAGTAAAATAAAAACGGCGGCATAAAAACCGCAGTGAGCGCCGTCAGCACGCCGCAGACAATCAGCGTGCCGCTGATAAACCCGTGACTGTGCTGCAGGTTATATTCCTGCCGGCTCTCTCTGCGTGTGCCGAGAAACTCAATATCAGCATTGCTGTTAGTCAGTATCGCGGCCTGTACCGGTACGTTGTTATTTTTTGTCATTGGCCTTGCCAGCGCGTGGTCATCAGTAAACTCACGTAAGTCATGACCGTTCAGCCCGACAATCATCGGTATCCCGTCAGTAAACATCACATCAATGACATTTGTGGCCTGAATAAATTCATCCAGAACCGCAGGCAGATAAACCTCGTTGCCTTCAATGTAATAATGCCACTGCTGCCCGTTTTTCTCCGGGATAGCATACCGGGTGATGCGGTTGCACAGACGATAGACGTGATCACTTTTTTTGGGGAAAGCCGGTAATGTAAAATGCAGATCATTACTGACCGCCTGCCGGGCAGCGCAGGTCAGATGGTGCTCAATGGCCTGAATTTCACCGGCACCCGGCCGGTGGTGTGTCAGGCTGGCCAGTGAAGGTAATACATAACCTGCCCGGCGCTGTCTCCGCCGGTGACTGATAACAGAAACCATTATAAGACAACCGATCACCAGAGCGGCCGTTATAATGAGGGTGATAGCCATTTTTTCCCCGTCGTAATTGCCTGTGCAGCATAACAGTGAAGGAAGCCGTTAAAAAATCGGCCTTTTCTGATTATGCAAAAAAATTATTTTAAATAACAGTCTGTTATAACTGATTATTTTCACTTTTACCTGCTGATTATGCTGTATGTTACCGTTATTTATTCATCCCGCCCGGTGCTTTTCTTTGTCTCAGGAACGGGTAATATGAAGCAGAGCAATAAGTGAGTGAACCAGGGAATTTACCCCGGTTTTTACTTATTCGCAAAGCGGTACTTTTTCACCCTGCACAGTTTTACTCTGTATGGTTGTACTGCGTTTTTATATTACGTACAGAGGCATACATGGCTGAATTACAAAAACCGAAAATTATCCGCATCGAGACTGTTGCCCAATCCCGTCTGTTTACTGTCCAGTCTGTTGCACTGAAATTCAGTAATGGTGCGGAACGGGTTTATGAGCGTATGCGTCCTGCAACCCGTGAATCTGTTCTGATTGTCCCTGTGGTAAATAACGAGCTTATCCTGATCCGGGAATACGCGGCGGGTGTGGACAGCTATGAGCTGGGCTTCCCGAAAGGTGCTGTCGATCCCGGTGAGGATATGCTGACTGCCGCCAACCGTGAGCTGAAAGAAGAAATCGGGTTCGGTGCCCGCACACTGACACCGCTGCGCCGCGTCACCATGTCCCCGTCCTATTTCTCCGGGCAGATGAATATCCTGCTGGCGGAAGGGCTGTATCCTGAAAAGCTGGAGGGCGATGAGCCGGAACCGCTGGTTCAGGAGCGCTGGCCGGTCAGTAAGATGATGGATCTGCTGACGCATCCGGATTTTAACGAGGCCCGCAATATTACCGCGCTGTTCCTGGCGCAGCAATTTTTACAGCGTACCGGCCATTAAGCTATTTTTAACACAAATAGGTTTGTGTTAATCATCGAAAAAAGATATGCATTTGTGTTAAGTAACAACGATTGAAAAAAAGGGCTGCCCTCAGGCAGCCCTTCTGTTTTTATCGGCTTAATCAGAACAGTTCTTCTGAACCGCCGTCCTGCTGGATAATAGTTGTACCCACTTCCGATACACCGTAATCAGTCGGCTCGGTACCTTTGATAAAGTATTCGGAACGGGAGTTTCCGCCGGAACCCAGCTTACCGGTGCTGCGGTTGATCTGAACGGAGATAATCCCCGGTGGCGGCGGATCTTTGCGTTCCGGTACCCCTTCCAGTGCAACTTTCATAAAGTCGTTCCAGATAGGCTGGGCGCTTTTCGCACCGGCCTCACCACGGCCGAGGTCACGGGCGTTTTCATCAAAACCAATCCAGACCGCAGCAACGATGTCGGGGCCGTAGCCGACAAACCAGGCATCTTTTGAGCTGTTGGTGGTACCGGTTTTACCGCCGAGGTCGCGGCGTTTGATATCCCGCATTGCCCGCCAGCCGGTTCCGCTCCAGCCCGGTTCGCCATAGATATTGGAGTTCATGGCGTCTTTGATCAGGAAGGCCACCTGGGTGCTGACCACATGCGGCGCATACGGGGAATCACTCCCTGCCTGCGGCGCTTTTTCCAGGTCGGCTTCCGGGGCTGCCGGCTGGTCATTTTCCTGCGGCTGGCTGTCTGATTTCGCCACGTCGTTTTCCAGCGCATCCTTGTTCAGGCTGCTTTCCAGGTCATGTGAACCTTCGCCGTAAATCACCGGAATGTTGGTGCACTGCGGACAGGCAATTTTCGGCTCTGCGGTAAACAGGGCTTTGCCTTCGGTGTTATCAATCCGGCTGATAAAATACGGGTCGACCAGATAGCCGCCGTTGGTCATCACGGCGTAGCCGCGCACCATCTGCATCGGCGTGAAGGAGGAAGAGCCGAGCGCCATGGATTCTGTCCGGACAATATTACTGTCCGGGAAGCCGAAGCGCAGCAGATAATCAGCGGCATAATTCACGCCCATTGCCCGCATGGCCCGCACCATCACCACGTTTTTCGATTGTCCCAGCCCCTGACGCAGACGGATCGGGCCGTCATAACGCGGTGGTGAGTTTTTTGGCCGCCAGTCCGGACCAGCACCATCCGCACGGACAATCGGCAGGTCATTGAGCAGGGAAGCGAGTGTCAGACCTTTATCCAGCGCGGCGGTATACAGCAACGGTTTGATGCTGGAGCCGACCTGGCGCAGAGACTGGGTGACACGGTTGAATTTGCTCAGCTCGAAATCAAAGCCGCCGACCAGTGCGATCACAGCGCCATCTGTTGGATTGAGCGCTACCAGGGCAGAGTTGACATCCGGGATCTGTGCCAGCATCCAGCGGTCTTTATTCTGACGCACCCAGATCTGCTCACCGGCATGCACTACGCCGTTTACCGCACGCGGCGCCGGACCCATAGCGCGATCAGAGATAAATTTGCGCGCCCAGCGCATGCTGTCCATGGTCAGGTCGATGGTGGAGCCGTCTTTGAGCATCACCTGTGCACGGTTAGCATCCGCACTCAGCACAACACCCGGGTTGAGCGGGCCGTAGACCTGTAACGTTTTCAGTTTGCTCAGGATCTGCTCTGTATCCCATGCCGCGCTGTTTTGCGGCCACAATACCTGCTGAGCTCCCCGGTAACCGTGGCGCATATCGTAGTCGATGATGCCGGTATGAACCGCATCTTCAGCACTGAGCTGATCTTTGCGTTTAACGGTGGTGTAGACCTTATAACCATCGGTATAGGCATTTTCACCGTACTTTTCAATCATTGCCATACGAACCATTTCTGCCAGATACGGCGCGGAAAAATCAATTTCCGGGGCGTGATAACGGGCTTCGATTGGCTCATTACGCGCTTCATCATACTGGGCGCGGGTAATGTAATTCTCTTCCAGCATCCGCGTCAGCACCACATTACGGCGGGCCAGGGCGCGGGATTTGGAGTAAAGCGGGTTAAAGGTGGACGGTGCCTTCGGCAGCCCGGCGATCACCGCAATCTCACTGAGAGTCAGCTGATCAAGGCTTTTGCCGAAATAGACATAAGCCGCAGCCCCCACGCCGTAAGCGCGCTGGCCGAGGTAAATTTTGTTCAGATACAGCCCGAGAATTTCATCTTTGGTCAGCATCTGTTCGATGCGGATGGCCAGGAACGCTTCCTTTACTTTACGGATAACGGTTTTTTCCGGGCTCAGGAAGAAGTTACGGGCAAGCTGCTGTGTGATGGTACTGGCGCCCTGTGAGGCACGACCGGAGGTCATGGCAACAGAAGCGGCACGGAAAATCCCGATCGGGTCGATTCCGTGGTGGTCATAGAAACGGCTGTCCTCCGTCGCGATAAAGGCATTCCTTACCATCGGCGGGATCTGGCTGAGTGTCAGCGGAATACGGCGTTTTTCACCGAACTGGGCAATCAGTTCGCCGTCCGCGCTGTAGACCTGCATTGGTGTCTGTAATTTGACATCTTTCAGTGTGGCCACATCGGGCAGGTCAGCCTCGACATATTTGTACATGCCATATATCGATGCTGCTCCAAGAAAAATGCAACAGACAACAAAGATCAATAAATACTTTAAGAACTTCACCTGAAAATTTCCGTTAGCCGTGTGGTGGACAGTTTATAAACAGCGACCCTGTAGTATAAAGGTTCATGCGTTTCTTGAATACGTATTTTGTAACTACAGGAAAATTAAGAGAAAAAAGTATTTCTCATATCAATAATACAGGGATGATTTATGCGGATTGCTTCACGGATGGCGGGAATTTCACTTCAGGACGGGGAGATCAGGATAGCACTGGCGCGGCGCGTATGCCGGAGGTGGTGTTTTGAGGATTTTATCACGCTGACACTGCCGGAAACGGAATCAGCCGAAAACGGTGTGCCCGGCCTGTCTGTAGTTGCGGCTGCACTGGCGCCATGGCGGCGGCGTATCCGCGGGCGGCCGGATTGCCGGGCGGCACTGCCGGTGTCACTCTGTCTTCAGCAGCAGATCCGCCTGCCGGAGAGCCGTGTCGCGCAGTCTGCGGTGGTGCCGCTGATAGATACCTGGCTGGCGCGCACATTTCCGGGGCGTCATCAGGATCTTATCTATGATTACCGGTGGTTTTCCGGCGATATTATTCTGACGGCGCTGCACCGTACTGTCCGTGATCAGTGGCTGTCGCTGGCGGCGGAACTCCGTGCGGATCTGACGGTACTCAGCATTATTCCCTGTGCGCTGCGCTGTTTTGCCCGCGCCCGCGGTGTGGCCGCACAGGACTGGCTGGTTTTCCGCCAGGGAAACAGTCTCTGCTGGACCGCCGGTGAAATGCAGCCGGTACTGAGCGGACGGGCTGACCTGACCCTGCCGTCATTACTGACAGAGCTGAAAACACAGGGTTTTGATGAGTCACAGGCGGCACTGTGCTGCCTGCACGATACTGCGCTGCTGCCGCAGGCATGGCAGCGGGAATGCCGGCGTTACCGCAATGCGGAGGCGGACGATGTCCCGCCGGGCTACGCGGCGGCGGCAGGAATGGTACTCTGCGGGGAGGAGCGGCTATGACACACCGGGTGAATCTGACCGCCTGGCGCTCCCGGCTGAAACGGCAAATCTGCCGCCGGATGGCTTTCCGGTTTCTGATGGCAGGCGGCGTGCTGTTATCCGCACTGCTGCCGGTTTATCTGTTTCATTCACTGAATGTGCAGCATCTGGTGTTGTTACAGGCCGCATTTGATGAGCGGGAAATCCGCCTTGAGCCGCAGCGGGCTGAACTTGCCCGTCAGCGTGCGCTACAGCGGCAGGCGGAAACGGAAAATCTGCGTCAGCAGCAGACTGCACGGGAAAACCGCCGTTACCGGGATTTGCTGGTTTTTTTGCAGGCTCAGCTGCCGGAAGATGCCTGGCTGGCACGTTATCAGGCAGAGCAGCAAAAGCATGATACAGAAAGCAGTGTGCGCCATGCCCTGTCGGTGAACCGCCGTCAGGTGATTGTCCCGTCTCATCCTTTATTACAGCGGGTACCGCCGGGGCTGATGCCGCTCAGGCTGATCAGCCTGCAGCATCACAAAACAGCCGGGATCCGGCAGTTTATATTGGTGACCGGGAGGAGCCGGTCATGAATCTGAACACAGTATGGCGCTGTGCGCAGTACCGGCGCGTGCAGTGGGGAGTGACTGCCGGGATCTGGTTATCGGCCGGTGTGGTGTTCTGGTGTTTTTATCTGCAACCGGCAGCAGGGGAAACGGAAATGCGGTTCCGGCAGTTGCAGCGGCTGACAGCACTGTCAGAACAGGCGGTGCCGGAAACGGTGGTTCTGCCGCCCCCGGATATCCCGCCGCTGTTTACCTTACTGCCCGAAAATGCGCTGCCGTTGCTGACCGGCTGGCAGCAGGAGCCGCCGGAACAGCCGGAACGCTGGGTGCTGACCTTTGAGGCGCATTACCCTGAGCTGGCGGCGCTGCTCGATACCCTCAGCGGGGAGGTGACTCAGTTGCCGATCACCCGGCTTTCGCTGCACCCGCTGACACCCGGAACCTCCTCATCCCCGCCGCTGTTGCAGATGACACTGCATCTGGCATTACCGGGGGCGGATTCACCGGGTCCGGAAAAGGAATGGCATGATGATGAATAAAGCAAAATCAGCCGCCCGGCTGATCACCGGTTGTTGTCTGCTGCTTGCGGCAGCGGCTCCCGGCGGGCAGCATCCGCGGGATCTTTTTCAGCCTGTCGTCATCAGTGAGGAACCGGCCGTGCTGACAGAACTCCCCGTGATGTATTCCCCGCCGCTGATACCGGAAAGCGGGCAGAGCCGCACATTTACCCTGCAATATGCGGATGCGGCGGACATGCTGGCCCTGCTGAAACAGCATCACGGGGAATGGTTTACAGATAATAAAGCGCCGGAAGCCGACCCGCTGACAAATTCCCTCTTTATAGAAGCACAACCGGATGTGCTGTCGCGGGCGGAAGCCTGGCTGACACAGATGGATCAGCCGCAGCAGCAGGTGCAGATTACGGCGCATATTGTGTCCGGCTCGCGGGAAGGGCTGCATGAGCTGGGGCTGCAGTGGGGAACGGTGCTGCCGTCACCGGAGTCCGGTAACCGCCTGCAACTGCATCAGGCGCGGGGAAATAACACTTTTACCTTTAATATCGCCCGTCTTGGCGGGCATCTGCTGGAGATGGAACTGAGTGCGCTGGAGCAGGAGCAGCAACTGGATATTGTTGCCAGCCCGCGCCTGACCACGGCGCACGAGCATCCCGCCAGTATCAAACAAGGGGCGGAAATTCCGTACACCACGCAAAACCATGAGTCCGGCTCACAGGTGCAGTTCCGCGAGGCGGTGCTGGGGATGGAGGTAACACCGCAGATCCTGCGGGATAATAAGGTGCGTCTGACACTGCATATCAGCCGCAATGCTCCCGGTGCGGCACTGATGCAGAACGGCAGCGAGCAGTATTCCATTGATAAGCAGGAAATCACCACACAGGTGATTGTCCGCAGCGGGGAAACCCTGATCCTCGGGGGGATTTTTCAGCAGGATAAAGGCAGGCAGGTGACCGGGGTGCCGTATTTATCGTCGATCCCATTGATGGGAAAGCTTTTTACTCATCAATACGATAAACTCAGCCGCCGTGAATTAGTGATATTCATTACACCGCAGTTGATCGATATTTAGTAACTGTATCAATATCAGCATGTTGTATCATTATTCACGGATTATATGCGCAGAATAACGGATTTATTTACCGGTTCTGCGGTGTTATACATTTGACGATTGCAACGATTTAGCATACAAGAGTTAGCAAATTTAGCAGGTATGAAATCACTGCCGCCGTAAAATATGCCGTTAATCCGTTGACGGACAACGTCCTGATTCTCAGATCGCGCCTTATGTTTCTGTACAGCTCCTGTTTTCAGGAGGATTCACGGAAATATAAGGCGCGGTTTTTCGCAGGCGTTATGATAGTATGTGCGGATGTTCAGAGGCCGGATTGCGACAGGCGTCACACAGCAGCACCTGAGGTATCTTTCCGGTTTCGTGCCGGTATGGTTGCAATCGGGCAGAATGTGCGGAGATAATTTCAGGTTACTCACGCAGATTCACTCATGAGGTTTCATTTGAGGTCCCGCCGCTGATCGGGTGAGCGGGGCGGGTTATCATTAACGAATATTCTTAGTTATACCAAAAACATGGCAGAGAAACGCAATATCTTTCTTGTCGGCCCGATGGGTGCCGGCAAAAGTACTATTGGTCGTCAGCTGGCTCAGCAATTAAATATGGAATTCTTTGATTCCGACCAGGAAATTGAACGCCGCACCGGAGCCGATGTGGGCTGGGTGTTTGATGTCGAAGGTGAAGAAGGTTTTCGCCTGCGTGAAGAAAAAATCATCAATGAACTGACTGAAAAGCAGGGTATCGTCCTGGCTACCGGCGGGGGTTCCGTCAAGTCACGGGAGACCCGCAACCGCCTGTCTGCGCGGGGTGTGGTTGTGTACCTTGAGACCAATATTGAAAAACAACTGGCCCGGACACAGCGCGATAAAAAGCGTCCGTTGTTACAGGTCGATGAGCCGGTCCGGGAAGTCCTGGTTAAACTGGCCGATGAACGCAATCCGATGTATGAAGAGATCGCGGATATCACTATCCATACCGATGATCAGAGTGCAAAAGTGGTTGCAAATCAAATTATTGAACTGTTAGAAACCAACAGTTAATTTCATTTTACCGGCAACATGCGGAGGTGCCATGGAAAAAGTGACTGTGACTCTGGGTGAGCGTGCTTATCCTATTTCAATTGCTCCGGGTCTCTTTTCCCTCTCCGGCACCTTTGCGCCGCTGACCACCGGTCAGCGTGCAATGATAGTTACTAACGAAACCCTTGCCCCGCTGTATCTTCAGATACTGACCGACAACCTTGCGCAAGCCGGCGTACAGGCGGATTCCGTGATTCTGCCGGACGGCGAGCAGTATAAATCCCTGACCACCCTTGACCGTATTTTTACCACGCTGCTGGAAAACAATCACGGGCGTGACACCACACTGATTGCGCTGGGCGGCGGTGTTATCGGTGATCTGACCGGATTTGCGGCAGCGAGCTATCAGCGCGGCGTCCGTTTTATTCAGGTGCCGACCACGCTGCTGTCTCAGGTGGATTCGTCTGTCGGCGGTAAAACCGGCGTGAACCATCCGCTGGGTAAAAATATGATTGGTGCCTTCTGGCAGCCGGTCAGTGTGGTGATTGATCTCGATTGCCTGAAAACCCTGCCGCGCCGTGAACTGGCATCAGGGCTGGCGGAAGTCATCAAATACGGCATTATTCTGGATCACGATTTCTTTATCTGGCTGGAAAATAATATCGACCGTCTGCTGGCACTTGAGCCGCAGGCGATGGCGTACTGCATCCGCCGCTGCTGTGAACTGAAAGCAGAAGTGGTGGCTGCGGATGAAAAAGAGACCAGCGGGCTGCGCGCACTGCTGAATCTCGGCCATACATTCGGCCACGCCATTGAGGCGGAAATGGGCTATGGTGTCTGGCTGCACGGCGAGGCAGTCGCCGCAGGGATGGTGATGGCTGCACGCACGGCTGAACTGCTCGGGACCTTCCGCCCGGAAGAGACAGAGCGGGTCATTGCGCTGCTTACCCGCGCCGGGCTGCCGGTGCGCGGACCGGAATCCATGCCGGCGGATGCGTATCTGCCGCACATGATGCGGGATAAAAAAGTGCAGGGCGGTAAACTGCACCTGATTGTCCCGGAAACGATCGGCCGGTCAGTTGTCCGTGCGGATATCCCGCATGACAGGGTGCTGGCTGCCATTCAGTCCGTGTAACGGAAGCAGCGGCAGAAGTTTTTTGATATCTGTCTCGCTGAGTGCCGGGAAAATGGTTACACTACGCATTATGACGCACTCACCGGGCGTCAGTTCTCTTCTGTTATATCCAAAGACACAGTTTCTGCTCTGATGGGAGGGCAAAATGGACGGCTTTAAACCCGAAAAGCAAGAACCACAGATTTTCAGCCAGCCGGATGATGAATCTATCCGTCCGGACGCATCTGACAGACCGGAGCGCCCTGAACGCCGTAATCCGCGTCCGCGCCCGCAGCAGTCACGGCCTAAGTTTGCCGTCTCGCGCCAGCAGATGATGATCGGCGTGGCGGTTGTGGTCCTGGTGTTACTGATTATCGCGATAAGCTCCGCGCTGAAATCGCCGTCAGAGCCGGAAGCACAGCCGCAGGCACAGAACGGCGAGCGCCCGATTACCCTCGGCACCGGCAGCAATGACGGTGCAACACAGTTACAGCCAACCGAACCGGTTCCGTCACAGACCGGGCAGACCGGCGTGAATCTCCCTGCTATCAATAACCTGCCGACACAGGCACAGCAGCCGTCACAGACAACCGGCACCGGCCAGCGCGTGGATATCCCGGGGGATATTAACGATGCCCTGAATCAGGGAAATACGCAGGCGGGTATTAATAATGCGGCGCAGCAGAATATGAATAATCTGCCGCCGGTGGTCACTCCGAAGGAAGAGCCGAAGAAACCGCTTCAGCAGGTGAAACCGCAACCGGTGAAAACCACCACGGCAACACCGGCCAAACCGCGTGAAACCACCAAACCGGCCACAGCGGCACCGGCTCCGTCAAAAAGCGGTACCGCGATCGCCAAAGCCCCTGCCGGGAATTATACCCTGCAGCTGAGCAGTGCGAGCCGTGCGGATACACTGAAAGCCTTTGCGCAGAAGCACGGGTTATCCAACTATCAGGTTTATGAGACAACACGTAACGGAAAATCGTGGTACGTCCTGGTGTACGGTAATTTCCCGACAGTCGGGGATGCAAAACGGGAAGTTGAGCGTCTGCCTGCCGAAATTCAGGGAAAAAAACCGTGGGTCAGAAAGATGCAGCAAGTGCATCAGGACATGAAATAATAAACACGGATTCCGTCAGGTGCTGATTTGCTGTCTGAAACAGAGCAGAATCGGCGGCTCTGGCCTTTTTGAGCAATGATTACAGACAGCATGAAGAAACAACGCGCATTTTTGAAGTGGGCCGGCGGAAAATACACTCTGGCAGATGAAATAAAACGGCATCTGCCGGAGGGTGATTGCCTTATTGAGCCCTTTGTCGGCGCGGGGTCGGTTTTTCTCAATACAGATTATCCGCGCTATGTGCTGGCGGATATCAACAGTGATCTGATCCACCTCTATACGATGGTGAAGCAGCGGACCCGGGAATTTATCGATGAGTCCCGCAAGCTGTTCACGCCGCAGTTTAATGATGAATTACAGTACTATGCGCTGCGGGAACAATTTAATCAGAGCACGGATCATTTCGAGCGCAGCATTCTGTTTCTCTATCTGAACCGTCATTGTTATAACGGTTTGTGCCGTTATAATTCCAAAGGCCGGTTTAATGTGCCCTTCGGGCGCTACCGCAAACCCTATTTCCCGGAAGCCGAACTGTTGTGGTTCGCAGAAAAAGCCCGCAACGCCGTGTTTGTCTGCCAGTCTTATGTGACCAGCATGGAAAATGCAGGTACCGGGGATATCGTTTATTGTGATCCGCCTTATGCGCCGTTATCACTGACAGCTAATTTTACGGCGTATCACACCAGCGGATTCGGGTTACCGGAGCAGCAGAATCTGGCACAGCTGGCACAAATGCTTTCGTCGGATCGCAAAATTCCGGTTCTGATCTCGAATCATGACACCCCGCTGACCCGGGAGTGGTATCATCAGGCGCAACTGCATATTGTCAAAGTGCGCCGCACTATCAGCCGCAACACACTTAACCGCCAGAAAGTGAATGAATTACTGGCGCTTTACCGCGGACAGTAAGCCGTTGAACCCGGCGGCGTCTTATTAAGAGGAAACAGGAATGAAAGAGTTTTTGATTGCTCCGTCCATTTTATCTGCTGACTTTGCCCGTCTGGGGGAAGACACCGCGAAAGTTCTCGCCGCAGGCGGCGATGTGGTTCACTTCGACGTGATGGATAATCATTATGTCCCGAATCTGACTATCGGGCCGATGGTGTGCAAGGCGCTGCGTGATTACGGTATTACCGCGCCGATTGATGTGCATCTGATGGTAAAACCGGTGGACAGCATTGTGCCGGACTTCGCCAAAGCGGGCGCAACCTACATTTCATTCCACGCGGAAGCGAGCGAGCACGTTGATCGCACCATTCAGCTTATCCGCGAATGCGGCTGTAAACCGGGCCTGGTATTCAACCCGGCCACGCCGCTCAGTTACCTCGATTATGTGATTGATAAACTGGATTTGATCCTGCTGATGTCGGTAAACCCGGGCTTCGGTGGTCAGTCCTTTATTCCGGAAACACTGAAAAAAGTGGAAGAAGTCCGCCGCCGCATTGATGCCAGCGGCCGTGATATCCGCCTGGAAGTCGATGGCGGAATTAAGACTGAAAATATCGCGGCAGTGGCGCAGGCCGGTGCGGATATGTTTGTGGCCGGCTCTGCGATTTTCGGCAAACCGGACTACAAAGCCGTGATTGATGATATGCGTAAAGAATTAACAAAGGTTTCAGCATGACAGACAAAACAGCAGTACAGCAATTCACAGGGATTAAAGCCGTTGCATTTGACCTGGACGGTACACTGACTGACAGTATTCAGGGACTGGCGGAAGCGACTGATCGCGCACTGGAAGCACTGGGCTACCGGAAAGCGGGCCGGGAAATGGCCTCTGTCTGGGTCGGTAACGGCGTTGATATGTTACTGGAACGTGCCCTGACTCATGCAACCGGTGAAAAACCTGATGCTGCACTGCACGCAAAATGCCGTCAGTTGTTTGATGATTTTTATGCTGAGACTGTTAAAACCGGCAGTCCGGCATTTCCGCATGTGGCAGAGACATTGCAGGTGATGGCAGACGCAGGGCTGGATCTGGCGATCGTCACCAACAAACCGTCTCAGTTTATTCCGCCGCTGCTGGCTGAAACCGGTCTGGATAAATTTTTCTCTGTCGTGCTCGGCGGGGATGATGTGAAAAATAAGAAGCCGCATCCGGCTCCGCTCTACCTGACGCTGGGTGAGTTCGGGCTGCGTAAGGAAGAAATGCTGTTTGTCGGGGACTCCCGCAATGACATCCTGGCGGCACGGGCAGCGGAATGTCCCTGTGTCGGCATGACCTACGGCTACAACTACGGTATTCCGATTGCTGACAGCAACCCGGATTGCGTACTGTCCGACTTCGCGGGTCTGCTGCCTGCGCTCGGGCTGCCTCCGTTAACTCATCAGGAAGGATAATCATGAGCGGAACTAACACCAAAGCACACAAACCCGTTGTTTTCAGCGGCGCACAGCCTTCCGGCGAACTGACCATCGGTAACTACATGGGCGCACTGCGCCAGTGGGTAAAAATGCAGGATGATTTTGACTGCATTTACTGCATCGTTGACCAGCACGCGATCACTGTCCGTCAGGATCCGGCGGAGCTGCGTAAGCGCACACTGGATACACTGTCGCTCTATATGGCCTGTGGTCTGGAACCGGCAAAAAATACGCTGTTTGTTCAGTCCCATGTGCCGCAGCATGCACAACTGGGCTGGGCGCTGAACTGCTACACCTATTTCGGCGAACTGAGCCGCATGACACAGTTTAAAGATAAATCTGCCCGTCATGCCGAAAACATCAACGCCGGTCTGTTTGACTATCCGGTGCTGATGGCCGCGGATATTTTACTGTATCAGACTAATCAGGTGCCGGTCGGTATCGACCAGAAACAGCATCTGGAGCTGAGCCGTGATATCGCGCAGCGCTTCAATGCCATTTACGGTGATGTGTTTGTGGTGCCGGATCCGTTTATCCCGGCGGGCGGCTCCCGTGTGATGGCATTACAGGATCCGACGAAAAAAATGTCGAAATCCGATGATAACCGTAACAACCTGATCGCCCTGCTGGAAGATCCGAAAGCGGCAGCGAAGAAAATCAAACGCGCCGTGACAGACTCCGAAGAGCCGCCACGCGTGATTTATGATTTGGAAAATAAACCGGGCGTTTCCAACCTGCTGGATATTCTCTCTGGTGTGACCGGCAAACCGGTTGCTGCGCTGGAAGCTGAATTTGAAGGCCAGATGTACGGTCACCTGAAAGGTGCGGTGGCGGATGCGGTTTCCGGCATGCTTACAGAGTTACAGACCCGTTATCACGAAATCCGTAACGATGATGTGTTACTGAACCGTGTAATGAAAGAGGGTGCTGAGAAAGCCTCTGCCCGTGCACAGGTCACGCTGGATAAAGTACACGACGCGATTGGTTTTGTGCGCCGTCCGCTGTAATCATGTGACAGATAAAATGAAAAAAGCGCCTTACGGCGCTTTTTTTACATCCGTCGTTACAGCCAGCCTTTCTCTTTTCGTGAACGGCACACCGGACATAATGTCTGTCCCGGCTGCCAGCTCATAAAAGGCAGATGGCAGCTGCTGCAATGAGCATCAAAATAAGCATAGTGAACCGGCTGGCTGTTTTTTTCTGCCTGCGGTATGACATCAATTGCTTTCGGGAAACAGACATCACGGCAGCTCATGCAGCCGCTGCATTTTGTCTTATCCACGGTAAACTGATTATCCGCAATAGTGATCGCCCCTTCCTGACACACTGCCGCGCAGGCGGTACACAAGATACAGTTTTCTGTATCCGGACGCACATCGAACCAGCTGTCATCCGGCCAGAGTTTTTTACGCTCATTCAGGCCGGTTCTGGCGCGGCCGGTATTCAGCCCGCTGCTGACGGTTTTCTGCCGGAACAGCGCAAAACGTTTTCCGGTATCCACCGGCGGCGGCGGGATGATAGTCAGCTGCCAGATTGGTTCGCCGAGTGCTTTCAGGCGCAGATTGAGATCTGCCAGCACCGGCAGCCAGTTATCAACTTCCGGCTCTGCTATCTGCATCCCGCGGATATGGTACTGCCGGTGCCAGACCAGCAGCTCTTCCGCACTTGCCGGGGTTTCTTTTTTCTCAATCACCAGTTGCCCGTTATTGTTGTAGCTGCGTTCGCGGACAGGGATATGTTCAATGGCATCAGAAGGGCAGACAAACAGGCAGTTTCCGCACTGAAAACAGCGGTCATTATCAATTTTGACGTCGAGATAGCCGAACGTCACCGCATCTGCCGGGCAGCAGGCGGCGCAGTTATCACACTGACTGTTTTTGAGTTTCTTCCTGACACAGTGATCGTTCACTGACGGTGGTGTGGTTTTCTCGCCGTTTATCAGGTAGTTGAGTGCGCTGCGTCTGATAACGTTAACTCCTTTGCCTGATCATAATATTGAGCTGGTCACTATTTTCCCATGAGCGGATGCCGTCTGCCACTGACGGGATCAATAATCTGCTTTTCATGCACTCATTTTTTGATACAAAACAACCCGGCTGAATCGTAAAACCGTAAAATAACTATAGGTTAATAACCGCAGGTTATTGTATTACAAATAATTTATTGCGAATGGTTACCAGTCGCAATCTGACAATAAGCCGTTACCCGGCAACTAACAATAATAATAACGATAACAAAATCAATTAAGCGAGCAATGTATATGACAAAGATGAAAGAAACGGCGTTGTTCACTGCGCCGCTGACGCGGCGCGGGTTTGTCAAAGCCTCCGGTGCGGCCGGCGGTCTGGCAGTTGCAGCGGGCGGGTTATCCCTCCCGTTCAGCCATGCGGCCTCTGCCGCTGAAACTACCCCGGCACCTGCGGCGGCTTCTGATGAGAAAGTGGTCTGGAGCGCCTGTACGGTTAACTGCGGCAGCCGCTGTCCGTTGCGGATGCATGTGGTTGACGGTGAAATCAGATATGTTGAAACCGACAATACCGGTGATGATGTCTACGAAGATCTGCATCAGGTACGTGCCTGTCTGCGCGGCCGTTCCATGCGCCGCCGGGTGTACAATCCGGATCGCCTGAAATACCCGATGAAACGTGTGGGTAAACGCGGCGAGAACAAATTCGAGCGTATCACCTGGGAAGAGGCGTTTGATACCATCGCCGGTACCATGAAACGCCTGATCCGCGATTACGGCAACGAATCTATCTATCTTAACTACGGTACCGGCACCCTCGGCGGTACCATGACCAAATCCTGGCCGCCGGGAGCAACACTGATTGCCCGTCTGATGAACTGCTGCGGCGGTTATCTGAATCACTACGGTGACTACAGTACCGCGCAGATTGCAGCCGGTCTGAATTACACCTACGGCGGCTGGGCGGACGGTAACAGCCCGTCAGATATTGAAAACAGCAAGCTGGTGGTTCTGTTCGGTAACAATCCGGGCGAAACCCGCATGAGCGGCGGCGGTGTGACCTATTATGTTGAGCAGGCACGCGAAAAATCAAATGCCCGCATGATTATCATCGATCCGCGTTATACCGATACCGGTGCAGGGCGCGAGGATGAATGGATCCCGATCCGTCCGGGTACGGATGCCGCACTGGTCAGCGCACTGGCGTATGTGATGATCAAAGAAGACCTGGTGGATAAGCCGTTCCTTGACAAATATTGTGTCGGTTATGACGAAACCACCATGCCGGCCGGTGCACCGGCCAACGGCCACTATAAAGCGTATATTTTAGGTGAAGGGCCGGACGGCGTGGCGAAAACCCCGGAGTGGGCAGCCAAAATCACCGGTATTCCGGCAGCGCGGATTGTGAAACTGGCGCGGGAAATCGGCACTGCCAAACCGGCGTATATCACTCAGGGCTGGGGCCCGCAGCGCCGCTCAAACGGCGAAACCGCATCCCGTGCCATTGCCATGCTCTCTATTCTGACCGGCAACGTCGGGATTAACGGCGGTAACACCGGTGCGCGTGAAGGCTCTTACGCAATCCCGTTTGTCCGTATGCCGACCCTGACCAATCCGGTGAAAACCAGTATCTCCATGTTTATGTGGACAGATGCCATTCTGCGCGGCGAAGAGATGACCGCCACCCGCGATGGTGTGCGCGGTAAAGACAAACTGGATGTGCCGATCAAAATGGTCTGGAACTATGCCGGTAACTGTCTGGTGAACCAGCACTCCGAAATCAACCGCACCCATGACATTCTTCAGGATGAGAGCAAGTGCGAGATGATTGTGGTGATCGATAACCACCTGACCTCCTCCGCCAAATATGCGGATATCCTGCTGCCGGACTGCACAGCTTCCGAACAGATGGATTTCTGCATGGATGCCTCCGCCGGTAATATGGGGTATGTGATTTTTGCTGATCAGGCGATCGAACCGCGCTTTGAAAGCCGCAATATCTATGACATGACCAGCGAAATCGCCAAACGGATGGGTGTCGGTGATCAGTTTACCGAAGGCCGTACCCAGGAAGAGTGGCTGCGTCACCTGTATGAGCAGTCCCGCGCCGCGCTGCCGGAACTGCCGGAGTTTGATGAATTCCGCAAACAGGGCATTTTCAAAAAACGTGACCCGCAGGGACACCATGTGGCGTACCGCGATTTCCGCAACGACCCGCAGGCAAACCCGCTGACCACGCCGTCAGGTAAAATCGAGATCTATTCCGCGCAGCTGGCGGAACTCCGTGATACCTGGGAACTGAACGAAGGGGATGAAATCCATCCGCTGCCGGTTTATTCCGCAGGCTTTGAGCATGCCGGTGATCCGCTTCAGGAAAAATACCCGTTACAGATGACCGGTTTCCACTACAAATCCCGGACTCACTCCACTTACGGCAACGTTGATGTGCTGAAAGCCGCCTGTCCGCAGGAACTGTGGATTAACCCTGTTGATGCCGCGAAACGCGGGATTGCGCACGGTGATAATGTGAAGGTCTTTAACGATCGCGGGGAAGTGCGCGTCAATGTGAAGGTCACACCGCGTATTCTGCCGGGCGTTGTCGGTCTGGGTGAAGGTGCATGGTACAGCCCGGACGGCGATCGTATCGATCACGCGGGCAGCATTAACGTGTTAACCACTCAGCGCCCGTCGCCGCTGGCGAAAGGGAATCCGTCCCATTCCAACCTGGTTGAAGTCGTTAAGGCCTGAGGAAGCGATTTATGTCAACGCAATATGGTTTCTACATTGATTCAAGTCGCTGCACCGGCTGCAAAACCTGCGAGCTGGCCTGTAAAGACTTTAAAAACTTATCTCCGGAAGTGAATTTCCGCCGTATCTATGAGTATGCGGGCGGTGACTGGACAGAGCAGGATGGTGTGTATCAGCAGAATGTGTTTGCTTACTACCTCTCCATCTCCTGTAACCACTGTGATGATCCGGCCTGTGCCAAAGTCTGCCCGAGCGGTGCAATGCACAAGCGGGAAGACGGCTTTGTGGTGGTGAATGAGGAAGTATGTATCGGCTGCCGCTACTGTCATATGGCATGCCCGTACGGTGCACCGCAGTTTGATGAAGTCAAAGGCCATATGACCAAATGTGACGGCTGCTATGAGCGCGTCGCGGAAGGCAAAAAGCCGATTTGTGTTGAATCCTGTCCGCTGCGGGCACTGGATATGGGACCGATTGAAGAGCTGCGGGCTAAATACGGCACACTGGCGGAAATCGCGCCGCTGCCGTCTGCGGAATACACACATCCGAATATCGTTTTAAAACTGAATGCCAACAGCCGTCCTGTCGGGGATACCACAGGCCATCTGGCGAACCCGGAGGAGGTATAACATGGGATCGGGAATTCATGAATGGCCGCTGATGTTTTTTACCACCATCGGGCAGAGTGTGGCAGGGGCATTTATTGTGATGGCGGCAGTGCTGCTGTCCGGAAAACTGTCACCGGAACTGAACCGTAAAGTGCATTACAGCATGTTCGGCCTGTGGGTGCTGATGGGCGTGGGTTTCCTGCTCTCCATGATGCACATGGGTACACCGCTGCGCGCGTTTAATGCGTTTAACCGCCTCGGCAGTTCGTCGCTCAGTAATGAAATTGCGGCCGGTTCGGTCTTCTTTGCTGCCGGTGGTTTTTACTGGCTGCTGGCGGTGCTGAACAAAATGCCGGCGGCGCTCGGTAAGCTCTGGCTGCTGGTGGTAATGGTTCTCGCGGTGGTCTTTATTTACGCCATTCCGCAGGTTTACCAGATTGCCACGGTGCCGACCTGGTATACCTCGTACACCACGGTTCACTTTGTGCTGACAGCTCTGCTGGGCGGGCCGGTACTGGCTGCTCTGCTGCTGCGGATTGCCGGGTTTGACCTGCGCTGCATCAGCTGGCTGCCGCTGGTGGGTATCGTTGCTCTGGTGGCGAGTGCGGTCGCAGTGACGTCACAGGCGTTTGATCTGGCCTTTATCCGCAGTTCCGTACAGAGCGCTTCCGCGCTGGTACCGGAATTCGGCCTGTATATGGGCTGGCGTCTGGTTCTGCTGGCGCTGGGTCTGACCTGCTGGATCCTGCCGCTGGTGAAACGGACAAATCCGCCGGTGATTATGATGCTGATTGGTTTTGTTCTGGTGTTATCCGGGGAAATTATCGGCCGCGGTATTTTCTACGGACTGCACATGACAGCCGGTATGGCCTATCTGTCCTGATACAGTCAGCACGTATCCTGTTACTGTTTTCCGGACGGAAACCGTGGCAGGATACGCGGATATTTTATTGTGAGAATCCTGAGTTATGAGTGAGCAAGCTGTCAGTGATGTTGCCTTAACGGCCCGTATTCTCGGGGCGGCATTTTACTACCCGCCGTCAGAAATCGTACAGATAACGGAACTGCTCTCTTCCGGGGAGTGGGTGGCGGAATGGCCTTACGGCGATGATGCGCAAAAGCAGGCCGCCGCACAGAAACTGAATCTGGCGGTCGCCGGTGAGGAAACCTTAGCGCAGGCCTATCAGCGGCTGTTTATCGGCCCGCAGGCACTGCCCGCATCACCGTGGGGCTCTGTCTGGCTGGATAAAGAACAGGTGCTGTTCGGGGATTCCACTGTTGCCCTGCGTGAGTGGATGCGTGCGCATCAGGTGGATATTGCGCTGTCGCAGAATGAGCCGGAAGATCACATCGGTCTGTTACTGATGATGGCGGCCTGGACGGCGGAAAATCGTCCGGATGCCCTGAATTCACTGCTGGCGGAACACCTTCTGCCGTGGGCCCGCTTTTATCTGGCGCGGATGCAGGAAAAATGCGGCAGCCCGTTCTATGAAGGGTTATCAGCGCTGACTGCCCTGACACTCAGGGGCTGGCAGGATGCACTGCTGGTGATCCCGGCAGAGAAAACCATTTTTGCCTGAGATATCATAATCAGATCAAAAAGCCCTTCCGGTCTGCACCGGAAGGGCTTTTTTTACGGCAGATGTTACTGGCCGAGGTCAAATTCATTAATTTTTGCGAGCATCTCCGGGTCATTGCGGTACTTTTCGCGCAATACTTTTTGCTGCTCTTTGGCCGGAGGACAGGTTTCATCCAGTGCTTTTTTGATATCTTTTTTCTGATCTGCAGGCAGGGACACATCCCATTCACCGGCAAAATGAATGCAGTTCTCTGCATTATCCGTAAAGATTTCCAGCTCATCCGCACTGTTCTGATCTGCCGCTGCGGCGGGCAGTGAAAGCGCTGCCAGGCTCAGCAGCATTATCAGGTATTTCATCCGTGTCTCCTGTTTAAAAGGTCGTCTGTGTGTGCTGCCGGGTCAGCAGCGGTCATCGTGAAACGAGTATGATAATCACACATTCCGGAACCGGTTTAAAGCAGGGAGAACCCGGGATTACATATTCTTACACGGCTGCGGCAGAGCCGAATAACCGGCGGTTAAAATCCTCGATTTTACCGGTCATCAGACGGCGCTGCATGGTCAGTGTCCAGCTGGCGGAAAGCCCGGATGCCTGTAATAAATAACGGTATTCGGTTTCATCAAACGGCAGATGAAAGGCGATGGCGGCGGCTTCTCTGACAGACACCGCGCTGGTGCGGGTCAGCAGTTTCAGCGGCTGATCACTGCTGACATCCCCTTTCCCGGCGACACGGTACAGCCAGCCGGTACGGCCGCAATCCTGCATCACCTGTGCAAAATCAGACACATCCGTCAGAGGATTAAGTTTGTAGCACGGTGAGCGCGGCTGGGTGACCTGAATCACGGCGCTGCCCCACTGATAAATATCCCCGATGAATACGGTTTCTTCTGTCATACCGAGGGTGGATATATTTTCCCCGAAGAACGGCGCGACAAAGCGATCCTCAATCTCCGGATACATCATTTTCCAGTAGTCGTAGTGTTCGCGGGGATAGTGACACAACGCGCGGTCAGGGCCGCCGTGAAAGGCTTTTTCCGCCTGCTCGTCACCGGCGAGTCCGGTGGCACTGAGGGCAATCACGCCTTCGGTCTGACGCTTTACAATTGCGCTGCGCCCGCAGCGGGCTGTATCCCTGACGGGACCGGTGAAAACTAAAGGTGTGTATGCCATGCCGCCTCCGTATTGAGTGAGACGAATATCATAATCGAAAGCGGGAAAGAAGAATATGTGCGGACAGCGTCCGCACATATTTCAGGACTTATTTTGCAGAAGCGAAACGCGCTGCTGCCTCATCCCAGTTCACCACAGACCAGAATGCTTTGATGTAATCCGGACGGCGGTTCTGGAACTTCAGATAATAGGCGTGTTCCCACACATCCAGACCGATGATCGGATAACCGGAAGTACCGGAAATCGCTTCACCCATCAGCGGGCTGTCCTGGTTGGCGGTGGAAACCACAGCCAGTTTGCCGTCTTTCAGCACCAGCCATGCCCAGCCGGAACCGAAACGGGTTGCGGCGGCTTTTTCAAACTCAGCCTGAAACGCCTCAATGCTGCCGAAATCGCGTTCAATCGCTGCTTTCAGATCGCCCTGTAATGTGGTGCCGGTTTTCAGGCCTTTCCAGAACATGCTGTGGTTGGAATGACCACCGGCGTTGTTGCGGATAAAGGTACGTTTGTCCGCCGGGAATTTATCGAGCTGTGCGATCAGATCGTCGATATCCAGATTTGCCATCTCAGGGAAGGCTTCCAGCGCGGTGTTGGTGTTATTCACATACGTCTGATGATGTTTGGTATGGTGAATTTCCATTGTCATTTTATCGAAATGCGGTTCTAACGCATCATAAGCGTACGGTAATGCAGGTAATACATAGCTCATAATTATAACTCCAGTAATTGACCGAACCGCTCACACCGTGTGTGAACAGGCAGACATTATAATGAAACAGATGATAATGAAAACGATTATCAGATCTGTGCGATCTGTGCGGATTCTTTTTATTTGTTAGTTTACTGTCTTATTTTAGTTAAATATTTTAGTTGGCGCTTCTCATCTGATGTCATGTGCTGTTTTTTATGTAACAGGTGATTTTTTATATCGCCGGTGGTTTTCGCATCAAATGATAACGCTGTGAATACCCCCTTTTTCAATCCGTGATCTTTAGCGCAAAAAAGAAACAAAGGCGGAAAGGTAACTTTATTTAACGTGATTTTGACATAGCATTAACAATTGAAAGGAGATGCATCATGACAAAAATAACGAAATATCCTGTACCCGAAGCAATTGCAGAAAACGCGCTAATCAATCATCAGCAGTATCTGGACGAGTATCAGCGGTCTGTTGAGGATCCCGACAGCTACTGGCGTGAGAAAGGTCAGATTGTAGACTGGATAAAGCCCTATACGCGGGTGAAAAACACCTCTTTTGATCCGGGCCATGTCAGTATTAAGTGGTTTGAGGACGGCACACTGAATCTCAGTGCCAACTGTCTTGACCGGCATCTGGCGGAGCGTGGTGATAAACCGGCGGTGATCTGGGAAGGTGACAGCCCGGATGAGTCCCGCACACTCACTTACCGTGAACTGCATCATGATGTCTGCCAGTTTGCCAATGTCCTGAAACAGCAGGGGATCCGCAAAGGTGATGTGGTTGCGATTTATATGCCGATGGTACCGGAAGCGATGGTTGCCATGCTGGCCTGTGCCCGTATCGGTGCGGTGCACTCGGTGATTTTTGCCGGGTTCTCACCGGAGGCGGTGTCCGGCCGTGTTATTGATTCCGGGGCAAAAATGGTGATTACGGCAGATGAAGGTCTGCGCGCCGGGCGCACTATCCCGCTGAAGAAAAATGTGGATGACGGCCTGAAAAACCCGGGCGTGACCACCGTCAGCAGTGTGATTGTTTTCCGCCGCACCGGCAATCCGGTGGAGTGGCAGGAAGGGCGTGATATCTGGTGGCATGACGCTGTCAGCGGTGTCAGTGCGGACTGCCCGCCGCAGGAGATGAATGCGGAAGATCCGCTGTTTATCCTCTATACCTCCGGCTCAACCGGCAAGCCGAAAGGCGTGCTGCACACCACCGGCGGTTACCTGGTTTATGCCACTCTGACATTTAAATATATCTTTGATTATCATGGTGATGAAGTGTTCTGGTGTACAGCGGATGTCGGCTGGGTAACCGGACACACCTACCTGGTTTACGGCCCGCTCTCCAACGGGGCCATCACGCTGATGTTTGAAGGCGTGCCGAACCATCCGAAGGTCAACCGGATGTGTCAGATTGTCGATAAACATCAGGTCAATATCCTGTATACCGCACCGACCGCGATCCGCGCCCTGATGGCGGAAGGTCTCAGTGCGATTGAAGGTACCTCCCGCAAATCACTGCGCATTATGGGATCAGTCGGCGAGCCGATTAACCCGGAAGCCTGGGAGTGGTATTACAAAACTATCGGTGACAGCCGCTGCCCGATTGTCGATACCTGGTGGCAGACCGAAACCGGTGCCTGCATGATAGGTGCGATGCCGGGGGCGATTGAACTGAAACCGGGCTCCGCGACCGTCCCGTTCTTTGGTGTTCAGCCTGCGCTGGTGGATAACCAGGGTGAAATTCTGGACGGTGAAACCGAGGGGAATCTGGTGATCCTCGACTCCTGGCCGGGCCAGGCCCGTACCCTGTTCGGTGATCATGAGCGTTTTGAACAAACCTATTTTTCCGCCTTTAAAGGTATGTATTTTGCCGGGGACGGTACCCGCCGTGATGAAGACGGCTATTACTGGATCACCGGGCGGGTGGATGATGTGCTGAATATCTCCGGGCACCGCCTCGGTACCGCCGAAGTGGAATCCGCACTGGTTTCACACCCGAAAATTGCCGAAGCGGCCGTGGTCGGGATCCCGCACAGTATCAAAGGGCAGGCTATTTATGCCTATGTCACACTCAATCACGGCGAGGAGCCGACACCAGAGCTGTATGCGGAAGTGAGGAACTGGGTCCGTAAAGAAATCGGCCCGATTGCCACCCCGGATATTCTGCACTGGACCGACTCTCTGCCGAAAACGCGATCCGGTAAAATTATGCGCCGTATCCTCCGTAAAATCGCCGCCGGTGATACCGGTAATCTGGGTGATGTATCAACACTGGCCGACCCGGGTGTGGTCGAAAAACTGCTCGAAGAAAAGCAGGCCATCAAAATGAACTAGCACGCTAACCTCAGTCAGTGCCGTGTTACGCGGCACTGACACTCCGGATAACAAAAACAGAGGAGTATCCTCAATGAGCGCATCCATTTATCAGCAGGTGGAGAACGACCCTCGCTTTCAGGAACTGGTCAGAAAGCGCAGTCGGTTCTCATGGACATTGTCCGCTATCACACTTGTGCTGTATGTCAGCTTTATTATTCTGATAGCCTTTGACCCGCAATGGCTGGGTACGCCACTCGGCGAAGGTCTGACGATTACCCGCGGGATACCTGTCGGCGTCGGGCTGATTGTCAGTGCGTTTGTCCTGACCGGTATTTATACCATCCGCGCAAACGGTGAATTCGACCGTCTGACCGCCGAAATCATCAGCGGGGTGAAACAATGAAAACGCGCCTTTCTGCTCTTCTGTTATCCCTGTTGTTTCCGCTGCTCAGTCACGCGAATGCCATCAGCGGGCCGGTGGAGCGCCAGCCGGTAAACTATCAGGCCATTATTATGTTCCTGGTTTTTGTCGGCCTGACACTGTACATCACTTACTGGGCGGCAAAACGGACACGTTCCCGCGCGGAGTATTACACCGCCGGGGGAAAAATTACCGGGTTTCAGAACGGGCTGGCGATCGCCGGTGACTTTATGTCTGCCGCATCCTTCCTCGGGATCTCTGCACTGGTTTACACCTCCGGTTATGACGGCCTGATCTACTCTATCGGCTTCCTGATCGGCTGGCCGGTGATCCTGTTCCTGATTGCGGAACGTCTGCGTAACCTCGGGCGTTACACCTTTGCGGATGTGGTTTCTTACCGTCTGAAAGCCAGGCCGATTCGGGTGCTGTCTGCCAGCGGCTCGCTGGTGGTGGTGGCGCTGTATCTGATAGCGCAGATGGTCGGGGCCGGTAAGCTGATTGAGCTGTTGTTCGGACTCAACTATATCGTGGCGGTTGTGCTGGTCGGCATCCTGATGGTGTTTTATGTCCTGTTCGGCGGCATGCTGGCAACGACATGGGTGCAGATTATCAAAGCGGTTCTGTTACTTGCCGGTGCCAGTTTTATGGCACTGATGGTGATGAAAGCCGTGGATTTCAATTTTAACACCCTGTTTAAAGATGCCGTCGCGGTACATAAAAACGGATTGGCGATCATGAGTCCCGGCGGTTTGGTGTCAGATCCGGTTTCTGCATTATCGCTGGGGTTAGCGCTGATGTTCGGTACAGCCGGGCTGCCGCATATTATCATGCGTTTCTTCACGGTCAGTGATGCCAAAGAAGCGCGTAAGAGTGTGTTCTATGCCACCGGATTCATTGGTTATTTCTATATCCTGACCTTTATTATCGGCTTCGGCGCTATTCTGCTGGTCAGCCCGAACCCGGTATTTAAGGATGCGGCAGGGGCACTGATCGGCGGTACCAACATGGCGGCGGTGCATCTGGCGGATGCGGTCGGCGGTAATCTGTTCCTCGGCTTTATTTCTGCTGTGGCATTCGCGACCATTCTGGCGGTTGTTGCGGGGCTGACCCTGGCGGGCGCTTCTGCGGTTTCCCACGACCTGTACGCCTGTGCTATCAAAGACGGCAAAGCCAATGAGCGGGATGAATTAAAAGTCTCCAAAATCACCGTAATTATTCTCGGGATTGTCGCTATCGGGCTGGGTGTGCTGTTTGAAAAACAAAACATCGCTTTTATGGTGGGGCTGGCTTTCTCTATCGCGGCGAGCTGTAACTTCCCGATCATTCTGCTCTCCATGTACTGGAAACGCCTGACCACACGCGGTGCACTGGCCGGTGGATGGCTGGGATTGTTAACCGCTGTGATCCTGATGATCCTGGGGCCGACTATCTGGGTCAGCATTCTCGGGCACGAAAAAGCGATTTATCCGTATGAATATCCCGCACTTTTCTCAATGTTTGCTGCCTTTATCGCGGCCTGGCTGGTGTCTGTGACGGATAACTCCGCACAGGGTCAGGAAGAACGCAGCCGCTTTGAGGCGCAGTTTATCCGCTCTCAGATTGGCATCGGAATCGAGCAGGGTAAATCTCACTGACAGACGTCACAGCGCGGTCTCCGTCCCGGAGGCCGCGTTTTTCTTTCTCTCCGGCACTTGTTTTATCAGGTTGTTAATGGTTTACTGCAACCCGCTTGTTTATGTTACTTAAAAGTTAATTTATGCGTCTGTTTTCTTCTGTTTTACTGATTGTGCTGATTGCTCTGGCACCGGCGGTATTATCCGGCGGACCGGGGGCGGAGTACAATGTGAAAATTACGGTGATGGGCACATTATTGCTGCTGGCGAATGTGTATCTCTGTCGCTATACCGCGGGCAAAATAGTTGTTGGTCTGCTGACAATTTTGTGGGGGCTGAATCTGTCTGCCTCTGCTTTTTTCCGCCGCGAGGCGGGTGCTGAATATCTGGCGAACCTTCCTGAGCTGCTTCATCAGGGCTATCCGTTATCAGCCGGTGATTTCCTGTCTGAAAACAGTGGTATCGTACTGTTTTTTATCGTGGTTTCCGTGGCGTATTTCGCGGTGGTTCACCTGCTGAGCCGTGCGTTGCCGCGCCGGGCTATCCGTAATGCCGGTATCTCGCTGTTATTACTCTCGTTTATTCTGCCCGTTGAATATTACGCGATGGAAAAAGATAAAACGCCGGGGCTGACGGTATATGACCATTATCTGCTGGGTACGCCGCTGTATAATCTTGCCGCGGTACCGATGGCATGGCGGGGATGCACCGGTATCAGATGAACAGCAGCAGCCGTCCGGGAGATCCGGACAGCGCTGTATCAGTCAAACTGTAAAATAAACTGCGTATTTGCTTCCAGCCTGCCGGGTTTAACGGAATCGCCATAGCGGTAATATTCAGCAACAAGCGGAACACGTGTTTTTCCGTCCTGTAAGTCCGCGATTTTAACAAACTCCTGATTAACCAGTACGGCATCATTATTCATCGGTGATGTGACAACAAAACCGACACCGGACGCATTATTATTGCCTTCATCATCAGGAACGATAACGGACTCTTTTCCGTTATAATTTTCTGTTTTAGCCGCCATTAATTTCATATGGGCAGACAGATCGCCGTTACATGAAATAAATAAATTATCTTCAGCTTTATAATTACCGTCCGGAAATCCTCTGGACGAAAAGGCATTGACCGGTGCCCGGGGTAATTTAAATTCCAGGTCAGAATTTTCCAGCGAACATGATGATGGCGCGCTTTCAATCTTGCCTTTCAGTCTGTAACTGTATCCTACCGCTGTTGTGCCGCCGCCGGGGTTATATGCCTGAATTAAGACAGTACCAATATATGCTCCGCCGGTTAAAGAAAGCGTATCCGGGTTATCTTTTGCGGCATAAATAATAACCGTTAAGTCAAGCGGCAGGAGCGGACCTGCCGGAACCGGAATATTACTTCCCGGCTGATTCTGAAAATGCATACCGGTTCTGTTATCGATCAGAACATAAACAAAATTCCGCTCACCGCCCGGATAAATATGATATGCAGGGTATCCGTCAATATCACCATAATACTTGGCGACAATACCACTGCCTTCACTGTAGCTGGTATAGCCGTGAATACCGGCATCTGGTCCGCAGTCTGCCACGCCGCCGATACCGCCTTCACGGACAAATGTGAAGCGGCCGACTTCCTGATTCTGCTTTATACTGCCGGTAAGGCGCAGATTGATGGTTGACGTCATTGTGGAATGGTTCTGATTTCCGCCTCTGACACAGTCCTCCAGTGCATAAGCATGGCCGGCCGTACCTAATCCGCCTGCGGTAATCATCAGAGATAACATCAGATGTCTGGCTTTTTTTATCAGGTGATAGTATTTCATCAAATCTCCCGCTGACAGTTCAGCTTTGTAATATATATTCCGTTCGTGGGTAACGTGCCGGTAATGTCATACCGGATAATACATTGCTGCATATTTCCGTCCTGTTTCCAGGTCACGCGGATATCACCTTTTTCTTTATCCGCTATGAAATAGAGCGTATTAAAATTAGACACCAGGTATTCAGTATCACCACCCATCATTGCTTTTGCGCCTAACGGTATTTCTTTATTATCAGGTGTTTTCAGTGTGATCAGCAGTTTGTAGCCTTTCTTCACATTGAAATCGGCCAGAATCAGCGCACCTTTTGTCGGAACAATATCGTTAATAATATTATTTTCGATCTCGGTATCACCGGGGATTGTCTGCGTATCAATCACAATATTATTTTTCCGGTATGGCGTCATGCCGGAAACAACAGCAAGGCCCGAATTATTTGTCTGAGCAGACTGCCCGTTAATGATACCCACACCGGCAGTATCTTTGGTCAGTACCAGTGCATTGGTATTCTGTAATGCGGGAGCGGCAACCACACCATACTGCGTGGCCAGTAATGAACCATTCATGCCATAGCTGAGATTTTTATTATTTTTGCTGTATGAATAACCGGCATTAACAGACGCATATTGTGAGCGATAGGAACTGCTCAGACCGCCTGAATTCCCGGTGCCTTTATTTCCCTGACTATGATAAATATCCCAGCTGCCTTGCTGGTTCTCACCATAATTTCCGCTGAGCCCGGCAGTCTGTAACGTCTGATGATCGGCATCGGAAGAAATATTATAATTAGCCCAGATAGTATTATCCTTAATATTGAGCGGGATATTAAGATTCATACTGACATTGTAGGTATTATTTTTACCGTTCTCAGTTCTTGTGCCCTGATAATAATTATAATATATACCGTAGTTCATTTTGTTAAATGAGCTGTTGAATCCGGCATTATAGGATTTTTGTCTTTTACCGGATGTATATTCATAAATAACAGTAGACAGATTAAGCGATGAACTGCCGGAAAAGACAGGCTGATTCAGTGATAAAGTGTATTCATTTTTAAGTTTATTATGATCGTTCCGGTTTTCATCATATGACATTGCATCTTCGAAACGATAAAATTTAGCATCGAAGTGACGGTAACCCACCAGGGATACGCTGGTATTTGTTGCTTCTATTCTCTTCGAGTAGTTAACGCGAAACGCATTCCCGGCAGAGGTTTTATCGTGATTAAGCGTTGCTTTTGCATGCAGAATATCGACTGTGATTGCACCAAAAGCACCAAAGTTGAATGCAGCACCGATACCGCCGGATTGATAATCTTTGGCAACAAATGCTCCGCCGAAAACGGTAACAAAATCGGTCAGACCATAAAATATTTCTGCCTGATTGATTTTCTTCCCGTTACCTTTGTTATTGCTGTCATAGGTTCCGCCGGAAATGCTGTAACGCATATTTCCTTTCTTTTCCAGTGTGGAAATTGAAGAGAAAGGAACGATGAAATTTTTCTCACTTCCGTCAGTTTCCTTAACATTAACATACAGGTTTCCGCCATTACTCATCGGATAATATTCGGTCAGATTAAACGGACCGGCGGGAACACTTTGTCTCAGGATAATTTCACCATTCTGAACAACAGTGACAACAGCCTCTGAATTTGCCATGCCGGAAATTGACGGAACATAGTTTGTTTTACTGACCGGATCCATGGATCTGTCTGTTGTCAGACGAATACCACGAAATTTAACAGAATCAAATAACTGTGATGACGAATATAGATTACCGACAGTAAATTCACTTTTCAGTGAATTTATGTTCCTTGATAAGGTATTACTGATATTTTTCCATTTGTTTTTATTATTGTCATCATTCATCCAGGTAGAATAATTCTGATAACGCCATGCGCCCAGATTGACTCTGGTCTGGATATTTCCATAATAGCTATCTTTTGTTTCGCCACTATGCTGACGATTTACAGCCGAAAATAAATAGTTAACAAAGAGTGCAGGAATACCATTGTCCCAGTTTTCCTGCTCTAATGCTTCCAGTTTATCTTTATTAATGTATGACTGCGGTGTTGTCAGTGCATAAATCCGGGAGTTAAGGTCGAGATAGCCATGCGTATATTCAATATCATTGATATTAAAGCAGCCATTAGTATCCTCATTATCTGAGGACGGAAAATCAACTCCCATGTTTCCCCACTCTTTTCCTGAAAAACAAGGAATGAGCTTTTCATTACCGGCGTTGTTTTTTCTCAGAACAAAATCAATCTCTTTTGTGGTAATTTTATTATTATTCATAATAAGAGTTACTTTGTATTTTCCCGGTGCATTATCATTTTCTTTGAAAACATTGACATCTTCATTAGTCAATTGTGAGTTACTGCCGGGGATATTAAATAAGCTGGCCGGATAATAATCATCGGCCATAACAGAGAAAGATGTCCCCGCCATAAGGAAAGACATCACGGATAATGATATAAAATGGTTTTTATTATGATATTTTTTCATCATCATTATCATCTGTTATTTGGCAGAATAATATAATTCAACGGCTTTACCGTAGTCATTAATGTATGTCAGTTTTACATTTGCCGGTGCTTTGATTACCTGCGGAGCCGTTATTGTCTCTGCCGATTTTGGCGATATATATCCGGAAGGTAGTTTTACTTCCTGGTTGTTGACGGTTATTTTCGAAACATTCACATAATAAGGTGTGCTGTTATTAACCGTAAGGCGGTTACCTGAAACAGACCAGTCTAACTTGTCAGCATAGGTCTCAATATCCCGGCTGTTATCGAGAGCCGCCGGGCGGTAAAGAATCTTTATTCGGTTGGTCATCGAATAGCGCAGAACGTTTTCCTGGCCTTCCTCACTCGGCGCCACAAATTTAACATTCAGCCAGTAAAGGGATTCTCTGTCAGCCGGTAATGACGCTACTTTTGTGACCTGTAATGTATTCTTTTTTTCAGCCCGTAACTTGACGAGTGGCGGCGTTGAAACAAAATCAGGGCTGACATTTCCTGCTTTATCTTCAACCCATGACTGCAAAAGATAATTTCTGCCTTTGTCGGTATTAAAGGCAACAACACCCTCGCTGTTATTTTTTTCATGATAAATAACGCGGGTTGTTTCTAAACCAAAACCGGCATAGCTTTCTGATACCAAAAGAAGTAATGCACAAGCAGAGAGAATGTTTGTTTTAGTGAACATGATTAAGCCTTAGTTATTTTATTATAGTGAGGGCGCGCAGAGTATTTCATCTGCGCATAAATATTAATTATATGAGAGCGTATAATTCAGCGTTGCATCCGCCTGGCCGGCTTCAACATCGTCAGCTGTGCTGTAGTAGTATGCGGTATAACTTCCCTTCCATGATGCACTGGAAGATACGTTATATTCCTCTGTTTTTGAGCCATCAATCACAACAGGGTCATTATTGGTATCGCCATTCTCAAATATAAGGACAGCAATATTTTTAGCCGTTGTACTTGCGTTCGGGTTATCTAATTCTAACAGCTCGTTATCACCATCTTTTGGTTTACCATGTAACTGTAATTTTACTTTTCCCTGATCCGGGCAGTCTGTTAATGAAATATTCAGTTCACCGTAGCCATCTTTTCCGCCAACCATAGTGCCGGTTTCTGTAAATGCACTGGTCGGATAACGACCCATTAACACATCAACATTAGGAGAGTTAGTATCGTTAAGATCAATCGAACAGGTGGCATTATAAATAAAGCCTTTAAAGGAAATTGTACCTGTCTGATCAACTGCGGATGCACTCATGGCAGTACCGGCAAGTAATGCAGAAATTAATGATTTACTAATTAAAGATTTTTTCATCTTAAACCTTATTTAAATGAAATTTTTATTATTCAGTGTCAGCTGAATAAAAATGAAATCGTGGTGTTTTATGCGAAACAATAATAAATAAAGGCAGAAAAAATTCTGGCAATGATAAATACAATTTTCATTGTCCGGAGTTGAAGGCTATTTTTTCTGCTGATTACTGGTTGTCTGGTTTAATTTATAGATATATGAGCTTTTCTGAATCACTCACGGAATGAGTATATCGAAATAATGTATTGAGAATACCTTGTGGTGTATCTCTGTGTAATCTGATGTTTCAAACTATTGCGTTTAGAGTTCTGGTTATAATCTTTTGATTTTTATTTGTATTTTTATTGCATTTGGTTTGTTTTATTCCATTTGTAATGAAGGGTAATAAAATTAATTTATAATTATGTGGTAAATATCAGTATGTTACGGAATAATAAATGAAAAAAAAACGGGAAGGATATGCATTATTTACTTACATCTCACATGCGTATTTTTTTAAGAAAGAACATAGGAAATGATTTTTTATCGCCCTGAATAATGATTTACATCGGAATTTGATGTGTGATTTTTTCCGGAAATGAGAGGTGTTATCAGAGAGGCGGGAAATAACAGATACCGGAACAGGGTATATTGCCGGTATCTGTCAGATGTTATCTGTAAATTATAATATTATGCCGGACAGTGTTATATAGCTGCGCTCACTTCCTGATAAGCGAACAGTCCGGCAGCACCGCCGGTGTGCACAAACAGAAGTGGCGAAGTATCTTCCGGATGTCTGCGAACCTGGTCAATCAGTCCGGCCATGGCTTTACCGGTGTAAACCGGATCCAGCAAAATACCTTCGTGACGCGCCAGCAGTTCAATGGCTTCCAGCCCGCCGGCATTCGGCATGCCGTATTCCGGGGCAAAATAGCTGTCCCACAGCGCGACCGGCGCAGGTGTTTCAATATCAAACAGCTGTGCCAGTTCGTTTTGCAGTTTAACCACTTTCGGTGCCTGATCGGCATATACCCGCGATACGGTGACACCGATAACCGGGGTCTGCGGCATCACCAGCTGCAATCCGGCAGACAGTCCGGCGTGTGTTCCGGCGCTGCCGGAGGCGACCACGACAGCACCGAATTCTGTGCCTTCCGGTGTCTGCTGCGCGATTTCCAGGGCGCACTCCGCATAGCCGAGGGAACCGAGCATATTGGAGCCGCCGACCGGTACGATATAGGCATCACTGAGCTGCATATGGTTGATCAGCGCCTGCATCTGCGCATCCGGGTCAGTCAGGGCATCACACATCACACAGTGCGCGCCGAATAAATCCGTCAGCAGCTTGTTGCCGTTATTCAGGAAATTGGTTTCCTGACTGCCGATCGGGTTTTCCAGCAGTGCCACACATTTCAGGCCGTACATTGCCGCAACAGCCGCTGTCTGGCGGACGTGGTTGGACTGAATGGCTCCGGCGGTGACAATAAACTGTGCGCCTTTTTCCAGGGCATCCGCCATCAGGAATTCCAGTTTGCGCAGCTTGTTGCCGCCGGCCGCCAGCGGTGTCAGATCATCACGTTTGATGTAAATCTCCCGTCCCAGCAGGCGGGAGAGATTGTTCAGTTTATTCAGCGGTGTGACACCGCTGAGCAGATTAAGCTTACTGAACTGCGCCAGTGTCTGTTGCAGCCGGGTTGCCCCGGCGGTATTTACAGAAGAAGACATATCATTTCCTTATTGAATTCGCAGTCATACTCAGTAGGTGAATCCTAACCAGAGATAGACGGCCAGCGCAAAACTCGCGGTTAATACCGCATACGGCATCTGGGTACGGATATGCTCAATATGGTCACAGTCTGTCGCCATCGATGCCACGATCGCATCACTGGAGATAGGGGAGGTCATATCACCAAAAATAGACCCGGCGATAGCGGCGCCAATCATATATTCCGGCGGCATACCGACAGACAGGCCCAGTTGCACACCAATCGGGATCATGATGGCGAATGTACCCCAGGAGGTACCGGTCGCCAGTGACATAATGGCACTGATCAGGAAGATAAAGCCGACAGAGAAGCCCGGCGCGATAACCCCTGATGTCACCTGGGCAATATAGGCACCGGTGTTAAGGTCAGAAGAGACAGAGCCCATCAGGAAGGCGAGGATCATCACCGAACTGATTTTAATCATGTTGGCATAGCCGATATAGAGCTCTTTAAAGAAGGTATCGACATTCATCACGCGGCGCGCCAGGAACCAGACAAATGACACCGCCGTCCCGAACATTACGCCCCAGTAAACCGAGGTGGAACCACTACCTTTGCTGAACTCGCCGTCACCGGTGATATACAGCGCGACCGGCACCATCAGAATGGTGGAAAGGATCGGGATAAAGAAGTTCAGTGAAGTATGGCAGTTCGGATGATCGATAATGTCTTTATCATCTTCCGGCTCGTCGTGCGTTTCTTCCGGCGTACCGGTGATCACATCCGCAGAGCTGATGAGTGCCTGCGCACGCATTTCTGCTTTGCGCATCGGTCCCCAGGAGACATTGCTGAAGATATAGAACAGAATGCTGGCGAGTGAGAACCAGGCCATGATGTTGTAAACCATGGAATGTGCCAGGATATCAAACGGTTCGCCGGTGATCAGTCCCTGAGAGATCTGCACACCGATAACGCCCATCATTGCCGCACCCCAGCCGTTGATCATGGCGGAAGAACAGACAGACACACAGGCGGTCTGGATGATGTAAGACATTTTCTCCGGCGGCACGCCGTATTTTTTCGCCAGCGCTTTGGTGGAAGCACCGGAAACCAGCTGGTTAATCGAGCTTTCGATAAAAATCAGGGACGTGATAATCACTGCCAGCAGCTGCACACCTTTGCGGCCTTTGATGATCTGCGTTTTGTTGGTCAGCAGGCGGACAAGTGCCCGCACACCGCCGGTCACCACGACCAGCCGCATAATCCCGCCAATCATCAGCATAAAGATGATGGTTTTGGCGTTTCCTGATGATTTAAAGACATCAATAATCCCTTCGAGGGTCGCGCGGATCCCCAATAAGAGGTTGTGATCATGAATAACAGTAAAGCCGACAAGTATCCCGATCAGCAGTGATAAAATCACCTGACGGGTACAGATGGCCAGAATAATTGTGACGACCGGGGTAATGACCGTCCAGATACCATAGTCCTGCATACGCTTTCTCTTTTATTATTGTGGTAGTGATGCTGTGTCAGGCCAGAGCCTGCTGTAAATCAGCCAGTAAATCGCCGATATCTTCGATGCCGACAGACAAACGCAGTGTGCTGTCAAAAACACCGATGGATTCGCGCTCTTCGCGGGTCATGGAGCCGTGGGACATGGTCGCGGAGTGATTCACCATGCTTTCCACACCGCCCAGCGATTCAGCGAGCACAAAATAGCGCAGTTTTTTCACAAATGCTTCGGTTTCTGCGAGGCCGCCTTTCAGCTGAATAGTGACCACAGCACCGCCGGTGCGCATCTGTTTTTTGCATAATTCGTACTGCGGGTGATCTTTCAGACCCGGATAAAATACTTTTTCAATTTTGTCGTGACCGGACAGGAATTCCGCCACGGCCTGTGCATTGCTGCATTGTGCCGCCATCCGCAGTGCCAGGGTTTTCAGGCCGCGCAGGGCGAGATAGGCATCAAACGGAGAGGCAATCGCGCCGGTGGTGGTTTTCAGGAAATTCAGTCTTTCCGCGAGGTCGTCACGGTTGGTGATCACCGCACCGCCGATTAAGTCAGAGTGACCGCCGATATATTTACTGGAGGAGACCATGATCAGATCCGCGCCCATGGTCAGAGGTTTCTGGTTCCACGGTGTCGCGAAGGTGTTATCGATGCAGGTTACGATATTGTGTTCTTTGGCCAGTCCGCAGATGGCTTCAATATCAACCAGTTCCAGTAACGGGTTGGTCGGGCTTTCTATCCAGATCATGCGGGTGTTATCTTTGATTTTGCTGCGGACTGCGGCTAAATCATTGAGATCAACATAATCGAACTCGTGGCCGCAGTTCTCTTTTGCCACACGCTCAAACAGACGGAAAGTTCCGCCGTACACGCCTTTCATCGCAATAATATGGGAGCCCTGCGGGAAGATATTCAGCACCAGTGCCGCCGCCGCCACACCGGAGGCGGTTGCGGTGGCGTAAGTACCTTCCTCGACATCGGCCAGCAGTGTTTCATAGGCGTGGCGGGTCGGGTTACTGACACGGGAATAGGCGTATTCACCGTGCTCGCTCAGGCTGGTCTGCACAAACGTACTGGCGGTGGTGATCGCCGGGAAAATAGCATGGTTTACTTTATCCTGCTGCTGTCCGCCGTGGATCAGCACAGTGGCAATTTTCTTACTCATAGTTGGTGTCCTGTAAAATATGCGATGAATATTTAATGGTTATTGTAATGGCCGGATAGTGGCACAGGTAGTCAGAAAAAATTTTCTAAAAAAATTCCGCTGCCGCAGACGGCAGAGAATAAATTTCTCTGTTATAAAATAATTGTTATATATCAGATGATTGCGTGTTTTATATGAATGAGAGGTGAATCACACTATGAATAATAAGGTTATTATTTTTATTTTACGGTCAAAAAAACCGGGCTGATTTTGCCCGGTTTCTGGTGTATGAGAGTAAAAAATGTGTGTGGGGGGATCAGTTCCGTACCAGGTCGACAGGATAGGAATTGAACAGATAACCATCAAAGTCCGGGTCATCGACATCGGACAGCTCCAGCAGGCGCTGTTTCACATTTTCCAGATGCTGCCACATGGCTTCTTTGGCCGCCGCCGGGTCTTTCTTAATCATGGCGGCGAGGATCGCCCGGTGATCGGTCATCCACTCTTTGCGGTAATCTTTATTGGTGATGCGCGTATGCAGCTTCAGCCACATCGGGTTGTTTTCCCGCCATGCCCAGGATTGTTTCAGTAACTCCACCAGCATGCTGTTATGGGTCGCCTGCGCGATTGCCAGGTGAAACTCGCGGTCGCCGGTTTCATCTTCCCCGGTTTTCAGTTCGTCGCGTTCCCGCTGCAGAGCGCTGCGCATATTGGCAATATCCACCGGCGTGGCCTGGGTGGCGGCAAATTCCGCGATATTGCTTTCCAGCAGCTGCCGCGCCTGTAACAGCTCAAACGGACCGGCGGCATTGAGCGCGCACGGATCAGTCACCGTACTTTCTCTCAGGTGAGGGAGGGCAACAATATAAATACCGGAACCTTTGCGGACTTCAATCAGGTTTTCCAGTTCCAGCATAATCAGTGCCTCGCGGACAACTGCCCGGGAGACATCCAGCATTTCAGCGATTTCGCGTTCAGGCGGCAGTTTGTCACCGATGACATAATCCATATTGGTGATCATCTGGCGCAACGCATGGCCGACTTCCTGATAAGGGCGTTTGGGTTCAGTCAACTGTGTCATTATCATGGCCGTAAAAAAGGAATTCTTACCCGGAGAGTTTATCAGAAATTGGTCGACCAAAAATGATTTTACGCCGGTGTTTATCAAAAAAACGGCGGAATCCGGGATACAGCGCAAAAAAAGAGATACACAGCGGGGTGTCTGTGTATCTCTCCGGTACGGATTTCAGCGGATTAGTGAGACGCTATTAATGTTTCACCATTATCCTGTGCGGGATCCTGAGGTTCTTTTTTCTCTTTGATCAGAATCCACAGCGCTGCGGCACCGATAAGGTCGAAGACAGCCAGCGCAATAAAGAACGGACCGAAGCCGATGATACCGACGAACGCACCGATAAATAAGTTAAAGATTAACTGACCGGACCATGCACATGCACCGGCCATACCCACAGCGGTTGCCACTTCGTCTTTTTTGAACAGATCCCCGCCGAGGGTGGCGGCAACGGTGGATAACAGTTGGTGAGAGAAACCACCGATACTGATTAACAGCACTGCGACATACGGGTTCTCGACAATACTGACCAGACCGATAGTGGTCATCAGAACCGCACCGATGGTGAAGGTGATACGGCGTGAGTTGATCAGGGAAACACCGCGGTCGTTAAAGTATTTCGCCACGAATCCGCTGGCCAGACAGCCCAGGTCTGCCATCAGGAACGGCAGCCAGACAAACATCGCTATCTCTTTCAGGCTGAAATGCAGGGTTTCCACGAAGAAAATCGGTACCCAGAAGTTAATCGTTCCCCATGCCGGGTCCGCGAGGAAACGGGAGAGACCGATACCCCAGAAGTTACGCTGCTTCAGGATATTGATAACCGAGGTTTTCTCTTTCTTTGCGGATTTGAGATGTTTTTCCTGGCCGTTTTCAATATAGGCACGTTCTTCATCAGACAGACGTTTTGCATCTTTTGGATCTTTATAGAAGAAGAACCAGACAAAGGCGGCGATAATCGCCAGCCCACCGGCGACAATAAAGGCGAACTGCCAGCTGTGGAACATGATACACCAGGCGATCAGCGGCGGAGCCAGCATCGCACCGAAAGATGTTCCCATGTTAAACACACCGGTGGCTATCCCGCGCTCTTTTGCCGGGAACCAGGTGGTGGCGGTTTTCACACCGGCCGGAATGGCGGAAGCTTCACTGAAACCCATGATCCCGCGCATAAAGGCCAGACCCTGCCAGGAGCCGGTCAGGGCGTGAGCCATGGTGGCAAGACCCCAGATGATGGCACAGATAAAGAAGCCGAGTTTCAGACCAATCGTATCAATAAAGAAGCCCATGATTGGCTGACCGATGGTGTATGCCAGCTGGAATGCGCTGACAACCCAGGAATACTGTTCTTTGGTGATCCCCAGGTCATTCATAATGGTCGGTGCTGCGACACCTAATGCGGTACGGTCAAGGTAGTTAATGATGGTTATGAAGCACACCAGCAGAATCATATGCCATCTGTAATGTTTAATTGTTTTCATAGTCAGCCTTTTGAATTTTATGCTGTTTTTCCGTCAACCCTATCTTTCGGAATGGTTAAGCCGGCCTGGAATATTGGTTAACCAAATAGAGAAGCAATCCGTCGCTGTTAACTTATTTTCTTACTGATTCAACGGGATTCTGCATAAAAGGTAGGCATTATTATGTGATCAAGCTCTTGGTTTTATATTGGGCGCCCAAAATGATCGCCTTATTGTGATCTGGTTAACCAAATTGGTTGACCAGAATGGTTTGCTATGATGTTGTATGTCACTATACCGTTCCGGAAACCTGCTGACGCGTTTTCCGGTTCATAAAACCGGGGCGGCGAAATAAAACAGGCAGTATCACCTGCTGAATAAGGTTATCCGGTTATCTTTACGGAGCATAAACGAGGTTTAGTATGAAACAAACTTGGCGTTGGTACGGACCGGCAGATCCGGTTACTTTATCTGATATTCGTCAGGCGGGCGCTACCGGTATCGTGACAGCGCTGCACCATATCCCGAACGGTGAAATCTGGACCACAGACGAAATTCAGAAGCGCAAGGCGCTGATTGAAGCCAACCATCTGGAATGGACCGTGGTTGAGAGTGTGCCTATCCACGAAGATATCAAAACACAGACCGGTGAGTATGAAAAATGGATTGCTAATTACCAGCAATCGCTGCGTAACCTCGCCGCCTGCGGTATTTATACGGTCTGTTACAACTTCATGCCCGTTCTCGACTGGACCCGTACTGACCTGGAATATGAGCTGCCGGACGGCTCAAAAGCATTGCGTTTTGATCAGATTGAATTTGCGGTGTTCGAAATTTACCTCTTACAGCGCGAAGGGGCTGAGCAGGACTACACCGCAGAAGAACTGGCGCAGGCCAAAACCCGCTTTGAAACCATGCGGGATGACGAAAAACAAAAACTGATAAACAATATTATTGCCGGTCTTCCGGGTGCGGAAGAAGGCTATACACTTGAACAATTCCGCCAACACCTGAAACGTTACGCCGGTATCGATAAAGCGAAATTACGTGAGCACTTTGCGTATTTCCTGAATAAAATCATTCCGGTGGCTGAAGAGTGCGGCCTGAAAATGGCTGTGCATCCTGATGATCCTCCACGTCCTATCCTCGGCCTGCCGCGCATTGTCTCCACGATTGAAGATATGCAGTGGATGGCGGATACCGTCAACAGTGATGCCAACGGTTACACCATGTGCACCGGCTCTTACGGCGTGCGTGCTGACAACGACCTGGTCAATATGATTCAGACCTTTGGTCCGCGGATTTATTTCCTGCATCTGCGTTCAACCATGCGCGAAGAAAACCCGAATACTTTCCACGAAGCGGCGCATCTGGCCGGTGATGTGGATATGTATAATGTGATCAGCGCGGTTGCCGCCGAAGAGAACCGCCGCCGTGAGAGCGGCTCTGAGTCCCTGATCCCGATGCGTCCGGATCACGGCCATCAGATGCTGGATGACCTGAAGAAGAAAACCAACCCGGGCTATTCCGCCATCGGCCGTCTGAAAGGGCTGGCTGAAATCCGTGGTCTGGAAATGGGTATTCACCGCGCATTCTATACAAAATAATATCTCATACCTTTGTACCTGCCGGGCTGCGGGATCTCTCCCGCAGCCTGCTCCCCGGGAGCCTGTAATGGAAAAGAATCTTGTCACTGCGGACATCACCGCAACGCGTCCTGACTGGACGACTGATCGTCTCACCACCCGTATTGTTCACCTCGGCTGCGGTGCGTTTCACCGCGCACATCAGGCGCTGTATACCCATCACGTATTAGAAAAAACAGACAGCGACTGGGGTTACTGCGAAGTTAACCTGATGTCGGCACAGGATGCGGCACTGATCGAAGGGCTGAAAGCCCAGTCCATGCTGTATACCGTGGCGGAGAAAGGGGCGGATAAAACAGAGCTGAAAGTTATCGGCTCGATGAAAGAAGCGATGCACCCGCTGATCGACGGTATTGATGCGGTGATTGAGAAAATGGCTTCCCCGGATGTCAGTATTGTTTCCCTGACTGTGACCGAAAAAGGCTACTGCACCGATCCGGCGACCGGGCAGCTTGACCCGGAAAATGCACTGATTAAACAGGATCTGGCGACACCGGAGACACCGCGCTCTGCTATCGGTTACATCACTGCGGCACTGAAACGCCGCCGTGAACGCGGCCTGCCGCCGTTTACTGTGCTCTCCTGTGACAACGTCCGTGAGAATGGTCATGTTGCCCGTGAAGCCGTACTCGGCCTGGCGCGGTTACAGGATCCGGCGCTGGCGGCGTGGATTGAATCCAATGTCACTTTCCCGTGCACCATGGTTGACCGCATTGTCCCGGCTGCCACCCCGGAAACACTGGCGGAAATCGCACAGCTTCTGGGAACGGAAGATAACTGTGCTATCGCCTGTGAGCCGTTCCGTCAGTGGGTGATTGAAGATAACTTTGTGAACGGCCGCCCTGAATGGGATTGCGCCGGTGCACAGTTTGTGCAGGATGTGGTGCCGTTTGAATTAATGAAGCTGCGGATGCTCAACGGCAGCCACTCCTTCCTGGCGTATCTCGGCTATCTCGGTGGTTATGCCCATATTTCCGATACCATGACCAACCCGGATTACCGCAAAGCCGCCCGTGCACTGATGCTGGATGAGCAGGCGCCGACCCTCACCATGCCGGAAGAAACCGACCTGGTCGCCTATGCGGATAACCTGATTGACCGCTTTACCAACCCGTCCCTGAAACATCAGACCTGGCAGATTGCGATGGACGGCAGCCAGAAGCTCCCGCAGCGTCTGCTGGACCCGGTAGCGCAGCATATTGCGGACGGCAGCGATTACCGCCACCTGGTGCTGGGCGTGGCGGGCTGGATGCGTTATGTCAGCGGCACCGATGAGCAGGGCAACAAAATCGATGTGCGTGACCCGCTGGCAGAAACCTTCGCGGCTATCTATGCAAAACACGGCCTGTCTGTGGCGGTGGTGGATGAGCTGCTGGCAATTGAATCCATTTTCGGTGACAGCCTGCCGAAACAGCAGGGCTTTGTTGATGCGGTGAAACGCGCGTATCAGCAGTTACTTGATGTCGGTGCCCGTCAGGCCGTTGCCGCACTGTAATCCCGGAGAGTTTATGAAACAGTTTCTTTGCGAAGACTTTTTACTGCACAGCGACATTGCCCGCCGTCTATATCATGACTACGCGGCGGACATGCCAATCTATGATTACCACTGTCATCTGAATCCGCGTGAAATCGCGGAAAACCGCCGTTTTGATAACCTCGGGCAGATCTGGCTGGAAGGGGATCACTACAAATGGCGCGGTATGCGTTCGGCGGGGATCCCGGAGCAGCTTATCACCGGGCGCGACAGCAGTGATTATGAAAAATATCAGGCGTGGGCAAAAACCGTGCCGATGACTCTCGGTAACCCGCTGTATCACTGGACTCATCTGGAACTGCGCCGCCCGTTCGGTATCACCGGCAAAGTGTTCGGGCCGGAAACGGCGCAGAGCATCTGGGATGAAGCGAATGAAAAACTGGCGCAACCTGAATTTTCCGCGCGCGGCATTATGCAGCAGATGAATGTGCATATGGTCGGCACAACAGATGACCCGGCAGATTCGCTGGAATACCACCGGCAGATTGCGCAGGATGACAGCTTTGATATTGAAGTGCGTCCGAGCTGGCGTCCGGATCGCGCTTTTAAAATTGAACTGGACGGCTTCACGGACTATATCGCGAAGCTCGGACAGAGTGCTGATGTGGATATCCGTCGTTTCAGCGACCTGCTGACCGCGCTGGAACGCCGTCTGGTACACTTTGCGCAGCATGGTTGTGTTGCCTCTGACCACGGCATTGAGATCCTGCGCTACGCACCGGTACCGGATGAATCGGTGCTGGATGCGATTCTGCAGAAACGTCTCGCCGGGGAAATCCCTGATGAAACCGCCACCGCGCAGTTCGCAACGGCGGTGCTGGTCTGGCTCGGAAAGCAGTATGCGAAACGCGGCTGGGTGATGCAGCTGCACATCGGTGCGCTGCGTAACAACAATACGCGCATGTTTAAGCTGCTCGGTGCCGACAGCGGTTTTGATTCCATCGGTGATGCGCCGGTGGCTTATCCGCTTTCACGTCTGCTTGATGAAATGGATAAAACCGATGAACTGCCGCGCACCATCCTTTACTGCCTGAATCCGCGTGATAACGAAGTGCTGGCGACCATGATCGGCAACTTCCAGGGCGGCGGTATCGCAGGTAAAGTGCAGTTCGGTTCCGGCTGGTGGTTCAACGACCAGAAAGACGGCATGCAGCGTCAGCTCGAACAGCTGTCACAACTGGGACTGTTAAGCCAGTTTGTCGGGATGCTGACAGATTCCCGCAGTTTCCTGTCCTATACTCGTCATGAATACTTCCGCCGTATTCTGTGTAATATGCTCGGTACGCTGGCGGTAAATGGTGAAATTCCGGCGGATGAGAATATGCTGGGACAGATGGTGCGTGATATCTGTTTCAATAATGCACAGCGTTATTTTTCCGCTGCAAAAGGTGAATAATGACAGTGAAACGCATTGGTCTGATCGGCGAGTGCATGATTGAACTCAACGGTGCGCCGTTCGGGGAGATGGTTCAGCGCTACGGGGGTGATGCCCTGAACAGTGCGGTTTATCTGGCCCGTGCGGCCGGAGACGCCGTTGAGGTGAATTTTATCTCTGCCATGGGAACCGACCCGCTCAGTAAAGGTATGATCAGCCGCTGGCAGGCGGAAGGGGTCAATACTGCGCATGTGCTGATCGATCCGCATCATCAGCCGGGGTTATACCTTATCCAGCTGGATGAGCAGGGCGAGCGCACGTTTCTTTACTGGCGCAATGATTCGGCGGCGCGTTATCTTGTCCGCCATCCGGAATACCCGGCGCTGCTGGCACAGATGGCGCAGATGGATGCCATTTACCTCAGCGGGATCAGCCTTGCCATTCTGCCGCCGCAAGACCGGCTGCAACTGCTGGATGACCTGAAAACGCTGTCACAGCAGGGCAAGACCATTCTGTTTGACAGCAACTACCGCCCGGCACTGTGGGCGGATGAAAATGAAACCCGTGACTGTTATCAGGCAATGTATGCACTGACCGACATGGCACTGGTCACTGATGATGATGAAGCACGTCTGTGGGGCGACAGCGACCGCAACTCCACCTTTGCCCGTCTGGCAAAAGCCGGGGTGAAGCAGGCGATTATAAAAGCGGGTGCTCAGGGGTGTGACTACCGTGATCTGCGCACTGACGCACCGGCCATCACTATTGCCACCACCCCGGCGGAACAGGTGGTTGATACCACGTCAGCCGGTGATGCATTCAACGCCGGGTTCCTGGCGGGCTGGCTGACCGGCGCGGATATTGAACGCGCTGCCCGGATGGGCCACCGGCTTGCGGGTGTGGTGATTCAGCACAAAGGGGCGATTATCCCGCAGGCGGCGACCCGCCCGGTCACTGATACTTTACTGAATAACACGTTTTAACGGGAAAAGAGGAGAACGAGATGTCCGAATTACAGGCAATGATTACCCGTTTCCGGCAGCTGAAAATTGTGCCGGTGATCGCCGTGGATAACGCGGAAGATATTATCCCGTTAGGCAATGCGCTGGCGGATAACGGTCTGCCGGTGGCGGAAATCACTTTCCGTACTGAATGTGCGGCGGAAGCGATCAAACTGCTGCGCGAAGCCCGCCCGGATATGCTGGTGGGCGCGGGAACCGTGATTAACCGCGAGCAGGTGCGTCAGGCGAAAGCCGCCGGGGCACAGTTTGTCGTCTCTCCCGGTCTGAACCCGAACACCGTGCAGGCGTGTCAGCAGATTGATATCCCGATTGTGCCGGGGATTAACAACCCCAGCGCGGTTGAGCAGGCACTGGAGCTGGGCATCGATTTTGTGAAATTCTTCCCGGCAGAGCCGTCAGGCGGTATTCCGATGATCAAAGCCATGCTGGCGCCGTATCATCAGTTACAGGTGATGCCGACCGGTGGTATCGGGCTGAACAATATCCGCGACTATCTGGCTATCCCGCAGATTGTGGCCTGCGGCGGCTCGTGGATGGTTCCGGCTTCGCTTATCAAAGCAAAAGACTGGGCAGCCATCGGCAAACTGGCGCGTGAAGCCAGTGAGTTTGTGAAATAAGGATTTTTTACTGTTCCGGCAGCAGATCCCCTCTCTGCTGCCGTATTATCTGTTTTCTCCCGCCTGTAACATTCCGAATCATCAATTATCCTGTTGTTTTTACAGAGATTCCGGAACTATGACCGTTCGCAAAGATATTTTTTAATCAGTTGTATATGCTGGTGAATCATACTGCTTTTCAGACGGGCCTTCTGTGTTGCATAAATATTATCCCTTCAGTCTGCGTGACAAACTCATATTGATGGCCATTCTGCTGGTCACCGTGCCGACACTTATCATCGGTTATTTTGTGGAAACAGAGGGGCGTTCCGCGTTGTTGCAGGAGAAACGGAACAAACTCTATTCCGTTGCCGGTCTGCTGGAACAGGCACTGAATGATGAATATGACCTTGCCGCATCCCTGCCGCGTGACCAGCGCCTGGCGCTGATCAGCGAAAAACTGTATCCGGCGGCGGAAATTATCACTTCCACCTTCCCCGGGGTCGGCGCCGGGTATTACCACCGTGAACTCGACGGTATTGTGACCTATTCTCCGCGTGCCCGTTACGGCAACAAAACCGGTACCCGAATCAGTGAGGATCACCCCGGCCGTCATGTGATGGCAACGGGAGAGCCGGAGGTCGGCTGGGGAAGCCAGGTGCGCGGTAATATTATGAACGCCATGATTCCTGTCAGGCGTAACGGCGAGGTGATCGGCTATATCTGGGCGAACGAACTGACGGATGATATTGACCGCCAGGCGCTGGCGATGGATGTCAAAATTATCGCGGTCATTGCACTCGGGATCCTGTTCAGTCTGCTGATTATTATCGTCTTTTCCCGTCATTTCAGCCGGGATATCGGCGCGATAAAAAGCGGCCTCAGTGATCTCTCCCGTGATCTCAATACCCATCTGCCGATGATGAAAGGGGAAATGGGGGAGATCAGCGACAGCGTCAACGCCCTGGCACAGACACTGCGGGAGATGAAAACCCTCAACGAACTGATTATTGAAAGTGCGGCGGACGGCGTGATCGCGGTGGATATCAACGGCTGTGTCACCATGATTAACCCGGCGGCGGAAGAAATAACCGGCTATCTGGAGCGGGATCTGCACGGCAAATATTACGGTGACGTTTTTGAGGGGCGCAGTTTCTCCAGCCCGGTTCTCGATACCCTGAAGCGCGGTATTGAGCACGTCAGTCTGGAAATTGCCTATCCCGCCCGTGACCGCACCATTCAGATAAACGTCAGCACCAGCCGTATCCGTAATGCGGGCGGGGAGCTTATCGGCGCGCTGGTGATATTTAAAGATCTCACCGCGCAGAAAGAGGTTCAGCGCCGCATGCAGCAGGCGGAAAAACTTGCCACACTCGGCGAGCTGATGGCAGGCGTCGCCCATGAGGTGCGTAACCCGCTGACGGCGATCAGCGGTTTCGTGCAGATCCTCAAAGAACTGGAAAATCACCCGGATAAACTGGAATACATCAGTATTATTCTCAAGGAAGTGGATTCCATTGACCGGATCATCCGCCAGCTGCTTGATTTCTCCCGGCCGCAGACCGGCACATTCCGCCCGATCAGCGTCAACCGGCTGATTGAGGAAGCACTGGTGCTGGTCAAAACCAAAGGGGTGGAAGCGCGGGTCACCTTTACCTGGGAGCCGGATGACACACTGCCGCTGATTGAGGCTAACAGCGAACTGCTGCGTCAGGTGCTGCTCAATATCATGATAAACGCGGTGCAGTCGATTCCGGCCAGAGGCAATCTCTTTATCTCCACCTGTTACATGGAAGAGCAGCGGGTCATGGTGGTGATCCGCGACGACGGCACCGGGATCCCGGCGGCGCTGCAAAAGAAAATCTTTGACCCGTTCTTTACCACCAAAGCCTCGGGAACCGGGCTGGGACTGGCTATCAGCCAGCGGATCATTGCCGGTCACGGCGGTGATATTTTCCTTGAAAGTCAGGAACATCATGGAACGACGTTCACCATAACGTTGCCGATAACGCAGGGTAAGAAAAATGATTACACATAAATCGTACCGGCTTCTGATAGTTGATGATGAAAAGAATCTCTGCCGGATGTTACAGACCGCATTTTCTATAGATGGTCATGAAACCCGGGTGGCGGAGGACGGCGAGGCGGCACTGATAAGCTTTGTGCAGGATAAACCGGATGTGGTACTGATGGATATCCGCATGCCGAAACTGGACGGCATTGAGGCCCTCAAACGGATGCGGGAACTGAACCCGGAAGTGCCGGTCATTCTGATGACCGCTTATGCCGCGGTGGAAACCGCAGTGGACGCGCTGCGTCTCGGGGCATTTGACTATGTAATCAAGCCCTTTGACCTGACGGAGCTGAAACTGCTTATCTCCCGTGCATTACAGTTGCAGGAGATGAAACAGGAAATCAATCTGCTGCACCGCGAACTGAGCGACAGCTACCAGTGGGGACGGGTGCTGACCCGTAACCCGAAAATGATGGAAATCTGCCGCGATATCGCCAAAGTCTCGCGCAGCCAGGCGACGGTGCTTATCACCGGGGAAAGCGGCACCGGGAAGGAAGTGGTGGCACGGGCGATCCATTACAACAGCGAAAGGGCCAACGGCCCCTTTATTAAAGTGAACTGCGGGGCGCTGCCCGGCTCGCTGCTGGAAAGTGAGCTGTTCGGCCATGAAAAGGGCGCATTTACCGGGGCGCAGGTACAGCGTCAGGGATTATTTGAACGCGCCAGCGGCGGAACATTGCTGCTCGATGAGGTTGGTGAGATGCCGGCGGATTTACAGGTGAAACTGCTGCGGGTGGTGCAGGAGAAAGAATTTGAGCGCGTCGGCGGCAGTAAAACCATCCGCGTGGATATCCGCATTATTGCCGCGACCAACCGCGATATGCATGAACGGGTGCGGGAAGGCCATTTCCGCCAGGATCTGTTTTACCGCCTCAATGTGATTCACCTGAATCTGCCGCCGCTGCGTGAGCGGCCGGAGGATGTGGGGCTGCTGGCCTCCCATTTTCTGCAGAAATTCAGTCAGGAAAATAACCGCGATATTGTCGAGCTGGCGCCGGAAACGCTGGCATTACTGATGAACTACCAGTGGCCGGGTAATGTGCGGGAGATTTCCAACGTGATTGAGCGGGCAGTGATTATGAGTACCGGTTATGTGATTTTCCCCGAAGATCTGCCGGAGCAGTTACTGGCACAGGTCCGCAGCCAGCCGGTGGCACTGATTCCGGTCACGCAGGAGCCGGGGCTGAACCTGAAAGAGAATATTAAAGCTTACGAGAAAGAGCTGATTATTTCCGCCCTGGCGGAATTTCAGAATAACAAAACCCATACCGCATCTGCGCTGGGGATCAGCCGCCGGGCATTAATGTATAAATTGCAGGAATACGATATTGAATAATTAATAATAATTTAATATCAATAATTAAAAATTATTCTAAAAAGCACGGTGAAAATAAATTCACCGTGCTTTTTTTGTTGTGAATAAATTTTCACACTGTGCATTTTATTTCACCATCAGGAATGAATAATTTATTTATAATATGTTAATAAATTTATTTTTATAAATTTTAAATCAATAAATATCAGTAATTTAAAGTGATGTAAATATAACAAAATACAGACTTTATTATTGGCATAGCGCTTGCTATTACCCTTATGTCTATATTTTTTATAAAAGGGAAGTGCTATGAAGAATAAACAAATAACGGTGAAAAAAGCCGGTGAATTTTTTCGTGACGGCATGACAATTATGGTCGGCGGATTTATGGGCGTTGGTACACCGCCGCGTTTAATGACTGAATTATTAGAATCCGGCGTCAAAGAGTTAACCATTATCGCCAATGATACCGCATTCGTGGATACCGGCCTGGGCCCGCTGATTGTCAACGGACGGGTGAAAAAAGTCATTGCTTCTCACATCGGGACAAACCCGGAAACCGGGCGGCGCATGATCGCCGGTGAAATGGAAGTGCAGCTGATCCCGCAGGGCACGCTGGCAGAGCAAATCCGCTGCGGCGGTGCCGGGCTGGGCGGATTTCTCACCCCGACCGGTGTCGGTACGGTCGTGGAAGAAGGCAAACAGAAAATTACCCTCGATGGCCGTGATTACCTCCTCGAACTTCCCCTTCGCGCTGATCTGGCGCTGATTCAGGCACAGAAAGCCGATCCGCTCGGCAACCTCACCTATGACCTCAGTGCCCGCAACTTTAACCCGCTGATGGCGCTGGCGGCAGATATCACCATTGCCGAGCCGGACGAAATGGTTGCGGTGGGGGATATCGACCCGGATTGTGTTGCCACACCAGGGGCAATTATTGACTGGCTGATTGCAGAATAAGGAAAACATCATGAATGCAAAAGAATTAATCGCCCGCCGTGTGGCACTTGAACTGAATGACGGTGATGTGGTGAACCTCGGGATCGGGCTGCCGACACAGGTGGCGAACTATCTGCCGGAAGGCGTGCATATCACCCTGCAGTCAGAAAACGGTTTTCTCGGCCTCGGGCCGGTAACCACGCCGGATAAGAATCTGGTCAATGCAGGCGGTCAGCCGTGCGGTATTCTGCCGGGCGCGTCCATGTTTGACAGCGCCTTCTCTTTCGCGCTGATCCGCGGCGGTCATGTGGATGCCAGCGTACTGGGCGGCTTACAGGTGGATGAACAGGCAAACCTCGCCAACTGGGTGGTACCGGGCAAAATGGTGCCGGGTATGGGCGGTGCGATGGATCTCGTGACCGGTGCGCGCAAAGTGATCATAGCCATGGAGCACTGTGCAAAAGACGGTTCCGCCAAAATCCTGCCGGAGTGCACCATGCCGCTGACCGCCGTAAAAGCGGTGGATGTACTGGTGACGGAACTGGCGTTATTCCGCTTTGAAAACGATCAGATGATTTTGTGCGAATACGCGCCGGGTACGGATATCGATACCATCCGCGAAAAAACCGCAGCGCATTTTATTGTGTCACCGGATGTCTGTGAAATGCCGCTGGTGACTGCGGGGGAAGCCGTATGATAGGACGCATCTCACGAGTCATGACCCGTGTGGTGAGCCGCTATCTGCCGGATCCGCTGATCTTCGCAATGCTGCTGACCATGCTGACGTTTATCATCGCGCTGGCACTCACACCAAGCACACCAATGGATCTGGTGAACTTATGGGGAAACGGATTCTGGAACCTGCTGGCGTTCGGGATGCAGATGGCGCTGATCATCGTGACCGGTCACGCGCTGGCCAGCTCCCCGCCGGTTAAACGTATTCTGCGGCTGACTGCCTCACTGGCAAAAACCCCGGTTCAGGGTGTGATGCTGGTGACGTTTTTCGGCTCGGTTGCCTGTGTCATTAACTGGGGATTCGGGCTGGTGGTCGGGGCGATGTTTGCCCGCGAAGTGGCCCGCCGTGTACCGGGCTCTGACTACCCGCTGCTGATCGCCTGTGCCTATATCGGGTTTATGACCTGGGGTGGCGGTTTCTCCGGCTCCATGCCGCTGCTGGCCGCCACACCGGGTAACCCTGTCGAGCATATCGCCGGGCTTATCCCTGTCAGCCAGACCATGTTCACAGGCTATAACCTGTTTATCACCCTGACACTGATTCTGGTGATGCCGTTTGTCACCCGCATGATGATGCCGCGCAAAGACGACATCATGATGATCGACCCGGCGCTGCTCGAAGAAGAGCCGGATTTCCAGAAAAAATTACCGGAAGACGCGCCGGTTTCTCTCCGGATGGAAGAAAGCCGCCTTATCGCGTGGATTATCGGGATTCTGGGCTTCACGTTCCTCGGCATGTATTTCATCAAAAACGGTTTCAACATCACCATTAACACCGTGAATATGATTTTCCTGCTGACCGGTCTGCTGCTGCATAAAACCCCGATGGCGTATATGCGTGCCGTCAGTGCCGCCGCCCGCAGTACCGCCGGGATCCTCGTGCAGTTCCCGTTCTATGCCGGTATCCAGCTCATGATGGAAGGCTCCGGACTGGGCGGGCTTATCACTGAATTCTTTATCAACGTCGCCAACAAAGAAACCTTCCCGCTGATGACGTTCTTCAGCTCTGCGCTGATCAACTTTGCCGTGCCGTCAGGCGGCGGTCACTGGGTGATTCAGGGGCCGTTTGTTATTCCGGCTGCCCAGGCGCTGGGGGCTGATCTCGGTAAGTCCGTGATGGCGATTGCCTACGGTGAGCAGTGGATGAACATGGCGCAGCCGTTCTGGGCGCTTCCTGCACTGGCGATCGCCGGGCTGGGGGTCAGGGACATTATGGGGTACTGCATCACCGCCCTGCTGCTCTCGGCACCGATTTTCATTATCGGCCTCGCTTTCTTCTGACAGATACTAAACAGTAAGGATTTCGCAATGGAAAATATCGTTATTGTCAGTGCCGTGCGTACCGCAATCGGCAACTTTAACGGCGCACTGGCGGGTGTCAGTGCAGTGGAACTCGGCTCGGCAGTGGTCAGCGCGTTACTGAAAAAAACGCAGCTGGAACCGGGGCTGGTGGATGAAGTGATTATGGGGAACGTGTTACAGGCCGGACTCGGACAGAACCCTGCGCGCCAGATCCTGCTGCGCAGTGGTATACCGGAAAGCGCCTGTGCTTTCACCGTCAATAAAGTGTGCGGCTCCGGCCTGAAGAGTGTCGCGCTGGGCGCACAGGCGATCAGCAGCGGTGACGCGGACATTATTATCGCGGGCGGCACGGAAAATATGAGTCAGGCGCCGTATCTGCTCGACAGCCGTGCCCGCTGGGGTTACCGCCTGGGCGACGGCGCAGTGCATGATGTGATTCTGCGTGACGGGCTGTTATGTGCCGAGAATAACTATCACATGGGGATCACAGCGGAGAACATCGCAAAAGCCTATAACCTGACCCGCGAAGAGCAGGATGCACTGGCACTGTCGTCACAGCAGAAAGCCGTCAGTGCGATTGAGCGCGGCGCCTTTAAGGCGGAAATCGTGCCGGTGACGGTAAAAAGCCGTAAAGGGGATATCGTGGTGGATACTGATGAATTCCCGAAAGCCGGATCAACGGCAGAAGGGCTGGCGAAACTGCGGCCGGCCTTTGATAAAGCGGGAACGGTGACTGCCGGTAATGCCTCCGGTATCAATGACGGCGCGGCAGCACTGATGCTGATGACGGAAACCCGTGCCAAATCACTGGGACTGACACCGCTCGCCCGTATCCGGGGTTATGCCTCCGGCGGGGTTTCACCGTCGATGATGGGGCTGGGACCGGTTCCGGCCACGCGGAAAGTGCTGGAAAAAACAGGGCTGTCACTGAAGGACATCGATCTTATCGAAGCCAACGAAGCATTTGCCTCCCAGTTCCTTGCGGTCGGCCGTGACCTGGGTTTTGATCCTGACAAAGTAAACATCAACGGCGGGGCGATTGCCCTGGGTCACCCGATTGGTGCGAGTGGTGCCCGTATCCTGGTGACACTGCTGCATGCATTACAGGCTCAGAATAAAACCACCGGTCTGGCGACACTCTGTATCGGTGGCGGGCAGGGGATCGCGATGGTGATTGAACGTCTGTAATCCGGTGAAATAACAGGTGGATATTCAGCCGGTGGCAGGGTAACTGTCACCGGCTTTTTTGTGCCGGTTTCTGTGTTTCTGACAAAATTCGAATTAAGTTAATTTTTCGTGTAAAATATTTACATTAATTTAATTTATTAACTGCGGTTTGCTGTTCATATTAGGATGAGTTATCAACCTATTATGCTGAAATCCGATGTGTGGGATCCAACACACTTTTTCACATCCTGTAAAAACTCGGAATTTGTATTTGAATGGAGTGAAAACATATTTTTTTTCTAATTATTTGGTATATAACACTTATTCTACTAATTCATTGTACTTTCAATCGATTAATATTTTGTAATATTATTTCGTTACACTATGATTTTAAAGGCGAAATATATCGAAACATTCAGTCTCATTTACCCCCTCATGTACTCACAAACAGCAGAACCTTTGGTTTTTCAAAAATGGCCCTATGTACGATAAACTACTTATAGTTTTAAGTGTTTTTTCTATGATCAGTGAGCTAAATAAGGAATTTTAGTGATGGTCTTTATAGGGTTATTGATTAATGATGAAGAAATATGCGATATCCGAAGCTATCGGACAGGTTATCAGACAATACCGGACCAATGCAGGTTTAACCACAAAGCAGCTGGCACACAGAATAGGGATTAGCCAGCAGCAGCTCTCGCGTTATGAGCGGGGGGTAAACCGTATTGATGTGGATACGTTGTTGCGTGTCAGTCTGGCCTTTAAACTCACACCGGGTCGTTTCTTTGAGGAAATGAATATGACCGGCACCGGGCTGGATGACATTCTTTATGAAAATGAAGAAGGGGATATTCAGGAAATCCGGATGAGCCTTATTGCGGACAGTATTATTTCTCCGCGCGATTTCTAATCACCATAATTTCCGCTTTTAAATAAAAAAGACAGACCAGTACAGCTGATTTGCGGATTACTGTACGGGTTTGCCGTGCCCGCCATCCGGCAGAAATAAAACTGTAATACAGATGACAGAGCAGCACCGGGACAAATTTCAGGCGAAAAAAAGCGGGAGATAATATCTCCCGCAATATGCTAACCAATCAAGGAACTTAATAATATATTGGTCAGAAGGACAGAGGTTTTTTTATTCAGACTGCGGTGCTGAGTTTTTTAACTTTCCGGAACCGGTGCTGTGACCGGTTCCGGGTTTTACTTTATTTCAGTCAGTGCGGGGCACCGACGGATGGCCTGTTTTCTCTTACCCGTCACTCAAGGTATTTGAAGAACGGTGCGATGAGCAGCAGGATACCGAAGCCCATAACACACCAGGCTTTCCAGTCTTTGAATTTTTTCAGTTTCGCGACACGGAATACCAGGTAAACAGGAATTAAGCAGGAAACGATAGCGTATAACGGACTACCAATCTGGAAGAAGACAACCACGGAGAACCCTGTTGACACCCATGCAGTCAGTAATGCAACGATGAAGACAGAGATACAGATGTTTAATACGGTGTGGTTGATTTTCTCTTTATCCATGAAGCGGGAAAGGATGTTAACTGCAAGGCCTTTCACTGATTCCTGGAAGCCCAGATAGATACCGAAGAATGCTGTCAGAACCGCAAAGATGTTCAGAACGGTGGTCATCACACTCACGACCGCGCCCGGAATAACCTGAGCAGCAATAGCCAGTGCAGAAATGTTCTGTTCAAACGCGGATACGGCCTGCTCATGACTGATAGAGAACGTAAAGGAGAATGAGAAGAACAGGATGATTGTCACCAGGGTGATATAGGCCACGCGGTGAGCGCGGATAGCACGGTAGGTGGCAACACGTTTGTCTGATTCCAGCTTGCGGTACGCGATGTTCATCGGGTTCAGAATCTGAACGAAAACTGCAGAGAAGAACGCAAACGGTACAGTCAGCAGCACGTCACGGGTAAAGTCACCAATCGGCGGGAACGCAGTGATGTTATTGAAATCCCAGTGAGGGATCATCACCAGACCCAGCGATACAATGATACCGACTTTGACGATAACCATAGGACCGGAGATTTTAAACAGCAGTTTCTCGCCCTTGGAGGCAATGAAAATCAGCGCGGCAAAGACAGCCACACGATAGATCAGTGAGCTTGAAAGCACACCCTCTGTAACACCGAAAGTATGGAGATAAGAGGCACTGTCGAAAATAACAGAGAGAGAGTAAATAAAGATACCGTGGATAAGCATCAGGAAGTAAATAACCCCCAGCGCCACACCCCAGTTACTGCCCAGATACTGTGTGATTATGTTTGTGTAGTCTTCACATTCTTCACTTTCAGACAGCGTATTCATGTACAGCTTCTGCAACATATAGGTTGCCGGATACGCAATCATGAAAGCTAAAATAAATACCCAAATACCTTTCAGACCGATCTGAATCGGCATTACAACGGTACCGGCACCGATTGCCATACCAATACAAAGCACTACCCAGCCGGCGTCATACATTGTAAATGGTATTTTGCCCAGCGCTTTCGCGGAATTCTCGGTTGAGGTCATGTCCGCCATACTAAGCCCCCTTGGTTTTCATAATAATTTATTGTGATTATGGTTTCTAAAAAATTTCAGCACTGCGTTGTTCTTTTTATTACCGCTAAAAATAACCTGTTAAATACTTAAAAAGCACGCCGGAGAGAATTCAGAGTGGCTCTCAATGAATTTTTCCGCGTGCTTCGTGTACTCACCCCGTCTGTGTGTTAACGGCAAATGAGATGAGTACATACTGCAGGACTTAATTTTCCGCTCTGGTCTTAAGCAACTGCTTTCGCAATAGCCTGTTCCAGGTCAGCAATGATGTCTTCAGGTGTTTCCAGACCGACAGAGATACGAATCAGACCATCGGTGATACCTGCTTTCAGACGCTCTTCAGCCGGAACCGGAGAGTGAGTCATTGATGCAGGGTGCTGAATCAGAGTTTCAGTATCGCCCAGGCTTACTGCCAGCATGCATAACTCAACAGAGTCCATCACTTTACGGCCGGCTTCGATACCGCCTTTGATTTCAAAGCTGATCATACCGCCGAAGTTGCTCATCTGTTTTTTCGCTAACTCGTGCTGCGGGTGAGACGGCAGGCCAGGGTAGAATACTGCTTCTACGTTCGGGTTAGATTCCAGATATTTAGCCACTTTCATTGCGTTAGAGCAGTGACGTTCCATACGGACGTGCAGTGTTTTCAGACCGCGCAGGGTTAACCATGCGTTGAACGGGCTCATTACGCCACCGGTGATGTCTTTAACACCAACCAGACGGGCAGGAACCAGGAAGTCAGCAGGACCGACAATCACACCACCGATAACGTCGCCGTGGCCGTTGATGTATTTGGTCACACTGTGAACCACGATGTCTGCACCTAATTCCAGAGGACGCTGGCAGTACGGAGACATAAAGGTGTTATCCACAACCAGCATTGCGCCGCCTTCGTGAGCAACATTTGCCGCTGCTTCGAGGTCGATCATTGCCAGAGTCGGGTTAGCCGGAGTTTCGACGTAAACCATTTTGGTGTTTGGTTTCATCGCCGCTTTGATGTTCGCAGGGTCATTTGCGCGAACGAAAGTGACTTCGATACCGAATTTAGGCAGGGTGTGAGACAGCAGAGCATAAGTACAGCCGTACAGAGTGTCAGAAGCAACGATATGGTCGCCCTGGCCGCACATAGTCAGGATAGTGGTAGAGATAGCTGCGATACCGGAAGAAGTCGCCAGAGCTGCTTCACCGTTTTCCAGTACACGCATTTTTTCTTCTAATGCTGCGTTAGTAGGGTTACCTAAACGTGAGTAGATATAACCTTCTTCTTCTAATGCGAAACGTGCTGCCCCTTGTGCTGCGCTGTCGAAGACGAATGTAGAGGTCTGATAGATTGGGGTTGATAACGCACCAGTCAGTGGATCAGCCTGCTGGCCAGCGTGAACAATCTTAGTGTCATAACCTTTATTCGTATAATCGTGCATAAATCCTCCAAAGAATAATTTTTTATTATGCCAACATGTGTTGTTGTTGCAGTAATAAAAGCAATAGCCGTGCCAACTCAGGAGTTATTTTTATAACACATTGAATTAAAAGAGATAAATAATTTTAAGGTATAGATTAGACAAAGTCAGTGCGGAGGAAGTGGAAAGCGGACTGTAAGTAAAAATGACAAAGTGGAAAGAAAGTTGACAGTAGGTTGCCACTTTCTGATAGTGAGGTTAATCACATTGAGGGATAAAACCGGACTTGCGTCACATTATAGCCCCAAAAGGGAAGGGTGATCCAGATCTCTTTTTAAATTTTTTCCTGAATCGATACGTCCGGCGGTTGATAATGATCAAAGTCATGAATAATCAATTCCATTAATTACCGCACTTTTAATGATTTGCCACTCCAATAAATGCAGGTGTAAACCTGACAATCTGCGGGCTTTTTTTCATAGAATTGAGATATCTGGCGGGTACAAGCCGACTGAACTTGTTTATAGTAAGTAACGTAACAAAACCCAAAATAACAATTACACTCTGTATGATAAGGCTACTTATCATATGGTTTTTTTATTGCGCACTATTTTGTTGTACTTCGCCCTTTGTTCACCTCTCAGTGATTACCTAAGATGGGTTAACCCTGGTAAGGTGGGTGAAAAATGAGCACTACATACACTAACCGGGAGTGACTAAACACATGTCTGCATATAGATGGTTAATTAATACCATTGACCGCGTCGCCATGGTGGAAGAAGTCATCAATGAGTTTTCGGCCTCAGAAATCAGCATCAATTCCATGGAAGTTTTTCCGTGCAAAATTTATGTCAAATTCAACGCGGAATGCGAGCGGGATGTTAAGCTGTTGCTGAGTAAACTCCTGCTTAATCCTGATGTTATCAGTGTCACCCGTTCCAAATTACAGCCCTACGAACGTAAAGAAAAAGAATTACAGGCGATTCTGGAATCCACCACGGACGGCATTATCGGTATCAATAATCAGGGTAATATCAACTACTTCAATAAAGTGGCGGAAGATTTTTTCTCGATCTCTCGGGAAAATATTGTCGGCGTTAATATCAGCAAAATTCTCAGCGGCAAAAACCAGGCGGTGCTCACCAAACTGCTCGGCGGTAACAGTTTCGATCACTATCAGATGGTTACCAGTACGCCGAAAGGGGAGTTGTACTATATCTGCTCCGGCCGTCCGATTCTGAGTGAAGAGTCCCAGGTGATGGGGGCGGTTATCACCTTCAAAAGCCTGCGCTCGGTGCAGCAAATGGCGTCTTCGGTGAATAAAAGCCTGCCGTTCAGCTTTGATGACATTATCTGTGAAAGCGAAATCATGATGAACCTGATTGATTTCGCTAAAAAAATCTCAATAAGCCCGTATACGGTACTGATCCGCGGTGAAACCGGTACCGGTAAAGAGCTGTTTGCCCGCGCCATTCATAACGCCAGTGACCGCAGCGCTCACCCGTTTGCGCCGATTAACTGTGCGGCACTGCCGGAAAACCTGATTGAAAGTGAGCTGTTCGGTTATGAGGGCGGGGCATTCAGCGGCGCCAGCAAGGGCGGGAAGATGGGGCTGTTTGAATCAGCCAACCACGGCACCGTGTTTCTGGATGAATTCGGCGAGCTTTCCCTTATCCTGCAAAGTAAATTACTGCGGGTATTACAGGAAGGCGTGATCCGCCGGGTCGGCGGGCACAAGGAGATCCCGGTGGATGTACGGATCATTGTCGCCACCAACCGGAATCTGGAAGAGATGATCGAGAACAAATCGTTCCGTGAAGATCTCTATTACCGGATCAACGTGATCCCGATTAATATCCCGCCGCTGAAAGAGCGGAAAACAGATATCCCGCTGTTATTACAGCGCTTTATCAGCAAATACACGACAGAGCTGAATAAACAGCTCAGTTTGTCTCAGGATGCATATCACCAGTTAATGGCCTATTCCTGGCCGGGTAACGTGCGGGAACTGCAAAACGTGATTCTGCGGGCCATTCATCTGGCTTCCGGACGGGAAATTACCGTCGGGGATCTGTGGCTGCCCCATGAGGAAGTGATGGCCTCTCCGGCACTCCGGCCGCAGGCGGCACCGAAAACGGAAATACTCCCTGCGGTATTGCCGGTGCAGGAAGACATTAACCTGAAAGAGTCCCTTGCACGGCAGGAAAAAAGCCTGCTGGAAGATTATCTGCGCCGCTATGGTTCGGCCCGTAAAGTATCCCGCGAAATCGGGATGTCTCACACCACCGTACTGAATAAAGCCCGTTATTATAATCTGGAGCATCTGCTGACCTACAGCACAGTACGCCGGTCAGCAGACAAAACAGATTAATACGGATTATCATCCCCGCCGGCAGCGGTCCGGCGGGCGGTTTCGTAAGCATCGATAGCCCTGATCCTCGCCATCCGGTGATCCACCACCGGTTTCGGATAATCAATTTCACGCTGATTTTTTTCCGCCCATTCATGGGGCGTATGAATGTATTTCGCAGGTACGTCTGCCAGTTCCGGCAGCCAGCGGCGGATAAAGCTGCCGTCCGGATCAAACCGTTTTCCCTGCGTGACCGGGTTGAAAATCCGGAAATACGGTACTGAATCATGGCCGGTGGAGGCCGCCCACTGCCAGCCGCCGTTATTGGCGGCAAATTCACCGTCAATCAGCTGTGACATAAAATAGTGCTCGCCGCGCCGCCAGTCAGTCAGTAAATCCTTGACCAGAAAACTTGCCGTGATCATCCGCAGACGGTTATGCATCCAGCCGGTTTCATTCAGCTGACGCATAGCTGCATCGACCAGCGGGAACCCGGTTTTACCCTGCTGCCAGGCAAGCAGCCCGCTGTTATCCGGTGACCAGATAATTGACTCTGTCCAGCGCTGCATCGGGCGGTGACGGCTGATATCCGGGTGCTGTGCCAGCTGATGCAGATAAAATTCCCGCCAGATAAGCTCACTGAGCCAGGTATAAGCGCCGCTTTCCGGCTCATCAGCGACCATCGGGAAATGCAGGCGCAGACGGCTCAGGCACTGGCGGGGGGACAAAATTCCGGTGGCGAGATACGCGGAGATGCGGCTGGTGCCGTCAATCGCCGGAAAATCCCGTTCTGTTTTGTAATCCGCAGCATGTTTCTGACAAAAATCCGCCAGCCGCTGCAGTGCGGCCTCTTCCCCGGAAGGGAAAAGGGCATGCTCCTGCTGCGGCAGATTAAGCGGTGCCGGGGAGACCGGCGGGCCTTTGGCCTCCGGTACCGGCAGCACACGGACGGTGGTTTGCATCAGTACGGTGAGAAAGGCCCGCCGGAACGGGGTGAACACTTTGTAGAGCCCGCCCTGTTGTGTGCTTACTCTGCCCGGCGGCAGCAGGACACTGTCATCAAAGGCATAAAAGCGGCAGGTGTCCGGCAGACGCGCGGCAAAGCGGGCATCACGGCGCTGTTCATTCAGCCCGTACTGTTTATTGACATAGACAGCGGGGATACGATGTTCGCGGCACCATGCGGCCAGCCAGTCAGCGGCATCCTCAAAGGTATGGCACGGCTGCACATGCAGGGTGATCCCGAGTGCGGCTGCGGATGTGTTCAGCGCGTGCAGCTGACAGAAAATCAGCGCCTGCTGTGACGGGGACATAGCGTGCTGCTCCCACTGTCCCGGCGTGAGTGTAAAAATCAGTTTTACCTGCCGGTGTGCCTGACAGGCGGCGTAAAGCGCCGTGTTATCTGTCAGCCGCAGGTCGTGCCGCAGCCAGACAACGGCCGGTGCTGAATCCGTCATAACTTTACCCCCGCATAAACAATAAAAAGGCCCGCGTCCGGAGAGGCGGGCCTGAACAGGACATCAGTCCAGTTTAGGGTGCTGATCAATCAGTGACTGACGGCGTTTCTGCAACGCGGCAATCTCCTCATCAATCGCCTCAATCTTGTGTTCGATATTATCGTAATGCTCGAGCAAAATCTCTTTGGCTTCCGCGCGGTCAGATGCGGCCGGTGTGGCACCGCGTAACGGCTTATTGGCGGTTTCTTTCATCACAATCGCAGTAATCATCCCGATAACGGCAATCACCATCAGATAATAGGCCGGCATATACAGATTATTGGTCGCCTCGACCAGCCAGGCGGCGGCGGTCGGGGTGGCACCGGCAATCAGCACAGAGATATTGAATGAGATAGCCAGTGCACTGTAACGGATTTTTGTCGGGAAAATGGCCGGTAAAATAGAGGCCATCACACCGGTAAAGCAGTTAAGCAGCACCGCCAGGATCAGTAAGCCTAAGAAAATCAGGCCGATGACACCACTGTTAATCAGCATAAATGCCGGAATGGCCAGCACAAATAACCCGATACTGCCCGCGAGAACAAACGGTTTACGGCCGATGCGGTCACTCATCATCCCGATTAGCGGCTGTACAAACAGCATACCAATCATAATCGCGATAATAATCAGCACACCGTGATCCGCACTGTAATTCAGGTTATGCGACAGATAACTCGGCATATAGGTCAGCAGCATGTAATAAGTGACGTTGGTGGCAATCACCAGCCCGACACAAATCATCAGACCCTTACCGTACTGTGAGGCAATGCTGCGCAGTGAAACGCGGGGCTTATCTTCGCCGGTTTCCGGGTTGGCATTTTTCATATCCTCAACATGCTGCTGGAAAGCCGGTGTTTCCTCCAGGGCATGACGCAGATACAGGCCGATAACGCCCAGCGGCAGCGCCAGGAAGAACGGGATACGCCAGCCCCATTCACGGAAGGTTTCCTCACCGAGAATACTGGAGATCAGCACCACCACACCGGCACCGCAGACGAAACCGGCAATCGAGCCGAAGTCCAGCCAGCTGCCCATAAATCCGCGTTTACGATCCGGTGAATATTCCGCTACAAAGATAGCTGCACCGGAATACTCACCGCCCACGGAGAAACCCTGAGCCAGTTTTGCCAGCAGTAACAGCACCGGAGCCCAGATCCCGATACTTTCATAAGACGGGATGAGACCGATACAGAAGGTACTGACAGCCATAATAATGATGGTGACAGAAAGCACTTTCTGGCGGCCGAATTTGTCGCCCATAATGCCGAAAAAGACCCCGCCCAGCGGACGCACCAGAAACGGTACGGAGAACGTGGCTAACGCCGCGATCATCTGTATGCCCGGGGAGGCGGAAGGGAAAAAGACCTGACCCAGCACATACGCCAGGAAGCCGTAGACCCCGAAATCAAACCACTCCATGGCATTACCCAGTGAGGCAGCGGTGATGGCTTTCTTTAATTTTCCATCATCAATGATAGTAATATCATTGATATTTAAAGGTTTTTGTTTTGTTTTCTTGCGTCTCATCGTTGTATCCTTTTGTTTTATGACGGGGATTCACGTAACTGAGATTTCACTCAAACCTGCAACAACTTTTTGTGTGATAGTGAATTCATCGGTAGCAGGCGATGTTTAATACTAAATTGGTAAGTATAAATACGTATTTTTTCCCGTATTCATGTTTCCCGTTAAATAGATTGATTGTCGGGTATATGATGCTAACGGCAGACGGTACAGGAAACCGCAGACAGGACAGGAAGAATAGGAAAGTAATGTGTTGTAATAACCAAAAAAAGTACCTTTGTTTTGAAACGAGGTCACCTAATTTAGCATAAATCATATTTTTTGTAAAATTAGTGGGCTTTTGTACTGATTAATATCGTGTATTTGGCATTTAACTTCTCTGTATCGTAAAATTTTCAATGCTGTTTTTTTCTGAAAAATCAACGGAAGTGCAGATCACCCGGGAAATAAGGCGTCTTAAACGGATGCTTTTCAGCATATTTTATTGTGTTAAACGGATCAGGTTCAGTATCACAATCCGATGTATTTTAAATTATCAGCGGAATTGTAATGTGAATGGCTTAAACTTAAGCAATATATAGGGTGATTTCAGAAAACAAACAATGTTATCAGTATGTTTCACCTGATTTCTCAATTTTCTGTATGTGTTTTCCTGATAATTACATCTGATGTAATTAACGCATAATCACAGTCCTCAATGATTTCTTTACGTAATAATAAGATAAACTTTGGTGTTATCTGCTGAATATGCAAATCATGCAGTGATATCTGCCAATGACAATTTAAGAAAGATATAAATGTTTCAAGATATATCGTTTTTTTTCCATTCAATTGTGGTTTGTTACTCTATTAAAGCTAAATAATTACTATTTTATACCACTAATGAGCCATTTTATTTTTAGTGGTTTATACCTTGTACGGGGGTGAAAGAAAAGGTAAATATACTATAATACATAGGGTTATCACTCTTTCGGACACCGAATAATTCTTTTTTTTACAATTCGTTAGGTGTCTGAGTGGCAGGTTTCAATTTGGTAAATGAATATGTAATATGTGTTTCAACATGTGTACGAGGCTGGTTTGCATAAGTACATACATGCGGCAGTTAAAACAACAACAAAGAGTAAAACTTTGTGAATATCAATTGGTCCACTTTCTTTAATAAACGCATATTTTTGTTAGTCATCAGAGAGGAATCTGATGGTTATCACAGCCATATGTGAGGGATAGCGACATGACCAAAGCAAAAAACTCGATAGCACGCGCCGTCGGGCAAAAAATTCAGGTGTTACGGAAAGATCACGGCATTACTGCAGCAAGACTGGCTGAAATGATTGAAATCAGTCAGCAGCAGATGTCACGTTATGAACGTGGTGTAAACCGTGTTGATGTGGATTGTTTAGTCCGTATTGCGGATATCTTTGAAGTGCCGGTTGGCTGGTTCTTCACCGAGATTGAAGGCCGGAGTAAACGCGACAGTGGAAATGAACGGGAATCCTGGAAAGCAGAAACCGTTATTTTGCCGGTCGAATCTGAACTGATGTAATTTCGTGATATTGAGTGATACTGAATCTCATCTCAAAAATCCGTTATTAGCCTGCTAATAACGGATACCGCTTTTTGCGGGACGTGTTTATTTCTTCATCACCCGCCTTGTGCTATCATTCTGACACACAGCATGTTGTATTACTCTTATAACCCTGTTTATTAATAATTTTAATATTTTTAATCCGTTTTATAACTGGATAAATAAGCAATGAACATTAATCAGCTCAAAAGTTTTGTTGAGGTGGTCAGGAGTGACTTTAATATCACGAATGCCGCCGAGAAGCTGTATACCTCGCAGCCGACAGTGAGCAAGCAGCTTAAAATTCTTGAAGATGAACTGAACGTTTCTTTATTCAACCGGAAAAATAATAACTTATTATCGCTCAGTCCGATTGGTGAGGAAGTTCATCGTGTTGCCTGCGATATTCTGGCGCAGTTTGATAAAATTAAAAGTCTGGTATCACACGAAGATACCACGACAAAACAGAATCTCCGTATTGCCACCACCCACACGCAAATCCGTTATAAATTACCGAAAGTGATTGAACGCTTTAATGCGCGCTATCCGAATATTTCGCTGCATTTCCATCAGGGAGCGCCGGCACAGCTGGCGGAAATGGTGAAAAACGGGGATGTGGATTTTGCAATCGCCACCGAATCCCTGCATCTGTATGACGATTTACTGACGCTGCCGTGCTATCAGTGGTCCCGCAGTGCGATTGTGCCGCACGATCACCCGCTGGCACAGAATGAGCAGCTGACGATTCAGGAGCTGGCTCATTATCCGCTGATCACCTATGTATTCGGATTCACCGGCCGTTCCAAGCTGGATCAGGTATTTTATCAGAACCACCTGACGCCGAATGTGGTATTAACCGCGGTCGATACGGAAATTATTAAATTCTATGTGAAGCGCGGAGCGGGTGTCGGTGTTATTTCCACCGTGGCGTTTGATCCGGCGGAAGACAGCGATTCACTGCGCTGTATTAATATCGGTAACCTGGTGAAACCGAGCTATACCCATATTTGTATCAGCCGTCATACACATCTGAAGGATTATATGTATGACTTTATTTCCTGTTATGCGCCGCATCTTGACCTGAATTATATTCACCAGCCGGAACAGTGGCTGCCGGTTGATCCCAAAGCCCGTGACCGGCTTTACCGCGCATTGCCGGAACTCTGATTTATTCTGTATTTCTGATAAAAAAGCCCGGTAACATCAGTTACCGGGCTTTGTGTTTGCTGTGTGTAATCTTTCTTATCGGGTGGCAATATTAATAAAGATTTGCGCACCGATCAGCAGGCAATCGTCATCAACAAAATACGGATTGGCATGCAGATAGTTATTAATTCCTTTGGCTTTGTTACCGCTGCCGAGGAAATACATGGCACCTAATTTATCTTTGGTGGCATTAATCATATAGCTGAAATCTTCACTGCCGGTCATCGGTTTACCGTTTGAGTCAATATTTTCAGCCGGTAAGAAGGCGGCTGCCGCGTTTTTAATGACTTCCGCTGCCTGCGGATGGTTAATTACGGCCGGGTAACCGCAGGCTTCCAGTGTGGTTTTAAACCCACCGGCTTCACTGCGGGCAACGATCTCTTTAAAGCTGGCTTTTAAGATTTTATCGGTTTCTTCATCCATAGAACGGATGGTACCGCGTGCCTGCACATAATCAGCCAGCGCATTCGGAATGGTACCGCCGTTGATCATACCGCAGCCGAAAACAGCCGGGCTGAAAGGATCAGTTTTCTTGGCGACGATATAATCCATGTAATCAATGATACGGGTGGCTTCGCGGATAGCATCCAGCCCTTTGTGCGGCGTGGAGCCGTGCGCGGAAACACCGTGTACGTCCAGCGTCCAGGCGGAGCCGTAAGAGGACATCACACCTGCATTAAAACGGATGCAGCCGGTTTCAATCGCAGCGTCGTTGTGCAGCCCGTAGACTTCATCCACGCCGTCCATGCAGCCCATTTCCACCATTTTATCCGCACCCGGCACACGCATATCTTCTTCCGCCATCTGGAAGACAAAACGGACATTGTGTGTCAGTTCATCGCGGTGTTCGCTGAGGTATTTTGCCGCAGTCAGCGCGATGGTCATATGGGTGTCGTGACCACAGTTGTGGGCGCAGCCTTCGTGTACGGAGCTGTGCTCGTTGCAGGTCATGTCCGGCATTTCCAGGCCGTCGATGTCGGTGCGGTAAGCAATCAGGCGGTATGCCGGATTAACGGTCAGTTCAGCGGTAAAGCCGGTATATCCCTCAAACTGACGGATGGTGTAGCCGAAGCTTTCCATCAGCTCGCGGCAGTATTTTGAGGTTTTATATTCTTCACCGGACAGCTCAGGGATTTTATGTAAATCCTGGCGCGTTTTCTTGCTGAACGCCTCAAGCGCAAAGAGTTTTTCACTGACATTGTATTTATTGGTCATTACATTTACCCCGTAACTGAAACCGGTTTGTGTGCTGATAAAGAATCCCTGATGTAAGCGCGGGTATGACCGGAAACCGGTCATACCACAGCGCCGGCGCAACATGAGTACATTTTATTTTTACGAAAAAAAGTCTGCCTTCCGGAACCGGCGGGTTTCTGTCAGCAGCTGTTTTCGTTATTATTTGCAGGAAGGATTTTAACGTCAGTATTAAAAAAGTGAGCGTGACGGAGATCGTGTTTATATCATATCAGTATTTCATGGTGCATGAATAATAAGGATGATATCGGTAAAAAATAATATCACCGTGATAAAGTTATATTATTTTATTTATAAATATCAATGTGTTATATAAGATCTGATTTCCCGGTTTTTTATGTTTATTCTGTGTGAAATATAAATTCGTCACCCGAAACAACAATAATATTAATATTATTAAACAGAAATTAAGAAAAGTGTATTTATATATCCTTGCAGCCATTTTTGTATTATTCCGCCGGATCTCCGGCAATATCCTGAATTAGTGCTGAAAATTTCCCTTATTACTGGTGGTTTTATCTGCGGCGAGCCCGGGCTACACTGAAATGACAGGATAAACACACAGAGCAGGCTGGTATTGTTCTGTGCGGCATCTTATTGCGAATCAGATTTATCACCAGTATGAGGGAAGATTTACGATGAAGCAGACTGTAGCGGGTTATATCGCAAAAATGTTGGCGGATGCAGGAATCAACCGTATCTGGGGTGTCACCGGAGACTCACTGAACGGGTTAAGTGACAGCTTACGTAAACTGGGCAGCATTGAATGGATGGGCACCCGGCATGAGGAAGTGGCCGCGTTTGCCGCCGGGGCGGAGGCCCATCTGACCGGTAAACTGGCGGTGTGCGCCGGTTCCTGCGGGCCGGGTAACCTCCACTTAATCAACGGATTATTTGATTGTCAGCGCAACCGCGTGCCGGTGCTGGCAATTGCCGCACATATTCCTTCCGGCGAAATCGGCAGCCATTACTTCCAGGAAACCCATCCGCAGGAGCTGTTCCGTGAGTGCAGCGTCTATTGTGAGCTGGTTTCCAATCCGGAGCAGATCCAGCAGGTGCTGGGTATTGCCATGCGCAAGGCGATTCTGGAGCGCGGCGTGGCCGTGGTGGTCATTCCGGGGGATGTGGCATTAAGACCGGCACCGGAATCGGCCCGCAATGTCTGGTATGAGCCGTCTCTGCCGCTGGTGATGCCGCAGCGGGATGAGCTGGTGAAACTGGCGGATGCCCTTAACGGCGCGAAAAACATCACACTGATGTGCGGAGCCGGATGTGCCGGGGCACATGATGAAGTTATCAAACTGGCGGAAACCCTGAAAGCACCGGTGGTGCATGCACTGCGCGGAAAAGAGCATATTGAGTATGATAACCCGTACAGCGTCGGGATGACCGGGCTTATCGGTTTCTCCTCCGGATATTATGCGATGGAAAATGCGGATACCCTGGTGCTGCTCGGTACGCACTTCCCGTACCGCGCGTTTTATCCGGCCAAAGCAAAAATTATTCAGGTGGATATCAACCCGGGCAGCCTCGGCGCGCACTGCGCGGTGGATATGGCGGTTATCGGGGATATCAAAGCCACACTCAACGCTATTCAGCCGCGCTTACAGGCCAAAGAGGATCGCACCCATCTGGATGCGGCGCTGAAACACTATCAGACCGCCCGCAGTGACCTCGATGCACTGGCAACCGCCAGCAAACGGGAACTGATCCACCCGCAGTATCTGGTGAAGAAAATCAGTGAGCTGGCGGATGATGATACGGTATTCACCTGTGATGTGGGCACCCCGACGGTCTGGGCGGCGCGTTATCTCACCATGAACGGCAAACGGCGGCTGATTGGCTCCTTTAACCACGGCTCGATGGCGAATGCTATGGCGCAGGCTATCGGTGCTCAGGCGCATGACCGTAAACGCCAGGTGGTGGCGATGTGCGGTGACGGCGGGTTCAGTATGCTGATGGGGGATTTCATTTCCCTGGCGCAGATGCAGCTGCCGGTGAAAATCGTCATCTTTAACAACAGCGTGCTGGGCTTTGTGGCGATGGAGATGAAAGCGGGCGGTTATCTGACTGACGGCACCGATCTTCACAATCCGGATTTTGCCGCGATGGCCAATGCCATGGGGATCAAAGGGATCCGTGTTGAAGACAGCGAGTCACTGGATGATGCACTGAAAACCGCATTTGCCCATGACGGCCCGGTTCTGGTGGATGTGGTGACGGCCAAACAGGAACTGGCCATGCCGCCGGAAATTAAGTTTGAGCAGGCCAAAGGCTTCAGTCTGTATATGCTGCGCGCGATTATCAACGGGCGCGGTGATGAGATTGTGGAGCTGGCGAAAACCAACTGGCTGCGCTGAGTCAGCAGAGAGAAAAAATGCCGCATTTGCGGCATTTTTTTGTTCAGTACCCGGCGGCGGACTCCAGCCGCCACAGGTGGGCGGCCATCAGGGCCCGCCACGGAGCGAAATCCGCCAGCCATTCCTGCGTTTCATCCGCCGTTATTTTTTCATCCCGCGCCAGCAGGCGCTGCAGATTACGCCGCACCGCAACATCTCCGTGCAGTGAGCCGTTCAGATAGTTAAAGCCGCGCAGCAGGGCATAGCTGACCGTCCAGGTGCCGATACCTTTAATCGCCGTCAGTGAGGCGGAAACCGCGTCGGCATTCTCCGGTGTGACCACATCCGGCAGCACCAGCGCTCCGCTTTCCAGTTGCTCACTCAGTGCCAGCAGGGCATTGGCTTTACCGACAGAAAAACCGCAGCTGCGCAGCCCGTCAAAGTCGGTCTGTAAAATATGTGCCGCATCCGGGTAGCACCACAGCCCGGAGGAGTGGCGCAGGCCGATATGCTGAATCAGGCGGCGGCGGATGGAAATCGCGGCCTGAACACTGATTTGCTGCCCGATAATCGCCCAGTTAATGGCTTCAAACGGTGTGGCGGATTGGTAGATCCGCAGCCCTTTCTGTTGCCGGATAAGGGGACCGGCCAGCGGGTGATTATGATACTGTGTCTCGAACTCCTCAACCGGCTGGATCAGACCGAGCATATGCCGGGCAAGATAATGCATACGGGCTTCGTCTTCCGGCAGGGGGCCGGGACCGTCAGTACTGAGGGTGACACGTGCTTCTCCTGAACTGATTTCCAGCGTCAGTAACGCAGGATGGCTGTGCAGGCAAATCCCTTTCATCACCCGGTTTTCCGTGACCTCTTCGGCCACATGGTGATTATCACGTAAATGAAATGCGAGAAAATCCGCTGTATGATAGGGCTCAGGTAACGGAACAGTAATCGTTAACTTTTTGTTATTATTCAACTTTTCATACCTCAGAACAGGGCGGGCAATTGACCGGATTATAGCCGTTTTTGCTCCCGGACGTACGATTTTGGTCAAAATGTATATTTACAGAATAATAGGTGGATTATTCTGAATGAACTCCGCATACAAAATGTGGTACTTATACGTATGAACAAATGAGTTTAATTTCAGCATATTCATTTTTTGCCGTTGTCCGTTTTGCATAACCGGGACAAAAGCGGAGGTTATTGTTACCACAATGAATATAATTGACGCCCGAAGTTCTCATGTTCCCCGGAAGGAGCGTTAAGCCGGAAATTATTACAGTACAGCAGCACAACTCAGAGCGGATAAAGGCATTACCGATGGATATAAAACAATATTACCTTGAGGTTGCGGAAGGTAAAGGTAAGAGGATGACGTCGGAGGTAGTGGCATTCTCTCCCTCGCGGCTCAACCTGGCAGAGTTAGAAGAGCGTCTGGCATCACAAACCTTTTTCACACAGGGTGATATTGAATACGCGGAACATGATGAGAACAGCTTTTATTACACCTGTCATTACGGTGATGAAGAACTGCTGTTTCTGGTGTCACTGGCACCGCGGGCTCCGGAACTGGAAATCAATCCTTACTATTCAACCGATCCGCTGTCAGCCGGACTGCTGGCCGAAGTCAACCAGACTGAGCAGGACATTTATGTTGAATGCCTTTTACAGAATGACGTGCTGCGAAGTTACCGGTATCAGCTGAAGATGGTACAGATTCTGGTGCCGGATTTATTACTGGGTATCGATATCTCGGCAGCCGGGCGCGGTTTTACCCGTGAGTGGCTCAATTTTCAGCTGGAAAACGACGTGCAGCTGAACATTGAATCTCTGTATACCATTCATGCAATCTATGACACGGAAAATTCCCCGCCGACCATGTACTGGTTCCACACACACGGCCTGCTGCGCTGCGGGATCCCGGAAGTGGAACTGCTGCTGCCGCATACCATTAATGCGTACTACGGCATTCCTGATCTGCTGCGCAGTTTTATCGGGCAGAGTCTTAATGAAGGTAAAGTGCTGTTTAATGAGCCAATGCTGTGCGGCCAGACGGAAAAACAGCTGGAATATATTGTGGCGCTGCCGTATCAGGAAGGGATCCGCCAGATCAACAAAAATACCCCGATCGACCAGCTGAAACCTCTCGAAGAGATCGATTACTCTCACGATAATATGCCGGAAAATGAATTTCTCGGCGATCGCGGAGATCGCGACGATCAGCATGACCATCCGTCCTGTATGCTGTTCCGTGTAAACGAGAGTTCGCCGGTGTTACAGACATTTTTCCGTGGTTTCGACGACGATGCCGCCATTATGTTTTACCGCCCGAACAGTGAAACCTATGAAATGGCGGTAAAAGCCCGCCTGCGCTGGCACTATTTTGCCCAGATGTTTGCGGAATACGGGCAGCCGGTGGTCAAAACGAAAAAAGGTCTGCTCGGCGGATTATTCGGTAAAAAAGCCCGTGATGAAGAGGATGAGCATCCGTGGGTGTTTATGGTCAAATGCGGCATTCCGTACGGGGATGAGGATGACCTGGAGCACATGTGGTTTATCCCGGAAACACTGGATAATGACGTGTTTACCGGCAAACTGATCAACCAGCCGTTTTATGTTGAAGAGATGGAAGAGGGCGGTGTGTATCCTCTGAATACAGAGATGCTGACTGACTGGAATATCTATTTTTCCGGTGAGAAATATACCCCGGATACCATTTATCAGCTGCTCAGCCCGTCACAGGTTCACTGAGAACAGACGGTCCCGGAAAAAGCGCTGAAATGAAGGCGCTTTTTTTGTGCCTGCGATTTTGTGCAGTAACCCACGTTATTAATACATACTGAATTATATCGTTGCTGCTTTTTTTTTGTTCCGGCTATAATCAATGATCATCTGTTCCGGCTGGTTATATATCCTGTAAAAACAATATATTATCTTATAATCTGTTATGCATTATCTGTCATGGAGTGCATTATGCCTGATTTGACGTCATTGCTCGGATTTGCTCTGGTTGCACTGGGAATGGTATTAACGCCCGGCCCTAATATGATTTATCTGATCTCCCGTTCCCTCTGTCAGGGAAGGCGGGCCGGATATATTTCTCTTGCCGGTGTCGGCCTGGCATTTATTTTTTATATGCTCAGTGCGGCATTTGGTATCACAGCACTCTTTTTTGCTGTTCCTTACGCCTATGACGCTCTGCGTATCGCGGGAGCATTATATTTGCTCTGGCTGGCGTGGCAGTCGGTCAGACCGGGCGGACGCTCTGCATTTTCGGTGCGGGATTTACCGGAAGATAAGCCGAAAAAACTGTTCACCATGGGGTTTCTGACCAGCCTGGCGAACCCGAAAGTGGCGGTGATGTATTTATCGCTGCTGCCGCAGTTTATTGTGCCGGGGCATGGCAGTGTGCTGGTGCAGTCTCTGGCGCTCGGAACAATACAAATTATGATCAGTCTGACAGTTAACGGACTGATTATTCTGATGGCGGGTTCGGTGGCTGTCTTTATGACGGGGCGCCCGTTCTGGCAAGTGGTGCAGCGCTGGCTGATGGGGACTGTACTGGCCGGGCTGGCTGTCCGGATGGCGCTGGAATCCCGGCGCTGATGCGATAAAAAAACAGACCGGCTTTGTGAGCCGGTCTGTTTCGTTTCCGTTATTGCTCTTCCCGGCGGAGCCACTGCTCCACCTGCAGTTGTTCTTCCTGTGTGAGCCACATTCCCAGTTTGGTTCTGCGCCAGAGCGCATCTTCTGCGGTGATCACCCACTCGTGCTGTACCAGATAGCGCAGCTCGGCTTCATACAGGTTATGGCCGAATAACTGCCCGAGGTCGCTGAGGGATTGCGCATCTCCGATAATTTTTTCTGTCTGACTGCCGTAGGTGCGGGCCAGGCGCAGTGTCAGTCCGTTCGGCAGCCATGACCAGCGTTCTGTCAGCACACGGGCATAGCCGTCACGGCTCCGGCCGTTCAGTTCACCACCGGTCAGTACCGCCTGTTTTGTCCATGCTTTCCCGGCGTGCGGATAGTAGGCCGCCAGTTTATCCAGCGCGTGTTCACCCAGCTTGCGGTAAGTGGTGAGTTTGCCGCCGAAGACTGATAACAGCGGCGCCTGTCCGTTGTCATCATGCAAATCAAGCGTGTAATCGCGGGTGATCGCCTGCGGCGAGTCCGATTCATCATCACACAGCGGACGCACGCCGGAGTATGTCCAGCGGATATCGTCGCGGGTCAGGGTTTTACGGAAGTGGTCGTTATACACATCCAGCAGATAATTAATTTCGTTATCATCGATTTTAACGTCTGCCGGATCGCCGTGATATTCCACATCGGTCGTGCCGATAATCGAAAATTCATCCATCCACGGGATAACAAACACAATGCGGTGATCTTCATTTTGCAGGATATAGGCCTGCGGCTCGTCGTGAGCGCGCGGTACCACAATATGGCTGCCTTTGATAAGACGGATACCATAAGGGGATTTGAGCTGTAATCCGTCATCAAAGAAGGTTTTTACCCACGGTCCGGCGGCGTTGACCAGCCCTTTTGCCTGCCAGCGCAGGGTTTCGCCGGTCAGGGCATTTTCCGCTTCCACCTGCCATAAACCGTTTTCGCGCCATGCGCGGGTGACTTTTGTCCGTGTGCGGACTTCGCCGCCCTGACGTACGACTTCCTGTGCATTCAGCACCACCAGGCGGGCATCGTCCACCCAGCAGTCGGAATATTCAAAGCCTTTTTTAAACTCTGCTTTCAGCGGGGAGGCAGTGCTGAAAGTCAGGCCGCGGCTGCCCGGCAGTGTGGTGCGTTTACCTAGATGGTCATACAGAAACAGCCCCGCGCGGATCATCCACGCCGGGCGCAGGTGCGGCTGATGCGGCAGACGGAAACGCATCGGGAAGGCGATATGCGGCGCCATTTTTAATAATACTTCGCGTTCAGCCAGTGCTTCGCTCACCAAACGAAACTCATAATGTTCGAGATAGCGCAATCCGCCGTGGATCAGTTTTGAGCTGGCCGATGAGGTGGCACAGGCGAGATCCCGTGCTTCCAGCATCAGCACAGACAGCCCGCGTCCGGCTGCATCAGCGGCAATACCTGCACCGTTGATTCCGCCCCCGATAACGATCAAATCTTTCGTTTCCATCCTCACTCCCGCATGACCACATTTGTTCTTTAATGTTCGTTATCGCTCATAATAGTGCAATGTGAACGATATTCCAACATTCCGGACATAAAAAAACGTTCTCCGTGACACGGATAACAATTTGTTATCATATCCATATAAAGAGTGATGAATTACGGCAGAGGGAAAAGAGGGGAAAGCCGCGCCACCGGGCGGTGGCACGGGCAGAGATAATCAGCAGACTTCGAGCTGCACCTGTTGTTCGTCCAGGATTTTGATAATGCTTTCCGGCGGGCGTTTGTCGGTAAACAGGCAATCAATCAGCCCCATATTACCGAGGTTGACCATGGCGTTGCGGCCGAATTTGGAGTGATCGGTCACGAGCATCACACAGCGGGAGTTTTCAATAATTGCCCGTTTGGTGCGGACTTCGTGATAATCAAATTCCAGCAGGGAGCCGTCAGTATCAATACCGCTGATCCCGAGAATCCCGAAATCCAGACGGAACTGAGAGATAAAATCGAGCGTGGCCTCACCGACAATGCCGCCGTCACGGGAACGGACTTCACCACCGGCCAGGATCAGCCGGAAATCATCTTTTGCCATCAGCAGGGTGGCGACATTGAGGTTATTGGTGACGATGCGCAGATTCTTATGTTCCAGCAGTTCATGCGCGACCGCTTCCGGTGTGGTGCCGATATCGATAAACAGTGTGGCACCGTCCGGGATCAGCGCCGCGACACGGCGGGCAATCCGGCGTTTTTCATCCGACCACATGCTTTTACGCTCATGATAGGCGGCATTCACCGAACTGGACGGCTGTGCCGCCCCGCCGTGGTGACGGTGGATTTTATTCTGCTCCGCCAGTTCATTGAGGTCACGGCGGATGGTCTGCGGACTGACCTTAAAGTGCTCGACCAGCTCTTCTGTGCTGACATAGCCCTGTTTACTGACTAACTCAACGATAGCATCATGACGCTGTGTTTGTTTCACAAAATCCCCCGGTCAGGTCAGTACCGCGCATATTCAGGTCTGTGCCGTGATATGCGGCGGTGATGTCATATTTTCATTATTATTCAGGCCGTCCGGCGGCGGTTATCCCATACCGCCATCAGCAGGCCGGTCGCGAGACCGGATGCATGGGCCATGTTTGCAATCGGCATTGTACCAAATAAATCAAAGTAACCGATAACCAGCCATAATACCGAAAATACCATCATGGCGGCGGGCAGATAAATACCGGCGGACGGATTGCGCGCGCCGGTGTACCAGACATAAGCGATCAGCGCGAAAACCACGCCGGACAGGCCGCCGAAGGATGAGCCGCTGAAAAAGGATTGCGACCAGCAACTGACCAGAGCAGAAATCAGGGTGATCACCAGCAGCCGTCCGCTGCCGAGCTGTTTTTCCACCTGACCGCCGAGATACCACCACAGCGCCAGGTTCATCAGAATATGGGTCAGGCCGAAATGCAGGAACACCGGGCTTACCCACCGCCACAGTTCACCCTGCTGGTCAGGCTGCGGCCAGGCCAGATAGTCCATCACTGCGTCAGTACCGCTTATCTGCATCCACAGAAAAACCAGTGCGCACAGTACGGTGATGGTGATGGTCAGCGGTCCGGCCGGGGTCACCAGGTTACTGAAGGCATGAGAGGCCGGATAGCGGAACGGGGAATCGGTTTCACCGGATTCCCAGCTGGCGGCGAGATAGCGTTTGTTCATCGGATCACGCATAAAGGTTTCCAGCTCAGCCTGTGTCTGTGCCAGCTTGCTTTCGTCGTCGAGCCACAATTCCGCACCGCGCCCTTCGCGGGTGGCACGCATAGTGAGCTCAATATCCCGCGCGGCCATATAATCAATAAATGACTGGGCAATCCGCGGGTTGGCGATGGTGATCAGATAAACCATATAGCTGTCCGTTGTTAAGCAAGTGACCTGACTGTGTCCGGGTAATTGCGCAGCCAGGCCTCAAAGCCGCCGTTGATGCTGTATACCGTTTCATAGCCGACATTAAGCAGATACTGGGCCGCGCCCTGACTGCTGTGCCCATGGTAACACATGACCATAACCGGCTGATCATAATCTGTCTGATCCATGAAGGTATTCACGGTGTCGTTTGTCAGGTGAAATGCGCCGTCAGTGTGACCGGCCCGGAAGCTTTGCGGATCACGGATATCAACCAGGACAGCCCCGTTCTGCTGCCAGAGTTCATACGCCGTATCCGGTGTGATTAAGCGGATTTGTTCCATAATGATTTTTCGTATGCAGGTGAATATCAGCGGTGACAGAGCACCGCCGGAAACCTGCCCGGCGGATAACCGGGCAGTGTATTATCACGGCCGTGCGATATCCGGCCGGTACAGCACTGTCAGCAGACAGCGCTGTCAGTAATAAGAGTGTTCGCCGCGCTGATGTTCAGTCAGGTCTTTAACGCCTTTCAGTTCACCGGCAAACATATTCAGTAACTCTTTTTCGATCCCTTCTTTCAGGGTGACATCCACCATGGAGCAGCCGTTACAGCCGCCGCCGAACTGGAGGATGGCATAGCCTTCGTCCGTGATTTCCATCAGGGAAACACGGCCGCCGTGCCCGGCCAGCTGCGGGTTGATCTGAGATTGCAGAACATACTCGACACGCTCGATCAGCGGGGCATCATCCGCCACTTTACGCATTTTGGCGTTCGGGGCTTTTAAGGTGAGCTGAGAGCCGAGCTGATCGGTCACGAAGTCGATCACGGCTTCGTCAAGGAACGGCGCGCTCAGTTCATCAACATAAGCGGTCAGCTGCTCAAACGGCAGCGCGGTATCGGTCGCTTCCACAGCATCAGGCGGACAATAAGAGACTCCGCATTCCGCATTGGGAGTGCCCGGGTTAATAACAAAAACACGGATTTGTGTGCCGGGTTCCTGGTTGGCAAGCAGTTTGGAAAAATGTGCCTGCGCAGCGTCAGTAATAGTAATCATAACATTGCCCAAAAATAGTTGACTGTTCCGGTTGGTTATAATACGCCCATTTGCGGGTTCACTACAAGGTGCGGCAAAGGCACCACACCCGGACTGCCGCCGCACCCGCACGAATGAGCAATTCAGACAGCGCTGTCATAGTCGCCCCTGTTGTGATGACATCATCGGTCAGCGCAATATGCAGTCCGCGGACATCACGGGTGACGGCAAATGCAGAGGACAGGTTTGTCAGGCGCTGCGTGCGGGACAGCATCCGCTGGCTCAGTGTAGCACGGGTGCGGATAAGGCCGGAACTGTCATAAGGGCAGCGCAGCCATTTTGCCAGCGGGCGGATGATAAGATCACTCTGATTAAACCCGCGCCGCCATTGCCGGTAACGGTAAAGCGGGACGCTGAGCAGCAGATCCGGCTTCGGACACTCTCCCGCGCGGTAATCCGCCAGCACCCGGCGCAGCAGCAGCCGTGCCAGTGCACGGGCAATGTGGGTCTGTCCGCTGTATTTGAGGCGGTGAACCAGGGCCGCCAGCGGCGGCTGATAGCCGGTCACGGCCAGCAGGCTCTGCCACGGCGGCGGGGATTGCAGACAGCGGCCGCATTCCGGCTCCGGTGTCACCAGCGGCAGGCCGCAGCGCCGGCAGACCGGCGGCATATCCGGCAGCCCCCGCTCGCAGAATCCGCAGATACCGTGTGCGGCAATTGCCAGCGGCTGATTGCACAGCAGGCAGTAATTCTCAATAATAACCATCCGTCTTCCCTCCGGATAAATAAGGAAACAATAACGATGGCAACGCTTTTTTGGCAGCAGAGCGGACAGGGTTCGCGCGATCTTGTGCTGTTACACGGCTGGGGACTGAACAGCGAAGTATGGAACAGCATTGAATTGCGGCTCGCACCGCATTTCCGTATTCATAAGGTTGACTTACCGGGTTACGGGCGTAGTCAGGAATTCGGAGAGATGTCACTGACGGAGATGTCGGATACCGTTTTCGCGCAGATGCCGGAAAATGCGGTGCTGGCGGGCTGGTCACTGGGCGGGCTGGTGGCTGCGGATATTGCACTGCGTTACCCGCAGGCGGTGAGTCATCTGGTGACAATCTGTTCTTCACCCTGTTTTGGTGCACAGGAAGAGGAAGGGTGGCCGGGGATTAAACCGACGGTACTGAGCGGCTTTCAGCATCAGCTGGCGACGGATTTTCAGCGCACTGTCGAGCGTTTTCTGGCACTGCAGACACTGGGAACCGCAAGTGCGCGCCAGGATGCCCGCATACTGAAATCAGTGGTGCTGGAACAGCCGATGCCGGATGTGGCGGTACTGAATGCCGGGCTGGAGATTCTGAGAACCGCCGATCTGCGCAGCGGACTGCCGTCTCTGACAATGCCGTTCCTGCGGATCTACGGTTATCTCGACGGCCTGGTGCCGCGTAAAGTCGCGTCACTGCTGGATGAGCAACTGCCGTCCTCACCGTCTGTTGTTATGCGCAACAGCGCCCATGCACCGTTTATTTCACATCCGGATGAGTTTTGTGAGGTACTGACGGGGTTTGCAGGCCGGTAATCAGAAAAAAGCCGGTCAGTTTAATAACTAACCGGCTTTTGCCGAATTCTGATTCAGATGAAGGATTCAGCTGCGGCCTTCAGCTTTACGCTGTGCCAGGCGTGCTTTAAGTGATGCGGCGCTGAAGACTTTGCCCTCAGAAGAGCCTGATGTTTTAACGGCGACTCCCGGTGTTGTATTGGCTGTCTGATTCATTCGGTGTCTTCCTTTGGCGGCCTGATTGTTTTTTGCACTATAACGCGGAGCAGAATTATCGTCAAAAATAATCGTTATGAATGAATCTGATACACCTTTGTGTCACAGCCCTGACTTTCGGGGCACTGTTTGCAACTGCTGCTCAGGCAGCTGCTGACATCCACCGCTTCAATTTTTCCCATGGCAGCCAGTTTTTCCATGATGGCCCGGACCAGGGCTTCCGGGGCATTCAACTGGTGGCTGAGCAGCCGGGCATCTGCCCGGCCGTTCAGTGCAATGGCGTCACGTACTGCGATCAGGCTGATCATGTCCGTGTCCTTTTATCAGTGACACTCGTTGCCGGAGCAGCCGCCACAGCGGCTGTGTGCATCACGGCGGAAGCTGAGATTCACCCGGCTGCGTGTGCGGCGCAGCAGTGCAAACAGGATCAGGTTGAAAATCACCACTACAGCGATAATCACTGAACTGCTGCCCGGATGGGCACTGAATGTGGCGGCCTGGTAGAACAGGGCGGCCAGTGAGTAAGCCACGTTCAGACCCCACAGGATGGAGAAGGTCATCCAGCCGCGGCTGGTTTCACGGGCGATAGCCCCCATCACGGAGACACACGGTACATACAGCAGCACAAAGATCAGATAGCTGTAAGCAGCAACATCAGAGCCGAATTTCGCGGCCATCGTGCCCATGGTACCGCCGTCCATCTCGCCGTCGCCTTTGCTGGCTTCAATCGGGTTGGATAATGCCGCGAACGTGAAGGTTTCCGCCAAGGAATCCAGGGTTTCATTTACCGCATCACCCAGTTCTCCCCATAAATCAAAGGATTCCGGATCAAACGGTTCGTTGGTGATACTTTCAGCGGTGTAGAGGGTATTCAGTGTCCCGACCACCACTTCTTTCGCCATCGCACCGGTGATCAGGCCGACAGTCGCCTGCCAGTTATCATTGGTGACACCAATCGGGCTGAGCAGCGGAGTGACCACTTTACTGACTGAGGCCAGTGCAGAATCATTAATGCTGTCCGCCGGTTTACCGGAGAAACTGAAGCTGTTCAGTGCACCGATCACCATACTGGCGACAATAATCACTTTACCCGCACGCACCACAAAGCCTTTCAGGCGCTGCCAGGTCTGCATAAACAGGGTTTTCATGTGCGGTACGTGATACACCGGCAGTTCCATCACAAACGGTGATGCTTCGCCGCGCATAATGGTGTGTTTGAGCAGCAGACCGGTGAGGATAGCCACCACAATCCCGAGGATATACAGGGAGAACACGATGCTCGCGCCGTTTTTGCCGAAGAAGGCAGCAGCGAAAACTGCGAAGATAGCCAGGCGCGCGCCGCAGGACATAAACGGTGCCATCAGGACGGTGATAAGACGTTCACGCGGGGCATCCAGGGTTCTGGCACCCATAATGGACGGTACGTTACAGCCGAAACCGACAATCAGCGGCACGAAGGATTTACCCGGCAGTCCGAGCGCCTGCATCAGTCTGTCCATCACGAACGCGGCACGGGCCATATAACCGGAGTCTTCCAGGAAAGAGAGGAACAGATACATCATCCCGATCTGCGGCACCAGCGGCAGCACGGTGTTGATACCGCCGCCGACCCCCTGGGCGAGGAATATGGTCAGCCAGTCCGGGAAGCCGAGGGTCATCCCCAGCCATTGTGTCCCGTTAATGAAAATAGCTTCCGAACCGCCTTCAAACAGCGGCTGCAATGCCCCGCCGATATTGATGGCGAGCACGAACATCAGGTACATCACAAACAGGAATACCGGTACACCCAGCCAGCGGTTGAGGACAATTCTGTCCATCGCGGCGGTCAGTTTATTCGGCTCGGAATGGCTGTTATCAATGGTTGTTTCGCAGATATCCGCGATGGTCTGATAACGGGCATCCGCAATCACCAGTTCCGGCTCTTCCTGCTGCTGTGCCTGCATCGCGTCACGGACAGACTGCACATGCTCCGGGGTAAAACCGGCGCGTGCCTGGCTGTAGATATCCCCTTCCAGGCTTTGCAGTGCCAGCCAGCGGCGCTGTGTGGCGCTGAACTCTTCCGCAGGAATCGACTGTGCGAGAGTGTTCATACTGTCGAGCAGAGCCGCCGGATAGTTCACCAGTACTTCATGCGGTGTCATTGTGTGTTTGTCGATCGCGGCTTTCAGCTCACAGATACCGGACGCGCGGGTGGAAACCAGCGGGATCACCGGGCAGCCGAGGCGCTCTGACAGTGCTTTAACATCAATATTGATATTCGCTTTATCGGCGATATCCAGCATATTGAGGGCAATAATGCAGGGAACACCCAGTTCCAGCAGCTGCAGCGTCAGATACAGGTTACGCTCGAGATTGGATGCGTCGACGACGTTAATCAGCATGTCCGCTTCACCGCTGAGGATAAAGTGGCAGGCAATCTGTTCGTCTAAGGATGTCTGTTCAGAGATGGTGGTCAGTGAATAGGTGCCGGGTAAATCCACCAGCTCAATTTTGTGTTCCGGCGTGGTGAAGTAACCGATTTTCCGTTCCACGGTCACACCGGCCCAGTTGCCGACGCGTTGTTTGGATCCGGTTAACTGGTTAAACAGCGTGGTCTTCCCTGAATTGGGATTACCGATGAGTCCCAGGGTGAGTGCTTTCATAGTGTCGTATGCCAATCAATAAATACAAACCCCTCTGCCGGCGGCAGAGGGAAAAGAGTGAGTCAGCGCGGGATGTGAGGCGGATTACGCCTGCACGTCATCAAGCATCAGCAGCGCCAGGTCTTTTTTTCTGAGCATCAGGTTGACGTGCCGGGTTTCGATTTGGATCGGATCGCCCAGCGGAGCGCTGCGGATCACCCGGAAAACAGAGCCGGGCAGCATGCCCAGAGACAATAATTTCTGACGGTATGCCGGGCTGATTTGCCCGGAAAAGCCCAGAATTTTATAACTGTGTTGTGGCTGAAGTGTCATAAAGGCTCCGGTTAACCATGCAAACAGGAATGATATTGCAAATGATTATCGCATGAACAGTTTGGCAGAAAAATATCCCTTACAAATTTAATTGATACTGTAAATGCAAATCATAACCAACAATATTTTACCTATTTAGCCCGAAAATTAACCAGCAAAGTTTGATGTACATCAAGATATCCGGTGTATAAAACAATTGAGAGCAGATATTTCACGTATTGATTTACGTTAATAACAATTTTTACGACTGGTTAACGCAATACGCGACTAACAGGAGAGGAATGTACGGGCAGCCGGAGCTGCCGCGTACATGATAACAGGGGGAATTACTTACGCTTACCGAATGCCGCGGCGAGGGCATCACCCATCGCACTGTTACCGGCAGAGGTGTCATTATTACCGTTACGGGCCGGGCGGCTGTTCTGGCGTTTTTCCGCCCGTGGTTTATCGCTGCTGCCGCCACCACGGCGGGCTGCCGTTTCCGGCTCTTCATCCATCCGCATGGTCAGCGCGATACGCTTACGGGCGATATCCACATCCAGCACTTTGACACTGACGATATCCCCGGCTTTGACCACGGTATGCGGATCTTCCACATAGCGGTTGGCCAGCGAGGAGATATGCACCAGTCCGTCCTGATGAACACCGATATCGACAAAAGCACCGAAATTGGTGACGTTGGTGACCGCACCTTCCAGAACCATGCCCGGACGTAAATCATTCATGGTCTCAATACCATCGGCAAAGGTAGCGGTTTTAAACTCCGGACGCGGGTCACGGCCGGGTTTTTGCAGCTCTTTGAGGATGTCGGAAACGGTCGGCACACCGAATTGTTCAGTGACAAAATCCTGTGCTTTCAGGTTGCGCAGCACATCACTGTTACCCATCAGGTCACTGAGGGTTTTCTGTGTGGCCTGCAGGATTTTTTCCACCACCGGATAGGCTTCCGGGTGAACGGTGGAGGCATCCAGCGCATTTTTACCGCCGGCAATACGCAGGAACCCGGCACACTGTTCAAAGGCTTTCGGACCGAGACGCGCGACTTTCAGCAGCTGTTTGCGATCCGCAAAACGGCCGTTTTCATCACGCCAGTCAACAATATTCTGTGCGATCACTTTGCTCAGCCCGGCAACGCGGGTCAGCAGGGCAACAGACGCGGTATTGAGGTCAACACCGACGGCGTTTACGCAGTCTTCCACTACCGCATCCAGTTTACGGGCAAGCTGCGTCTGGCTGACATCATGCTGATACTGGCCGACTCCGATGGATTTCGGGTCGATTTTCACCAGTTCGGCCAGCGGATCCTGTAACCGGCGAGCGATAGAAACAGCACCGCGCAGTGAAACATCCAGGTCCGGAAATTCTGCCGCTGCCAGTTCTGACGCGGAGTAAACGGAGGCGCCGGCTTCGCTGACAATCACTTTCTGGGCTTTGATATCCGGGAACTGCTTCTGCACATCGGCAAAGAAACGTTCAGTTTCACGGGATGCCGTCCCGTTACCGATCGCCACCAGCTCCACATGGTATTTCAGGCAGAGCGCCGCGACGGACGCCGCTGCTTTGGCGGTCTGGCCGGTGTGCGGATAAATGGTGTCGGTGGCCAGCACTTTACCGGTGGCATCGACCACCGCGACTTTCACCCCGGTACGCAGACCCGGATCCAGCCCCATCGTGGCACGCATCCCGGCCGGTGCCGCCATCAGCAGATCACTGAGGTTGCGGGCGAAGACATTAATTGCCTCATCTTCTGCTTTCTCGCGCAGCGCGGCCATCAGCTCGGTTTCCAGGTGCAGCAGCACCTTGACCCGCCATGTCCAGCTCACCACCGCTTTGCGCCAGCTGTCCGCCGGGGCATTGTTAAAGCGGACGCCGAGGTAATCGCGGATTAATTCTTCGCAATAGCTCTCTTTCGGCGGCTCCTCACACTGCGGGTCAGCATTGAGGGAGAGTTGCAGAATTCCTTCATTACGGCCGCGGAACATCGCCAGGGCGCGGTGTGACGGGACATTGGCAATCGGTTCATGGTGATCGAAATAATCACTGAATTTCGCGCCTTCCGCTTCTTTTCCGCTGATCACAACGGAAACCAGATGCGCATTGCGCCACAGATAATCACGGACTTTCCCCAGCAGACCGGCATCTTCCGCGAAACGCTCCATCAGGATGTAGCGGGCGCCGTCGAGGGCGGCTTTGGTGTCGGCAACCCCTTTTTCGCTGTCAGTATAGGTGGCGGCGAGGGTTTCCGGATCCTGTGACGGATCCTGCCACAGGGTGTCTGCCAGCGGCTCCAGACCGGCTTCCGCCGCAATCTGTCCGCGTGTACGGCGCTTGGGCTTGTAAGGCAGGTAGAGGTCTTCCAGCTCCGTTTTGCTGAGCGTGCCGTTAATCGCTCCCGCCAGTTCAGGGGTCAGTTTGCCTTGTTCCTCAATGGATTTGAGGATGGCCCGGCGGCGGTCGTTCAGTTCGCGCAGGTAGCTGAGACGGGTTTCCAGCTGACGCAGCTGAGTATCATCCAGGCCGCCGGTGACTTCTTTCCGGTAGCGGGCGATAAAAGGGACGGTATTTCCCTCATCCAGCAGGGTAATCGCGGCGGTGACCTGGCGGGTTTGCGCATTCAGTTCACCGGCAATAATCTGGCTCAGAGATTCATTCATCATGATATTCTTTCCGGCTGCGATAAATTGACGTAAAAAAATTTCAGGGGACAGTTATACGTGTTCAAAACGGGAATTACCAGCCGATATAAAGTAATATAAATGAATTATGCATAGCTGTTATCTTTCAGAAAATGCATTTAGTATTACAATTTATTTAAATAATTTATTTTTTGTTTAGGTAACATATGGCAAAAAGTAACCTGATTACCCGTGAAGGATGGGATGCGCTGGATCAGGAGTTAAAATATCTCTGGAAAACAGAACGTCCGCAGGTCACTCAGGCAGTGTCAGAAGCCGCTGCACAGGGGGATCGCTCGGAAAACGCCGAGTATATATACGGAAAGAAACGTCTGCGTGAAATAGACAGACGCGTCCGGTTTCTTTCAAAACGTCTGGATAACTTAAAGATAGTCGAGCCGGATCCCCGCCAGGAAGGAAAAGTATTTTTCGGGGCGTGGGTGGAACTGGAAAATGATGATGAAGAAATTCAGACTTTTCGCATCGTCGGATCCGATGAATTTTCCCCGGCAAAGAAATGGATTTCTGTTGATTCCCCTGTGGCCCGGGCATTAATCGGAAAACAGGCGGATGATGAAGTAACGGTAATAACACCTGACGGTGAAGTGAATTATGTCATTTTGTCTATCCGCTATCAGCCGATTGCTGAATAGGCACAATTAATCTGAAGAGTTGCATGAAAAAATGAACCCGGGAGTCAAACATGCAGGAAAGTTATAAGGTCCTTGTCGTTGATGATGACATGCGTCTGCGTGCGCTGCTTGAGCGCTATCTGAGTGAGCAGGGTTTCCAGGTCCGTACCGCCGCGAATGCGGAACAGATGGATCGCCTGCTGACGCGTGAATCTATCCATCTTATTGTCCTGGATCTGATGTTACCGGGCGAAGACGGGCTGTCTATCTGCCGCCGTCTGAGAAGCCAGAATAACCCGATTCCGATCATTATGGTGACGGCGAAAGGGGAAGAAGTGGATCGCATCGTCGGGCTGGAAATTGGTGCGGATGATTATATTCCGAAGCCGTTTAACCCGCGCGAACTGCTGGCGCGTATCCGTGCGGTGCTGCGCCGTCAGGCGAATGAACTGCCGGGTGCACCATCCCAGGATGATGCGGTGATTCAGTTCGGTAAGTTCAAACTGAACCTCGGCACCCGTGAGATGTTCCACGAAGATGAAAACATGCCGCTGACCAGCGGTGAGTTCGCCGTGCTGAAAGTGCTGGTGTCACACCCGCGCGAACCGCTGTCCCGCGATAAGCTGATGAGCCTGGCGCGCGGCCGTGAGTACAGTGCGATGGAACGTTCAATCGATGTGCAGATTTCCCGTCTGCGCCGCATGATTGAGGAAGATCCGACACATCCGCGTTATATCCAGACCGTATGGGGACTGGGTTACGTGTTCGTTCCGGACGGCAACAAGGCATGAAGCGGCTGCGGTTCTCGCCGAGGAGCACCTTTTCGCGTTCGTTATTTCTGGTCATCTTTCTGTTGTTTGCAACCATAACAACAAGTTATCTGGCCGTTGTGAATTTCATTGTGATGCCCAGCCTGCAGCAGTTTAACCGGGTGCTGGCCTATGAAGTGCGCACACTGATGAGCGAAGAGATGGTGCTGAAGGACGGAACCGCGGTACGTGTTTCTCCGGCGCTGCGTAAGAAAATTTATGAAGAGCTGGGCATTACCTTTTTTACCGAAGAGACAGCCGATGAGGGCGGACTGCGCTGGGCGCGTCATTTTGAATCCCTCAGTAAACAGATGAGCCATTATCTGGACGGTTATGCGGATGTCCGGCTGGAAGTCAGCCGTGATTATCCCGTGCTGTGGCTGAACTCCTATATTGCCCCGGATGTCTGGGTGAGAGTGCCGCTGACCGAAATCGGTCAGGATCAGTTCTCGCCGGTCTTCCGTTATATTTTTGCCTTTCTGCTGATTGTCTTTGCAGGTGTCTGGGTATTTATCCGCTATCAGAACCGTCCGCTGACCGAGCTGGAATCCGCAGCCCGGCAGATCGGCACCGGCGGCCCGCTGGTTCCGGTACGGGAAGCCGGGGCGGCAGAAGTGCGATCAGTTATCCGCTCGTTTAACCAGATGTCCAGAGATATCAAAACGCTGGAGCAGGATCGCACTGTGCTGATGGCCGGTGTCAGCCATGATCTGCGCACGCCGCTGACCCGCATCCGCCTGGCAACGGAAATGATGAACCCGGATGACGATTATCTGGCGGAATCCATCAACAATGATATTGAAGAGTGTGATGGTATCATTGAGCAGTTTATGGCGTATCTGCGCACCGGCCGTGAGATGGAGATGATGCATCTGGAACTGACATCCGTCCTCAATGAGGTGATTGAAGCGCACATCCACTCGGATGTCACACTTCAGAATGATGTTATTCAGGCGCCGGTTTATCTCACCGGTAACCCGATTGCGATTAAACGCGCACTGGGCAATATGCTGGTTAATGCCACCCGCTACGGCAACGGCTGGATCCGTGTCAGCAGCGGCAGTGATGAGCATTTCGCCTGGTTCCAGGTGGAAGATGACGGCAACGGTATTGACGAGGCCGATATTCCGGATCTGTTCCAGCCGTTTGTACAGGGTGAAAAAGCGCGCAGTAATAAAGGTACCGGGCTGGGGCTGGCAATTCTGCGCCGGATTGTGGATGCACATGACGGCAAAATTGATGTCGGCCGCAGTCAGCGCGGCGGATTCCGTATCCGCGTGATGCTGCCGCTGCCGGATGACAGAGATGATTAATTATTATGACAGCAGCATGTCATCGTCATATGACTGTCATAAACCCCTGCGGTAAGCAATTATCTCAGGGGTTTTACTTTTAATATCAATAAAATCATAAAATTACAGCCTTGCCTCGTTTTTGTGTTTCCCCGTCATTTTTCCGGTTTTGTGTCCCCGCGCACCTGCAGTGTCATAAAACTGTCATATAACCTACATATTATTGTCACCAGATTGTCCTATTTTCCCTCATGTTCCGACATTAACCAGATACAACGTTTATCGTCATTATCTATAAATCCCGTCAGGAGGGATCATGAAACCGATGCGTACCGCAGTAGCCACTGTTATGGCAGCGACACTTTCTCTCTCTGCATTTTCTGCATTTGCCGCGACCAGTCTGACCGGGGCGGGTGCAACATTCCCTGCGCCGGTGTATGCGCAATGGGCTGATACTTACCAGAAAGAAACCGGTAACAAAGTTAACTACCAGGGGATTGGTTCCTCCGGCGGTGTGAAGCAGATTGTGGCCAATACCGTTGATTTCGGGGCGTCAGATGCGCCGCTGTCCGAAGATAAACTGGCCGCAGATAATTTATTCCAGTTCCCGACCGTGATCGGCGGTGTGGTGCTGGCCGTCAACCTGCCGGGTCTGAAGTCCGGTGAACTGGTGCTCGATGGTAAAACCCTGGGTGATATCTACCTGGGTAAAATCAAAAAATGGAATGACCCGGCGATCACCAAACTGAACCCGTCAGTTAAGCTGCCGGATCAGGATATCGCGGTTGTCCGCCGTGCGGATGGTTCCGGTACCTCTTTCGTCTTCACCAGCTACCTGTCAAAAGTCAGCCCTGACTGGAAAGAGAAGGTCGGTGCAGGCTCTACCGTTAACTGGCCGGTTGGTCTGGGCGGTAAAGGTAACGACGGTATCGCAGCATTCGTTCAGCGTCTGCCGGGCTCTATCGGTTACGTGGAATATGCCTATGCCAAACAGAATAAACTGGCTTACACCAAGCTGATTTCTGCGGATGGTGATGCGGTTTCCCCGACCGGCGAAAGCTTCAGTAACGCAGCACGTAAAGCCGAGTGGTCAAAAAGCTTCGCTCAGGATCTGACTAATCAGCCGGGTCCGAATGCATGGCCGATTACTTCCACCACCTTCATCCTGGTTCACACCAATCAGAAAGATGCTGCCAAAGGTCAGGAAGTACTGAAATTCTTTGACTGGGCATACAAGAATGGCGGTGAGCAGGCAGAAAAACTGGATTACGCTGTACTGCCGAAAGAAGTCATTGAACAGGTCCGTGCATCATGGAAAACCAGTGTCAAAGACAGCAGCGGCAAGCCGCTGTACTGATACGGCAGATGATGAAGTAACGATTTATCAGTAATTGATCCCCCCGCACCGGGGGGATCTGTGTAAAAACGGAAGCGACTATGGCCGAACTGAAAACGGCAATGAAACCACCAGGCAAACGCGGCGACCAACTTTTCAGTGCTCTGGTAAAACTGGCAGCGCTGATTACGCTATTGTTACTTGGCGGAATTATTATTTCACTGATTATTGCGTCATGGCCGAGCATTGAAAAATTCGGCTTAGGTTTCTTATGGAATAAAGAGTGGAACCCGCCGGCGGAAGAGTACGGGGCACTGGTACCGATTTACGGCACCATCGTGACCTCGGTTATCGCCCTGCTGATTGCGGTCCCGGTGAGTTTCGGGATTGCACTGTTCCTGACAGAACTGGCACCGAACTGGCTGCGCCGTCCGCTGGGTATCGCGATCGAGCTGTTAGCCGCTATTCCGAGTATCGTTTACGGCATGTGGGGACTGTTTGTCTTTGCCCCGCTGTTTGCCACCTATTTCCAGCAGCCGGTCGGCGAGGTGATGTCGAGCATCCCGATTGTCGGCGAGCTGTTCTCCGGTCCGGCCTTCGGGATCGGGATCCTGGCGGCGGGCGTTATCCTCGCCATCATGATTATTCCGTATATTGCCTCGGTGATGCGTGATGTATTTGAGCAGACGCCGGTGATGATGAAAGAATCCGCTTACGGCATCGGCTGTACCACCTGGGAGGTGATCTGGCGGATTGTGCTGCCGTACACCAAGAACGGGGTGATCGGCGGCGTAATGCTGGGTCTGGGTCGTGCCCTGGGGGAGACCATGGCGGTGACCTTTATCATCGGTAACACCTATCAGCTGGACAGCTTCTCGCTGTATATGCCGGGCAACAGTATTACCTCGGCGCTGGCAAACGAGTTCGCGGAAGCAGAATCCGGGCTGCACACTGCGGCACTGATGGAACTGGGGCTGATTCTGTTTGTCATCACCTTTATCGTCCTCGCTATCTCCAAATTTATGGTGATGCGTCTGAATAAGAAAGAGGGACGCTGAGATGGCTGAAATGAATATTCAACAACCGAAAGTGGATATCAGCGCACGGCAGAAACGCCAGTTCTGGCGCCGTCAGAAAAACCGCGTTGCTCTGTTTTTATCCATGTCCACGATGGCATTCGGGCTGTTCTGGTTAATCTGGATCCTGTTCTCGACCGTCACCAAAGGGATGGACGGCATGTCGCTGGCGCTGTTCACCGAAATGACACCGCCGCCGAATACCGAAGGCGGGGGTCTGGCGAACGCTATTGTCGGTTCCGGCCTGCTGATCTTATGGGCGACTGTTATCGGGACACCGCTGGGTATTCTTGCCGGGATTTATCTGGCGGAATACGGCCGCAAGTCCTGGCTGGCGGAAGTTACCCGTTTTATTAATGACATTTTGTTATCCGCACCGTCGATTGTGGTCGGGCTGTTTGTTTACACCATCGTGGTGATGCAGATGCAGCACTTCTCCGGCTGGGCGGGGGTGATTGCCCTGGCACTGTTACAGATCCCGATTGTTATCCGTACCACGGAAAACATGCTGCGTCTGGTGCCGGACAGCCTGCGCGAAGCGGCGTATGCCCTCGGCACACCAAAATGGAAAATGATTTCAGCGATTACCCTGAAAGCCTCGGTCTCCGGGATTATCACCGGGGTGCTGCTGGCGATTGCCCGTATTGCCGGGGAAACGGCGCCGCTGCTCTTTACCTCCCTCTCCAACCAGTTCTGGAGTACGGATCTGATGCAGCCGATTGCCAACCTGCCGGTCACCATCTTCAAGTTTGCCATGAGTCCGTTTGCGGAGTGGCAGAGTCTGGCCTGGGCGGGTGTCCTGCTGATCACACTGTGTGTGCTGTTAATTAATATCGTGGCGCGTGTGCTGTTTGCGAAGAAAAAGCACTGATTAAATGACTGCGGATGAATGAGAGAGAGTCATGAGTAAAATTCAAAACGTAACCGAAAGCAAAATTCAGGTTCGTGATCTGAACTTCTATTACGGCCAGTTCCACGCGCTGAAAAACATTTCGCTGGATATCGCCAAAAATAAAGTCACGGCCTTTATCGGCCCGTCCGGTTGCGGGAAATCGACCCTGCTGCGTACCTTCAATAAAATGTACGCGCTGTATAATGAACAGCGGGCGGAGGGGGAGATCCTGCTGGATGGCACCAATATTCTGACCGATACCCAGGATATCGCGTTATTACGCGCCAAAGTCGGCATGGTGTTCCAGAAGCCGACGCCGTTCCCGATGTCTATTTATGACAATATTGCCTTTGGTGTCCGTTTGTTTGAAAAACTGCCGCGCGCCGAGATGGATGAGCGGGTACAGTGGGCGCTGACCAAAGCAGCTCTGTGGAACGAAACCAAAGATAAACTGCATCAGAGTGGCTACAGCCTCTCCGGCGGTCAGCAGCAGCGTCTGTGTATTGCCCGCGGAATTGCTATCCGTCCTGAGGTACTGCTGCTGGATGAGCCGTGTTCGGCACTGGATCCTATCTCCACCGGGCGTATTGAAGAGCTTATCAGTGAACTGAAATCGGAATACACCGTGGTGATTGTCACCCATAACATGCAGCAGGCGGCGCGCTGTTCTGACCACACTGCGTTTATGTATCTGGGCGAACTGATTGAATTCAGTGATACTGATACCCTGTTTACCACCCCGGGTAAGAAACAAACTGAAGATTACATCACCGGTCGTTATGGCTGATGCGGAGACAATCATGGAAAATCTGAATCACAATAAACATATTTCCGGGCAGTTTAATGCTGAATTAGAGCATATCCGCACAGAAATGATGACAATGGGCGGGCTGGTGGAAGAGCAGCTCAGCAAAGCGATCACCGCCATGCATAACCAGGACGAAGACCTGGCGCGTGAGGTTATCGCCGGTGACAAGCAGGTCAACATCATGGAAGTGATGATTGATGAAGCCTGTGTCCGCATTATTGCCAAACGCCAGCCGACCGCGAGCGACCTGCGTCTGATTATGGCGATCTCCAAAACTATCGCCGAGCTGGAACGCATCGGGGATGTGGCGGATAAAATTGCCAAAACCGCGCTGGAAAAATTTTCACAGCAGCATCAGCCGCTGCTGGTCAGCCTGGAATCCCTCGGCCGCCATGCTATCCAGATGCTGCATGATGTGCTGGATGCCTTTGCGCGTATGGATATTCAGGAAGCTATCCGTATCTACCGTGAAGACCAGAAAGTAGACCAGGAATATGAGGGGATTGTCCGTCAGTTAATGACCTATATGATGGAAGATCCGCGCACTATCCCGAGTGTTCTGACCGCGCTGTTCTGTGCCCGCTCTATCGAGCGTATCGGTGACCGCTGCCAGAATATCTGTGAATTTATCTTCTACTATGTGAAGGGACAGGATTTCCGCCATGTGAAAGGGGATGATGTGGAACGTATCCTGCTCGGCGAGCACGTGATTGAAGTTTCTGCGGGCAGCGGCAGTAACAATGGAAAGCCGGCATGACCTGACTAATATCTGCCTGATTCGTCTCTGTTTTATTTTTGCCTGACCCCGGAGTTAACTCCGGGGTTTATTATTTTAGATTATATTTATTTGTTTGGTGAATATATTTAAGTCGATAGATCGCTAATGGCGATTATTGTTTTTTCAGCTCATTTGTCTTTGGGTCATATATTCTGATTACCACATTTAGTTATATCTATTTAGTAATTCTTTAAATATCAATAAATTATATCAAATTTTCTATTATTGATAAGTTATAATGTGTTTTTTTATAATTTATATATTAAATACAGTGCATTGTGAATTTATCAGAATTAAATTCTGATTAAATAAAAAAATAAACATTATCATGCTGAGGGAGTGCGGGTAGTATACCGAAACGATAGAAGAAGCTGATTTTCTATCAGGACATGTATAATTAATTGTTATTTATGTTCGGGGTGGCGCTATTTTCCGGACAGAAAAACAAGATAATATTGAATGAAAGTATAGTGTGTATTTTCATTAATTCCATATATAACCTATAACCTCAGTTAAAATAGTATGAATATAAAATATATTTCTTTACTGATTTGCAGCCTCCTTTTGTCTGAAAATGCTATCTCTGCTGTTCATATCAGAAATGAATCAAATATAGTACTTGAAAATGGTGATACACAAAATGTAAATGCCGGAGAAGCTGTTGCAGATACTACCATTAATAATGGCGGATATCAGACTGTTACCGGATCAGAGGACAGCTTTGCGCATGCGGATAATACAGTTATCAATGATGGCGGTGTTCAGGATGTATTTGCTGACGGTATTGCTACCGGTACGAAAATTAATGACGGAGGTGAGCAAAATATCCTGAGTTCGGGTACGGCTAATGATACCGTTATTGAAAATGGCGGAACCCAGCATTTATATGGCAGTGATGGTGCTATTGCACATGCGGATAACACTTTGATTAATGAAGGCGGACTTCAGTCAGTTTCACATAACTCTCTGGCAACGGGAACTACCATTAATGGCGGTGAACAACGGGTATTCGGTGACGCTGTGGATACCACTATCAATAATGGCGGATACCAAAAGGTCACCGGTGCAGGTCACGGGGCTTATTTTGCACATGCGGATAAGACCGTAATTAATGAAGGTGGGATCCAGTATGTCGGAAATAATGGTATTGCATCAAATACTGTCATTAATAATCAAGGGCTTCAACAAATAACTAATGGCGGGAAATCTGTAAATAGTGTTATTAATGGTGGTGGGTATCTGGAAGTCTTTCTCGGAGGAACGGCGGATAATACGGTAGTTAATAATGAAGGGTGGCTGATTTTACATCATGGTGCTTCAGCGGCAGATTCAACGACGGTCGGTACCGGCGGTAATATGCTGATGGAGCACGGAGCTTCAGCGGGCGATATTGATTCAGCCGGTAATATTATCATTACTGAAGGTGACGGTTCTCATATTGTCAGAATGGGTAATTTTAAGAACAGCGGTTTCTTGTCAGTTGATGGTTCTGCTATTGGTACCACAATAATTGTCGATGGTAATTACACCGGTGCTGATGGTCATCTCAATTTTAATGCGGTATTAGGTGATGATAATTCACTGACGGATAAACTTGTTGTTAATGGTAATACAGCAGGTAATACCTATGTCAGCGTGAATAATCTCGGTGGTAAAGGTGATAAAACGCTGAATGGTATTGAGCTGATCACGGTAAACGGGGAGTCTGACGGTATTTTTACCCGTGACGGCCGTATTGTTGCCGGTGCTTATGATTATTCACTGGTTCGTGGTCAGGAGGAAAATGCTAAAAACTGGTATCTTACCAGTGAACAGAATACACCGGATGATCTTGAACAGGTCCATATTACCCGTCCGGAAAGTGGCAGTTATATCGCTAATATAGCTGCGGCTAATGCTATGTTCGATATTAGTCTGCATGACCACCCCGGGGAAACTCAATATACGGATGCACTGACAGGTGAAAAGAAAGTAATCGGTCTGTGGCTGCGTAATACCGGAAATCATAACCGCTGGCGTGACAGTGGTAATCAGCTGAAAACCAGAAGTAACAGTTATGCCGTACAACTCGGCGGGGATATCGCGCAATGGAGCACAGACGGTGCAGATCGCTTATCCTGGGGACTTATGGCCGGTTACGGTCATAATCACAATAAAACACATGCTTCACTCACCGGTTATAGTTCTGAGGGGGATATCAATGGTTATAGCATTGGTACTTATGGTTCATGGTTCGCGAATGAGGATAAATCGGGCTTATATACTGATGTCTGGCTGCAATATAATTGGTTCCATAATCATGTACACGGACAAGGGCTGGCAAGTGAATCTTATAAATCCAAAGGTGTAACTACTTCATTTGAAACAGGTTATGTTCTTCCGGTAAATAAGTTTTCAGAGGGGCATAATACCTCGGAATGGTATTTTCAGCCCCGGGCGCGGTTAACATGGATGAATGTGAAAGCGGATAATCACAGAGAATCAAATGGTACTTATGTCAGCAGTGACGGAGAGGGTAATATTCAAACCAGCTTAGGGTTACGTACGTATATAAAGACTGAAATAAATAAAGGCGATAATATTGAACCATTCGTTGAAATGAACTGGTTACATAACACCCGTAATTACAGTGTGAAAATGGATGATATCCGTATCACCCGGGCAGGTGCAAAAAATATTGGTGAAATTAAACTGGGTACTGAGGGACAGATAAACTCATATCTGAATTTATGGGGAGATGTTGGCGTTCAGGTGGGAGATAGAGGATATAATAATACTATGGTTATGATAGGAGCCAAAATTAACCTTTAACAACTTTATACCCGCAATCAAACTATTTTTCATTTATATCAAATCCGGGAGTTTTATTTATTCCCGGATTTGGCATGTATTTTAATGTAGTTTTTTCTCTGTCCGCACATTGCGTCCTTTATCATTAATACTGATCAGCGTGACGGACTCTCCTGCAGATAATTGCCCTGTATATGCCACCCGGCTCTCTGAATAAGGGGCGAGCATCACAGTGCTGATATGTGACGGCGGATTATCTCCGCCGGAGACGAGCGCGGATAATGTGAAATAGTAAGGTGCCGGGTTTTTCAGTATCAGCATTTCTCCTGATAACGAGGCAGAAATCTGTTCCGGGACCGCATCCGGCAGCTGCGGCAGGCCATCCGGCCGGTAAAACAGCTTTATCCGTGTCCGCAGGGCAAATTGCAGGGTATTACCGGTGGTAGCTGTCTTCGCCGGGATATCCACTACATTGAGATAAAAAACCGATTCCCGGTCGCGGGGGAGATTGTTTTTCAGAACACGGATTTTCAGCTGCTGTCCGCCGCCCCCGGCTAACCGCGTCACCGGCGGTACCACCATAAACGGGGCACTGCTGGTTTCCGGCGAGGAATTGATGTCCCCCTCATCCACCCAGCTTTGTACCAGTGACGGCATTTCCCCGCTGTTGGTCAGCTGGATCTCTGTATTTTCCTGATTGCCCGGAAAAATTACCCGCGTGGTATTGATGACAACACCAGCGCATACCGCCTGCATGTACAGGAGCAGAATGATTAGAATGCCTGTCCGCATCGTGTCCTCCGGCGGTTCAGTTGTAGGAAAAAACCAGAGTCGCGGAACTGCTCATTTTTCCCTGTGTCACTGTGCCCGGACTGTAGGGGTAGTAATACGCGCCGAGATCGACAGAGAAAGCCGGTGAAACCGCACTGCCTTTGGCGGCAGTGAAAATGCTGGTGGCACTGCCCTGAGCATTGGCACTGTCAGAAAACTGCACCGGGCTGCTGAGGTTATTGGCTTTCACCACCCTGAAGCCGACACCGCCCGCACCGCCGGAAACGGTATTGGTCAGCACGGTTTTATCGGACGGCTGTAAATTGGACGACGACAGGAACATGGCAATATCCCGGGACGCGGTGTTACCCGGGAGGAGGCCGCCACAGGTAAAATTGAGCCGGAACGGGGTGTATCCGGCTTTATCCGTGGTTTTAACGGCATTGATGCTCATCAGGGGCAGATTGACGGTCAGCCCGGCATTGGTAAAGGTGCAGGTGGTCACCGGCGGATTATAGGTAATCTGCACCGGCTGCAAAAACATATCATTCGGATCAGCCGGCCATTGCAGTGTCAGTAAAAACTGTAAAATCTTACTGACAAGCGCGGCCAGCCAGCCTACCAGCCCCAGGGTGGTGGCATCAGAGGCAAAAATGACTGGTGTAATCGTCACTGTATCACCCGGGACTTTGGTGTAGTTACCGGTTGGTGTAGTGACGAGATCAAAACGCAGTGTGAAACCGGTATTGAGTTCTGTCCCGTTGTGAGTACCTGCTGCCAGGCCGGAAACACTCTTTGTTGTCTGAGCCGTCAGGGTGATATTGACGAGTTGTGCGCCGTTATTAAATCCGATTGTGGCTGTCCGGCCATTAAAAGGAGAGTCGATTCCGATGGTATTCGGGAAAAGGGGCAGCGCGGCAGTACAGGTGAACGGGCCGCTGAAGTTGGTCTGAGATACTTTCGATACGGTTGTGGTGGAGCCGATCAAATCAGCGGAAAGATTCAGTATCACGGCCGGTGCTGTCTGGGTGGATGTTGCAGAGCAGGTGGCATAAGCCGCCCGGCTGCTTATCACCGTCAGGAATAAAAGTAATACAGCGGCGGATGTTTTCATCATTGTTTCCTTTTACCGGCAGATATTGTGGTTTTTATCCGGGGTGACCACCGGATTGCGGATAACACACTGCTGTTTTCCGTCTGCCGTCAGTTTTATGATCAGCGATGACGGCAACTGCCCGCTTTTCAGATAGAGCAGCCCCGACTGCCCGACATACCCCAGCGGCTGATGCTGCTCATCGGTCACTTCTGTGCCGAACGGCAGTGTGCCGCCGTTTTCCCGTGCTGCCTGCAGAATGAAGGTCTGACGGGGATCGGTTTCCATACGGATATAACTGACCGCGCCTTTATACGGGCTGACCTGGCCGATATTGCCGGTCACTTCGGCACCTGAACTTTTTTCTGTGTCTGACAGGGTGTAAGAATTGGCGCGGTAAGGGACGGATTGTGTCATCAGCACCACACCATCACTGTTTGTCAGGGATGCTTTATCCGAATTCACCATCCGGTTACCGGCCTGCGGGGCATCAATAATGGTATAGGTATTGCCGGTGTCACCGGACACGGCGATGTGGCCCGGGATAGCGACGATAGTTCCTTTTGCCCCGGCGCCCGCCTGACGGTAATCGTTCCCCTCACTGAATGAGCCGGACAGGGTGCTGTACGGATTGCGGTAAGTAAGGTTCGCGCCCGCCAGGTTACTGCCGCCGTTCTGGTTTGAGCCGGTCAGCGTGTAGTTAACCAAATCATCTTTACCGGCTGTGCCGCTCAGGCTGACGGTCGCCTGCTGATAACGGGAATCGGTGGCGTAAATACCGCTGCTGAGTGATGCACTTTTACCGAAAACAGAAATCGGCACGCTGACATTCAGGTAAAACCGGGTTTCATTTTTATCATCAAAATTGCGGGTGCGTGATGCAGACACGGTATAGCTGATCTCGTTATAACTGTTTGAATATCCAAGCTGATATTCCCGGTTGCTGCCGCCGGAATTCCAGTAATCCCGGTGTGTGCCGGAGATATAAATCACCCCCCGGTTCTCGCCCAGATACTGATTTAAATTCACGGTGAAGGTATTTTTAGCGCGTGCGCCGCGCATGGCATCCATCGTCATCAGATCCGGTATCTGACGCGGTGTGTTATCGGTGAGGTTTTCCTGCTCATTACGGTAAGCATCCCACGCCCGGTAGTTATCCTGCTGATAGATGGCATCGGTGAAACTGTAAAAATTCCCGGTGGAGTAGCGGTATGTCGCGAGAGTCAGGTTGGTTGAGGTGGTGCTGACAAACTTACTGTAGGCGATACGGTAGCTCTGGCCGCTTTTGCGGCCGGTTTTAAAGTCCGCATCCGCCTGTGTCACATCAACAGAAAGCGCACCGAACGGCAGATTCCAGGCGCTTCCCGCCAAAAGAGAGCGGTAATCTTTTCCGGTAATCCCGCCGGTATACAGTGTCACGGTATTATTCAGCCCGTAACGGAATTCCCCCTGCACAAACTCCGGGCGGTAGTGTGTATTATCCAGCCGGGCCTGACCGGCGGTCAGACTGTAATTATAAATTCCCTCTTTCAGCATATCGGGTACAGCGGAGAAGGGGACGGTAAATGATTCTTTCCGTCCGTCTGCTTCCTGAATAATGACAGAGAAATCGCCGCTGCCGCCGGTCGGCTGAATATCACGGAACATAAACTCACCCGGCGGTACGTTTTCCTGAAAAATAAGATTGCCGTTCTGGTAAATACTGACGAGGGCGTTGGTCTGAGCAACACCCCGGATGATTGGTGCGAATCCCTGGCCGGACGGCGGCAGCATATTCATATCCGTTCCCAGTGATGCGCCTCTGAATTTAAAACTGCCGAACAGCGAAGGTGGCGTATAAAAATCCCCCAGTGTCAGCGCAGATAAAATACGGCTGATCGGGCGGTAAAGGTAACGGCTGTTATTTTTCCAGCCTTTGTGTCCGCCGGAATAAGAGGTATAAACCGATTCATCGCGGAATTGCCAGACACCGAGGTTCAGCCCGGAGTTTACTGTGGCAAAAAAGCTGTCATTGCTCTGTTTGTTATTCTTTTTTTGTCTGGCGTTATAGTAATTAACGTTATAGCCGAGAATAACGGCGGGCTGCCCGTGATCCCATAATTCCGGGTCAATATAACCGGCATCGGCGGTCTTTACCCCGATTTGCGGCACGGACAAATCTAACCGTAATGTACTTTTATTCAGGTGGTAAGTCAGTCCGGAAGTCAGATCATCTGCCGGAACCGGCTGTTTCTCTGCGGATAATGTTTTCGCGTCATCAGAAAGATTCAGCCCGAGCTTATTAATATCTTCCGGCTGAAAATTCAGGGCATTATTATGCTCCCCTACTTCAACGGTAAACTGACCTTTCCAGGTGTTATTGACATAAACGTCCATCAGTTGATCGCCGGACGGCAGTGTATTTTCCTGATATAAACGTGAAATATCCCCTTTAGCGGATTCACCGGCCAGCAGGGTGGTATCGAACTCTTCCGTGAAGCCTTCGCGGGGATAGCTCCATAATCCGGCAATAATCAGAATCGGCAGGCAGTGTTGTGTTTTCACGTTATTATCGTCCGTCAGAAGGTAATATTCTTCGACTTATACACACCGTAATCATCCACATAGGTCACTGAGGCATTACGGGCTGCGGGTTTATTTTTCAGTGGCAATTGTTTTTCAGAAAATGGCGGAATCATTTCGGAGGCGGCCAGCCAGGTGTGGCTGCTGTCATTAGCATTGACCGCCGCAATGGTAAAATGATACGGGGAATTATTAGTGACGGATAAATGGTCACCGTTGAGCTTCCACTGAATATTATCAATAACCGTTTCCGGATTTGCCGTCAGCCCGGCTGGGCGGTAAAACAGCTTTATCCGTGACCGCAGGGCCACCTGTAACACACTTTTTCCTTTGGCATTGGCGGGCGTGGCCGGAATATCCAGCACACTGAGATAAAAGACACTTTCCCGGTCATCCGGTAGTTTTTCATTATTTTTCTTTATTTTAAGCTGCTGTCCCTGCATTCCGTCTATTTTGACAATCGGCGGATAAACATAAAACGGGGAACTGCTGTTTTCCGGTGTGGCATTAATGTCACCGTCATCCGTCCAGCTCTGGGCTAATGATGATGTCTGGCTGTTATTATTTAGCTGAACAGTAATACTGTCATTTTCTTCATGATAAATAAGCCGGGTCCCGTTAATCACGATATTGGCGGTGGCATTAGCGGATAAAATAAGCATCATCAGAAAAAAGAATCGGCGTTTCATTATATTCCCCTGTAAACAGTCAGGCTTTTTGACAAGCCTGACTGTCTGACAATGGTTATAAATAAGAGACTGTATAAATCACGTTGGAATGTACAGGCCCGACTTTTGCAGGAGAGGTATTGGTTTTGTAATAACTGGCAATTAATGTCACCTGATCCGATGCCGGAGCGGTTTTATCTCCCTTCACTCCGGTGTCATACGCCGCATTCAGTGAAAGTGCCACTGACGGTGCGGTTGTTGACGATAAACTGAACCCGACATTTTTCGCGACAGACGGATCCCCTTCATTAACGGTATCGTTAATCAGGTAGTTTCCGGTTGACGATATATTGTTAGGGGACGCGAAATGTATTTTCAGGTTACTTCCGGGCGGGACTGAAGCGGGTGCACAATCAGAGAATGTCATGGTAAATGCTTTCTGATTTTTGGTAATGACGGTATTTGCGGTTACCCCGGCATCCGTTACTGTAATAGGATCTAATAATACGGCGAAGTCGGCGCTGTTGCCTCCGTTAATGGTACAGGTGGTATCACTGATAGCACCTGTGATGTTTATAATCCCGCCCGCAGCAGTGACCGCGGACGCTGAGCCTGAAAAAAAGGCGGCAGAAACTAATGCCGTAATAAGCGTTTTCTTTAACATGGTTAACTCCGGTAAAAATAAGATACCAGACTGACAAAAATAAGAGGCTATTTTTGCGGATTTTCATTTAAAGAGACTAATAAGAATCAGTCTCTTTAAATCTAGAATCATTAGGTATATTTACCAGTGCTTGATTTTTAATTTTACAGATATGTGATTATTGTCAAAATTTATAAATTTTCCTTTTCAGGATTTGTATTTTTTCATAAGTTCGGTTTCATTTTTTATTTTGGTGATAATGGAAAGATAAATATACAGATAATGAGATGTGATTATTTATTAACGGGTTGCTGACAAATAATTTCTTTTGGATATTAATTTTAATTAACGTCTTTATGGTTCGTTTAGCATTTCTTATAATGATCAGGAAATATTTCCGCAGAAAAGATAACGTATGATTTTATTTCAATAAATAATCATAAGTAATGTAATTAATTTTTTAATAAAAATGGATAAATTAAAGATAATAGCTTGTTATTGCGGAGAGCGGCTCTGCCCTTGTGTTCATCTTAGAACAATCAGTTATGGAATTATTCTTTCTTAGTATTTCAGGAACTAAGCAGGAGTTGATAGCGTGAGATGGTGATTTACACAAATTGACGTTTTCCGTGACTGATTCCAGGGGTATGTATGAAACCGACATTATTTGTTCCGGCTCTGCTTGCCGGTTTAGCATTAGTAAGTGGTACAGCACAGGCTGATAAGCTTGATGATATTCAGAAAGCCGGGGTGATCCGTATTTCGGTTTTTGACAGCAACCCGCCGTTCGGATTTATCGATCCGCAGACCAAAAAACTGGCCGGTTATGACGTGGATATTGCACAGGCTGTTGCCGATGACCTCGGTGTGAAGCTGGAACTGCGTCCGACCAACCCGGCAAACCGCATTCCGCTGCTGATCTCCGGTAAAGTGGATTTAATCGGGGCGAACTTCACCATTACCGATGAGCGTGCGAAACAGGTGGATTTTTCCATTCCTGATTTTCAGACCGGACAAAAATTTATTGCCCGCAAAGGCGTGCTGAAAACCCCGGAAGATGTGGCAAAACTGCGTATCGGTGCGGATAAAGGCACGGTTCAGGAAGTGACGCTGCGCGAGAAATATCCGGGCACCAAAGTGATTTCTTATGATGATACCCCGCTGGCCTTCGCGGCACTGCGTAATGGTAACGTCGATGCTATCACGCAGGATGATGCCAAACTGGTCGGGTTGCTCGGTAACCTGCCGGAGTCAGTAAAAGCGGAGTTTGAACTCTCTCCGTTCAGTCTGACCCGTGAATACCAGGCGCTGGCGGCGCCGAAAGGAGAAACCCGTCTGGTGGAAGCGGTGAACAAAACCCTGCTGAAACTCGAAAGTGAGGGCAAATCACAGCAGATTTATAACCAGTGGTTTGGTCCGGGCACCAAAGCCGAACAACCGCGCGGTGAATTTAAGTTCGCTCCGCTGGCTGATCAGCCGAAGTAACGTGAGTGTGTTTTCTGAATCAGGCCTCACTCCGGTGAGGCTTCCTGCATTTGTGCGGTAACAGACGGGATTAGCGGATGTTTGAGCAATTTATAAGTGCGCACTTACTTGCGCCGGAATATCTGGAATGGCTGGGGCAGGGGTTTGTGATCACCCTGCTTATCTCATTCTGGACGATTCTCGCGGCGACACTGCTGGGTTTTCTGCTGGTGGCTGGGCGGGACAGTCAGCTCGCACCGCTCCGCTGGTTAGTCAGTGCTTACACCAGTGTATTCCGTAATACGCCGCTGCTGGTGCAGCTGTTTTTCTGGTATTTCGCCTCCGGGGAAATTCTGCCGCAGGCGCTGAAAATCTGGCTGAACACGCCGCATGAAATTGAACTGGCCGGGCTGACACTCGCATGGCCGTCATTTGAATTTATCGCCGGGTGGTTCGGACTGACACTCTATTCCGCGCCGTTCATTGCAGAAGAATTACGGGCGGGGATTGCCGGGATCGGGCGGCAGCAAAAATCAGCCGCGCTGGCGCTCGGGCTGACTCCGTGGCAGTCCATGCGTTATGTGGTGCTGCCGCAGGCGGTCAGAATCGCCATGCCGCCGCTGCTCGGGCAGTATATGAATGTGGTGAAAAACTCGTCCCTGACTATGGCGATCGGTGTGGCTGAACTCTCTTATGCATCACGTCAGGTGGAAAGTCAGTCCTTACAAACCTTTGAGGCCTTCGGGGTCGCGACAATCCTCTATATCGCCATTATTGCCGTAATGGAAGCCTTCGGGCAGTGGCGGACACAACGGGCACTGGCACAGGGGCATTAAGATGGATTTTTCCGTAATTTGTGACAACTGGGAATACCTGTTGTTCGGCACTTTCCCGGACGGTCCGCTGGAAGGTGCGGCGCTGACGCTGGTGATCAGCCTGATTGCCGGAGCCATTTCCGTGGTACTCGGAACTATCGGCGGGGTGATGCTGGCGATGCTGCGCGGCTGGTGGGTAAACCTGTTTGCGGCATTTCTCGGGTTTTTCCGCGCTATTCCCATCATTATGCTGATATTTTGGGTCTATTTCCTGCTGCCGATTGCCTTTGGTGTGGATGTGCCGGAAATCACTACGGTCGTCTGCGCACTGGCACTGGTGACCTCGGCTTATATCGCCCACGGTGTGAAGGCCGGTATTCTGGCTATCGGCAAAGGGCAGTGGCAGGCAGGGATGTCTCTCGGCTTCAGCCGGTGGGAAGTGCTGTGGCATATCGTGTTGCCGCAGGCGCTGCGGATGATGATCCCATCCTTTATTAATCAGTGGATTGCGCTGATTAAAGACACCTCGCTGGCCTATATCGTCGGTGTGGGGGAACTGTCGTTCCTCGCGTCTCAGGTCAATAACCGCAGTATGGTCTACCCGACAGAGATTTTCCTGTTTGTCGCTTTTATCTATTTTGTGATGTGTTCCGGGCTGGAACTGGGTGCGAATGCCCTGATGCGCCGTTATTCATTACAGCGGCAGCCCCGTCAGTCATGGCTTGCCCGTCTGTTCGGCCGCGGCAGGGAGAAACCGGTACAGTTGTCAGAAAAACCGGCCGCCTGTACATCATAAGTTTGATCAGTGACAATCCCGGTACAGTTAATGGCCGGGATTTTCCCGCAATGAAACGCAAACGTTTTCTTTTTGAAAATGATGCGGTAGGATAAGCCGAAAAAAACAAATTTCCGGGACTTCTTATTCATGACTACTCCGACTTCCGGCACTGATTCTCATCAGGGCCTGCTCCAGCGCGTGTTCAAATTACAGGAACACGGTACCACTGTCCGCACAGAAATTATTGCCGGGCTGACCACCTTCCTCACCATGGTGTATATCATCTTTGTAAACCCGCAGATCCTCTCTTTCGCCGGGATGGATATCAAAGCGGTGTTTGTCACCACCTGTCTGATTGCTGCCATCGGCAGTATCGGAATGGGGCTATTTGCTAACCTGCCGGTGGCGGTTGCACCGGCAATGGGGCTGAATGCCTTTTTCGCCTTTGTGGTGGTGGGTGCGATGCACTACTCCTGGGAAGTGGCGATGGGCGCAATTTTCTGGGGCGCAGTCGGGCTGTTTATCCTGACCTTACTGCGCATCCGTTACTGGCTGATTGCTCATATCCCGCTGAGTCTGCGGGTCGGTATCACCAGTGGTATCGGGCTGTTTATCGCCATGATGGGGCTGAAAAACGCCGGTATTATTGTGCCGAACCCGGATACTCTGGTAACTATCGGTAAGTTTACCGATCACAGTGTGGTTCTGGGTGCACTGGGTTTCTTTATTATCGCTATTCTGGCTGCGCGCAATATCCACGCTGCAGTGCTGGTATCGATTGTGGTGACAACCTCCATCGGGCTTTTCCTCGGGGATGTGACCTACAAGGGCGTGTTTGATGTGCCGCCGGGGATCACCTCGGTTGTCGGCCATGTCGATATTATGGGCGCACTGGATTTATCCCTCGCCGGGATTATCTTCTCGTTTATGCTGGTGAACCTGTTTGACTCCTCCGGCACCCTGATCGGCGTAACAGACAAAGCCGGGCTGGCGGATGAAAAAGGCCGTTTCCCGAACATGAAAAAAGCGCTGTATGTGGACAGTATCAGCTCCGTTGCCGGTTCTGCGATGGGGACATCCTCTGTTACCGCATTTATTGAAAGTACCTCCGGGGTTTCTGTCGGCGGGCGTACCGGCCTGACAGCTATCGTGGTCGGCCTGCTGTTCCTCGCGGCTATCTTTATTTCACCGCTGGCATCAATGGTGCCGGCCTATGCCACTGCCGGAGCACTGATTTATGTCGGTGTGCTGATGACCTCCAGCCTGGTGCGGGTAAACTGGAATGATCTGACCGAATCTGTTCCGGCGTTTGTGACTGCCGTGATGATGCCGTTCAGTTTCTCTATCACTGAAGGGATTGCATTAGGGTTTATCGCTTACTGCGCAATGAAGCTGGGTACCGGCCGCTGGCGTGAGCTGAACCTGTGTGTGGTGGTGGTATCACTGCTGTTTATTCTTAAAATGGTATTTGTGGACGCCTGATTACGATCCGTCTGAACAGACCCCCGGCAGCCGGACAACTGCTGCCGGGGGTTTTTTATATCCGGCTCAGGAGTGGCAGGGGAACGGGATCACACGGTGCGCCATCCGCTGTGTAAACTGCTGATTATGCGAGGCCACAATCATCGGCAGATCCAGCTGTGTAAGAATATCTTCCAGACGCTGAATATTTTTCTCATTGAGGCCGTTGGTCGGCTCATCGAGCAGCAGAACAGACGGTGACATTGCCAGCACACCGGCCAGTGCGGTGAAGTTTTTCTCTCCGCCGGAAATCTCAGTCACAGCGCGGTCTTTCAGCCGGACAATATCCAGCATCTCCAGACACTGTAAAGCGCGTTCCCGCGCCGCATCCTGTGTCATCCCCATATTCAGCGGACCAAACATCACATCATCCAGCACACCCGGGCCGAACAGTTGATCATCCGGATGCTGAAACAGCAATCCCAGCGGGCCGCGCACCTCTGTGAAATCATCTTCGGAAAGACGGGATTTACCGAAAACCGAAATATCCCCGGTGAACGGGATAAAACCTAACAGTGTGTGCAGCAGTGTTGATTTCCCGCTGCCGATATCACCGCACAGAAAAAGCCGTTCTCCGGCGTTCAGTTCAAAGCTCAGATCCTGAATTATCGGCGCATTGTTGCGGCTGACAACCAGATTGCTGACCTGAATCAGGGGATTTTGGGACGTCATTAACAGACCTTTTTATATTAACAGAAGACGGACGCGCGTAAAAACCCCGGGCTTTCAGCGCCATTTCAGTGGTTTCCGCTTTGTGCATGGCTTTGATCAGCAGCAGGGCGACCAATTGGGACAACATGGTAAATGTCCGTTTATTCATCCCTTTGCGGAATCCCCGTGCTTTCATGGCCGTTTCAAGCTGTTGTTTGGTTTCACTGAAAATCGCGATATAGCGGATCGTCAGAATAAACAGCTTTATCAGTTTATCGGGCAGGGGATAACGTTTCACCGCACACGCGAGGTCGATATCTGTCATGTTTGTCAGCATCGCAGAGACAAACAGCAGAATCGCATTCATTTTCAGCGTGATTTGCAGGGCGAGAAACACCCCGGCCGGGGACTGAACAATGCCCTGACTCTCAATTTTCCACGGCAGTGTCAGCCAGACAAACAGGATAAAAATATTCAGTTTCAGCACCGTCAGCAGTGAACGGCCCAACTGACGGCGGCGGCAGACAACAAACAGCAGAAAAGCACCCGACAGACCGGCAATAAGCCAGTCGGTCTGCCGGATACCGCTGAGCAGAAAAGCCCAGAGAACAGCAAGAAGCAGGCGCCGGTGAGGGGGCAGCCATTTATCCATAGGTATGCTGTCCGGGCTGATTGACCATCAGGGAAGCCGGACGCATTTTGGCCAGCGCCAGCAGGATCCCCACACTGATCAGGGAGTCGGTGACAAAAATCGGCAGGTGTCCGATAAACAGCAGCCAGACCAGATCGATATAAGACTTACCGCTGTCGAGCACCAGTGCCAGCGAGGTCAGACACACCGTACCCAGCGTACCGATAACCCCGGCCATTACCCCGAGATAAACCAGACGCCCCTGACTCAGCCCAGGACGCAGGGAGTTACGGAACAGGTAATAGACCAGCAGCGCCGGGATAGAGATATTACACAGGTTAACCCCGAGAACCGCGAAGCCGCCGAAGGAGAAAAACAGCACCTGCAGCGCGAGGGCAATCAGGAATGCCGGAAAAACCGCCCAGCCGAGGAACAATCCGGCAAGTCCGTTTAAGATCAGATGCACACTGCTGACCCCGATCGGCACATGGATGGTACCGGCAACAAAGAATGCCGCCCCGAACAGGGCTGCCAGCGACAGACGCGAGGTATCCAGCTGACGGATGCCGATGGCAACCCCGGCCGCAGCCACCACACCGGCACCGGCCAGAACAGGAAGATGTAATACGCCTTCAGATAAATGCATGGTCTTCCTCCTGTTATGCGGCGTTTTTAGCAGCCTGCTTTGTTAATTCACGGGCACGGAAGAACGCAATCACACCGAAAATACCCACGATATAGCCCACACCACCGAGAATATTCTGCAGATAGATTTTATTCTTCAGCTGGTCAATATCCTGGCGGATCTGAATATAGCCGGAAGAAGAATCACTGCTGCCGGTGTTGGCTGCAGCGGAAATAACCGGAACTTCCGTTTCCACTTTGTGCCCTTCATCACCCTCAACATAGAGAATATAATCACCGGTCGCCGGGACTTCGATTTTAAAATACCCTTTTTCATCGGTCTTACCGGATATTTCATCATCTTCATGGCCTTTCAGATACGTACCGACATAAGTATCTTTTGCCGGAGACATATCAGAATAATAAGACTGGCCGCTGATCACATTCCCTTCCAGCTGTGCAACCACATGCATGGAGTGAGCTTGTGCTGTTGTTGCCAACAGCACCCCGTTAATCAGTAAAATGGCAAATAAATAAACAGATTTCATAACGTTTAATTACTCAGCGTCAAAAGATAAAACATATTCCAGCTGCTGGAACCCGTACTCTTTATTATCCGGTGTATCCAGTTTGTATTCGGCGTAAACTTTATTGGCACCTTTTTCAGCTTTGAATTTTGCCAGGCCGTCTTTGTTGGTCAGCACACCCGGGTCTTCTTCGCTTTTGGCGATTTTCATGCCTTCCAGTGGCTGACCATCTTTCAGGGCTTTGATCTCAAACTCCTGACCGGCCACCGGTTTGGTCATCGGTACCAGCTCATACGGGGTATTGAAGACTTTTGTGGCATTGTCATCCCACTTAACGATATTTTTGCTGAATTTAATCGGGTTCTTACTGAACTCTGCATCCGGTACTTCAATTTTATTTTTCTCAACGGTGCGGCCATTCTTTAATTTACTCCAGACACCGTTGTCGTAACCTAATAATATAATTGACGCATTCTCAGGCATGACAAAGTAAGCTTCGCCATCTTTAAAGGTGGTACTGACGGTTTCCACTTTACCGTCATGCATTACAGCCTGAACCGGTTTTAATTTATTTTCCGGATATTTTTCTGTCGGATTATGACCAAAACGGACAACATAATCAGAGCCGTCAGTTTGTTCAATCCAAACATTGTGTGCATTTGCCTGAAAACTACCAAATAACAGGGCGGCTGAAATTAACGTCATTTTCTTCAGAGACATAAAAATACCTTTCGGTTAAGTTACGGGATTATTTATGGCCGAGTATAGAGGAGTGAAAATGAAAATAAGACCTTAAATTCAGAAGAATAATTAATATCAGGAACAGCTCACAGTAAATTGTTAAATATTTATTTACCGCAAACGTTTTTTTTAATAGCCTTGGGCGGGTTGTTAATCTATTGCGTGAGGGTTATTTTTTGTCTCTGAAATGTTATGAGTGTAATGAATATTCGTTGAATGAATATTTACAGGATTTAAATGTCACTTTATGATGTATTTTTCACCGTTTATCAGCGGGCTCAGTGGATCATTCTGATGAATCAAGAAAACCGGGGCGCCAGCCGGAGATCATAAAGAAATAATTGATATAAACTCATAAAGTAAAAAAGTTCCTGATCAACGATCAAGAACTTTCCGGGGAAACACGTAACAACTTATCCGCGCCGGATCAACAAAACGCCGCTTTCCATGTGCGGGGTGTACGGAAACTGATCAAACAGCGCCAGCCGCACGACATCATGTGTCTGGTTCAGTGTTTCCAGATTTTCACATAATGTTTCCGGATTACAGGAAATATAGAGAATCCGCTCGTAGCCCTGAACCAGTTTGACGGTTTCCGCATCCAGCCCGCTGCGCGGCGGATCGACAAAAATGGTATTGCATTCATAAGAGGACAGATCAATTCCCGCCAGGCGGTTAAATTCACGTGCGCCCTGCATTGCCTGTGTGAAATCTTCTGCGGACATACGGATAATCTGCACATTATCGATATGGTTAGCATCAATATTATATTGCGCGGCAGCCACTGACGGTTTGGCGATTTCGGTTGCCAGCACGCGGCGGAAATTACGCGCCAGCGCCAGTGAAAAATTACCGTTACCGCAATACAGCTCCAGCAAATCGCCCTGTGAACCTTCTGTCGCGGCAAGTGCCCACTCCAGCATATGAATATTGACCGCAGCATTCGGCTGCGTGAAGCTGTTTTCAACCTGGCGGTAAATCATCTCTTTACCTGCGACCGGTAAAACTTCATCAACATAATCATTATCCAGCATGATTTTTGTTTTAGAGGCACGGCCAATCAGCTGTAAATCAAAACCCTGTGACTGCAGTTGTGCCCGCAATAATTTGGCGGCTTCTGTCCAGCTGTCATCGAGTTTTTTATGATAGAGCAGGGAGACAATAATTTTGTTGCTGCGTGTCGACAGATAATCAATCTGAAAAAGTTTATGACGCAGCAGATGAGTCTGTTTCAGTAACGGCAAAATGGCCTGCATCATGTCATTAATCAGCTGGCTCGCGGCCGGAAAGGTATCAATCCGGATACGCTGTTTGGTCTGCTGATCAAACATGATATGCCAGAGGTCATCCCCTTCATGCCAGATACGGAATTCGGCGCGCATCCGGTAGTGTGAAACTGGTGACGCAAATACGTGAGCATCCGGTGCCTGAAAAGGCTGCATCATTGTTTGCAGACTTCTTACCTTCTCCGCAAGTTGTTCTTCATAATTTTCAATAGGTAACGTGTTATGCATGGCGCGTCGATCCGTTTTGCTGATCACAAAAATTGTTCGTGTGGTTATGAATAAAGTGTCCCGCCCGACAATTCAGATATCTTACTCTGGACAGGTTTTAAAACCGGATCGTAGCATGATAATTCGGTTTCTTCATAAGAATGAAAAGGGAATCCGGTGAAATTCCGGAACTGGCGCGCAGCGGTAATGGTAAAAGCAACACGATGACACTGTTATAAATGACGGGAAGTCGTTGCGGGGAATAACGTAGTTCCCTCCTGAGTCCGAAGACCTGCCGAAGATTTGTCGTCCGACCTGCTGACGCTACAAAGCAGACGGGTGGCATCCTCTTTATATATATGTGGGTGCTCAGGAAAAAATGAAAATGACCTCGCCTTATGCGCTGTCCGCTGTCGGACTGGCCGTGTTTTCCGCGTTATCGTTTAACGCTTCTGCTAATACTAATGATGATCAGATAATTGTTTCTGCTAACCGATTCCAGCAGCCGGTTTCGTCCGTTTTGGCGCCGGTAACCGTTGTGACCCGTGAAGAGATAGATAAGTGGCAGTCGAATTCTGTTGTCGATATTCTGCGCCGGTTACCGGGGGTTGATGTGACACAGAGCGGCGGTCTGGGTCAGAACAGTACAGTATCGGTTCGCGGGACAGATGCAAAACATTTACTGGTATTGATAGATGGTATCCGTCTGAATAATGCCGGTATTTCCGGCCAGCCGGATCTGAATCAGTTCCCGGTGGCACTTGTACAGCGGGTCGAGTATATCCGTGGTGCACGTTCTGCTGTATATGGTTCGGATGCCATCGGTGGTGTGCTGAATATAATTACTATCCGCGATGATATCGGCTCAAATATCACAGCGGGTATTGGTTCACACGGCTATCAGAATTATACCGGAACCACTCAGCAGCAGATTGGTGAAAATACCCGTGTGACAGCCGCAGCGGCGTATACCTATTCTAAAGGATTTGATATCCGCCGTGATTATGACGGTTACGCCACACCAAGCGGCCGTGACTATGGCTTTATGAATAAAACCTACTGGCTGGATGTGCACCATAAACTGGATGATCGGTTTGCAGTGTACGGACGTGCATATGGTTATGATAACCGTAGTAAATATTTCGGATTTAAATCTGAGATGTGGTCGTTACCCGCTGATCCGGCAAGTGATCGCCGTGAGTTAGAAAACCGGACATATGATGCGGGTCTCACATTTAATCAGGGGGATTATTCTTCTCAGCTGATCATGAGCTACAGCCGGGTTAAAGACTATAACTATGATAACCGTTATGGTCGCTATGGTGATGGCGCAACCCTGGACAATTCAAAACAGTATTCTGCACAGTGGGGTAACAATTACCGTGTCGGATATGGCAGCATCAATGCCGGTATTGATTATCAGAAACAGGAAATGGAACCCGGCACCGCAATGATAGCCGACAGTAAATCTATTTCTGATACCGGTTTATATCTGACCGGGCAGCAGGAAATAGATAAGGTTATTCTTGAGGCCGCCATCCGGTCTGACCATCATTCAGAATTTAACTGGCATACCACCTGGCAAACCAGTGCCGGATGGGAGTTTGTTGATGGTTACCGGGTTATCGGTTCTTATGCAACAGGGTTTAAAGCACCGACGCTGGGGCAGTTATATGCTAATACGACATTTGACTGGGGAACTATCGTTGGTAATAAGGATTTAAAACCGGAAGAGAGTGAACAATGGGAATTAGGGCTGGAAGGAAATACCGGGCCGCTTTCCTGGCAACTGACCGGCTACCATAATGATATTAAGAACCTGATTGACTATGAAATGGGTTCACCGAATACCTATATCAACCGCAGTAAAGCCAAAATCAAAGGTGTCGAGTGGGTAGGGGAATTTGATACCTGGATTTTCCATCATCAGATGACTTATCAATACCTGGATGCAAAAGACAAAGAGACTGATAAGCGTCTGGCGCGCCGTGCACAGCAGCAGGTTAAATATCAGCTGGACTGGACGGTGGCCGATGTTGATATGGGGCTGACCTATCAGTATATCGGTAAACGTTATGATGATGCGGCGAATAAGCAAAAACTCGGCGGAGTCAGTATTTTTGATATCACAGCTGCATATCCGATCACTGACCATCTGACAATTCGTGGTAAAGTAGCTAACCTGTTTGATAAAGACTACGAGACTGCGTATGGCTATCGAACCGCTGGCCGCGAATACTTCCTCACAGGAAGCTACAACTTCTGATCCGAAAACCCGCCCGACAGTGCTGCTGTTTGACTCCGGCATGGGCGGTTTATCTGTCTATCAGGAAGTAAGAAAATTACTTCCTGATCTCCACTATATATATGCATTCGATAATGAGGCGTTTCCTTACGGTGAAAAAACCGAAGCCTTTATTGTCGAACGTGTGACGAAGATTGTCCGTCAGATTGCTCAGCAGCATCCGCTGGCAGTGATTGTCATTGCCTGTAATACCGCAAGCACTATTACGCTGCCCGCACTGCGTGCAATGTCTGATATTCCGGTGGTCGGCGTGGTTCCGGCGATTAAACCGGCAGCGAAACTGACACGCAACGGCCTGGTCGGGCTGCTGGCAACGCGGGCAACGGTAAAACGGGCTTACACCCGGGAACTGATTGACCGGTTTGCTTCTGAGTGTCAGGTATCACTATTAGGATCGGCAGAACTGGTTGAACTCGCGGAACGCAAGCTGTACGGCGAGGCGATTCCGGCAGGTGCCCTGGAAACTATCCTTGCGCCGTGGCGGAATATGAAAGAGCCGCCTGACACAGTAGTTCTGGGATGTACTCACTTCCCGCTGATTGCCGAAGAATTAAAATCGGCATTACCGGATGGTACCCGGCTGGTGGATTCCGGGGCGGCGATTGCCCGCCGCGTGCAGTGGTTAATCAATAACAGTGAGAAACCTCATTACTTAACCGCTGAAAAAAACGTGGCGTATTGCATGCGGGATGATGAAACGACACAGAAATTACTGCCTGTTTTGCAGCAATTTGGACTCGAATCGCTGAAAAAACTGACGATTACAGGATGATTTGCTGCATTAATCAGCAGTTAGCACATTTTTATAAATTACCCCTTGCGGTCAGATGAAAACTCCCTATAATGCGCATCCGTTGTCACAGCACAGGACGCGAAGTCCGCTGAGATAACAAGGTGAAAAGTCTGAAAATAAATACTTGACACCAAATGAGGAAAGCGTAATATACGCAGCCTCGCAACAACGCAGAAGACCGGCAACGGCAGCGAAGGTTGCAACTGCTCTTTAACAATTTATCAGACAATCTGTGTGGGCACTCGCAGGACATATCACAAAAAATATATTTTTGAGAAGTCTTGAAGAGTGACCAATACAGCAGCTTAGTAATAAGCAGCAGT
>NZ_JBPIZE010000008.1:0-147310 GCF_051172335.1 Morganella sp. B601
TTCTCCCTGTTACCGCCCGACTTGCATGTGTTAGGCCTGCCGCCAGCGTTCAATCTGAGCCATGATCAAACTCTTCAATTAAAAGTGTCTGATGCTCAAAGAATTAAACTGTTTACTGCTGCTTATTGCTAAGCTGCTGTATTGGTCACTCTTCAAGACTTCTCAAAAATATATTTTTTGTGATATGTCCTGCGAGTGCCCACACAGATTGTCTGATAAATTGTTAAAGAGCAATTGCAACCTTCGCTGCCGTTGCCGGTCTTCTGCGTTGTTGCGAGGCTGCGTATATTACGTTTCCAGCCCCTTTGAGTCAAGCGTTGTTTTTCAACTTTTTTCGCTTTCCTCTACTGCCGGCGCGCCTCTCAGCGTGTTGTTCCGTGTCAGTGAGGGCGCATTATAGACACTCGCTGAGATCACGCAAGTGTTTATTTGAAAAAAATGTTTGTTCGCGTTTTTTTTAGACAAAACATGTATATTTGAGCTTTTATTCGCCTGTTTTGTCATTAATATGCCCATAATGCTTCTTATATATCATTATCCCGCTTTGTTAATGCATCACGCCAAGGAATCAGAATGCAGTTTTCAGAACAACTCAATGCGTCACAAAAGAACCTGTCTTATCTTCTGGCTGAAAAACTGGGACAGCAGATTTTATCCGGCAAGTATCCGCCGGAGTCTATTCTGCCGGGAGAGATTGAGTTGGCGGAGCAGTTCGGGGTAAGCAGAACCGCTGTCCGTGAGGCAGTAAAAATGCTGGCGGCGAAAGGAATGGTTTTACCGCGCCCGCGCATCGGCACACGGGTAATGCCGGTGATAAGCTGGAATTTTCTCGACCATGACTTTATTAAGTGGTGGCTGAGCAGCGGAGACCACCGGCAGGTACTGACGTATTTCCGCGAGCTGCGCGCCGCGATTGAACCCCAGGCTTGCGCACTGGCCGCCATGAATGCCGGAAAAGATCAGAAGCAGTCACTCTCGTTTCTGTTAAAAGAGATGACCTTATTATCCGCCCATTTTGAGCGGGATAAATGGATAACCGTTGATCACCGCTTCCACCACCTTATTTATCAGGCGTGCGGAAATCCGTTCTTTTCCTCTTTCGCTAATTTATTCGATTTTGTGTATCACAACTTTTTTGAATCCATCACCACTAATCAGGTTATTGAGATTGATCTCCACAAAGAAATTGTGGATGCCATTATCGACGGGAACGGAGAACGTGCCCGTCAGGCATGTCAGGTGTTGTTGAGTAAAGTGTGAATATGTAATAGTTACACTACTGACTATTCAGAGATAATGCATTAAGGGAAAACATGTTTAAAACAGCCCGGAATATGGCGGGCCTGCCGTGGATTGCCGCAATGGCGTTCTTTATGCAGGCGCTTGATGCCACCATTCTGAACACCGCTCTGCCGGATATAGCAAGAAGCCTGAACCACTCTCCGCTGGCGATGCAGTCCGCTGTTATCAGTTACACACTGACAGTGGCGCTGCTGATCCCGGTCAGCGGCTGGCTGGCCGACCGCTTCGGTACCCGCAGGGTGTTTATTATCGCGGTGATTCTGTTTTCTCTCGGTTCTTTATTATGTGCCTTTTCACCTAACCTGCCGTTTCTGGTGGTGTCACGGATTATTCAGGGGATAGGCGGAGCAATGATGATGCCGGTGGCCCGGCTGGCACTGCTGCGGGCTTATCCGCGCAGCGAGCTGCTGCCGATTCTCAACTTTGTCACCATTCCGGGATTGGTCGGCCCGGTGCTGGGGCCGCTGCTCGGCGGGATCCTGGTGACTTATGCCACCTGGCACTGGATTTTTATCATTAATATACCTATCGGGATTCTGGGGATTATTTACGCCATCCGCCATATGCCTGATTTCACCATGCCGAAACGCCGCTTTGATACACTCGGTTTTGCCCTGCTCGGTGCCGGGCTGGTCTCTGTTTCTGTCAGTCTGGATCTGTTCGGGGATAATGCTCTGGCAGCGGCAACGCCGTTCCTGGTGATGGGCAGCGGTTTTGCGCTGCTGACCTTCTATGCCCTGCACGCCCGCCGTATTTCTGCGCCGATTATTCCGCTGAGTCTGTTCCGCACACGGACATTCAGTGTCGGGATCGCCGGTAACGTTGCCACGCGCCTCGGCACCGGCTGTATTCCGTTTCTGATGCCGCTGATGTTACAGGTTGGTTTTGGTTATCCCGCTGTGGTGGCAGGGATGATGATGGCACCGACGGCGATCGGCTCTATTCTGGCAAAATCGGCGGTCACGCAGATTCTGCGCCGCTACGGTTATCGTCTGACATTATTTGCAATCACACTGGTGATCGGCGCAATCATTTCTTCTTTCTATTTCCAGTCACCGGGAATGTCGATTTACATGCTGGTGCTGCCGCTGTTTATTCTCGGCATGGCGATGTCCACCCAGTTCACCGCGATGAATACCATTACCCTCGCAGATCTGACTGAGCACAATGCCAGTTCCGGTAACAGTGTGCTGGCTGTGACCCAGCAGCTTTCCATCAGTTTCGGGATTGCGGTGAGTGCGTCTGTATTACGCTATTTTGAGTCTCAGGATTGGGGGTCAATCGTTGATAATTTCCACGCGACCTTTGTAACGGTCGGGGTGATGACAATTCTGTCGGCGTTTGTGTTCCTGTTCCTGAGCCGGACTGACGGGCGGAATATGATTAAGAAGAAAACCCGCCCTTCAGACAGCCCGGCCTCACATTAACCGCAGATAACAGAGCCCCGGTTTATCAGTGCCGGGGTCAGCACCAGCAAATCAGAAGGCGCGTCTGCGTCATCCATACGGCGCAGCAGCTTATCCACCGCCAGTTTGCCCAGTTCATCTTTCGGCTGGTGAATTGTGGTCAGCGGCGGGGTGAGAAATGCAGCCAGGTCAATATCATCATAACCGATAACCGCAATATCCTGCGGGATACGCAACCCTTTCTGCCAGATCGCCTGATAAGCACCGACCGCCATCGCATCGTTACCGGCAAATACCGCCTGCGGCGGCACCGGCAGTGAAAGCAGCTGATTCATGGCACTGAAACCACCGCTGAATTCAAAATCACTTTCCAGTACATACTCCGGCGGCACATCCAGCCCGGCCTGCGCCATTGCCCGGTAAAAACCGTCCAGACGGGATTTCGCCGGCGATTTATCCAGCGGTCCGGCAATACAGGCAATCCGGGTAAAACCGTTTTCGATCAGATGATTGGTGGCGATTTCACCGCCGAGGAAAGAGTTGTCCTGAATCACATCCCCGCCGAATGCAAACGGCGACCAGTCCATCATCACCATCGGCAGACGGGGATAGCGGCTGAACACCTCCGCTGACGGGCCTTTTATCTCGGTACACATCAGCAGCAGACCATCCACCCGCTTTTGCAGCAGGGTTTCCAGGCTGCTGTTCATCCGTTTGTGATCCCCTTCGGTATTACAGAGGATCAGGCTGTAGCCGCGCTCGTAGCAACTGCGTTCCACGCCGCGGACAACTTCCGCATAAAACGGGTTATTACTGGTGGTCACCAGCATCCCGATGGTATTTGTGCGGTTCATTTTCAGGCTGCGCGCAAGTGCAGACGGCGCATAGTTCAGCTCGGCAATAGCATCATTTACTTTCTTGCGCACACCGTCACTGACAAAACGGTTATTGTTGATGACATGGGAGACTGTAGAGGTGGATACCCCCGCCAGCCGTGCCACATCTTTCATCGTCGCCACAGTCTTAACCACGCTCCGCAAGGAAAGCATCTATTTCACGGCGCCACGGCACCGATGGCTGTGCACCCCGGCGGGTGACAGCAATCGCGGCGGCGGCATGGGCAAAACGCACCGCTTCATCTGCCGGTTTTCCTTCCAGCAGCGCCGTGACATACGCGCCGTTAAAGGTATCGCCGGCTGCAATAGTGTCCACCGCATTAACTTTAAAGCCGGGGATCCGGCGGCCCTCACCGTTGACGCTCAGCCAGACACCGCGGCTGCCCAGGGTGATCAGTACCTGTCCGATACCTTTATCATGCAGTACCTGCGCCGCTCTGGCTGCGCCGGTTTCATCACTGACAGAAATACCGGTCAGCTTTTCCGCTTCGGTTTCATTCGGGGTGATAACATCCACCAGCTTCAGCAGGCTGTCCGGTAACTCCCGCGCCGGGGCCGGATTGAGGATCACTCTGGTCTGATGATTTTTCGCAGCCTGTGCAGCGGCAATCACCGTTTCCAGCGGGGACTCCAGCTGCATCAGCAGGGCATCAGATTGTTCAACAAGCCCTTTATAAGGCGCAAAATGTTCCGGTGTCAGCGCGGCATTGGCACCGGCACTGATGCCGATGACGTTTTCACCGTCTTCATTAACAAAGATCATCGCCACGCCGGTGGCCGCTTCCGGCACCACGCTGACTGCGGCGGTGTGAATACGGTCGCGCTGCAGCTGCGCCAGGATTTCCGCGCCGATGGCATCATCCCCCACACAGGCAATAAAGGTAATATCAGCACCGCTGCGCCCGCAGGCCACCGCCTGGTTAGCGCCTTTGCCGCCGAAGGCTGTCTGATATTGCTTACCGATCACCGTTTCACCGGGTGCCGGGAACTGTGCAATATTCATAATATGATCGACATTAATACTGCCGAGAACGGTCAGACGGGATGTTGTCATTACCTTTATTTCCTTAATTACTGACAATACTCCCCGGCACGGTGTACCGGGGAGGCTGATATCGTTAGTCTTTTACAATCAGTTCTAACTCAACCGGAATGGTTTTGTCGATTTTTTCGCCTTTCAGGACTTTATCAGCTGTCTGAATACCAATGATACCGATCTGGTCAGGACGCTGTGCCACGGTTGCACCCAGTTTACCGCCTTTCACAGCTTTGATACCGTCAGCTGTACCGTCGAAGCCGACCACCAGCACATCATCACGGCCTGCAGTCTGCAATGCACGCTGCGCACCTAATGCCATTTCATCGTTCTGGGCAAATACTGCCTGAACAGTCGGATGTGCAGTCAGCAGGTTCTGCATGACGTTCAGACCTTTGGTACGGTCGAAATCAGCCGGCTGGCTGGCCAGCACATTCATTTTATGCTCAGCAACCGCCTGTTTGAAACCTTCGCCGCGCTCACGGGAAGCTGAAGTCCCGGTGATGCCTTCCAGCTGGATAACTTTGGCATCCGCGCCGGTTTTACGGGCAATATAATCACCGGCCAGTTTGCCGCCGAGAACGTTATCAGAGGCAACGTGGCTGACCACTTCACCTTTATTGGCAACACGGTCCAGGGTGATAACCGGGATATTAGCTTTGTTGGCCAGGATCACGGCGTTACCGACCGCATCAGAGTCTGTCGGGTTAATCAGCATCAGTTTGGTGCCTTTCACGGTCAGATCCTGCACGTTAGCCAGTTCTTTCGCCGGGTTATCCATGGAATCCAGAACCACCAGGTCGTAACCGAGTTTATCCGCTTCTTTCTGTGCACTGTCTTTCATGGTGACAAAGAACGGGTTATTCAGTGTGGAGATAACCAGGGCAATGGACTCTTTTGCCAGTGCATTGGCGCTGATAGTGGCGCTCAGTGCAACAACGGAGAAAAGGGTCGCAATCTTTTTCAGTTTCATGTTTCTGTTCCTTGCAGGATTCGGGTAAGTGGATTATTTACTGCTTTTGTTATCAACGAGTACAGCCAGCAAAATCACAACCGCTTTAACAATCATCTGGTAGTTGGAGGAGATCCCCAGCAGATTCAGCGCGTTGTTCAGAAAACCTAAAATCAGCGCCCCGATCAGGGTGCCCATAATACGGCCTTTACCCCCGGCGAGACTGGTGCCGCCGAGTACCACCGCCGCAATCGCATCCAGCTCATAACCGTTACCGGCCATCGGCTGTGCGGACGATAAACGCGCCACTTCAATCACACTGGCTAATGCCGCCAGCAGACCACAGAGGGCGTAAACAATGATTTTGATTTTATCGACATTAATACCGGACAGGCGGGTGGCGGATTCATTACCGCCCAGCGCATAGATATAACGGCCCAGGCGGGTGTGGTGCAGCAGATACCAGGCCGCCGCGAAAACGACAATCATCAGCCAGACCGGTGCCGGAATACCAAACAGACGGCCGATACCAAACCAGCTGAATACATCGGCGTTATCACTGAATCCGGTGCTGATCGGGCTGCCGTCGGTATACACACGGGTCACACCGCGCAGTAACAGCATCATCACCAGCGTGGCGATAAAAGCCTGCACTTTCCCTTTCGCGACAATCACCCCGGTCACACCGCCGATAGCCGCCCCCAGTGCCAGCGCACCTGCGACAGCAACAATGGCGTTAACATCCGCACCCACCATGGAGGCCGCCACCGCACCGGTCAGTGCCAGCAGAGAACCGACAGACAGGTCAATCCCGGAGGTCAGGATCACCAGTGTCATCCCCACCGCCATAATGGCGTTAACAGAGGTCTGCTGGAGAATATTGAACAGGTTATTCAGGGTAAAAAAGTTCGGGCTGATCATGGAGACAATCACAATCAGGATCAGCAGCGCGATCAGTGATTTCTGCTCAAGCAGCCATTCTTTGGAAAACCAGCGTTTTGACGCCGGGGTTGAATCTGTACGCATATCTTACTCCTGCCCTGCGCCATATTGTTTGCCGACTGCGGCGGCCATTAATGCTTCCTGAGTGACGTTTTCCGCGGCAAACTCCCCGCTTATCCGTCCTTCGTGCATGACCAGAATCCGGTCACTCATCCCCATTACTTCCGGCATTTCCGATGAAATAAGGATGATACTCAGGCCTTCCTGTTTAAATTTGTTGATCAGCTGATAAATCTCTTTCTTCGCCCCGACATCCACACCGCGTGTCGGTTCATCGAGGATCAGGACTTTCGGCCGCGTCATCAGACCGCGTGCAATTGCCACTTTCTGCTGATTACCGCCGGATAAGAACCCGATTATCTGATCCATGCCCGGGGTTTTGATATTGAACAGCTGAATAAAATCACTGACAGTCAGATGCTCTTCTTTATGATTAAGGCATCCGGTTTTACTGCTGAAATACGGCAGCGCCGTCAGAGACATGTTCTCTTTTACTGACATCCCCAGCACCAGACCATCGCGTTTACGGTCTTCTGAGATATACACGATGCCGTTATCAAGCCCGGCTTTCGGCGAGTTTATCTGGCAGGCTTTGCCGTCCATTTCAACCGTTCCGCCGGTTTTTGCCATTGCGCCGTAAATGATTTTCATCAGTTCGGTACGCCCGGCGCCCATCAGCCCGGAAACGCCTAGAATTTCATTCTCATGCAACGTGAAACTGACATCATGCACATCGCGGCCGCACAGGTTTTTTACCACCAGCTTCTCTTTGCCGCGCGGCAGAGTCAGACGCGGATACTGATCTTCCAGCTTACGCCCGACCATCATTTCAATCAGGCTATCCTCTGTCAGGTCAGATACCGGTTTTTCACCGATAAACTGGCCGTCGCGAAACACCGTCACGTCATCACAAATCTCAAAAATCTCTTTCAGACGGTGAGAGATATAGACAATCCCGCAACCCTGCTCACGCAGCTCGCGGATCACACTGAAGAGCGATTCGGTTTCGGTGTCTGTCAGTGCATCTGTCGGTTCATCCATAATGATGACTTTCGACTCAAAACTGAGCACCTTGGCGATTTCCACCATCTGCTGATCGCCGATGGACAGTTCCGCCACCAGCCGGTGACTGCTGTAAGTGAGATTCAGACGGGCCAGTAATTTATCCGCCTCGGCATACATTTTTTTCCAGTCAATGTTACCGAAACGGCCGGTAAACTCGCGGCCGAGGAAAATGTTTTCTGCAATCGTCAGTTCCGGGATCAGGTTCAGTTCCTGATGAATAATCCCGATACCGGCTTCCTGCGACGACTTCGGCCCCGTAAACTGACGCTCCTGCCCCAGAAACAGAATCTGACCGGCGTCTTTTTTATAGATCCCGGTCAGCACTTTCATCATGGTGGATTTGCCGGCGCCGTTCTCTCCGACCAGCGCCATCACTCTGCCGGGATAAACCCGCAGGGCGGCACCGGATAAGGCTTTCACACCCGGGAAAGCTTTATCGATACCTTTGAGTTCAAGTAACGGTTCCATAGACACCTCAGAATGTAACGCCGGAGAACAGCATCACATTGGCAAACGGTGTGCACTCACCGGTCCGGATCACGGCACGGCTGTTTTGTGTCTGTAACTTGAAAGAGGCGTGAGTCACATACTGAATCTGAATCACATTACCCTGCTGTAATTCCAGCGCTTTCAGATGTGCCACGATGGCATCGTGCAGCTCACTGTTATGTGTCTGGATGTCTTCCGCCATCAGTGCGGCTTCCACCTGCATCTCCTGCGTGATGACTTTAAACACCGACATAAAATCAGGCACACCCTGAGTTAACGCCAGATCAATACGTGGCGTGGCGGGCGGGATTGGCAGCCCGGCATCAGCAACAGTAATATGGTCGGTATGACCCAGACGCGCGATAACCGCGGAGACATCACCGTTCAGTAAAGCCCCTTTCTTCATAAAATCCTCCTGAGCGAAACGTTTCGCTTTTAAACTATGGTAGGAAAAATACGGGAAAACTCAATGTTCATCCATAAAAAATGTGATGGTGATCGAAACGTTTCGCTTAAGAATATGTTAAATGAAAAAGCTAACTGATTGAATGAGTTATAGCTGAATGGATTCAATTATACCGGCAGAAAAATGCCGGTGATCCGGCAACTTCCCCCCTGAAATCACCGGTTCTCCTCCCGGATATCCCGGATTTTTTATCACTCTGTTACACCACTGATAAGTTATGACATAACAGAACATATCCCGGTGTTGTTATGTTGATTTTCCCCTCTCATACCGGAGATCTTCTTATGATGAAAAAAACGGCATTTGCCGGCATACTTTTCTGTTTACTGACTTCTCAGGCGTTTGCTCACGGCTATATCACTGAACCGGCCTCACGGGCAGCAAATTGCCGTGACGGTAAAAATCCCGCTGCAATGTGTGGCTCCGCCCAATGGGAACCACAAAGTATTGAAACATTCTCCGGATTTCCGGACGGAAAATTCCCGCCGGACGGCCGGCTTGCCAGCGGTGGTATTGAGCGTTTTCTGCCACTCGATACCCCCGGTGATAACTGGCATCAGATAACGGTAAAACCGGGAACCGCCATGTTCACCTGGAAAATAACAGCCGCCCACAAAACCCGTAACTGGCGTTACTACATCACCAGGCCGGACTGGCAGCCGGGAGCCCCGCTGACCCGGGCATCATTTGAACCCGAACCATTCTGTAGTTATGACGATAAAAATCAGGTTCCGCCGCAGACAGTGACACATCAGTGCACCATTCCGGAACGGAGCGGCTATCAGGTTATTTACGGTGTATGGGAAATCGCGGATACCGCCAACAGTTTCTATCAGGTGATTGATGTCCGGTTTGACTGATATTCTGTTTTACTGATTAACAGCATTGCCGGTATCCCCGGCAATTTTTTTATCACCATTTGCGCAAAAAGCAGAAGAAACGTGATTTTACGCAGTAAACGCGGTAGCTTTTTTAGTTTATAAACGCAGAAACTGCATCAGTAAATTCACGGGAGTCCCATGCAACGTTCTGAACGTATCGCCCGGCTGAGCCGCCACCTGGAATCCGGGCTGTATGAACGACAGCACGCCATCCGGCTCTGCTTACTGGCCACCCTCAGCGGGGAAAGTGTTTTTCTGCTCGGCCCGCCGGGAATTGCCAAAAGCATGATCGCACGACGCATGAAACTGATTTTCAGTGACGCCCGTGCTTTTGAGTATCTGATGACCCGCTTCTCCACCCCGGAGGAGATCTTCGGTCCGCTCTCCATTGCGGCCCTGAAAGATGAAGGGAAATACCAGCGCATCACGCAGGGATACCTGCCGGATGCGGAAATCGTGTTTCTCGACGAAATCTGGAAAGCGGGTCCCGCTATCCTCAACACCCTGCTGACTGCGATTAACGAACGTAAATACCGCAACGGCGACAGCGAAAGCCCTATTCCGATGCGGCTGCTGGTGGCCGCCTCCAACGAACTGCCGGACAACGACAGCAGCCTGGAAGCACTCTATGACCGGATGCTGATCCGCTTATGGCTGGATAAGTTACAGGAGAAACAGAGCTTCCGCGCTATGCTTATCAGCACACCGAGAGCATCGGATGAACAGATCCCCGCGCATCTGCAGGTAACCGATGAGGAATATCATCAGTGGCAGGAAGAAATTGACCGTGTTGTGCTGACCGATCAGATATTTGAACTGATTTATCAGCTGCGTCAGCAGATTGAGCGGCTGGATAACGCGCCGTATATCTCAGACCGGCGCTGGAAAAAGGCACTGCGGCTGTTACAGGCCAGTGCGTTTTTCAACGACCACAGCAGTATCACGCCTCTTGACCTGATCTTGCTGAAAGATTGCCTGTGGCATGATTCCGCCTCACTGAAATCCGTTCCGCAACTGCTGACACAACTGATGTGTGAACAGGCCTATCAGCAGCGCAGCCTGTTACTGAAACTGGAAAAATATTATCAGGAATGGATCCTGGAAACGCAGACTCAGCAACAGCGGGATGCCTTCAGTGTGATCCGCAGCAGTGCCCGTTTCGGACGCAAAGTCAGTTACGCTCTGCCGGATACGCTGCCGCCCGGCCCGGTCACCCTCTTTTTACATAACCCGCTGACATTACATGATATGACTGTCACTCATGTGACTATTGAGCGTAGTGCTTTTGATACCTTCTTTGATAAAGGCGTCTTTGATAAAGGAGGGAACATTGCGGCAAAACTCAACGGTATCGGCTTTACCCAGTCTGTTTCCGCCGCCGTGAATGATAACGGCCTTCTGGAACTGCGTGATGTCAGTCTGCGCAGCAGCACCCTGTTCCCGGCGGGTACCGAAAGCCGGATGACAGAGGCGCAGAAGCAAATCTGGCTGGATAAACTTTCGGTGATACGCCAGACACTGGTACAGCAGCGCCAGCTGTTTGCACAGCATCAGCCCGCCCTGTTTGTCAGTGATGACTGGATAGCGCAGATAGAGGAAAGCTTTCTGCCGGTGGCAGAACGCCTCGATAAACTGACTCAGCAAATGAGCAGCACTCCGTGTTAAGTCTTTCAGCACTGGATCTGGCGCTGGCAGTTAATGAAGGGGAACTCATTGAGGAGATCCTGCTGACACTGCTGGCCGCTCCGCAACTGGCCTGGTTTTTTGAAAAGCATCCGCGGTTACGCCGTGCGGTGCTGACTGATATGCCGTCATGGCGGAAATCGCTGGAAGAACGGGTGAAAGAGGCGCTGGTTCCGGCCGCCCTGGCAGATGAGTTCCGTCTTTACCAGAAAAGCACCGCTGCAGACAGGACAGAATTTTACCGCCTGCTGCCGGAGATCCTCAAAGCGCTGGAGGATATAAACTCGCCGTTCTCGCCGGAAGCACACCGCCTGCACAGAGATGAGCAGGAAACCACCTCCCATCAGATATTATTCAATCAGCGCTGGCGTCTCAGCCTGATTTTACAGGTCACCACCTATCACAAAGAGATTCTGGAGCAGGAAAAAGAACAGCTCCTCGCCGAACTTCAGCAACACCTGGCGCTGAGCGGTAATCTTGATCCGCTGATCAGTGAAAATGAGCAGGCTTCCGGTAAGTTATGGGATCTGGCGAAAGGATCACTGAAATCCCCCGGCCCGTCGGACGATCTCCTGCTTCGTTACAGCGAGTTTTTAAAATCCCAGCCGGAACTGGAAAAACTGGCCTCACTGCTGGGGCGCAGCCAGACGGCAAAATCCGTTCCTCAGGACAGTGCAGTGACAGAGCCGGTCACCATTACCGAACTGGTGCCGGATCAGACCCCGGAAGAAGTCAGCGGGGTCGGGCTGAGTGATGATGTGCTGCGTCTTCTGCCCGCCGAGTTGGCGTTACTCGGTATCAGCGGTCTGGAGCTGGAATTTTACCGGAAGCTGGCCGAGAAACAGTTATACACCTACCGGTTACAGGGCGATCACTGGCAGGAGCGGCAGGTGATGCGGCCGATCGTTCATCATAAAGATGAAAAGCAGCCGCGCGGTCCCTTCATTATCTGTATCGATACTTCCGGCTCGATGGGCGGTTTTAATGAGCGCTGCGCCAAAGCATTTTGTCTCGCGCTGGTCAAAATCGCTATGGCCGATAACCGGCAGTGCCATGTCATGCTCTTTTCCACTGAACAGGTGCATTATGATTTTCTCGGCCCGGACGGCATCGAGCAGATGACCCGCTTTCTGCTTCAGAGTTTTAAAGGTGGAACAGACCTGGCGTCCTGTCTGACAGAAGCGGCAAAACGGCTGGAAACGCCGCAGTGGCGTGATGCGGATGTGGTGGTAATGTCTGACTTTATTGCCCAGCGGCTGCCGGATGAGGTGGTGAAGCAGGTAAAACGTTCGCAGCAGCAGGGAAAACACCGCTTCCATGCGGTAGCCCTGTCCCATTACGGAAAGCCCGGTATCATGCGGATTTTTGATCACATCTGGCGTTTTGATACCGGCTTAAAAAATCGTCTGTTGCGCCGTTTCAGGCGGTGAGCCTCCGGGCTCACCGTACAACAGTGTATTACAGCATATCAGTGATGGTTTCGCGCACTTCCGGTGCCCACACACTGCATTGTACCTGGCCGATATGACTGCGCTGGAGCAGTAACATCACCAGACGTGACTGGCCGATCCCGCCCCCGATAGTCTGCGGCATTTCACCGGCTGCCAGCGATTTGTGCCAGTCCAGCTCCATCCGTACCTGCTGACCGGTCAGATCCAGCTGACGCGCCAGGGTGACCGGGTCGACACGGATCCCCATTGAGGATAACTCGAACGCATCCTGCAGTACCGGGTTCCACACGAGGATATCCCCGTTCAGCCCTTTGTAGCCGTCACTGTTCTCAGTGGTCCAGTCATCATAATCCGGTGCACGGACATCATGGGACTCACCATGAGATAATTTACCGCCGATGCCGATTAAGAAGACGGCACCCAGTTCTTTCGCGATGGCGCGCTCACGGCCTTTGGCATCCAGGTCCGGGTAGCGTGCAAGCAGTTCTTCAGAGTGAATAAAATGAATTTGGTCCGGCAGGAACGGTGTCAGACCAAATTCCTTACTTACTGCAAGTTCTGTTTCTTTTATTGTCTGATATATTTTACTCACTGTCTGCTTCAGATAAGGCAGCGTACGCTCCTCATCTGCCATCACTTTTTCCCAGTCCCACTGATCAACATAAACAGAATGGATTGGGGTTAAGCGATCCTCATCAGGACGCAACGCTTTCATGTCGGTGTACAGACCCTGACCCGGCTGAAAATCAAAACGCCCTAAGGTTTTGCGTTTCCATTTAGCCAGTGAATGCACGACTTCAAAGGTTGAGCCCGGCAATGATTTAACTTTCACCTGAACCGCTTTCTCGCTGCCGGATAAATTATCCTGAGTACCATCACCCACACGGCTTAAGATTGGCCCCTGGACTTCAATAAGGCCCAGTTGTTTTTCCAGCAGACGTGAGAAGTAAGACTTCACGAAGCTGATTTGCTGCTGCTGTCGGATGAATGATTTTTCCATGATAATAATCCTTGATATGCGGAACATGTATTGCCTGTGAAATAGATTAAGCAACAGAATGGGGTATAAATTCAATATCCTTTATCAAAAATACCCTTTGCTATTTATAAAATTCATTTTTATGATACTAAAAATGAATTTTCGTTAATTTAAGGGACATAAAATGGCCGAAATTTATCAGATCGACAATCTGGACCGTGACATACTTCACGCTTTAATGGCGAATGCCCGCACACCTTACGCTGAATTAGCGAAAAAATTTGCCGTCAGTCCCGGTACGATCCATGTCCGGGTCGAGAAAATGAAGCAGGCAGGTATCATTACCGGCACCCGGGTGGATATCAGTGAAAAACAGCTGGGATTTGATGTGACCTGCTTTATCGGCATCATCCTGAAAAGCGCCAAAGATTACCCGGCCGCCCTCAAGAAACTCGATAAGCTGGATGAAGTGGTGGAAGTCTATTACACCACCGGGCAGTACAGCATCTTTATAAAGGTGATGTGTAAAACGATAGAATCTCTGCAGGACGTACTTATCAACAAGATCCAGAGTATTGATGAGATACAGTCCACTGAAACCCTGATCTCCTTACAGAACCCGATCATACGGACGATCCGCCCGTAAGAAAAAATTCTTATAACCACATTATCCACAGGTAGATCCCAGCTGTTTCACAGCGTACAATAGCGGCTCTTTACAGCAGGGGATCACCATGACCACAGTTACTCTCATTACCGGCAGTACCATGGGCAGCGCAGAATATGTTGCCGAGCATGTTGCCGAAATCCTGGAAAACGCCGGTTTTACCACGGATGTGCAACACGGGCCGGAAGCGGACGATGTACCGCAGCAGGACAGTACCTGGTTAATTGTCACCTCCACTCACGGTGCCGGTGATCTCCCCGAAAATATACAGCCGTTCGCTGATGCCCTGCGTGAGCAGCAGCCTGATCTCAGTTCCGTCCGTTACGGTGCCATCGGGATCGGCAGCAGTGAATATGACACCTTCTGTGGTGCAGTTCGTACACTGGATGCTCTGCTCACCTCTCTGGGTGCGAAAAAAATCGGTCAGTCACTCGAAATTGATATTCAGAAACACGAGATTCCTGAAGATCCGGCTGAGATCTGGATCGAAGAATGGAAAAATTTACTCTGATTTGCTGATAAAAACAGCAATCAACTGTGGATAACTCGGGGATCAACTTGCGATCAACCCGTAGTTATTCACTGTATAAGATCACTCTCCGTCAGGCCCTGTGAATAAGTACCCGTTTTGATCCCAGCTTATACTGAACAGGATCAACGGTACTTCACAGGAAATGATCCTTTACAGTTTTATGATCTTTATGGGGATTTAACACTTATCCACAGAGGATCGCGATCCTAATAAAAGATCTAATAAAGAGATCTTTAAATAAAAAGATCTTTATATAATTACCTGCGTCTTTACCGCTCATGGTCAGACGGCAAGAGTTGAGTTATATTCTCTCCCCCGATGCGCTACTGCATTTTGTAATGAAGGTTTAACATGTTTTATCCGGATCATTTTGACGTCATTGTTATCGGCGGTGGCCACGCCGGTACTGAAGCTGCAATGGCAGCGGCACGTATGGGCCGTCAAACACTTTTACTGACTCACAATATCGACACTCTGGGTCAGATGTCCTGCAACCCTGCTATCGGTGGGATCGGTAAGGGACATCTGGTTAAAGAGATCGATGCACTCGGCGGACTGATGGCACATGCCACTGACCGTGCCGGTATTCAGTTCAGAACCCTGAATGCCAGCAAAGGACCGGCAGTTCATGCCACCCGTGCTCAGGCTGACCGCGTGCTTTACCGTCTGGCAGTGCGCACAGCACTGGAAAACCAGCCTAACCTGATGATTTTCCAGCAGCCGGTAGAAGATCTTATCGTTGAAAACGATACCGTTACCGGTGCAGTGACCCGGATGGGACTGAAATTCAGAGCCAAATCGGTTGTACTGACTGTCGGGACATTCCTGGACGGAAAAATTCATATCGGGCTGGAAAACTACAGCGGCGGCCGTGCCGGTGATCCGCCGTCCGTCTCACTGTCACACCGTCTGCGGGAACTGCCGCTGCGTGTCGGCCGCCTGAAAACAGGGACACCGCCGCGTATTGACGCCCGGACCATCGATTTTGCTCAGCTGACACCACAATTCGGTGACAACCCGATGCCGGTATTCTCCTTCATGGGGAGTGCGGATGAGCATCCTGAACAGATGCCGTGCCATATCACGTACACCAATGAAAAAACCCATGAGGTGATCCGTAATAACCTCGATCGCAGCCCGATGTACGCCGGTGTGATCGAAGGGATCGGTCCGCGTTACTGCCCGTCCATTGAAGACAAAGTGATGCGCTTTGCGGATCGTAACCAGCATCAGATCTTCCTGGAGCCGGAAGGGCTGACCAGCAATGAAATTTACCCGAACGGTATCTCCACCAGCTTACCGTTTGATGTGCAGATGCAGATTGTTCACTCGATGAAAGGCATGGAAAACGCGCGTATTATGCGTCCCGGTTATGCTATCGAGTATGATTTCTTTGACCCGCGTGACCTGAAACAGACCCTGGAAAGCAAATACCTGCACGGCCTGTTCTTTGCCGGACAAATCAACGGCACCACCGGTTACGAAGAAGCGGCCGCTCAGGGGCTGCTGGCCGGTTTGAACGCCGCCCGCTATTCTGCCGATCAGGAAGGCTGGTTCCCGCGCCGTGATCAGGCGTATATCGGCGTGCTGGTGGACGACCTGTGCACACTCGGTACCAAAGAACCGTACCGGATGTTTACCTCACGGGCTGAATACCGTCTGATGCTGCGTGAAGACAACGCAGATGCCCGTCTGACAGAAACCGGCCGCAAACTGGGGCTGGTGGATGACGCGCGCTGGGCACACTTCAGTGAAAAAATGGAGCTGATAGAGAAAGAACGTCAGCGCCTGAGAGATATTCGCGTACACCCGCAGTCCGAAAGCGTGAAAGAGATCAACGCGATCCTGAACACGCCTCTCTCCAAAGAAGCGACCGGGGAAGATCTTCTGCGCCGTCCGGAAATGGACTACAACCGTCTGATGACCCTGAGTGATTTTGCACCGGGGGTTGATTCACCGGCTGCGGCACAGCAGGTGGAAATCCAGGTGAAATACGAAGGCTATATCTCCCGTCAGCAGGACGAAATTCAGCGCCAGCTGCGTAATGAGAACGCGACACTGCCTGTTGATCTCGATTACAAACAGGTGAGCGGGCTTTCCAACGAAGTGGTGGCAAAACTCAACGACCACAAACCGACCTCTATCGGCCAGGCATCGCGGATCTCCGGTATCACACCGGCTGCTATCTCTATCCTGCTGGTTTGGCTGAAAAAGCAGGGCCTTCTGCGGCGGAGTGCGTAACGGATGAGTGATTTACAGCAACAACTTTCCGCGCTGCTGCGCAGTGCGGATATCCGGCTGACCGATCAGCAGAAACAACAACTGACCGGTTATGTGGAGATGCTTCACAAATGGAACAAAGCCTATAACCTGACGTCTGTCCGCCAGCCGGAACAGATGCTGGTGCGCCATATCATGGACAGTATCGTGGTGGAACCGCACCTGACCGGCAGCCGGTTTATTGATGTCGGCACCGGCCCGGGGCTTCCCGGCGTGCCGCTGGCGATTGTCCGCCCGGACTCTCACTTTGTCCTGCTCGACAGCTTGGGTAAGCGTGTACGCTTCCTGAAACAGGTACAGCATGAACTGGGGCTGGGCAACATCGAACCGGTTCAGAGCCGCGTGGAAGAGTATCAGGGTGAACCATTTGACGGGGTTATCAGTCGTGCATTTGCATCACTGGATGATATGCTCAGCTGGTGTCATCACCTGCCGGTACCGGAAACCGGGCGCTTTTTTGCACTGAAAGGCAGTGTGCCGGAAGAGGAATTAACCCGGTTACCGGAGGGGATTTCTCTCGTCAGTGTCGAAAAACTGGTCGTGCCGCAACTTGACGAGCAGCGCCATCTGGTGATTCTTAAAGCAAATTGAGTTTGCTGTACGTCAAAAAACAGAAATATTTTTAAGGGGACGGAGTCAGCGCATTTTCTGCACCGTCCCTTTGTTTTGCCGGAGACGAAAATAAAATGCGTAACGGGGCCGTTACAAAGTGACAACGGCAGATTGGTTACTTTCAGGTAAGTTTATCTGCGAAAAATTTCATGCCGGATCGTTTTTACTGATAACGCATTATTTCAAAATTATTTATTTTATTTAAAATTAATCTGTAAATATCAGTTAAATGTTTATTTTTTTGATTAACTGGTTGATAGATATTGCTATTTTTACAACCGCTGATCGCTATAAAATGTTAATTCAACTAATGTATTTTATGTTATGTGATTTTTGTCACGTTTCAGAAATGAGTTGCACGTCGTATTCCGAGGTAGGGTAAACTCTATTTTTTGTACGATTTGTGGCGGCGGCAAAGAAATTAAATTTTTATTCACTTTTTCGCTACTTATTGATTGAAAACAATCTGGCTGCCCGTATAATTTGCACGTTTTTGTCTCTTGACACTCTCGCTCAAAGGCAGTTTTATACATCATTCAGTAAGCCTGACCCCGGAAGGTGCACACGGAGAAACTAAATGTCATGTCTGTCTCCCTTTTCAACGGAAAATTGACCAAAAAACTGTTGTTTTTGCAGTTTATGACGTTTGTTGTTCTTAGTGCGCTTTTTTGCATAAAAAGTATCGAGTGGGGTGCTTCCGCGCTGGCCGGGGGAGTTGCCGCATGGATACCGAATGCGATTTTTTTGCTGATCAGTAACCGGCAGAAAGCGCATGAGGAACCGCAGTCGTACCGGATTGCATGGTTTTTTGTGGTAGGGGAAGGGTTTAAAGTTATCTTCGCGATAGCGATACTGATGATTGCTTTAGGAGTGTTTAAAGCGGCAGTTGCACCACTGGTCTTGACCTATTTAGCGGTGCTTTTCGTGCAGATTATCGCACCGGCCGTGCTAAGCGGTTAGCGGTTTTAACAACAAAGGGTAAGAGGCATCATGTCTGCATCAGGAGAAAGTTTAACCACAAAAGAGTATATCGGTGGCCACCTGAATAACCTTCAGCTGGACCTGAATACTTTCGAGTTGGTCAATCCCCATGCGAACGCGACTCCATCTTTTTGGACGCTGAACATTGACTCCCTTTTCTTCTCAGTCGTATTAGGTATTTTCTTTTTATGGCTTTTCAGAAGGGTGGCAAAGAAAGCGACAAGTGGCGTTCCCGGGAAATTTCAGACTGCGGTAGAAATGCTTATCGGCTTCGTTGACAGCAACGTCCGTGATATGTATCACGGCAAGAGCAAGGTTATTGCACCTCTCGCATTAACTGTGTTCGTGTGGGTGCTGCTGATGAACGCACTGGACTTATTACCAATCGACTTCATTCCGTATATCGGTGAACACATCCTCGGTTTACCTGCGCTGCGTATCGTTCCGACCGCAGACGTAAGTATCACACTGTCGATGGCGATTGGTGTATTCGTTCTTATCCTCTTTTACAGCTTCAAGATGAAAGGCGTGAAAGGATTTGCAAAAGAGCTGACATTACAGCCTTTTAATCATCCGTTATTCATTCCTGTCAACCTGATTCTGGAAGGGGTAAGCCTGCTGTCAAAACCTGTTTCCCTCGGTCTGCGACTGTTTGGGAACATGTATGCAGGTGAGCTGATCTTCATTCTTATTGCAGGTCTGCTACCGTGGTGGTCACAATGGTTACTGAGCCTTCCGTGGGCGATTTTCCACATACTGATTATTACGTTACAAGCCTTTATTTTCATGGTTCTGACGATCGTCTATCTGTCGATGGCGTCTGAAGAGCATTAATTTTATTACCAATAACTGTGATTTAACTGAAACAAACTGGAGACTGTCATGGAAAACCTGAATATGGATCTGCTGTACATGGCTGCCGCTGTAATGATGGGCCTGGCGGCTATCGGTGCTGCGATCGGTATCGGCATCCTCGGTGGGAAATTTTTAGAAGGCGCTGCACGCCAGCCGGATTTAATCCCTCTGCTGCGTACTCAGTTCTTCATCGTAATGGGTCTGGTTGACGCCATCCCGATGATTGCTGTGGGTCTGGGCTTGTATGTAATGTTTGCGGTTGCGTAGTGATACGCCCACTCCCGGATATTTACATCAACTCAATTAGATAAAGAGGTATTGTGCTGTGAATCTTAACGCAACAATCCTCGGCCAGGCCATCGCGTTTGTCCTGTTTGTTTTGTTCTGTATGAAGTATGTATGGCCACCGATCATGGCGGCCATTGAAAAGCGTCAGAAAGAAATTGCTGACGGTTTATCTTCCGCAGAACGTGCTAAAAAGGACCTGGACTTAGCGCAAGCCAATGCGACCGACCAAATGAAAAAAGCGAAAGCGGAAGCATCTGCCCTGATCGATCAAGCGAATAAACAACGCGCTCAGATCATCGATGAGGCAAAAGCAGAAGCGGAAGTTGAGCGTAGCAAAATCGTAGCACAGGCGCAGGCGGAAATTGACGCCGAACGCAAACGTGCTCGTGAAGAGTTACGTAAACAGGTCGCCATTTTAGCTGTCGCGGGTGCCGAGAAAATTATTGAACGTTCCGTGGATGAAGCTGCTAACAGCGACATCGTTGATAAACTTGTCGCTGAACTGTAAGGAGGGTGGGGCATGTCAGAAATCGTTACTGTAGCTCGCCCCTACGCCAAAGCAGCTTTTGACTTTGCTGTGGAAAACCGGGCCGTTGAAAAATGGCAGGATATGCTGGCATTTGCCGCTGAAGTGACACGCAATGAGCAGATCGACGATCTGATTTCCGGTTCTTTTGCTCCGGAAACCCTGGCTCAGGCGTTTATCACTGTTTGCGGTGAGCAGATTGACGAGCATGTTCAGAACCTGGTTCGTATCATGGCTGAGAATGGTCGCTTAGTGACCCTGCCGGAAGTTAGCCGTCAGTTCGCAACACTGCGGGCTGCGCTGGAGTCAACTGTTGAGGTTGAAGTCACTTCAGCCGGCGAACTCAATGAACAGCAGCTGGCGAAAATTTCTGCAGCGATGGAAAAACGTCTGTCACGCAAAGTTAAGCTGAATTGCAAAATTGATAAGTCAGTTATCGCGGGGTTTGTATTGCGCGCCGGTGACCTTGTCATCGACAACAGCATTCGCAATCGACTCGAGCGTTTAACCGACGTCTTGCAGTCTTAAGGGGACTGGAGCATATGCAACTGAATTCCACCGAAATCAGCGAACTGATCAAGCAGCGCATTGCTCAGTTCAATGTCGTGAGTGAAGCTCACAACGAAGGTACGATTGTCTCCGTCAACGACGGTATCATTCGTATCCACGGTTTAGCCGAAGTTATGCAGGGTGAGATGATCTCTCTGCCGGGCAACCGTTATGCTATCGCACTGAACCTGGAGCGCGACTCTGTTGGTGCGGTTGTGATGGGTCCTTATGCCGACCTGGCAGAAGGCATGAAAGTCAAATGTACCGGTCGTATTCTGGAAGTGCCGGTTGGCCGTGGCCTGTTAGGCCGTGTGGTCAACACCCTGGGTGAGCCTATCGATGGTAAAGGCCAGGTTGAGCACGATGGTTTCTCACCTGTCGAAGTTATCGCACCGGGTGTTATCGACCGTCAGTCCGTTGATCAGCCTGTACAGACCGGTTATAAGTCTGTCGATGCGATGATTCCAATCGGCCGTGGTCAGCGTGAGCTGATTATCGGTGACCGTCAGACCGGTAAAACCGCACTGGCAATCGATGCAATCATCAACCAGCGTGATTCCGGCATCAAATGTATTTACGTCGCAATTGGTCAGAAAGCGTCCACTATTGCTAACGTTGTCCGTAAATTAGAAGAGCACAATGCGCTGGCCAACACAATCGTTGTGGTCGCGAGTGCGTCTGAATCTGCGGCACTGCAATACCTGGCGCCGTATTCCGGTTGTGCAATGGGTGAATACTTCCGTGACCGTGGTGAAGACGCGTTAATCATTTATGATGACCTGTCAAAACAAGCGGTTGCTTACCGTCAGATCTCCCTGCTGCTCCGTCGTCCGCCTGGACGTGAAGCATATCCTGGTGACGTTTTCTATCTGCACTCCCGTCTGCTGGAACGTGCTGCGCGTGTTAACGCGGAATATGTGGAAGCGTTTACCAAGGGTGAAGTGAAAGGCAAAACCGGTTCTCTGACCGCGCTGCCAATCATCGAAACGCAGGCAGGGGACGTATCAGCGTTCGTTCCGACTAACGTTATCTCCATCACTGATGGTCAGATCTTCCTGGAATCCGCGCTGTTCAACGCCGGTATCCGTCCTGCGGTTAACCCGGGGATCTCCGTATCCCGTGTGGGTGGTGCAGCACAGACCAAGATCATGAAAAAACTGTCCGGTGGTATCCGTACCGCTCTGGCACAGTATCGTGAACTGGCGGCGTTCTCACAGTTCGCATCTGACCTTGATGATGCAACCCGTAAACAGCTTGACCACGGTCAGAAAGTTACTGAGTTGCTGAAACAGAAACAGTATGCACCAATGTCAGTGGCACAACAGTCTCTGTCACTGTATGCAGCTGAGCGTGGTTACCTGGAAGATATCGAAATTTCGAAAGTCGTGCCGTTTGAAGCTGCTCTGATTGGCTACGCCACTCGTGAACATGCTGATCTTCTGAAAGAAATCGACCAGACGGGTAGCTATAACGATGATATCGAAGCGAAGTTGAAAAACGTGCTCGATACCTTCAAGGCAACTCAGTCCTGGTAATACTAAACGGCCTGTGTGAACAGTACAGGCCGTCTGGTTCATGAGGAGAGCAAATGGCCGGCGCAAAAGAGATACGTTCTAAGATCGCCAGCGTACAAAATACGCAGAAGATCACTAAAGCGATGGAAATGGTCGCGGCGTCCAAAATGCGTAAAACGCAGGACCGCATGGCGGCCAGCCGTCCTTATGCAGAGACCATCCGCAGTGTGATTGGTCACATTGCATTAGGTAATCTGGAATATAAACATCCATACCTCGAAGAACGCGAGGTTAAGCGTGTCGGGTACCTGGTTGTTTCTACCGACCGTGGTTTGTGTGGTGGTTTGAACATTAACTTGTTCAAGAAGCTGATTGTCGAAATGAAAGACTGGTCTGACAAAGGTGTTCAGACTGATCTGGCTCTGATCGGGTCCAAAGCAACATCATTCTTCTCCTCTGTGGGCGGGAATGTGGTTGCTCAGGTAACCGGCATGGGGGATGACCCGTCGCTGGCTGACCTTATCGGTTCGGTAAAAGTCATGCTTCAGGCCTACGACGAAGGTCGTCTTGACAAGCTGTACATTGTAACTAACCGGTTTGTGAATACCATGTCTCAGGTTCCGACCATTGTTCAGGTTCTGCCGTTACCGCCAAGTGATGACGAAAACCTGAAGAAGAAAACCTGGGATTATTTATACGAACCTGATCCTAAAGCGTTACTGGATTCCCTTTTACGGCGCTACATCGAAGCGCTGGTATACCAGGGCGTTGTGGAAAACCTGGCCAGTGAGCAGGCCGCCCGTATGGTTGCAATGAAAGCTGCAACTGATAACGGCGGTAACATGATCAAAGAGCTGAATTTAGTTTACAACAAAGCGCGTCAGGCAAGCATTACACAAGAACTCACCGAGATTGTGTCCGGTGCTGCCGCGGTTTAACACCCGGGTTTTACGAATTACGTAGAGGATTCAAGATGGCTACTGGAAAAATCATCCAGGTTATCGGCGCCGTTGTGGACGTCGAATTTCCTCAGGATGCAGTACCGAAAGTGTACGATGCGCTTGAGGTAAAAAATGGTAATGAAAAGCTGGTGCTGGAAGTTCAGCAGCAGTTAGGCGGCGGGGTTGTCCGTTGTATCGCTATGGGTACATCTGATGGTCTGAGCCGTAATCTGGAAGTAACCGATTTAGGCCACCCGATCGAAGTCCCTGTCGGCGTGAAAACCTTAGGACGTATCATGAACGTTCTGGGTGATCCGATCGATATGAAAGGTGACATCGGCGCAGAAGAAAAATGGTCTATTCACCGTGCTGCACCAACATACGAAGAACTGTCTAACTCCCAGGAACTGCTGGAAACAGGTATCAAAGTAATGGACCTGATCTGCCCGTTCGCGAAGGGTGGTAAAGTCGGTCTGTTCGGTGGTGCGGGTGTGGGTAAAACCGTAAACATGATGGAACTGATCCGTAACATCGCGATCGAGCACTCCGGTTACTCTGTATTCGCAGGGGTCGGTGAGCGTACCCGTGAAGGTAACGACTTCTATCATGAAATGACAGACTCCAACGTTCTGGACAAAGTATCACTCGTGTACGGCCAGATGAACGAGCCACCGGGAAACCGTCTGCGCGTTGCTCTGACCGGTCTGACCATGGCGGAAAAATTCCGTGATGAAGGCCGCGACGTACTGCTGTTCGTTGATAACATCTACCGTTATACCCTTGCCGGTACTGAAGTATCCGCGCTGTTAGGCCGTATGCCTTCAGCGGTAGGTTACCAGCCGACACTGGCGGAAGAAATGGGTGTGCTTCAGGAACGTATCACATCGACCAAAACAGGCTCTATCACGTCTGTACAGGCCGTTTACGTCCCTGCGGATGACTTAACTGACCCGTCTCCTGCAACCACGTTCGCCCACCTTGATGCGACCGTCGTTCTGAGCCGTCAGATTGCGTCTCTGGGTATCTACCCTGCGGTTGACCCGCTGGATTCTACCAGCCGTCAGCTTGACCCGCTCGTTGTTGGTCAGGAGCACTACGATGTTGCCCGTGGCGTACAGTCAATCCTCCAGCGTTATCAGGAACTGAAAGATATCATCGCAATCCTCGGGATGGATGAGCTGTCAGAAGAAGATAAACTGGTTGTTGCACGTGCCCGTAAAATCCAGCGCTTCCTGTCTCAGCCGTTCTTCGTGGCAGAAGTCTTCACCGGTTCACCGGGTAAGTTCGTTTCCCTGAAAGACACTATCCGTGGCTTTAAAGGTATCCTGGAAGGTGATTACGATCATCTGCCGGAGCAGGCGTTCTACATGGTTGGTACCATCGAAGAAGCTGTGGAAAAAGCGAAGAAGATTTAATCCGGTTGACAGGAGGCTGATATGTCTGCAATGACGTTTCACCTGACGGTAGTAAGTGCCGAAAAACAACTGTTTAAGGGCTTAGTCCAGAAGATTCAGGTGACAGGCAGTGAAGGTGAGCTGGGTATTTACCCGATGCATACCCCGCTGCTGACTGCCATAAAACCGGGCATGGTACGGATTGTTAAGCAATTTGGTGAAGAAGAGCTTATCTACCTTTCAGGCGGAATGCTCGAAGTACAGCCAAACGGCGTTATCGTACTTGCGGACACGGCTATCCGTGCAAACGATCTGGATGCTGCACTGGCGATGGAATCAAAACGCCGCGCGGAAGAAAACATCCGGAAAGCACATGGTGACGTGGATTATGCTCAGGCATCAGCCGAACTGGCAAAAGCAATTGCAAAATTACGTGTAATTGACGAATTAGCCAAGAAGATGATGTAACCGAGGCAGTTAAAATATAAAAGCCAGTCAGTATCCGCTGACTGGCTTTTTTGCGTTGCGAAATATGTGGTATTTTTTTGTGTAAAAAGGTTTACTTGGCACTCTAAAAGAGGAGCGATCAGATTTCTTATGTCTACGAATGCTAAAAGTGTGGTAATTCTCGCTGCGGGTAAAGGTACCCGGATGTACTCCGCTCTGCCGAAGGTATTACATCACCTGGCGGGCAAACCGATGGTTCAGCATGTGATTGATACTGCCCTTTCACTGGGCGCACAGAATGTGCATCTGGTTTACGGACACGGCGGTGATTTATTACAGAGTACGCTGTCGGATCAGAATCTGAACTGGGTTTTACAGGCAGAACAACTGGGAACCGGGCATGCGATGCAGCAGGCTGCACCTCACTTTGCCGATGACGAAGATATTCTGATGCTGTACGGCGATGTTCCGCTGATTGCGGCTGAAACGCTGGAACGCCTGATGGCGGTCAAACCGGAAGGCGGCATTGGCCTGCTGACAGTGATTCTGGATAACCCGGCGGGTTACGGCCGCATCATCCGTGAAAACGGACTGGTGACCGGGATTATCGAACAGAAAGATGCCTCTGAAGAGCAGCGGAAAATCAAAGAAATCAATACCGGTATTCTGGTTGCCAATGGTGGTGATCTCAAACGCTGGTTAGCAAAACTGAACAACAATAATGCGCAGGGTGAATTTTATATCACCGATATTATTGCCATTGCGCATCAGGAAGGGCGTCGTATTGAGACGGCTCATCCGGAAAAACTGAGTGAAATGGAAGGGGTGAATAACCGCCTTCAGCTCGCGGCACTGGAGCGTATTTATCAGCGTGAACAGGCCGATCGTCTGTTACTCGAAGGTGTGATGATTCTGGATCCGGCGCGTTTTGACCTGCGCGGCACTCTGACACACGGTAAAGATGTCATCATTGACGTGAATGTCATTATCGAAGGCAATGTGACACTCGGTAATAATGTAGTGATTGGCGCCGGTTGTGTGCTGAAAGACTGCGTTATCGGTGACGGCTCTGTGCTCAGTCCGTATACCGTGGTGGAATCATCTGAAATGGCCCGTGACTGTACTGTCGGTCCGTTTGCCCGTCTGCGTCCCGGCTCTGTGCTGGCAGACAAAGCCCATGTCGGCAACTTTGTAGAAATGAAGAAAGCGACACTCGGCGTCGGCTCTAAAGCCGGACATCTCAGCTATCTTGGGGATGCGGAAATCGGTAACGATGTGAATATCGGTGCCGGAACCATCACCTGTAACTATGATGGCGCAAACAAATTCAAAACAGTGATCGGCGATGATGTTTTTGTCGGCTCTGATACCCAGCTGGTGGCGCCGGTCACTATCGGGAAAGGCGCGACAGTCGGTGCCGGTACAACCGTAACAAAAGATGTGGGTGATAATGAACTGGTGATAAGCCGGGTCAGACAAACCCAGATTGCCGGCTGGAAACGTCCGGTAAAAATGAAAAAGTAAATACAATAATAACCCCATATCTACACAGCCCGGGGACACGGCAACGCCGTAAAAACAATCAGGCAGGACATCGTTAAATCAGGAATTTACAACTATGTGTGGAATTGTTGGTGCAGTAGCACAACGTGATATCGCTGAAATTCTGTTAGAAGGGCTTCGTCGTCTGGAATACCGCGGGTATGACTCTGCCGGTATGGCGGTTGTGGACAGCGAAGGGCACCTGACCCGCCTGCGTGAAGTCGGTAAAGTGAAAATGCTGGCGGAAGAAGCAGAAAAAACGCCGGTTTCCGGCGGCACCGGTATCGCGCACACACGCTGGGCAACGCATGGCGAGCCTCTGGAACGCAACGCACACCCGCATGTTTCCGGAAATATCGCCGTTGTTCATAACGGTATTATTGAAAACTACAGTGAATTACGGGAATTACTGAAAGGCCGCGGCTATCAGTTCACTTCCGACACCGACACTGAAGTTATCGCACACCTGGTGAACTGGGAACATTCACAGGGCGGTACGCTGCGTGAAGCCGTACAGCGCGCTATCCCGCAACTGCGCGGTGCATACGGTACGGTGATTATGGATTCCCGCACACCGGAACTGCTGGTTGCTGCCCGTTCAGGCAGCCCGCTGGTGGTCGGTCTGGGTGTCGGTGAAAACTTCCTTGCTTCTGATCAGCTGGCACTGCTGCCGGTTACCCGCCGCTTTATCTACCTGGAAGAAGGGGATATCGTCGAAATTACCCGCCGTCATGTTCATATTTTTGACCGCAATGGTGATGAAGCAGAACGCGATGTGATTGAATCCAACGTTCAGTATGATGCCGGTGATAAAGGTATTTACCGTCATTATATGCAGAAAGAGATCTATGAGCAGCCGCTGGCCATCAAAAACACGATGGAAGGGCGTCTGCGCAATGAAACGGTCGAATTCAGCGAGCTGGGTGAAAAAGCCCGTGATGTGCTGTCCGGTATTGAGCATATCCAAATTGTTGCCTGCGGTACCTCATTCAACGCCGGGATGGTCTCCCGCTACTGGTTTGAAGCTCTGGCAGGTATTCCGTGTGATGTGGAAATCGCCTCTGAATTCCGTTACCGCAAACCGGCCTGCCGTAAGAACAGCCTGCTGATCACCATTTCACAGTCCGGTGAAACCGCAGATACCCTGGCGGCACTGCGTCTGGGCAAAGAGCTGGGCTATCTGACTTCTCTGGCTATCTGTAACGTTGCCGGTTCATCACTGGTGCGTGAATCTGATTTTGCTGTGATGACCAAAGCCGGGACTGAAATCGGTGTGGCCTCCACCAAGGCATTCACTACTCAGCTGACTGTTCTGCTGATGCTGGTGGCTTACCTCGGCCGCCTGAAAGGCAAAGGTGAAGCGCTGGAGCACAGTATTGTGACTGCACTGCATGCGCTGCCGAGCCGTATCGAAAGCATGCTGTCTCAGGATAAAGTCATTGAGCAGCTGGCGGAGGATTTCTCTGATAAGAGCCACGCACTGTTCCTGGGCCGCGGGGATCAGTTCCCGATCGCGGTGGAAGGCGCGCTGAAACTTAAAGAGATCTCGTATATCCACGCAGAAGCCTATGCCGCCGGTGAATTAAAACACGGCCCGCTGGCGCTGATTGATGCGGATATGCCGGTCATTATCGTGGCGCCGAATAACGAACTGCTGGAAAAACTGAAATCCAACATTGAAGAGGTTCGTGCCCGTGGTGGTCTGCTGTATGTCTTCGCGGATAAAGACGCCGGTTTCAGCGACAGCGAAAATATGAAAATTATTCCGCTGCCGTATGTGGAAGAGCTTATTGCTCCAATCTTCTACACCATCCCGTTACAGCTGCTCTCTTATCACGTCGCCTTAATTAAAGGTACTGATGTGGATCAGCCGCGTAACCTGGCGAAATCAGTGACAGTTGAATAAGCTGAGCCTGATTTAGTTTCAGATAATTAATTAGTAAAGCCCGGCGCGTATCACTGTGATACACGCCGGGCTTTTTCTATCCCGCCATTCTCATCCTTAAGAAAAACAACATCATTATTTGACTAACAATCATATTTATAAACTAAATGTGATTAGGTTCACTTACTTATCAGTAATAGAATTTGAATTTATTTCCTTAATAACCAATTATATAGAAAGCCAAAAGAAAAAATAAATTAAGATTCTGGCACTAAAAATATCGCAAAATATCAATACTGGAGTAAGTTATGCTTAAAAATATCAGTATAAGAACCGTCATTGTCGTCTTTCTCATCTGTAATTTCACTACAATTAATATTATCTTTCTCTTGCCCCTGTCCGCACTAATTAAATTAGTGATGCTTAATATTGTTAGTGTTTTTACGTTCGCCTGCTCATGGTTTTACATTACGAAGTATCTGGTGATGCCGATCAATGCCGTGAAAAACAGTATTGATGAGGTTAACGCCGGTAACTTATCGGTGCGGATCCCGGTATTTGGTAATAACTGTGCCGGACGCCTGATCCCCGGGGTGAATCAGCTGGCGGAAAGCCTTTCTCTGCTGGTCAGTGAAATCCGCAGCTCATCAGATTCCGCATCTGTGTTGTCTGAGCAACTGGCAATGCGCAGTTTTGAGCTGTCTGCCAAGACGGAGCAGCAATCGGCCATGCTGGTGGAAACAGCGGCCAATATGGAGGAGATTGCCGCCGGGACTAAAAATAATGCGGAGAATACGGTGCTGGTCAGTGAGCATGCACAGGAAGCAACCGTGTTTGCCGGGCATGGCGGTAAGCTGATGGAGGAAGTGGCCACCAATATGCATTCTATTAATGAGTGCACTAATAAGATGACTGAAATCATCACCCTGATTGATTCCATTGCCTTCCAGACCAACATTCTGGCGCTGAATGCTGCCGTAGAGGCTGCCCGTGCCGGTGAGCACGGCAGAGGCTTTACTGTTGTGGCCGGCGAGGTCAGAAATCTGGCTCACCGCAGTTCAGAATCAGCGAAAAATATTAAATCCCTGATTGCTGTGACAACCGATAATGTTAAGCAGGGAGAGGATATTGTTCACCGCGCCGAAGTGAATATGAATAAGATTGTTGAGGGTGCGGAGCGGGTAAACGGCCTGATGGCGCAGATCTCTGTTTCCACACAACAGCAGCAGCAGGGGATTGAGCAGATAGCAACGGCTCTTTCCGAGCTGGAACAGGCAACTCAGGGCAGTGTTATGATCGCCGATGAGCTTGCCGGTTCTTCTGATGCGCTTAAGGCTCAGGTTGCGGATTTACACTCACGGACACGGGATTTCCGCCTGACGAATCACACCGCTGCTCAGCCACACAGCAAACCGGTATTAAACACCGGTAAACGGGTTGCGCGGTTTGCCGCATCAGCTCAGGCATGATTGCCGAAAACCTGAATTGCCTGCTGTAATCGTGAGGAGCGCCGTGTCAGTTCAGTGGTGGCACCGGTGACATTATTGACCATTTCAGTATTGTTGCCGGTCATGGTGCCGATACGGGCGACGGATTCATTGATAAGCTCCAGTGCCTGAGTCTGTTCTTTGGTGGCAAGACCGATTTCATTGATCATGGATGACATTTTCAGCACATCAGTGACCATTTCCCCGAGCTGGGTTTCAGTCTGCTCTGCCATTGTCACGCCGGTGCGGACATTGGCCGCGTTTTTCTCAATCAGGGTTTTTATCTCTTTGGCGGCAGAGGCGGAATGCAGCGCCAGGTTGCGCACCTCTGCGGCCACAACAGAAAAGCCCCGTCCGGCGTCCCCTGCACGGGCGGCTTCCACCGACGCATTCAGCGCCAGAATGTTAGTCTGAAAAGCAATACGGTCAATCACGCCGATGATATCAACAATCTGATTATTATCCGCAGAAATGGTATGCATCATATCGATGGTTTTCTGCATGGTTTCGTTGCTTTGTGTTGCGCTGTTACTCGCATTACCGGCGATATTCATCGTCAGATAAACGCTTTCGGCAGTCTGCTGCACTGCACTGCTGATTTCCTCAATGGCGACCGCGGTTTGCTGCAGATGGGCGGATGCCTCTTCAGAGCGGGTATGCAGCGCGGTGGTTTCCTGTGAAACCCGCTGGTTGATAGCGCGGATCCCGGCAACCTGTGTGCTGACATCATCCACCAGCGAGTTCAGATTAAGCCCGGACTGATTCACCAAACGCATCAGCAGTCCGATTTCATCAACCCTGTCCATGTGTACCGGATCCGGTTTCCGCCCGGAAACGACTTTTTTCATCTGTGACAGCAGTAATTTAACCGGCTGAGAGACTTGTGACTGAAGGTAAACCGACAGCAGAATAAATAAAGCCGCCACACCACCTGCCTGAATAAACGGATTTAACGGTGAAAATACCAGAGCCAGAGTTAATAACATTACAGTTAATAAGGAATAATTAATCCGCTGCCCGACAGGCAGCCATTTCAGTAATGATAAAAATGCCAGTTTACCTTTGCGGATAATAATACCTTTAAAAAGACGATATCCGTTCAATTTATTACTCTTTAACCTGCTGTAAAGTGAGGCACTTTTTTTATTTCATCACGGGTTGGTACTGTCCGGACAGAAATATAGCCTGTCAGTTTTTTATCGTGCCATACCGGGGTGACATTTGCCCGCACCCAGTAATGGTCGCCGTTACGGCAGCGGTTCTTGATAATACCTGTCCAGCTGTCACCCTGCTGCAGGGTATACCACATATCGGCAAAGGCGGCCGGAGGCATATCCGGGTGTCGGATAATATTATGAGGCTGTCCGGTTAATTGCCCTTCCTCAAACCCGCTTGCGGTAATAAATGCAGAGTTTGCATAGGTTATATGGCTCTGAGTGTCAGTGGTTGACATTAATATTGCATTATCGTTAAGCGAGTATTCATGCTGTGTGACAGGAATGTTGTTTTTCATTATAACCCCGGGTGATATAAAATAATTAACAAATAGCCCTCCGCACTGTTAAAAGACAGTACAGAATGGTTGTTTTATTTTTTAGCTAATATATTAGTAATTGACAGGGAAATATAGATTTTTTTATTTTTAAAAATTATTTTTGGGCATAGGAATGAAACGATTTAAGCGATATTTAATTATTAAATTAATATTATGTTTATTCTTATTTGTTGATGTAACAACAGTTTTCATGTTATTCGTTTTTTATATCGGATAGAAATTTTAAATTTAAATAAATCTCAGTTTCGGAATTTTTAAATCATTACTTAACCGTAATTTTCAGTGAAGACAATCGCGGTATTTTTAAGGTAAATGTGTATCGGTTATCTGGCCGGATGATCCGGAATGTGGCGCAGCGTCATTTCGGCGATATTCAGAGATTCCGGCAGGGCGATACGGTAAGTGCAGAACACTTTTCTCAGGTTCATATCCACAACGACGGTGTCGGGTGGGCACCACACCAGTAATTGAGGTTATCCGGTGTCTGCGGCGGGTGTGATGACACCGGGTTTGCCGGAGAGGTAAAAACCGTATCACCGGCGTTGTATGTACCGCCGGAGGCATGCTCATAACGGATATCAAGATAACTGATCGGTTCAGATTCCGTGAGAAACCACTCGTCATCCTCTTTGATCCAGTAACGGGGACCGAATATGCGCAGGACTTTCTGATATTTTCCGATCTGAATACCGACATCGAAAACCGGAACCGGATTATTTTCCGGTACAAACGCTGTGGCGTTAATGACAATCTCGGTTTTCGGTTTATAAGGGGCTAAATCACTTTCGTATTCAATACTGGTATCAACCATTTCATTGTAGCTGACATCCGTATAATTCAGCAGGGATTGTTCCGGGGAAATAACAAGCTGACTCTGTCCGTCACGGTTATTTATCCGGATATCATAGGTAATACGTGATGCAACGATATGAAATGTATCATGTTGATGATTATCGCTGTCATAATTCAGCGCCGGAAAAATAGTGTGATTGATAAAATTCATGACATTCGCCTTTATAACAGATAAAAAATCACAAAAATACGCAATTTCCCTCAGGCTGATGTAATACAGGGCAGATATAATAATATCCTATGTATAAACACGATATTTTTACGGATTCAGCCGGTTTTTAATATCGCTAATGTAGTCTTTTCACGGCAAAAGAATATAAGAGTTAGCCGATATTCTTTTTATTATTTACCGCCCGCACTGCAGGCGGTAAATAAATGTTTATCTGCCGGAAAAATTGAGACAGGCTGCGCCCCGGGCGCCGCCGGAATCCCCGTAACGGGCTTTATGAATGGCGGGCAGTGAGGCAACGCCGTAGAGATACTGCGGCAGATATTCCGGCAGCAGGCGGTAAATCTCCTCAAATTGTGATAATCCGCCGCCGATCACCAGTAAATCAGGATCAAAGACACTCAGCACATTTCCCAGATAGTGCGCGAGCAGTGACATATACCGCTCAACGTGCAGTTTTGCATTATGATCACCGTCGTAATAACGGGCGATAATATCAACCGCACTGAGCTTTTCGCCGTAAAATGCCGTGAAAATCCGCTCAAACCCGGGGCCGGAAAGATAGGTTTCAAAACAGCCGGTTTTTCCGCAGCCGCAGAGGGTCTCCGGAACCTGATGCCCGAGAAGCTTATCCCCTTCCAGAGTCATATTGATGTGACCGATTTCACCGGCAATCCCGTTTTTTCCCGGTAACACCGTGCCGTTAATCACAAAGCCGCCGCCGACACCGGTACCGAGGATCAGCCCCAGTACTGTCGGATAGTGGCGGAATGCCGGATCCCAGGCTTCGGAGAGTGCAAAGCAGTTGGCGTCATTTTCAATTTTTACCGGGCGCTGCAATATGGTTTCCAGATCATGACGCAGCGGCTGATATTGAGCGGCAGGCACATTGGTGGTAAACACCGTTCCTTTTTCATGATTCACAATACCGGGAACGCCGATGCCGATTTTTCCTTTGCATCCGAGTTCGGTATCCGCCTGTTCTGTCAGTTGTCTGAATGCTTCAAGCAGAGCGGCGTAGCTCTCTTTCGGTGTCGCAATACGCTTTTGCCAGACCGGTTCCAGTGCTTCATTAAAAACGGCAAGCTCAATTTTCGTCCCGCCCATATCAAAACCGTAATACATGATGATTCCGCCCTGTTCTGATCACTGTTGTGTTATCCCCAGCATAAAGCACCGGCGGCCGGATGAGAACCCGTCGTCTGATATAAGTCCCGCTTCTGAACAGCGGGTGATCATCAATAAATTCACTTGCACCGTTATCTATATTTTGTCAGGTTAAGAGTATTGCAAACGCAGTTCAGATGAGAATAAAAGGAAACATCACGATGAAAAATGTGGGATTTGTCGGCTGGCGCGGGATGGTGGGGTCTGTGCTGATGCAGCGCATGACAGAAGAGCGGGATTTTGACGGGATCCGTCCGGTATTTTTCTCAACCTCGCAGAGCGGCGGGGAAGCGCCGTCATTCGGCGGGCACCGCAGCACGTTACAGGACGCATTTGATATTGATGCACTGCGCGCGCTCGACATTATTATCAGCTGCCAGGGCGGCGATTACACCAATGATGTTTATCCGAAGCTGCGTCAGAGCGGCTGGGACGGTTACTGGGTTGATGCGGCATCAGCACTGCGGATGAATGATGACGCCATTATTATTCTCGACCCGGTGAACGGTAAGCATATAGAAGAAGGGCTGAACCGCGGCATTAAAACATTTGTCGGCGGTAACTGTACGGTCAGCCTGATGCTGATGTCACTGGGCGGCCTGTTTGAGGCGGATCTGGTGGAGTGGGCCTCTGTGGCAACCTACCAGGCGGCATCCGGTGCCGGTGCGCGTCATATGCGTGAATTGCTGGTGCAGATGGGGGCACTGAATGCCCATGTGGTGAAAGAGTTACAGGACCCGGCCTCCGCGATTCTGGATATTGAACGCAAAGTCACTGAATTTACCCGCAGTGGTGCATTACCGGCGGAACAGTTCGGTGTACCGCTGGCCGGGAGCCTGATCCCGTGGATTGATAAGCAGCTGGATAACGGCCAGAGCCGCGAAGAGTGGAAAGGGCAGGCGGAAACCAACAAAATCCTGTCACGCGGCCAGAATATTATTCCGGTGGATGGCCTGTGTGTCCGTATAGGCGCTCTGCGCTGCCACAGCCAGGCATTTACCCTGAAACTGAAGAAAGATCTGCCGGTTGCGGAGATTGAGTCTCTGCTGGCAGCTCATAATGAGTGGGTTCGCGTGGTTCCGAATGATCGCGATATTACCGTGCGTGAGCTGACCCCGGCGGCGGTTACCGGCACACTGAAAACGCCGGTCGGGCGCATCCGTAAACTGAATATGGGACCGGATTATATATCTGCGTTTACTGTGGGTGACCAGCTTCTGTGGGGTGCCGCAGAGCCGTTACGCAGAATGCTGAATATTTTACTGAAATAACGACAATAATCTAAATACAGATAATAAAGCAGGCCCATGTGTTGATTTTTTCGCATGGGTCATTTTTTTTGTTTGTGTTTTGCTTTTTTTGCAGAATCTGCATCTTCTCACTGACTGAACCGGTTAAATAACCGGATGTGTGTGTTTTCTGCAGCTGAAAAATGTCTGTCAGGTCTATATTACCGGAATTATTGATACACTCCGTTTATTGTTTGTTATTTGCGCAAAATGCACCGGTAACATTTCGTTCCTGTCCCGTTTTTATTTTATTGTTAAAACTGTACACATAATATGTTGTATATCCCCAGTGCTGTTTTATAGCAGCTATTTAATCTTTCTGAGAATTAAAATCCGCGTCAGCAGCCGGAGAGACTGACTTAATGTTTATATTTAGTTGTATGTTTTAAATCACCCGCTGTATCTGTCCCTTTCCTGTTTTTTTGTCTGCTGTTCCCGGCGCTGTAAAAATGGCTTGATTCGGGTAATAAAAAAAGGCGCTGATTTCTGATCCTTCGTACCACCCGCTTTTTCCTGTCATTCATTCTTCTTTCGTTAATTTTAGTCTGTAAGTTTCTTATATAAACAGATCCGGGTTTCACAAAACCGTAACGAAATAAATAAATGTTTCTTTTGTGTTAATCCGGTTTTTTATTAACGGAATTTATTTATTATCGCAATGGTTAAATCAGATCACATAAGAAAACATAATTATTAACCTGTTTTACGGGTTTGAAAATTGCGCATTTCATAAGCTAATATACTTAGGTTGCTTCACTGAATGCAGATTTTCAGCAGGAGATATCCTGTTTTTCCGTAAATTCCCGTGTTCAGAATGACAGCAGCGTTAATTAATTTTAACTATCAATAAGTGATCTGAGAAGGAGGTTTTATGTCTCTTCATGCAGTGAAAGGTAAAAATAGTTCAGAATTTATTGATATTTACGCATCAACGGACTCGGATGCAAAACTCCCTAAATACAAAATGCCGGACGACAGCAGTGACCCGCGAATTATTTACAGCGTGGTCCGTGACGAATTACTGCTGGATGGTAACTCCCGTCAGAATCTGGCGACATTTTGTACAACATGGGTTGAGGATGAAGTCAAACAGCTGATGACCGACAGTGTCGATAAAAACATGATCGACAAAGACGAATATCCGCAAACCGCAGAAATTGAAAGCCGCTGTGTGCATATTATTGCCGACCTGTGGAATTCCCCGCAGGCACAGGAAACTATCGGCTGCTCTACCACCGGCTCCAGTGAGGCGGCAATGCTCGGCGGGCTGGCAATGAAATGGCGCTGGCGTAAAAACCGAGAAAAACAGGGGAAAGAGACCGGTAAGCCAAACCTGGTAACCGGCCCGGTACAGGTGTGCTGGGAAAAATTTGCCCGCTATTTTGATGTGGAACTGCGGCAGATCCCACTGGAAGGTGATGCCCTCGGTATGCAGCCGTCTGATCTGCGCAAATATTGCGATGAAAACACCATCGGTGTGGTGGCGACACTGGGGGTCACGTTTACCGGGATTTATGAACCGGTGGCGGAACTGGCAAAAGAACTGGATGCAATACAACGGGATACCGGCCTTGATATTCCGCTGCATGTTGATGGTGCCAGCGGCGGGTTTATCGCGCCGTTTATCCAGCCGGAACTGGTGTGGGATTTCCGGATTGAGCGGGTGAAATCCATTAACAGCTCCGGACACAAATACGGCCTGTCACCGCTGGGTGTCGGCTGGGTGGTCTGGCGCAGCAAAGAAGACCTGCCGGAAGAGCTGGTTTTCAATGTCGATTATCTCGGCGGCAATATGCCGACATTTGCACTGAACTTTTCCCGTCCCGGCGGGCAAATCATTGCACAGTATTATAATTTCCTGCGTCTGGGACGCGCCGGTTATACCAAAATTCAGCAGGCGTGTGCAGATACTGCGCAATGGCTTGCGGATGAACTGAATAAGCTGGGGATTTTCGACCTGGTGTATGACGGCCGCGGCGCACTGCCGGCGGTGGCTTACAAGCTGAAACCGGGCGTGACACAGTTCAATCTGTATGACCTTTCCGATCGCATCCGCACACGCGGCTGGCTGATAGCCTCTTATCCGCTCCCGGCGGACAGAGAGAAAACCGTTGTTCAGCGCATTATGATCCGTCACGGCGTCAGCCGCGACCTGGCTGCATTGCTGCTGGATGATATTAAGCGGGCTATCGATCACTTCAGACAAAACCCGGTAGTGAACTCGACTGCCAAAGCCACCTTCCATCACGGTTAATTTTCACACAATGACCTCCGGCCGGTATCAGCGGCCGGAGGATCTCACTCATTATCCTCCGGGGTGCTTTTATGACTGATACTTCAACCAAAAAACCGTCTTCCGGTGCAGCAAAACTGACTGTCGGCACACTTATCGTCATGAATATTGTGGCGGTGGTGAGCCTGCGCGGTTTGCCTGCCGAAGCGGAATACGGTCTCAGTGCGATTTTCTATTATCTGTTTGCTGCTGTGTTTTTCCTGATCCCGGTATCACTGGTTGCTGCTGAACTGGCCACCGGCTGGTCAGAGAAAGGCGGGGTGTTCCGCTGGGTCGGCGAGGCGTTCGGGCCGCGTCTGGCGTTTCTGGCGATGGCGATGCTGTGGATTGAGGTGACGGTCTGGTTCCCGACCGGGCTGACATTCGGGGCGGTATCACTCGCCTTTATCGATCCGCATCAGACATTTGACGAAGCACTGGCGGCAAATAAATTCTTTGTGCTCGGTATTGTCCTGTTTATCTACTGGCTGGCGACCTTTATTGCCTTTAAAGGCGTGGGCGCATTTGCCCGGGTATCAAAATGGGGCGGGATTATCGGGACGATTGTTCCGGCGATCATTCTGATTGTACTTGGTTTCTCCTACCTGTTCAGCGGCCAGACACCGCAGATTGACCTGGCGTGGGATCAGGTTCTGCCGGATTTCTCAAACTTCGATAACATTGTGCTGGCGGCCAGTATTTTCCTGTTCTATGCAGGTATGGAAATGAACGCCATTCACGTAAAAGACATTGATAACCCGACCAAAAACTACCCGAAAGCCATCATTCTGGCGGCGGCGGGTACGGTGGCTATCTTTGTGCTGGGCACACTGGCGATCGCCTTTATCATTCCTCAGTCCGATATCAGTCTGACCCAGAGTCTGCTGGTGGCTTACGATGACATGTTCAAATGGGCACATATTCCGTGGATGGGGCCGATTGTCGCCGTCATGCTGGCTATCGGTGTGCTGGCGAGTGTGGTGACCTGGGTTGCCGGGCCGTCCTCCGGTCTTCTGGAAGTGGCGAAAGCGGGCTATCTGCCGCACTGGTTCCAGCATACCAACAAGAACGGGATGGCAACACATATCCTGCTGGTACAGGCTGTGCTGGTCTCTCTGCTGGCGGTACTGTTTGTGGTGCTGCCGTCCGTGCAGGCGGCCTATCAGATCCTCAGTCAGCTGACGGTTATTCTCTATCTGATTATGTATATGCTGATGTTCAGCGCCGCGATTTACCTGCGCTTCAGTCAGCCGCAGCGTGCGCGTCCGTACCGGATCCCGGGCGGTAATGCGGGGATGATTATCCTCGGCGGTATGGGGCTGCTCGGCTCATTAACCGCGTTTCTGTTCAGCTTTATCCCGCCGGCACAGATTGCGGTCGGCAGCCCGGAAGTGTATGTGGGGGCGCTGATCGGACTGACCGTTCTGTTCGTTCTTCTTCCTTTTGTTATTTATCAGATCCGTAAACCCGGCTGGCGTGATCCGGATAGTGATTTCGCGCCGTTTACATGGGAAAACAAAGGAAAAGCATCATGACAGATTTAACAGCAATCAAACAGGCAGTGACCAATGCCTGGCAGCAGTTTCATCAGGCTCCCGGCGGTGCGAATGCGGATTATATTCCGTTCCTGGCTAATATCCCGTCCGACCTGGCGGCGGTTGCGGTAGTCACTGCTCAGGGCGATATTATCAGCAGCGGTGATGCTGATTACCGGTTTGCCATTGAGTCGATTTCCAAAGTCTGCACGCTGGCACTGGCGCTGGAGGATATCGGCCCGCAGGCGGTTCAGGATCAGATTGGTGCGGATCCGACCGGGCTGCCGTTTAACTCCGTGATGGCGCTGGAACTGCATAATGATAAGCCGTTGTCGCCGCTGGTGAATGCCGGTGCGATCGCGACCGTCAGTGCGGTCACCGCAAAATCTGCCGATGAACGCTGGCAGCGCATCCTGACCATGCAGCGCCGTCTCGGGTCGGAGAATATTGCTCTGTCGGACGAACTGAATCAGTCAGAGCAGACCACCAATTTCCATAACCGTGGCATATCCTGGCTGCTTTACGCCGCTCAAAACCTCTATTGTGACCCGATGGAGGCCTGTGATGTGTATACCCGCCAGTGCTCCACACTGCTGACCACCAAAGAGCTGGCCACAATGGGCGCGACACTGGCCGGACACGGCAAAAACCCGGTGACCGGTGAGCAGGTGCTGAACCCGGCACATACTCCGTTTATCCTGGCAGAAATGACCATGGAAGGGCTGTACGGCCGTTCCGGTGACTGGGCATACACGGTCGGTTTACCGGGCAAAAGCGGGGTCGGCGGGGGGATCCTCGCAGTGGTACCGGGTGTGATGGGTATCGCCGCGTTTTCACCGCCGCTGGATGATGACGGAAACAGTGTCAGAGGCCAGAAAATGGTGGCTTCAGTTGCCGCCGCACTGGGATATAACCTTTACCGGTGATCCCGCTGATAACGATAACGCCCGGGCTTCCGGGCGTTATCAGATATAAATAAACACCAGCGGCAGCACATGTTTTATTTCAGGAGCGGGTCATGAAGCCAGTGTCATCAGAAAAGCCGTTAACGTTGTTACAGGTTATTGCGCTGGGGATCGGCGCAATGGTAGGTGCCGGGATTTTTGCCCTGCTGGGGCAGACGGCACTGATTATGCAATCTGCAACATGGATTGCCTTTGCCTGCGGCGGTCTGGTTGCGTTATTTGCCGGTTATGCCTATGCCCGGTTATCCGCCTGCTATCCCTCGCCGGGCGGTATTATTGATTTCTTCCGGCTGTCATTGCCTGCCGTGCTGACGATCGCCTTATCCTTTTTGTATCTTGTCACGCTGATCCTGACGGTGGCGATGGTGGCAAGGGCGTTCGGGGCTTACGCCGTTCAGCTTTTTCATCAGGGAAATGAATCGGCCTTATTACCGGAAGTGTATACCGCGTTTATTATCATCGCGGTTGGTCTGATGAATATCACCGGCAGCCATGCTGTCGGTAAAGTGGAAGTTCTTCTGGTGGGCACCAAACTGGTGATTATTATCGCCCTGGTGGCGACGGGCGTATTTACCGTGGATACAACACTGCTGAATATCAGCACGTTTTCCGGAGATACCCTTTTTTCCGCCGTCGGGCTGACGTTTTTCGCCTATGCCGGGTTCGGTATGATGGCAAATGCCTCAGACAAAGTGGCAGACCCCGGCCGGGTGATGCCGAGGGCATTTATGATCGCCATTTTATTCACGATTGTGCTGTATATCAGCCTGGCACTGGTATTGCTCGGCAATCTCTCGCCGTCTCAACTGGTCCGTTACGCGGATACCGCCGTGGCTCAGGTGGCTTATCCCGTATGGGGAAAAACCGGTTTTGTGATTGTGGCCGCCGCCGCGCTGCTGGCGACAACATCCGCCATTAATGCCACCCTGTTTTCCGCCTTCAATATCACCGACAGAATGTGCAGCACCGGTATTCTGCCGGACTCCTGGGGCAAAACGGTATTCCGGCAGGGAACAACCGTGAATATTCTGCTCATTCTGCTGACACTGCTGCTGGCGCTGTTCCTGAATCTCAGTGATCTGGCCAATGTCGCCAGTTTTACGTTCCTCCTGTGCTATCTGATGGTACTGGTGGTGGCGTGGCGTCAGAGCGCGGTTATCCGGGCATCAAAATTTATTACCGGGACCGGGATTGTCCTTGTCACCGCTGTATTGGCCGGGTTTGTGGTGACGTTGCTGAGCGGAGGATTTATTTCTGTCAGTGTGATTGCCGGGGCGCTTATTCTCTGTCTGGTTGCCGGTTATCTGCGGAAACGGAGCCGGAAAGATGACTGAATGGCTTGATAATATTCTTCTTAATTATGTGACTTTTGTGTCGCTGTTCAGCCCTCCGGCAACTATCACCGCCGCCACGATTATCCTCGGCCGGATTGACCGGAACATATTGTGGCAAATTGCCTGGAAAATTGCGGCGGGATACACGCTGGTCATGCTGGTGGTTATCTGGCTGGGAAACTGGCTGCTGACGGCTCTCGGGCTGAGTGCGGATGCCCTGACCGTCACCGGCGGTATTGCGTTACTGGCACAGGGATGGCCGATGCTTATCCGAGGTGTCAAAGAGGAGCACAGCGATATTCCGGTCAGTGTGACGCCGCCGAAAGATATCATGCGGCTGGCAATGGTACCGCTGCTTTTTCCGCTGTCGATGGGCGGCGGCACGATAGCGGTCGGAATTTCACTGGCCGGACACAGTGATTCCCTGTCCGGGCTGATACAGCTTTCTGTTGTGATCCTGCTGATGTTACCTACTATTGCCCTGACCTTTCTGGCAACCGGGCCGCTGCACGGGCGTTTATCTCCCGGGGTGATGGACACCCTGGCGCGGATCTCCGGCATTATTCTGGTTACACTGGCGATTCAGTTACTGGTCTCGGGAATGGTCGGTCTTATCACAACGAATCTGAAGCATCTTACGGGGTGATAAAAAATAAAGCCCGGAAAACCGGGCTTTATGGGGTCTCAGAGAGAGGAAAAAATTATACGTCGATGTTTGCTGCTTTCAGGGCATTCTCTTCGATAAAGGCTCGGCGCGGTTCAACATCATCACCCATCAGTGTGGTGAATAACTGATCCGTTGCAATCGCATCTTTTACCGTGACCTGCAACATACGGCGGGTTTCCGGGTTCATGGTGGTTTCCCACAGCTGTTCCGGGTTCATTTCACCCAGCCCTTTATAGCGCTGTACAGCCAGACCACGGCGTGATTCTTTCATCAGCCAGTCAAGGGCCTGTTCGAAGTTGCTGACGTTCTGACGGCGCTCACCACGGACAACATAAGCACCTTCTTCAATCAGACCACGGATAAGCTCACCCAGTTTGGAGATACGGGCATATTCGCTGCCGTGAACAAAATCGAAATCCAGATTGTAGTCAGTATCAACACCGTGGGTACGGATAGTCAGTACCGGCTCAAACAGCTGGCGCTCTTTGTTTTCCGCAATACGGTAGCTGTAGGTGCTGCCGTGCTCTTCATGACGGGTCAGGCGTTCTGTCAGGCTCTGTGCCCAGGCTTCTACCTCGGTTTTGTTCAGCAGCGCGGATTCTTCCAGTTTCGGCTGGTAGACCAGGCTGTTTAACAGTGCCAGCGGATAGAGACGCTCTAAACGGCGGATAATTTTGTGTGCGCCGTTGTATTCGTGCAGCAGTTTTTCCAGATGTTCGCCCTGAATCGGTGCTGCATTTTCGTTTACATACAGTGCCGCGCCATCCAGTGCGATAGAGACCTGATACTGCTCCATCGCTTCGTCATCTTTAATATACTGTTCCTGCTTGCCTTTTTTCACTTTATACAGCGGCGGCTGTGCGATATACACATAACCGCGCTCAATGATTTCCGGCATCTGACGGTAGAAGAAGGTCAGTAACAGGGTACGGATGTGCGAACCATCGACGTCGGCATCGGTCATGATGATGATGCTGTGATAGCGCAGTTTGTCCGGGTTGTATTCGTCGCGGCCGATACCGCAGCCGAGCGCGGTGATCAGCGTGGCAACTTCCTGAGAAGCCAGCATTTTATCAAAACGCGCCTTCTCAACGTTCAGGATTTTACCTTTCAGCGGTAAGATTGCCTGGTTCTTGCGGTTACGCCCCTGTTTTGCAGAGCCGCCCGCAGAGTCCCCTTCCACTAAGTACAGTTCGGAGAAGGCCGGGTCGCGTTCCTGGCAGTCCGCCAGTTTACCCGGCAGACCGGCTAAATCCAGCGCGCCTTTACGGCGTGTCATTTCACGGGCGCGGCGTGCGGCTTCACGGGCACGTGCGGCATCAATAATTTTGCCGACAATGATTTTGGTGTCGTTCGGGTTCTCATCCAGATATTCAGACAGCTTTTCGTTCATCAGGGTTTCAACCGCCGTTTTCACTTCGGAAGAGACCAGCTTGTCTTTGGTCTGAGAGGAGAATTTCGGATCCGGCACTTTGACGGAAATGACCGCTACCAGCCCTTCACGGGCATCATCCCCGGTGGTGCTGACTTTGGATTTTTTATTCAGCCCTTCTTTCTCAATATAGCTGTTGAGGGTACGGGTCATGGCGGCGCGGAAACCGGCGAGATGAGCACCACCGTCGCGCTGCGGAATATTGTTAGTGAAGCAGTATACGTTTTCCTGGAAGGAGTCATTCCACTGCATGGAGACTTCCACGCCGATATCGTCTTTCTCGGTGGAGAAATAGAAAACGTTGTTATGGATCGAGGTTTTGGCGCGGCTTAAATATTCCACGAATGCTTTGATACCGCCTTCGTAGTGAAAGTGATCTTCTTTGCCGTCGCGTTTATCGATCAGACGGATCGATACACCGGAGTTCAGGAAGGAGAGTTCGCGCAGGCGTTTTGCCAGAATGTCGTACTGGAATTCAGTCTCGCCTTTGAAGGTGTCCATGCTCGGCCAGAAACGCACGCGTGTCCCGGTTTTATCGGTTTCGCCGACAACAGTCAGGCGATCCTGAGGTTCACCGTGGTGGTAGATCTGCTCGTGAACTTTGCCGTCACGGCGGATAACCAGTTCCAGTTTTTCAGACAGGGCGTTAACAACAGAGACCCCGACGCCGTGCAGGCCGCCTGAGACTTTATAGGAGTTATCATCGAACTTCCCGCCGGCGTGCAGAACAGTCATGATAACTTCTGCGGCGGAGACGCCTTCTTCTTCATGGATCCCGGTCGGGATACCGCGGCCGTCATCCTGTACGGAGACTGAATTATCATTGTGAATGGTCACAATGATGTCTTTACAGTAACCGGCGAGGGCTTCGTCGATAGCGTTGTCAACAACCTCGAAGACCATGTGGTGTAAACCGGTTCCGTCATCGGTATCACCAATGTACATTCCCGGGCGTTTACGCACCGCGTCCAGCCCTTTTAATACTTTGATACTTGAGGAGTCATAGGTATTCGACATCAACGTTTCCCGCTCATCTAATCCTGATTATTGAACCTGTATTTTACCTTTTTCCACGACAAAGAGGCGACTGTTTTCATCCGCCATATCACTGACCTGTTCAGGGGTGATGGCACTGACAAAAACCTGTGCCTGTGTGGCTTTCAGCCGGTGAGCCAGTAAAAGACGGCGCCCGGCATCCAGTTCGGAGGCAAAATCATCAAGCAGATACAGGCATTGCTGCCCGCTCTGACGGGTGAAATATTCACCCTGTGCTAACCGCAGCGCGCACATCAGCAGTTTTAACTGACCACGTGAAAGTAAATCTTCCACCGGCACCCCGTCCGCCCTGATCCGTAAATCCGCTTTATGCGGGCCGGAGGCGGTGTAGGTCAGTGCGCGGTCCCGTTCAAACTGGCGCTGCAGAAGCTCTGAATAATCGGTCTCTTTATCCCATCCGCGCTGGAAAGAGACACTCAGCGAAAATTCAGGTAAAAACTGCTGACAGGTCTGCTCGATATCCTGAGCAATCGCTGTCACATAATTCTCCCGCCACTGACTGACCTGCTCAGCAACCGGAATCAGCTGCTGATCCCAGTGGCGGATCTGACCGTAATTCGATACCTGGCGGAGGGCGGCATTACGCTGTCTCACCAGACGTTTTAAATCACTCCACAGCGCAAAAAATTGCGGTTCATTGTGGAAACAGCCCCAGTCAATATAAGCTCGGCGGAATTTCGGCCCGCCGTTGAGCAGGGTAAAACCTTCCGGGGTGATAAGCTGCATCGGCAGTAATTTTGCCAGCTCGGCAATTTTATGGCCGTCGGTGCCGTCAATGCGGACCTTGCTGTCACCCTGGCGGTTTTTACTCAGGCCGACGCTGGTGGCCCGGTCTGTCTGTTCCTGCCCGAGTTTGCCGTGCAGAATAAATTCTTCGTTATCATGGCGGATAACACGCCCCGCCTGTACTGAGCGGAATGCCCGGCCGTGGCCGAGTGTGTAAATGGCTTCCAGAACACTGGTTTTACCGCTGCCGTTCGGGCCGACCAGAAAGTTAAACCCGGTGGCCAGCGATAAATCCGCATTTTCGATATTGCGAAAATCACGGATAAGTAAACGCGAGAGGATCATCGTGTTACAGGCGCATCGGCATCACAACGTAAGCGGCTGCATCACTGGCGTCATCTTCAATCTGCACGCTGGAGGTGGCATCGGTCAGTTTCACCGAGACATCTTCGCATTTCAGTGTGTTAAGAACATCAAGGACATAGCTGACGTTGAACCCGATTTCCATGTCGGTTCCGTCATAGGTGACATCCACGATCTCTTCGGCTTCTTCCTGCTCCGGGTTATTGGCGGTAATTCTGAGCTGATTGTTGCTCAGGTAAATCCGCACGCCGCGGAATTTCTCGTTCGATAAAATCGCCGCACGGGAAAAAGCCTGCTTCAGCATATCACAATTTGCCGTCAGCGTTTTGTCCGGGTTCTTCGGCAGGACTCGGCGGTAGTCCGGGAAGCGGCCATCCACCAGTTTGGAGGTGAAAATAAATCCGCCGACATGAGCGCGGATATTGTTGCTGCCGATTTCCAGTTTCAGCAGGGCATCGCCGCCGTCGAGCAGGCGCATCAGTTCGATAACCCCTTTACGCGGCACGATCACCGAATGGTCCGGCAGTTCCTGTCCGATATCCAGCGAGCAGACCGCCAGGCGGTGCCCGTCTGTGGCGACAGTACGCAGCACAGAGCCGCTGGTTTCAAACAGCATGCCGTTTAAGTAATAGCGGACATCCTGATGTGCCATGGAGAACTGGGTGGATTCAATCAGGCGTTTCAATGTTGCCTGCGGCAGAGAGAAAGTGACATCACTCTGCCAGTCATCCAGATTCGGGAAATCCGAGGCCGGTAAAGTGGACAGCGAGAAGCGGCTGCGCCCGGAGCGGACCAGAAGACGGTCACCGTCAAGCTCAACACTGATTTGTGCGCCGTCCGGCAGACCCCGCCAGATATCCAGGAACTTCCGGGCCGGTACCGTGGTTTCGCCGTTTTCATGCGGCTGATCCAGCGGAACGGCGGCCATCATTTCCATCTCAAGGTCTGTCCCTGTGAGATGCAGTACGCCATCAGAGACTTTCAGCAGTAAGTTACCCAGAATCGGTAGGGTCGGGCGACCGCCCAACGGACTGCTGACCTGTTGTAAGGGTTTTAACAATTGCTCACGTTCAATGATAAATTTCATAGCGCTATGATGATAATGTCCGGATTAAGTTAGAAAAATCTTCTTTGATGTCGTGGCTTTCCTCACGCAGCTGCTCGATCTTACGGCAGGCGTGCAGAACGGTCGTGTGGTCACGGCCGCCAAAAGCATCCCCGATTTCTGGCAAACTGTGGTTTGTCAGCTCTTTTGCCAGTGCCATCGCCATCTGGCGCGGCCGGGCGACAGAGCGCGAACGGCGTTTGGAGAGCAGATCAGCCACTTTAATTTTATAATACTCAGCAACAGTTTTCTGAATATTATCGATGGTGACCAGTTTCTCCTGCAGTGCTAACAGATCCCGCAGTGCTTCACGCACAAAATCGATGGTAATCGCCCGCCCGGTAAAGTTGGCGTTGGCAATCACCCGATTCAGTGCACCTTCCAGTTCACGGACATTGGAGCGCAGACGTTTCGCAATAAAGAAAGCCACTTCATCCGGCAGGCGGATGTTGTTTTCATCGGCTTTTTTCATCAGGATGGCGACCCGCGTTTCCAGTTCCGGCGGTTCAATGGCAACGGTTAATCCCCAGCCGAACCGCGATTTCAGGCGATCTTCCACCCCGTTAATTTCTTTTGGGTAGCGGTCGGAGGTCAGGATTATCTGCTGATTACCTTCGAGTAAGGCATTGAAAGTATGAAAAAATTCTTCCTGAGAACGCTCTTTGTTAGCAAAGAACTGAATATCATCTATCAGTAAGGCATCGACAGAACGGTAGTAACGTTTGAACTCTTCAATCGCGTTGTTCTGTAAGGCTTTGACCATATCCTGCACAAAACGTTCTGAGTGCATATAGACCACTTTGGCGTTGGCTTTGCTTTCCATAATGCTGTTGCCGACGGCATGTAATAAGTGGGTCTTACCCAGACCGGTTCCGCCGTATAAAAACAGCGGGTTGTATGCGCCACCCGGGTTATCCGCCACCTGACGGGCGGCTGCGCGCGCCAGCTGGTTCGATTTACCTTCCACAAAGCTGTCAAAGGTGTGCTTCGGGTTAACGTTGGAACGGTAAGCCACATCCGGCTCCGCGCTGTTATCATGCCAGCTCGGGCGCAGTGCGGGGGCTTTTTCCCGCGAAGGCGGCTGTTTCATCGTCCGTGACGGGGGAATACTTCTTTCCGGTGTGCTGACAGCGCCGGCCGGCTTATTACCGACCTCAAAGCGCAGTTGCGGAATTTCGTTGCCGCAGAAATCGGACAGGAGCGCATTAATGTTATTAATGTACTTCTCCCGTACCCAGTCGAGCACAAACCGGTTTGGGGCATAGAGCGCCAGAGTGTCATCACTCAGCTCAGCCTGAAGGGGGCGTATCCACATACTGAATTCTGTGGCAGGTAATTCATCCTGCAAACGGGCAAGACATTGCTGCCAAAGCGAAAGAGACACGGTGAACTCCCCTAAACAAGACCAGTCAAAGAAACAGAATAAGATTTTTCACGCAGACACAGCACATACAGACGAATTGCCCTCTGCATGTTTCAACGGACACTTCAGTGTACAAAAGTGGGGCTGTGTTATGGACGATCATTCCCTGCACCGGCGATCACCGCACGGGTGAAAATGATCGTGACGACGGATCATATCGCAAAAGCGGGACAAGATCCTCATCCTTTTACACAGTTTTCCGGGTTTTTATCCACAGGGGCTGTCAGCCCGTCCGGAGCGGGATTCAGGCCGGAGTATAACGAATCCGGGCGGGAGAATACAGCGGGAAAATCCCGTTTGGGGATAAGTTTTGGTGAATTATCCTCAGGCTGAAAAACTGCATTCAGGATCCGGCGTGTGATCGAATATTCACGGATCGCGGATCGATCCTTGCGCTTTGCCGGGGAGTCCGTATAATCTTGCACCCTGTGCGCGTTATCTGTGTTTTGATGCGGTGATGTGTGCAGGCAGGTTATGGGTAAATGCAATTATGTGCAGAAATCTGTGTTATCGCGCCATCTTTGATTGACGGACAGGCCCGGATTTTATTACAATCTCGCATCTTTCCATATTGATGTTGCGATAAGGCACAGAGGTCAGCCACTTTCCGTGATGGCCCTTTCAGCAGAAAGATGAGAATCCGCCGCTGAATTTACTGTTTGCCGATGCGTTTACTGAATCAGTAATAATTTAAAGTTTAGGTAGAAACCGCTATGAAACGCACTTTTCAACCGTCCGTACTGAAGCGTAACCGTTCCCATGGTTTCCGCGCTCGTATGGCCACTAAAAATGGTCGTCAGGTTCTGGCTCGCCGTCGTGCTAAAGGCCGCGCTCGTCTGACCGTTTCTAAGTAATAAAGCTAACCATACGTGGTTAAGCTCGCTTTTCCGAGGGAGTTACGTTTGTTAACTCCCGAGCATTTCAACTTTGTCTTCCGGCAACCACAACGGGCAAGTACTCCTGAAATAACACTTCTGGGACGCCGTAATGAGCTGGAACATCCCCGCATTGGTCTTACCGTCGCTAAAAAAAACGTTAAACGGGCTCATGAGCGCAATCGCATCAAACGGTTAGCGCGTGAATACTTTCGTCTGCACCAACATGAGTTGCCCGATATGGATTTCGTGCTTCTGGTAAGAAAAGGGGTATCGGAGTTGAGTAATCGCGAGATTACGGAAGCATTGGGTAAGTTATGGCGTCGTCACAGTCGCTTGGCGCACGCTTCCTGATCCTGTTAATCAGAGGTTACCAGCTGGTGATAAGTCCGCTGCTGGGACCACGTTGCCGCTTCACACCAACATGCTCGCAATACGGAATTGAGGCATTGCGCAGGTTTGGTATGATAAAAGGCGGTTGGTTAACGGTGAAACGCGTATTAAAATGCCACCCTTTACACGAAGGTGGTGATGATCCTGTCCCACCTAAAAATGATGATAACAGAGAACATTAACGATGGATTCGCAACGTAATCTTCTATTCATCGCTTTGCTACTCGTATCCTTCTTTGCATGGCAGACGTGGGAAAGTGATAAGACACAAGCACTTAACGCGGCTACTCAGGCAACGCAGCAGACGACAACGCCAAGTGGTGAAAGCAGCGGGCAGAACAAATATATTACGGTCAAAACAGATGTGCTGTCACTGAACATCAATCTGCGCGGCGGTGATATTGATGAAGCTGACCTTTTGGCTTACCCGGCAACCTTAAAATCCGCAGATCCGTTCCGTTTACTGGAAACAACACCTGAATTTGCCTACCAGGCAATCAGTGGTTTAACCGGTGTGAATGGTCCGGATAACCCGAATAATTACAAAGATCGCCCGCTGTATACCACTGAAAGCGATACATTTGTGCTGGCGGAAGGACAGGATGAACTGCGTGTTCCTCTGACTTTCGTTCTGGATGGTGTCACGTATGTGAAAACCTATACCCTGAAGCGCAAAGACTATGCCATCAGTGTTGATTACACCATCAAAAACGACACCTCCGCTCCGCTGGAAATGGCGTTTTTCGGTCAGTTAAAACAATCTGTGAATTTACCGGAACGTCTTAACAACGGCAGCAGCAACTTTGCGCTGCATACCTACCGTGGTGCGGCGTACTCGTCTGAAGACACTAACTACAAAAAATACAGCTTCAGTGATATCGAAGATAAACCACTTAACATCAACAGTAATGTTGGCTGGGTGGCGATGTTACAGCAGTATTTTGCGACAGCGTGGGTTCCTGAGAAAGGCACCACCAATAATTTCTATACGCTGTACAGTGCCAAAACCGGCGATGCATTCATCGGTTATAAGAGTGATGCAATCCGTATCGGGGCAAACAGCGAAGCGAAATATAACGCAACACTGTGGGTCGGCCCTGAACTGCAGAACGAAATGGAAGCTGTGGCACCACATCTGGACTTAACCGTTGATTACGGCTGGTTATGGTTCATTTCTCAGCCGCTGTTCAAGTTACTGAAGTTTATCCACAGCTTCATCGGTAACTGGGGCTTCTCCATCATCGTTATCACCTTTATTGTCCGCGGTATCATGTATCCGCTGACCCGTGCGCAATACACCTCTATGGCGAAAATGCGTATGCTTCAGCCGAAGCTGAAAGCAATGCGTGAGCGCATCGGTGATGACAAACAGCGCATGAGTCAGGAAATGATGGCGCTGTATAAAGAAGAGAAAGTGAACCCGCTGGGTGGCTGCTTACCGCTGATCATCCAGATGCCTATCTTCCTGGCACTGTATTACATGCTGATGGGCTCAGTGGAACTGCGTCACGCGCCGTTTATCGGCTGGATCCATGACTTATCCGCACAGGATCCGTACTACATCCTGCCGATTCTGATGGGTGCAACGATGTTTGTGATCCAGAAACTGTCTCCGACAGCGGTCACTGACCCGTTACAGCAGAAGATTTTCACCTTTATGCCGGTGATCTTCACAGTCTTCTTCCTGTGGTTCCCGTCAGGTCTGGTGCTGTACTATATCGTCAGTAACCTGGTGACTATCCTCCAGCAGCAGATTATCTATCGCGGTCTGGAAAAACGCGGTCTTCACAGCCGCGACAAAAAATAAGCCCGTGACCGGCGGGGAATCTCTGCCGGTCTTATAGTATTATTTAAAGGCGGTCATATTGACCGCCTTTATTGTTTATCACACGGTGAGAAAGAGAGACATGGTCATGAATAACGCTGAAATTCAGAGCACCGATACCATTGTGGCACAGGCAACTCCGCCGGGACGCGGCGGAGTCGGTATTTTGCGTGTGTCCGGCCCGCAGGCGGCACAGGTGGCTCAGATTGTACTGGGGAAACTCCCGAAAGCGCGTTATGCCGATTATCTGCCTTTCCGTGATGAAACCGGCAAAGTGCTGGATCAGGGGATTGCAATTTTCTTCCCCGGCCCGAACTCCTTTACCGGTGAGGATGTGCTGGAACTCCAGGGACACGGCGGGCCGGTTATCCTCGATTTATTGTTAAAACGTATTCTTCTTATCGATAATATCCGTATCGCCAATCCCGGTGAGTTCTCTGAGCGTGCATTCCTCAATGACAAACTGGATCTGGCGCAGGCGGAAGCTATTGCTGACCTGATTGATGCCAGTTCGGAACAGGCCGCCCGTTCTGCGATGAATTCATTACAGGGCGCTTTCTCCGGGGAAGTGCATCAGATGGTGGAAGCACTCACTAACCTGCGGATTTATGTCGAAGCAGCAATCGACTTTCCGGATGAGGAAATTGATTTTCTCTCGGATGGTGTGATTGAAGCTAAACTCGATACCGTGATTGCTGACCTGGAACGGGTTCGTTCTCAGGCGCGTCAGGGCAGCTTGTTGCGTGAGGGGATGAAAGTGGTGATTGCCGGTCGCCCGAATGCCGGAAAATCCAGCCTGCTGAATGCTCTGGCCGGACGCGAAGCTGCGATTGTCACCGATATTGCCGGGACTACCCGTGATGTGCTGCGTGAACATATTCATATCGATGGTATGCCGCTGCATATCATTGATACCGCCGGGCTGCGCGAAGCCGGGGATGAAGTGGAGCGGATCGGTATTGAACGCGCCTGGCAGGAAATTGCACAGGCAGACCGCGTCCTGTTTATGGTGGACGGTACCACGGTGGATGAACAGACCCCCGAACAAATCTGGCCGGAATTTATGTCCCGCTTACCGGCCGGTATCCCGGTCACCATTATCCGCAATAAAACCGATATCACCGGGGAAACCACCGGCATCACAGAGCGGAACGGCGATACGCTGATTAAACTTTCTGCCCGCGAAGGCCACGGTATTGATTTGTTGCGCGATCACCTGAAAACCACCATGGGATTTGAAGGCAACACCGAAGGTGGATTCCTCGCCCGCCGCCGTCACTTACAGGCACTGAACACAGCTGCAGAGCATCTGATCTCCGGTCACGAGCAGTTAGTGGTTGCCCGCTCCGGCGAATTACTGGCAGAAGAATTGCGCCTCGCCCAGCAGGCACTGAGCGAAATCACCGGGGAATTTACCTCCGACGATCTGCTCGGGCGCATTTTCTCGAGTTTTTGTATCGGGAAGTAAGCTGACAAACCCTAACACTGATTCGGTTTAACGACAGCTACATTCACTGCCTGTGCCTTACGCCGGGTAGGTAGTGTAATACAGACCAGACAGGTGAAAATCAGTACGACTCCGGCCCAGCCGGCAGCGGTGAGTTGTTCGCCGACAATAATGGCGGCGAGTGCGGCGGCGACAACCGGTTCCAGCAGTGTAATTGTGGTGGCGGTGCTGGCGGGAATACGCGCCAGCGCATAACCGAAACAGACATAGCCCAGAAACATCGGTACACAAGCCATGTAAATGCCGACTGCGGCGTTTTGCCACGAATCCAGGAATGGCGCGCCGTAAAGTGCTAATACCGGCATCAGCAGTAATCCCCCGATCCCGAAAATACCGCCCATAGCTGCCCGTGACGGAATGTTGCGCTGCATCAGGCGGCGTGCGGCCCAGGAATAAAGCGCATAAGTAAAGGCGGCGAGCAACCCCAGTATGACACCGGTCAGTGTGGCGGATGCATCCGCTGCGGCAATCTGTTCTGTGCCACCGGAAAGGGAAAGAAGCGCTATACCTGTCAGGCCGAGTACTGCACCGCTCAGCCAGCGCAGTGTCATGCGGGCACCGTCCATGATTATTTCAATAATTGCTGATAAAACCGGAGCTGTACCGATAGACACCACAGTACCGATAGTCACCCCGGCTAGTCGCATTGAGCCGTAAAAGGCGAGCGGATAAACGGCAACAGCAACGGCACCCAATAACAGCAAATGCCATTGCTGCCGGAAAGTGCCGAGGCTGCGGCGGATAGGGGTGATGGCAATCGCAGCCTGGAGCAACCCGCCGAAACCCATGGCGGCGGCACCGATAGCAACAGGACTGACATCCGGTGCGAAGGTGGCAGAAACCCCGGTGGTTCCCCATAAGAAGGAGGCCAGGATAATGACGGCAATTCCGGTAAAGTGGCCTTTGGGTGTCTGGATCACAGTGCCTCCAGCATGGTTTTTGCCATGGCGGCAGCCTGTAATACCCGCGCACCATGCTCTTCCAGCCCGGCGAGTACAATCGCACCTTCCAGTAAGAACGCCAGGTGTGCGGTCAGTTGCTCTGCTTTCGTGGTGTCTTCCGGCAGCAGCTGATAAAGATTCTTGCGGATAATATCAGCCACTTCAGATTTGTGAGCACACACTTCGCGGCGTTCCTCACTGCCGGCCGGAAACTCTGCCGCTGCATTCAGCAGGCCGCATCCCCTGAATCCCCGTTCATAGGCAAACTCAGCATGGTCGTGATAAGCATCAAATACCGCCAGGATCCGCTGTACCGGGGTTGTTGCCTGTTGCAGACGGACATCATATAACGCTAGCCATTCTTCATGCCTCAGCCGGATGTAAGTGGTCACCAACTCAGCTTTGGAGCTGAAATTGTTATACAGACTTTTTTTGGCGACACCGGCCTTTTTGGTGATCGTATCAATACCGGTTGCCGCAATGCCCTCGTTGTAAAACAGGATGCCTGCGGCTTCCAGTAAACGGTCTCTGGCACTGAGCCGGGTCTGTGTTGTGTCGGTGTCCTTCATCCGGAAAATCTCTTGTGACTAATAAGTAGGTAGACCAGTATACCTATTAATCAGATATGCACAAGAAACAATCACTGTTGTTAATACACGCAGCTGCTAAAACCCCTTATTCAGCTGAAAACGTAATGAGAATGTCACCCTCCGCTTTGCGCCCGGCGGCGGCGTACCGACAGCAGCAACCCTGATGACGGCATCCATTGCGGCGTTATCCAGTAATTCATAACCGGAAGAGCGGGTAACCACCGGTGCAAAAGGTTTGCCGTTATCGTCGAGTGAAAATGAGATGGTGCTGATCCCCCGTTGCCCGGCGCTGCGGGCCCGGCGGGGGTAATGTTTTTGCTCCTCAATTTTTTGCCGCAGCAGATTAAAGTAATCCTCCTGTGCTTTCCGGTTATCGGTTCCTGCGGTGGCAGAATTTGTCGGGGATACTGCCTGTCCGCCGGACTGCTGCTGTGTGGTTTTATCCTCTCCGGTATCTGCGGTGGTTGCTGTGGTAACCGGTTCTGATTTCTCCGCCTTTTTGTTCACCGCTTTTACTGCCGGTTTTGCTGATGGCGGTTTGGTTGTTTTCTCCGGTGTTTTCCGGCGGGCGGTTGCCAGTTCTGCCTGAGACGGTGATTCCTGTGGTGGTGGTAATTGTTCCGCTTCCGGCTCTGTTTCCTGATATACAGGTGCTGCATTCATCTGAATGGCAACGGAAACCGCTGGTGTTTGTCCCCGGTTATCAATCTGATGCTGTTGCGGGGTGGTCACCGGGGGGCTGCCCGTGATGAGCAGCCCGGCGACGGAGAAACACACACCGATCGCAGCAACAGAAACCATCTGCTGCCACGTTCCGGTTCTTTCCCGGGAAAACAGGAAAGGCGGATGCGGTAATGCTATTGCGCCGTACATAAATCAGAACCTCGCAGAGACATTGAATTTTACGGTCCGGCCCGGTGCAGGCATCATCGACCGGGTGAGCGGGTCGAGGTAATATTCATTGGTCAGGTTGGTGGCCGTCAGTTCGAGGGCAACATCCGGGGTGATTTTATATTTGGCATAAGCATCTACGGTCAGTACTGAATTCCATCGCATCGGGTAGTTATTAAAATTGCTGTATTGGTTAGGGACAATCGTCATCAGGCGTTTCTCCTGGCTGTTTTCCACTGCACTGTGGTAGAGCCAGCGGCTGCCGATTTCTAATGACTCCTGCAATAAACGCCCGCCGAGGTTAAAGGTCACAGAGTAGTGCGGCTGAATTTGGGTGCGCAGGAACCCGCCCGGATAACCACCGTCAATGCATGGCGGAATATCTTTCAGCCCGGTAGGATCCATAAAGGCATGGGATGTTTCATCACAGACTTTATTGGTGAGGTTATAGGTCACCCCCAGATCACTGAAGATCCAGCCATGATCATAACGGGCCTGGATTTCAATCCCTTTCAGGATCTGCTTATCCATTTGTGTAAAACGGAAATAGTTATCACGATCAAAGACATTATGGATATCCGTATGGAAATAATTCAGCCGGATATCTGAGTGACGGTCGGCGCGGAGCAGTGATTTCCCGTTAAAAACCACACCGTATTCCCGGGTTACAGCGCGTTCCGGTTTATAACGGTAACCGATATGCGGGGTAGAGGAACCGGAAAAGCCGACAGTATCCTCAAACAGGCTCGGCATACGTACGGTTTCCGCATAGCGGCCATACAGACGCAGATCATCGGTCAGATGAACCGAGGCAGACAACATCGGTGTCCAGGCGCTGGCCTGGCGGCGGGGTTTTTCTTTCCAGGTGTGAGTAACGGGTTGTTCCTCTCTGTCACCGTGCGAAATAGGGAGGTTATCATATTCATAGAGATAGGTTTCCTGCCCGGTATAGGGATCAATACCCCGCAATGCGGTATCGATATCCGGCCGGTCTTTCTGTTTCAGGCGTCCGTCACTGGTATCTACCGGCCAGAATTTTTTTTGGTGTACCATCATGCGCCCTGCTTTATTATCCGGGTTATCTCTGTAAATTACCGGCTGAAAAATTTTACCCGATATTGTTTCTTTTTCTTCCTGAGTCCATTCATTCCATTTGCCACTTAGTTGTTTTTTATAAGCCTGTGATTCTATTTCAGTCATATTCCGGAAATAATTCAGGTAATAACCGGTAACCTCATAGTCTTGTTTACAGTAAGGGTCTTTACGGGCGGCGCACTCGTTGGAAAGATCATCGACACTCCAGTATACGGTTTGTCTGCCGCCGGCACTGAGTGACAGCCAGGAGACAGGCTGCCAGTCCAGACTGACGGATTGCTGATATTCAAAGCGGCGGCCTTTACGGGCAGGTACAGCGAACATAAAGAGTTTATAGTTTTCCAGGCTGGTATTACTGTCCAGATGCTCAAACTGCATATTGGCGGCGAGTGTCACCGACAGTTCCGGGGTAAAAGCAAACTTATTGCTGAAATCCAGCCCGTAGCGCTGATTCTGTACATTCAGGGCAGCGGTGTTAATCAGTGTGCCGTCGATTGCCGTGTTGATGGTGCTGATATCCCCCTGTTTATAGCCGGTGTCCTTGTTTTTCGGGTAGCGCGGCCAGCCGCCGGCGGAGTTGGTATTGCTGGTGGTCAGAGTCGTCCACAGGCGGATATCTGCATCAATATAGGCAAGATGCGCTGGTTGGGATTTCAGGTGAAGATAACCGGCCTGTGCATGCAGGTCAGCCAGCGGCCACTGCGGAATAATATTATCCTCAGCGCGGATCCAGCCCAGCCGTGAAGGCATAATATCGCCGAAATCCGAGCGGGTATCGCGCCAGCTGAGTTGCAGCGCGTGGTCATCATTCAGATACCAGGTATTTTTTATCAGCCAGGATTCCGTTTTTGCTGATGTGTTGGGAACTTCATTGCCTTTACGGTAAATACGGGACACAAACGGCATATACGGGTCGTAAGTCATATTCGACATTTGCAGAATACCGATATCACTGTCAGACATTTCATCATTATAGTTTTCGCTGTGGCGTTTACCGGCAAAATAGTTGCCCCGGTCGCGGTAAGCATAAGCCAGTAACAGATCCATATTTTCCTGACGGGTACCTACTGCCAGACGCCAGGCATAATCACTGTTATTCAGTGCGGGGGCATTATCACGATTTTCCGGGGTTAAGTGGGTGCCGGGATCGTCAATAATAAACCAACTGAAATTCATATTATCCACAAGGCGGTAGTCTTCCCCGACCCCCAGATTGGGTATCCGGGCTTTGGTGGTGTTACTGCTGTTTTCCAGCATCAGTGCAGCACCAAACTGGTCACCGTTTTTCACCACGTCATCGATGGTGAGTGTTTTCATGGCAACACCGCCGCCTACCGAGGTTTTCAGGTACGGGTTAAGTGACGGACCTTTTTCAATCTCAATTTCACTGATCAGCATCGGGTCGAGGTAGTTACGGTTATTGGCACCGTTATAACCCCGGTACACCGTCACGGCCTGTTCGGTGCCGTCGATGGTGACCGGTACACGGCCCGGCCCCTGTATTCCGCGGATATTGACATCCAGCGCGTTACCATTGCGGGCATCACCGCTGAATACCCCGTTGGCGCCTTTAAGAATATCGGCGGCGGAGGCGCCTTTATAGCGCTCTATTTCTTCTTTGGTGAGGATCAGGGTGGAGACATTTTTGTCATAGATTTTATCTTTGGCGCTGTCAGCAGCGGTCTGTTCATTACGGAGCGTAATGTCGCCCAGGTGCTGATTTTTTTCCTCTGCTGCCAGCCCCGGCAGCGGAATAAACAACACGGGCAGAAGCAGTGTGACGGTTTTATAAGGATGACCTGATAATGGTGAATGCGAAGACATAACGATTCCCGGATGATAAAAAATAAATAATCAGAAAGGGTTAAAACAGCCGTTCAAAACGCAGCATGATTTCAGTCTGCCGGTAGCTATAAAGCCACGGTACAGAACTGCGGTTACGGGTGTGGATCAGTGAAAGCTGAGGTGAAATCTGCGCGAATGACGGCGGGTAGAGCGCGAGTGTTGTGCTGTACTGTCGGGTTAAATCCTCCCTGGCCTGGCGGTGTAACGGATGTGTATGGTGATAACGTTTACGGGTGTAAACGGCATGAACAGATTGGGACACAGATGGATGCCACAGGTAGGTCATGCCGGTATGCAGGGCAGCCGTCCGGTAATGTTTATAGGGATCATTTTTTTTGTGAACGGTGGTTTCTGCCTGTAAATACAGCGTGGCTGCCGGATGCGGATGCCAGGTTATCTGCGGTATCAGCTGATATTCGGTACCGTTATGTGAGTTCAGACCGGGCTGATAACGGTGCTGTCGCAGTGCCGCCAGTCCGCCCAGAGACCACTCCGGGCTGAGTTGCTGATTCAGATATGTTTGTAAGCCGTAAGCGGAGGAAAAACGGCGCCCGGCGGAAAAATGCTGCTCCAGCAGCGGAGTCAGTTGCCATAAAGTATGGCGATCCTGATAGTGATAACCCGTTTTAGCCGTCAGTGTTACGGTATTGGCTGCCTGATTCGCGGCATCATACCGCGTGGATACCCGGTAGTGCTGCGTCAGAAAATGCGAGCCGGACAGCTGTGTCAGCCTGCGCAGATCCCAGTCGCTGCGCCATTGCAAGACGGCATAGGGGATCTGCGGGATAAGGCTGGCATAACAGGAACCATCGGGGTTGTAGTGCAGGCAGTGTGCTTTCGGAAGCGGGGTCTGATAATAATTATCGGTGTAATGGCTGCCGGCACTGAGCAGTAATGACCAGCTGAGTGCCCGGGTGAGTTCGGTAATGGTGCGGGTAATCTCCGGATAGTGGGGAGAGGTCACCGGCAGGCGCTGACTCAGTTCCCGGAACAAAAGCAAGGCGTTCCCGATCTGGCGATCGGCCCGGTAGCTGCGGGCCAGTTCCAGTTGTGCGGCAAAGAAATGGGGTTTCTGTTGCAGAATGGTATTATATAACCCGATAGCAACCCCGGGGCGCTGGTTTAAATAGGCCAGTTTTGCCTGGCTGAAGATAATCAGTAACGGGTCAGCCTGATGTTCCTGCTGATAAACGGATAAGTAATGATAAATCGCTTTGAGGTTATTTTTCTTTAGTGAGAAATATAAATTTTGTGCGGTATTATTATTTTCTGAATGATTATTTTTTTGTATAGTTGCAGATACTGGTAATGAAAAAACAAGTAATAATAAAAAAAGAATAAATCCGTTAATTAACTTTATCTGCGACGACATAATTATACCCGCTAAACATCAGGAACAGATTATCTGTTCCTGATGAAATGTATCAATAATGAATCAGGACTTGGTTCCGCCGAACGCGATATTCTTTGCTTTATCGCTGCTGAATTCAGCATAACCGGCAATCTGCTGTGCATTGTCACCAAAGAAATGCCCGCTGGTCGTACCGCTGACAGTTGTGGTATCAGTACCGGTGGTGCTGACAGATGCAGATCCATTAAAGGCTGAACCACTGACAGCGCCGCTCAGGCCGTAGCTGAGATCGGTTGAGCTGAGAGAGCCGGTAAAGGTATTAGCATCAAAATCCGTGCTGAATGTGCCGTTGATCTGTTCACCGCTGCTGTAGCCGCTGAGTCCTTTAATGCTATACTGTGCCGTCCCTTCGGATGGCATAGCCGCGGTGATATCTTTCCCTGCGTAATAAGCCATATGGGAATCATCGCTGAAATCCGTACCGGAAACCCATTCACCGTAATAAATATCGGCATCGGCTATTTTGGCAAAATTAAAAGAGCCCATATTGCCGTGTGACTGCGGAGTGGAGGTGATAACAGAAACACCGTTATCGTTTGGTACTGCACGGTTGGGTCCCTGCAACCCGGCAAAGCTGACTTTCATTCCGCCGCGCATGCCGGAATAACCGATTCCCGGTTCTCCGCCCGGTGACGGATGTCCTTCACGCTCAGATGCAGCGGTGACACCAATAATGACTTTATTGCCGGTTGTTGGTGCAGCGGAACTGCCATAGCCCGCATCAGCCTGAGCCTGTACCGCGGAGAATGCGGCACACAGGGTAACCAGTGTCGCGAGCGGGGTTTTCATGTTGAATGTATTCATAAACTAAACTCCTTGTAATTTAATGAATGACCGGATGAGTGAAATGCCTTTTTCCGGTGTGATTGCCGGAAGCAAATAAACGATAAAGGAGAATGAATTTTCTGTAAATGAGAATTATTATCATTTGTTTGCAATGAGAATAATTTGATTAGAATGCTAATTAAATAACGAATTAAAAAATCACCATTTTTTATTTTTTGTGACAGATTTATTTCAAATATAAGAATGAAAATATGTGATGCACATTCAGAGTTTTTCTGTGCGGTAAACCGGGTTATTAATTCATATATATCATTAAACGTGATGGGGTGTTTTTTTCTTTTATTGATGGAGCGATTTTAAACGTAATAATAATGCGTTTAATTAATGGCTATTATCGCATTTGATTTGGTATTTATGTTTCATACTGTCCGGTGTTTTGGGTTGAACGGATAATCTGATAATGAAACAAACGCTGATATTTTTACTGTTAACGGTGCTGACCTGCGGATCCGCGTCGGCCACATGGCCGCAAATAGGGAGAAGTGATTTTTCTGAGCGTTATGAGGTGATTACCCTGACACCGGATATGCCGGTGCCCGGTGCGGCGGATAATGACCCGGCAACAAAAGGTTTGCGGCTGATCGGCCTGCGGCGTGACGGTAACGGGGAGTACACTGAGGTTACCCGGCAGTTTTCTCCGGGAGCGACAAAACATATCCGCTATAAAGGACGGCAGTACCGGGTGGCCGGGGATGTTTACCGTGCGGATAATCTGTCAGATACCGGACGCTGGGATAAAGGGCAGTCCGTGGTGACGGAAGAGTATTACGAGATTCTGGATAAAGACGGAAAACGGACAGGAAAGGGATTTTATTTTTCGTCGCGTGACCGCTGATGTAAGTATAAATAAGGTATCAGCAATAAAGGTTGTATTAAGTTTTCTGCCCGTAAAACCGGTAACATACCGGAATCACCCTGATTAGCGGAGAAGTACATGTCATCAGTCCGGATCCTCAGTGTTGCACAGTGTCATGAATCGCTGCTGGACAGCGCGGAAGCACTGGTTGCGGAACAATGGCCGTTGTTTATGTTAGCCAGTCCGGTTTCTGACCAGTACTGGGATGCACTTTATCGTGAGGAAAATTTGCCTTTTCAGCAGGTTGCGGTTGTAACCGTTGCCGGAGAGGAACAGGTCATCGGGCTTCTGAGTGCGATTCCGTTTTATTTTCCGGAAGATGCACCGCTGACTGATCTGCCGGATGAGGGCTGGGATGCGGTGCTGACACAGGGAGCAACCGATACCCGGAAACCGACATTTGTATCTGCACTGTCAGTGACCGTTGACCCGGATTTTCGCGGACGCGGTATCCCTGCACAGCTTATCACCGCGCTGAAAGCGGCCGTTGCACAAGCCGGGCTGAAGGGCGTGGTGGTTCCGGTGCGCCCTGCGCTTAAGGCACAGTATCCGTTACAGGATTTCGCGGAATATTGTCAGTGGCAGACCCCGCAGGGTGAGCCGTTTGACCCGTGGATCCGCACACATGTCCGGCTGGGCGGGCAGATTATCAAACCGGCTATGCGTTCGATGGATATTACATCCTCCGCTGATAACTGGTCTGAATGGACAGGAATGGCCTTTCCGCACGCCGGTCAGTATATTGTGCCGGGTGCGCTGGTGCCGGTTCAGGCCGATCCTGAAACGGATCGGGTCATTTACCATGAGCCTAACCTGTGGATCTATCATCCGCTGGCTGAATAGTCAGGGGATCAGCCGTTCAGGGTGGGTATAGATTGTGGCCCGCCCTTTTTTACAGAAGCCGGCCAATGTCAGGCGGCAGCGTTTGGCGGTTTCAATTGCCAGCGTGGTCGGGGCGGAAACCGCAAACAGAATTTCCGCGCCGCACTGCGCACTTTTCTGCACCATCTCATAGCTGGCGCGGCTGGAGACCAGCACAACACCATCAGTCCACTGTGCTTTTGCCCGCATACCGAGCAGTTTATCCAGCGCCACATGACGGCCGACATCTTCACAACCGCCCAGTAATTCACCCTGCGGAGAAATCCAGCCTGCGGCGTGAGTGCAGCCGGTCAGCTTTCCTATTTCCTGTACCTGCGGCAGCAGGCTGAGTGCCTCATCGAGGTGGCTGAGAGAAAAGGTCTGTGTGAAATCCAGCGGTGTGATCGGGCGGAAAATCTCGCTGATCTGCTCGGTGCCGCAGATGCCGCAGCCGGTGCGCCCGGCCATATTGCGGCGGCGCTCTTTCAGCCCGGCAAAACGGCGGGCGGATAATTCAACGTGGACTTCAAATCCGCCGTGGCAGGCATCCGTAATATCAATCCCGCGGATTTCATCAGCGGATTCAATAATGCCTTCGGAAAGGGAAAAACCGACCGCAAAGTCGTCGAGGTTTTTCGGGCTGGCCATCATCACCACATGGGAGATACCGTTGTACACCAGGGCAACCGGCGTCTCTTCTGCGACCCAGTCATTTTCATTATGCCCGGGTTTACTTTTTTGTTGCACATTTGTGAGATGCGCACCGCGAATTAGGCAATTATGTAACGATTCTATGGAATAAATGTCATCCATCAGATGAATTCCTGCGCTTAATAATACATAATAATAGTATGGGTAAAAGTTTACACCATTCCACCAGGCAATGAACCTGATCGCACGCACCACTGTGCGGATAAAAAGAAAGTTCGCTGTGGCTTGTTTTGCAGCGGCATAAGAGCAATGTAATAAGGAGATCTCCATGCAAGTCAGCAGAAGGCAGTTCTTTAAGATCTGCGCTGGCGGTATGGCGGGTACAACGGCAGCGGCTCTGGGCTTTGCCCCGGCGGTCGCTATTGCCGGTTCACGTCAGTATAAGCTTTTACGCGCACGTGAAACCCGTAATACCTGCACGTACTGTTCCGTCGGCTGCGGGCTGTTAATGTACAGTCTGGGTGACGGGGCAAAAAACGCCAAAGAATCTATTTTTCACATTGAAGGGGACCCGGATCATCCGGTAAACCGCGGCGCACTGTGCCCGAAAGGCGCAGGTCTGATCGATTTTATCCACAGCGAAAGTCGTCTTAAGTATCCTGAAGTCCGTGAGCCGGGCACCAACGAGTGGAAACGTATCTCGTGGAATGAGGCGTTTGATCGTATCGCCCGCCTGATCAAAGATGACCGCGATACTAACTTTATTGAAAAGAACAGCGATGGCGTCACCGTCAACCGCTGGTTAACCACCGGGATGTTATGCGCATCTGCTGCCAGTAACGAAACCGGATTTGTCACCCAGAAATTCTCCCGCGCCCTCGGCATGCTTGCCGTGGATAACCAGGCGCGTGTCTGACACGGACCTACGGTAGCAAGTCTTGCTCCGACATTTGGTCGCGGTGCCATGACCAACCACTGGGTTGATATTAAAAATGCCAACCTTGTTGTTGTGATGGGCGGAAACGCTGCGGAAGCTCACCCTGTCGGGTTCCGCTGGGCGATGGAAGCCAAAATTCATAACAATGCCAAACTGATCGTTATTGACCCGCGCTTTACCCGTACTGCGGCTGTGGCGGATTTCTATACGCCTATCCGTTCCGGTACTGATATTGCGTTCCTGTCAGGTGTCATTAAGTACCTGATGGAAAATGAAAAAATCAACCGTGAATATGTTGAGGCGTACACCAACGCCAGCCTGATCGTCCGTGAAGATTACGATTTTAAAAACGGGCTGTTCACCGGTTATGATCCTGAAACACGCCAGTACGATAAAACCACCTGGAATTACGAACTGGATGAAAACGGCTTTGCGAAACGCGATACCACACTGCAGCATCCGCGTTGTGTGTGGAACAAGCTGAAAGAGCACGTCAGCCGTTATACCCCGGATGTGGTGACCAATATCTGCGGGACGCCGAAAGAAGACTTCCTGAAAGTCTGTGAATATATCGGCGAAACCAGCGCGAAAGATAAAACTGCCTCATTCCTGTATGCACTGGGCTGGACACAGCACACTGTCGGTGCGCAGAACATCCGTACCATGGCCATGATCCAGCTGCTGCTGGGTAACATGGGGATGCTGGGCGGCGGCGTGAACGCACTGCGCGGTCACTCCAATATCCAGGGCTTAACCGACCTGGGTCTGCTGTCTCAGAGTCTGCCGGGCTACCTGACACTGCCGTCTGACAAACAGACTACACTGGAAAGTTATCTGGCTGCCAACACACCGAAACCAACGGTGCAGGGCCAGGTTAACTACTGGGGCAACTATCCGAAGTTCTTTGTCAGCCTGATGAAAACCTTCTACGGCGACAAAGCGCAGAAAGAGAATAACTGGGGCTTTGACTGGCTGCCGAAGTGGGATAAAGGCTACGACGTTCTGCGTTATTTCGACATGATGGATAAAGGGGAAGTGAATGGCTATATCTGCCAGGGCTTTAACCCGTTAGCCTCATTCCCGAACAAAAACAAAGTGGTTAAGGCGCTTTCAAAACTGAAGTTCCTGATCACGGTTGACCCGCTGAATACCGAAACATCGAACTTCTGGCAGAACCACGGCGAGATGAACGATGTGGATCCGGCACAGATTCAGACCACGGTGTTCCGTCTGCCGTCCTGCTGTTTCGCGGAAGAGAACGGTTCTATCGTTAACTCCGCCCGCTGGTTACAGTGGCACTGGAAAGGCGCGGATGCCCCGGGCGAAGCTATCAGCGACGGCGAAATCCTCTCCGGGATTTTCCACCGCGTCCGCAAGCTGTATGAAGCGGAAGGCGGTAAGGTGCCTGAGCAGGTGCTGAACATGACCTGGAACTACTTCGACCGTGATAATCCGACACCGGAAGAAGTCGCGCAGGAGAGTAATGGTCTGGCGCTGGTCGATCTGAAAGATGCTGACGGCAATGTTATTGTGAAGAAAGGCGAGCAGCTCACCTCCTTCGCACAGCTGCGTGACGACGGTACCACGGCAAGCGGATGCTGGATTTTCGCCGGCAGCTGGACACCGCAGGGTAACCAGATGGCACGCCGTGATAACGCTGACCCGACCGGGCTGGGTAACACCCTCGGCTGGGCGTGGGCATGGCCGCTGAACCGCCGCGTGATTTATAACCGCGCATCTGCGGACCCGGCGGGTAAACCGTGGGATCCGAAGCGTCAGATTCTGGAATGGAACGGCAGCAAGTGGATCGGTATGGATGTGCCGGACTACAGCAACGCCGCGCCGGATTCGGATGTCGGTCCGTTTATCATGCAGCCGGAAGGGATGGGCCGCCTGTTTGCTATCGATAAGATGGCGGAAGGGCCGTTCCCTGAGCACTACGAACCGATTGAAACCCCGCTCGGCACTAACCCGCTGCATCCGGATGTGGTCTCCAACCCGGCAGCCCGTGTCTTCAAAGATGACTGGGCGCAGATGGGTAAAGCCGCGGAATTCCCGTATGTCGGTACAACTTACCGTCTGACGGAGCACTTCCACTACTGGACCAAGCATTCACGGTTAAATGCTATCACTCAGCCGCAGCAGTTTATCGAAATCGGTGAGCGTCTCGCGAATGAGAAAGGTATTTCCCACGGCGATACGGTAAGAGTCAGCTCCAAACGCGGTTATATCAAGGCGAAAGCAGTGGTTACCAAACGTATCCGCACCCTGGATGTGAATGGTCAGAAAGTGGATACCATCGGTATTCCGATTCACTGGGGCTTTGAGGGTGTGGCGGTGAAAGGCTTTATTACCAACACACTGACACCGTTTGTCGGGGATGCGAATACCCAGACGCCTGAATTTAAAGCCTTCCTGGTTAATGTGGAAAAGGTGTAAGGAGATAAATTATGTCAATGCAATCACAGGACATTATTCGTCGCTCTGCCACCAATTCCCTGACCCCCGCACCTCAGGTGCGGGATTTTAAGGAAGAAGTGGCGAAGCTTATTGACGTGACCACCTGTATCGGCTGTAAAGCCTGTCAGGTGGCCTGTTCGGAGTGGAACGACATCCGTGACAAAATCGGTACCAACGTGGGTGTGTATGATAACCCGCAGGATCTGTCCGCCAAGTCATGGACTGTCATGCGTTTCTCTGAAGTGGAAGAGAACGGCAAATTTGAGTGGCTGATCCGTAAAGATGGTTGTATGCACTGCGCGGACCCGGGCTGTCTGAAAGCCTGTCCGGCAGAAGGCGCAATCATTCAGTATGCCAACGGGATTGTCGACTTCCAGTCAGAGCACTGTATAGGCTGCGGTTACTGTATCGCAGGCTGTCCGTTTAATGTGCCGCGTATCAACGAAGAAGATAACCGCGCTTATAAATGCACACTGTGTGTTGACCGCGTGGATGTGGGTCAGGAACCGGCGTGTGTGAAAACCTGTCCGACCGGGGCGATTCATTTCGGCTCGAAAGAGGATATGAAAGCGCTGGCCGGTGATCGTGTGACTGAGCTGCAAAGCCGTGGTTATGCCAAAGCCGGTCTGTATGACCCGCAGGGTGTCGGCGGTACGCACGTGATGTATGTGCTGCACCATGCCGATAAGCCGCAGTTATATCACGGCCTGCCGGAGAATCCGGAAATCAGTGCCGCGGTGAAATTCTGGAAAGGCGCGTGGAAACCACTGGCAGCAGTCGGTTTTGCGGCGACCTTTGCGGCGGCAATCTTCCATTACGTGGGTATCGGCCCGAACCGGGTATCAAAACGCGAGGAAGAAGAGGCCCTGAAAGATATTCAGGATGTTCCGGCAAAGACTGAGCAATCAGCAGGTCAGGAGGAGCAGAAATAATGCAACAGGATGATCGCGAAAAAATTATCCGCCACAAACCAATTGAGCGTGTGAATCACTGGGCTGTGGTTATTTGTTTTCTGTTCACGGCCATCAGCGGGCTCGGGTTTTTCTTCCCGTCGCTTAACTGGTTTATGAACATTCTGGGTACCCCGCAGTTATCACGTCTGCTGCATCCGTTTACCGGTGTGGTGATGTTCTTACTGTTTGTGTTTATGTTTTTCCGTTATTTTAAACACAACTTTATCAACCGTGATGATATCGAGTGGGCGAAGCAGATCGGCAAAATCATGAAAAATGAGGAAGCCGGTGATGTCGGTCAGTATAACCTCGGTCAGAAAGGGGTGTACTGGGCGGCCAGTATCTGTCTGTTCCTGCTGCTGCTGAGCGGTATCGTTATCTGGCGTCCTTACTTTGCGGAATATTTCTCCATTCCGGTGATCCGTATCGCGCTGCTGGTACACTCCATTTCCGCTATCGGGCTGATCATCACTATTATTGTTCACGCGTATGCGGCAATCTGGGTGAAAGGGTCAGTGCGTGCGATGACGGAAGGCTGGGTAACGCGCGGCTGGGCGAAGAAACATCACCCGCGCTGGTACCGTCAGATTGTGGCAAAAGAGCGCGAAGAGGATAAAAAAGGTCAGTGACCGTTTTTACTATTCTCGTGTGACCATTCAGAAGGCAGGGATCTCCCTGCCTTTTCGACATTTTAAGGCAGCCGGTTCATAATAGGGTTTTATTTGCCGGACCGGCTTATCCTCTCCATATCAGAAGAAGAGCAATATCATGAGTATCCGAATTGTATCCAAAGAAGAGCTGGGACAGGCTCAGAAAAATGAAAAAGGGATTGGCTTTATCCCGGCAGTACTGTTTCCTAATCTGAAGAATCTGTATCAGCGCCGTGCCGAACGTTTTGATGAGCTGGCCAAAGATAACCCGTTTGCGGATTACCTGGAATTTGCGGCTGAAATCACCCGCGCCCAGCAGAAAGCCCTGTATGACAATCCGCTTGAAATGGATATGGATGCCCTGATGGCGGCGAATATACCGGGCAAAGCCCTGCTCGACTGCCGCACCTTTCAGCGCACGGAACACTGGCGCAAACTGCTGAAAAGCATTATCGCCGAACTGCTGCCGGTCGCACCGGATCATGCCCGTCCGACCCTGGAAAACCTGGACAAAGCCTCTGAAAATGAGCTGGAAGACATGGCAACTGCCTTGTTTAATCAGGAATTTTCTGCTGTATCACCGGATAAGTCCGTGTTTATCTGGGCTGCATTATCCTTGTACTGGGCGCAGATGGCGTCGATGATCCCGGGCAAAGGCCGCGAAGAGCACGGCGAACACCGTCAGTTCTGCCCGGTCTGTGCGGCAATGCCGGTCTCCGGCGTGATCCAGATTGGCACCACACAGGGGCTGCGTTATCTGCATTGCGGATTATGTGAAACTGAATGGCATGTGGTCCGTATTAAGTGCACTAACTGCGAGCAGACCCGAGATCTGAATTACTGGTCACTGGAAAGTGAGCAGGCGGCGGTGAAAGCAGAAAGCTGTGGTGATTGCGGCAGTTACCTGAAAATCCTGTCACAGGAAAAAGACGCGAAAGTGGATACCGTGGCGGATGACCTGGCAACGCTGATCCTGGATGCCCGGATGGAAGAAGAAGGTTTTGCCCGCAGCAGTATCAACCCGTTTCTGTTCCCGAACGAATAAGTCAGTGAAGTGAGTCCGCTATGAACGAACGTGCATTATACAGTCAGATACCTGCCATTGACGGGTTATTACATGAAACACCGGTTGCCGCGCTGACAGAACAGTACGGACAGACCTGTATCGTCGGTGTGCTGCGGGAGATGCAGGATGATGCGCGTGACGCGATCCGTGAGCGGCAGCAGTTGCCGGACTGGCACGGTTGCTGGGCGGATGAACTGTCCCGGCGCCTGAACGGCGAGCGGGAAGCACTGCGGCCGGTCATAAACCTGACCGGTACAGTGCTGCACACCAATCTCGGCCGGGCATTACAGGCGGAAGCGGCTATTGAGGCAGTGACCAATGCCATGCGCTGGCCGGTCACACTCGAATATTCCCTTGATGATGCCGGGCGCGGTCACCGCGACAGCATTGTCGCGGAGCGTCTGTGTCAGCTGACCGGCGCGGAAGCGGCCTGTATCGTCAATAATAATGCGGCAGCGGTATTACTGGTGCTGGCGACGATGGCCGCCGGGCGGGAAGTGATTGTTTCCCGCGGTGAGCTGGTGGAAATCGGCGGTGCCTTCCGCGTGCCGGAAGTGATGAGCCAGGCGGGCTGTCGTCTGGTTGAGGTCGGCACCACAAACCGGACCCATCTGCATGATTATAAAAATGCCGTCAGTGAGCAGACTGCGCTGCTGATGAAAGTCCACACCAGTAATTATCATATTGAAGGTTTTACGGCAGAGGTCTCCGGGCAGGAACTGGCGGAACTCGGCCGGGAATATACTATCCCGTCAGTGATTGATCTCGGCAGCGGTGCTCTGATTGATATGACACAGTGGGGATTGCCGGAAGAGCCGATGCCGCAGCGCTATCTTGCGCAGGGCATTGATATTGTGACTTTCTCCGGTGATAAACTGCTCGGCGGGCCGCAGGCGGGGATTATTCTCGGCAAAAAAGCGTGGATTGAGGCAATACAGCGCCATCCGCTCAAACGCGCCCTGCGGGCAGATAAAATGACTCTGGCGGCGCTGGATGCCACGCTTCTTCTGTACCGCCGTCCGGAAAAACTGGCGCAGACACTGCCGTCACTGCGCCTGCTCACCCGGTCTGCTGACGATATTTATGATATGGCACAACGGCTTGTGCCGAAAATTCAGGCATATTACGGTGATGAATGGGTGATCCGCGCAGAGCCCTGCTCCTCGCAGATTGGCAGCGGATCCCTGCCGGTGGAACGCCTGCCCGGCTGGGCAGTGACGTTTACCCCGCAAAACGGAAAAGGCAGCGCCTTAGCCACCCTGACGCAGTCTCACCGTCAGCTGACCATTCCGGTGATCGGGCGGGTGAGTGACGGGCGTCTGTGGTGGGATCTGCGTTGCCTTGAAGATGAAAACCGACTTTTACAGGCACTGTTACCATGATTTTTGCTACAGCCGGCCATGTTGATCACGGAAAAACGGCTCTTATTCAGGCGGTAACCGGCGTGGATACCACCCATCTGCCGGAAGAGAAAAAACGCGGAATGACCATCGACCTCGGCTATGCCTACTGGCCGCAGGATGATGATACGGTTATCGGCTTTGTGGATGTGCCGGGCCATGAAAAGTTTCTCGGCAATATGCTGGCGGGTATCGGCGGGATCCGCCATATCCTGCTGATTATTGCCTGTGACGACGGGGTAATGGCTCAGACCCGCGAGCATCTGGCGATTCTGCGCCTGGCAGGCCGTCCGCAAATCTCTGTGGTGCTGACCAAAGCAGATCGCGTCCCGGCGGAGCGGGTTGAGGAAGTCCGGCAGGAAATCACAGAACTGCTGTTATCTGACGGCTGGCCGGAAAGCCCGGTCTTTGTCACTTCATCCCATACCGGCGAAGGGCTGGATGCACTGCGGGCGCATCTGCGTCTGCACCATCAGCAGCAAGCCTCAGACAGCCGGACAGAAAAACGTTTCCGGATGGCGATTGACCGTGTTTTCAGTGTCAAAGGGGCGGGGCTGGTGGTGACAGGTACCGCGCTGGCCGGGCGTGTCAGCACCGGTGACACATTATGGGTGACCGGCAGTGATAAATCTGTCCGTGTGCGCGGTATTCATGCCCAGAACCGTCAGCAGGAACAGGCTCAGGCCGGTGACCGCGTGGCGATTAACCTGAGCGGGGATGTCAGCAAAGAGACGGTTTCCCGCGGCGACTGGCTGCTGAGTGAAAAACCGGTGCAGTCCGCACACCGCATTCTGGCGGAAATTGAAACAGATGAAGGTCTGAAAAGCTGGCAGCCGGTGCATATTCACCACGGCGCCAGCCATATCACCGGGCGGGTTTCCCTCCTGAGTGACGATAACACCCGTCCGCTGCTGGCGGAAATCACCCTTGATACCCCGCTCTGGCTGACGGAAGAAGACCGGCTGATCCTGCGCGATATCAGTGCGCAGCGCACACTGGCAGGCGCCCGGGTGCTGAATTTGTCTTCTCCGCGACGCGGAAAACGCCGTCCGGAATTTCTGGCGTGGTTATCAGAACGGGCAGCGGCACAGGATGATCGTGATGTCCTGATGTGCGAACTGCCGCGCGGGGAGGTTTCTCTGCCGGTGTTTGCCTGGGCACGGCAGCTGACAGAGGAAAAACTGGCGGAATGTACTGACGGGCTGAATCTGCTGATCAACGACGGTTATGCCCTTTCGGCACAACGGGTTGAAACGGCAAAAGCCATTCTGCTGGCTACTCTGGCGGATTATCATCAGTCACACAGCGACCAGATGGGCGTCGGCCGTGACCGGCTGAAACGGATGGCATTACCGGTGCTTTCTGATTCCATCGTATTTCCGGTTATTACACAATTACTGGATGAAAAACAGATTGTCAGAACCCGTGGCTGGCTCCATCTGCCGGGATTCGGTCTGGCTTTCGATCCGGCTCAGGGCGCGCTCTGGCACAGTGCGGAACCGCTGTTTCAGCAGGAGCCGTGGTGGGTTCGTGATCTGGCCGTTAAACTCGGTATTGATGAAATCGCTGCCCGTCAGTTTCTGAAAAAAGCCGCACAACTGGGTCATATCATGGCGATTGTGCCTGACCGCTATTATCACCGGTCACAAATCACGGAATTCGCGCAGGTTATCCGTGAATATAATCAGACACATGAAGAAGGTATCGGCGCGGCACAATTCAGGGATAAATACGGCATGGGGCGTAAGCTGGCCGTACAGATTCTGGAGTTTTTTGACAGGACCGGTTTTACCCGCCGCAGAGGGGACAAACATATTTTGCGGGATGAGGGACTATTCTGATTTTCTTCAAAAAGGATTTAAGACATGAAGATCGATTTGGAAAATTTTGTCAGTGAATTCAATAAAGAGAAATTCACGAGCTATTACGTCAGAAATGCGCAAATGTATGGCTGGGAATTAGCCTGTATCGAAATTGAAACGGGGGCATTTAAGGTTGCGCTCGATATTGATTTCAGGGGAAATATCTGGCTGGTATTCAGGGATTATGAATCTCTGGTTCTTTTTCAGAAGAGCCTTAAACGTGATTTTGATTTTAAAACACTGATTTATGACGGCCGGAATAAAAAATATGAATTCAGCCGGATCCCGCTGGATGAAACAGATACCGTCTCGATAGCCCGCGGAATTACCAATGATATCATCGGTTTTTATAATGATATCGCTGCCGATTTTTATGCCCGCAAACAGACGGAACTGGCCTGTGCGATTGAATCTCATCAGTACCGTGATCTGCTGAATAAAACGCTGGATGACATGTGTCATTTCTTTAAAGGAAAGCGTTTATCCGCGCTGGAAACGGTACAGCGGATAAAAGAGCAGCAGTGCGGTTTTTCCCGCTATGATAATGACGAAATCGTGCTGATGCAGGAAAAAGGTGTTTATTATCAGAAAGCAAATAAAATGCTGATGTATGAATTACGGAATATCAGCACCGGTAATTACAATACACTGGTGTGTTTTCCGGGTATGCAGACTGAGAGCGATTCATGGCTTAAATTCTGGTCTCAGTACTGGTTTCTGACAAAATGTTATCTTGATCAACCGGTTTACGGTGATAGCCGGGCCACGACTCAGGACGGTTTTTATCAGTTTGGCAAAAAACTGGCGGATGCCTGGATGGATATCTGGGCGGGTAAAAGACACCGATGCTTATAATGATATTGATCTGCTGACCGAACAGTGTCTGATGAAAAAAGAGATTGATCTCTTTCTGGTTGCGGCGGGCCCGGCAGGTACAGTGCTATCTGCAAGGCTGGCAGACAACGGTAAAACAGCGCTGGATATCGGTAATCTTGTCAGCAGTTATAATACGGTTTTCCCTGAACAGCTTCAGGCGGAGTAATGACCGGCAGATAATAAAACAGGCCGCAAATGCGGCCTGTTTTGCACGGTATGCCGGAATCAGGCTTTAGTGGCTAAAATAACGCTGGAAGCTTTTATCAGTGCGACAATTTCATTACCTTCATGTAATTCCATTTCGTCGCGGCTTTCATTGGTAATAACCGCTGTCAGCGGCAGCCCTTTTTCGGTTCTCAGATGAATCGTGCTGTTGACCGCACCGTTCACCATTTTGCTGATTTTGCCGCGGAACTGGTTGCGGGCGGAAAAACGCAGGCCGCAATCCGGATTTGCCAGTACCACCCACGGCGCTTTAATAATCGCGACCGCTTCTTTTCCTTCGCGGATCCCTAATACGTCACAGCTCTCTTTGGTGATGACGGTTGTCAGAATTTCACCATGCTCAAGTGTTAATTCCACTTCATTATTAACAGCGCCGGCAACAACGCGGGAGACTTTACCGGTGAGCTGGTTACGTGCGGAAATTTTCATTGTGTGACCTCTTTCCTTTTAGTGATTAACTGAAATGGTTAATCTTCCTGTTGTATCACACGATATACGCAGCGGCGAGAATCCGTGAGTAAATATTCGACCCGTTCCACACTTGCATTTAAAACTGTCTGAAAGAGTTCCAGCTCGGCGCGGCAGAATCCCTGACACATGCGGGCGGCGGAGCAGATAGGACAGTGATTTTCAATAATCAGCCAGCTTCCTTCCGGTTCTTTTTCCCATTGCGCCATATAGCCTTCCTCTGTGCGGATGGCAACGAGGCGGATAATGCGTTCTTCCAGAGTTTCCGCGCCCTGAAGTTTATCAAAATAGTCGCGGCGGGCTTCGTTCTCACGGGCGGTAATAATTTTGCCGATAGCATCCTCACCGAGTTCGCGGCGGATGGTGGTCAGGATTTTGACCGTCAGCTCCGCGTGACAATCCGGAAAGCGTTTATTGCCCAGTGCGGTCAGGTGCCAGCGCTGCACCGGACGGCCGACACCCCGGCATTCGGAATGTGCCTCAACCATACCGTCCCGGGCCAGTTTGGTAAACTGCTGACGGGCAGCTTCCCCGGTGGTACCCAGGTGTTCCCCGGCCTCGGATGCCTGCATCGGGCCATGCTTTTTCAGGAGAATAAGCAATTTTTCTCCGACAGATTGTGCGGAACTGAGATTGCTTTCCAGGTTAGTTCTTGACATATTCTCGTGCCCGGTATTTATTTATCCAAGTTAATTCTTGTTTAATTTATCGTATTCAGCAAAGTATCACAAGACTAAAGGATGGTTCTATGTTGCCCGATGACAGCCGCTGGCGTGACCTTTTCTCAGGGAAAAACGCTGCGATTTCAATCGCTCTCTCGTTCGGTGTTGTTATTCACGCCGTTAATATCTTAATGGCGACCACCATTTTGCCATCCGTTGTTGCTGATATCGGCGGCCTGAATCTGTATGCCTGGAATACCACACTGTTTGTGGCGGCATCCATTATCGGTTCTGTACTCTCCGCCCGGCTGCTTGCCGTATACGGTGCCCGTATCGCCTACCTTATCTCGGTGGTGGCCTTTTTCGCCGGCAGCCTGGCCTGTGCACTGGCTCCCCGGATGGAGATTATGCTGCTGGGGCGCACCATTCAGGGCTTCGGCGGCGGTGTTATGTTCGCACTGTCTTATGCCATGATCAATTTAGTGTATGTTCCGGCGCTGTGGCCGAGAGCCATGGCACTGATTTCCGGAATGTGGGGTGTTGCCACATTGGTCGGTCCGGCAGTCGGGGGTATTTTTGCCCAGTTAAACGCCTGGCGTTTTGCTTTTGGTGTGATGTTGCCGCTGATGGTCATCTATGGGCTCTTTTTGCTTACGATTATGCCGAGAAAGCAGAAAGATGACGGCACCCGGCCACGTCTTCCCCTGATCCAGCTGACATTACTGACTGCCGCTGTACTGGTGGTCTCTGCCGGGAGTCTCAGTCCGGATGTGTTCCTGAATGTGGGCGGCGTGGTGGTCTCGCTGTTGTTACTGATTGTGCTTGCATTGATTGAGCAGCGCAGCCGCATCCGGTTACTGCCGGAAAACACCTTCCGGCGCGGCAGCCATCATGCCGCGCTGTACATCACTATCTCTCTGCTGGCTATCGGGATGACCTGTGAAGTGTTCGTGCCGTACTTCCTGCAGCGCCTGCACGGTCAGTCGCCGCTGGCATCCGGTTATATGAGTGCACTGATGGCGCTGGGCTGGACTGTCAGTGAGATCATCAGCGCCGGATGGAAAGGGGCGAAAATGCGCGCCAGTATTCTGCTCGGGCCGGTTTTTGTGCTGGCGGGATTGGTTCTGCTGGCACTGACACTCTCTGTACCGTCTGCCGGTACATGGGGCATTATGTCGCCGATCCTGCTGGGGTTATCGCTGGTCGGGTTCGGGATCGGGTTCGGCTGGCCGCATCTGCTGACCCGGATTTTACAGGTGGCCACACCTGCGGATAAAGAGATCGCCGCCGCTTCCATCACCACCGTGCAGCTTTTTGCCACGGCACTGGGTGCGGCGCTGGCGGGAATGATTGTTAACGTCAATGGTTTCAATGACGGTACATTGACGGGTGTGATGTCTTCAGCCTACTGGCTGATGATGTTACTGGCCATTGCCCCGCTGATTGCGATTTTCACCGCCCGTCGCTGTGCGGCCATTTCTTACGGCTGATTATCCCGTTTCTGATAATAGTGTATGCCGGAATGAGGACTGTATCCCGTTCCGGCGTTTTTTTACACTGACCGGATGTTTTCTGTCAGGGTAATGTCCGCTATGTCTCAGTATCATCTCGAATTTGAAAAACCAATCATTGAGCTGGAAGAAAAAATCGCCGCATTGCAGTCATTTAAAGAGCGCAGCAGTGATTTGGGGTTTGATCCGGATGATGAAATTGCCTGCCTGCGGAAAAAATGCGAAAAACTGACCCAATCGATTTACGCGGATCTCGGCGCATGGGAGATTGTCCGGCTGGCCCGTCATCCGCTGCGGCCCTATACCCTGGATTATATCAGTCTTATTTTTACGGATTTTCAGGCGCTTGCCGGTGATCGCGCCTTTGCCGATGATAAGGCGATTGTCGGCGGGCTGGCTCGCCTTGAAGGCCGTCCGGTGATGGTTATCGGTCACCAGAAAGGGCGGGATACCAAAGAAAAGTTACTGCGCAATTTCGGCATGCCGTCACCGGAGGGTTACCGCAAGGCACTGCGTCTGATGAAAATGGCCGAACGTTTTCATATGCCGGTGCTGATGTTTATTGATTCCGCCGGTGCCTATCCCGGCGTGGGTGCGGAAGAGCGCGGACAGGCGGAGGCGATTGCCCGTAACCTGCTTGAGCTGTCGCGGCTGAAAACCCCGGTTATCTGCTCCATCACCGGCGAAGGCTGTTCCGGCGGGGCGCTGGGGATTGGGGTCGGCGATCGTATCAATATGCTGCAATACAGTACCTATGCGGCGATTTCGCCGGAAGGGTGCGCCTCTATTCTGTGGAAAAGCGCGGATAAAGCGCCGCAGGCTGCTGAAACCATGGGGATGACCGCCCCGCGCCTGAAGGCGCTCGGTATTATCGATACCATTATTCCAGAACCGGCGGGCGGCGCTCACCGCAACTATCAGCAGGCGGCGGATAACCTGCGTGAGCAGCTGTTGCAGGATCTGGCGGCGTTATCCGCCTTACCGGAAGACGAATTATTGGCGCAGCGCTATCAGAAATTAATGTCTTTCGGCTATTGCTGAGGACAGATTAACCTGTTTGTGATAACAATAGGGATGAATATCTCTCACAACGGGGACGCTGTCATGGCGGTCGATCTGAATTTACTGCCGGTTTTTCTGGCGGTGGCGGAGCAGGGCAGTTTTACCGGTGCGGCCACCCGGCTGGGTATGCCGTCGTCCAATGTCAGCCGGGCCATCAGACAGCTGGAAACCCAGACCGGCTGCCGCCTGATTGAACGGACAACCCGGCGTATGCGCCTGACAGCACAAGGACAGCAACTGTATCAGTGCGCCGGAAAAACGGACTCCATGCTGCGGGAAACTTTTTCACAGATCCGCAATGATGATGTGCTGACCGGCTGTTTCCGGCTGACAGTGCCCGGTGAAGGCTGCGGGGAAATGCTGGCGCCGGTACTGGCCCGTTTTGCCGCACTGCATCCGGATTTGCAGATCCGGTGTGATACAAAGCTGACCCCGGCGGATATTATCAGTGATGATATCGATCTGCTGCTGACTTATCAGCGCGGGGAGATGGCAGACAGCAGTTATCACAGCCGTCTGATTCAGTCCTGGTCGTGTGTGGTGGTGGCAGCTCCGTCATTACTGGCGCGGACCGGTATTCCGGTTTCTGCCGCTGAGCTGCCCCGGCTGCCCTGTATTTCCAGCCTGAGTGCCCTGAATGGTCAGCCGTGGATTTTCCGTAAACCGGACGGCGGATGGCTGACTGTGCGCATTAACAGCCGCTATCAGGTTAACGGTGCTGCACTGGCAGCAGCGGCGGCTGTTGAAGGGCTGGGTTTTGCGATTCTGACCACACATTTGTGTCAGCAGGCTTTCCGTGACGGTACATTACAGGCTGTCCGGCTGAATGAAGAACCGGCTCCCATCGAACTGAGAGCCGTCTATGTCAGCCGCCGTGAGGTGTCACCGGTTGTCGACAAATTTCTGCATTTTCTTGAAAGTTCGCTGCGGGATCAGGATAAAAATCAGTAGCTGCGGAATACCGTCTGCTTTCCGTCCGCATCGTAGGCGATCACATCATACGGCTCTTTCATATCCTTATATTCCATGCCGAGGCTGCCGACCGGCATTCCCGGAACCGAAATTCCTTTGGCACTTTCCGGCAGTGTGTTAATGGCATCCAGGCTGTCCGCCGGGACGTGACCAATCACATATTTGCCGTTCAGCGTGGCGAGGTGACAGCTCATCAGGTTTGCGGTGGCACCCGAATCAAGCATCATTTTCTCCAGCTGTGCCTGCGGAATAATATTGGTTTCCACATCATAACCGGCTTTTTCCACCCCTTCCGCCCACTGGCCGCAGCAGCCGCAGGTCGGGGATTTATACACAGTGACGGTTCCTTTCGCTGCCATGGCACCGGCAGAGAGTGTGGTTAATAATAAAGATAACGCCCAGACGGATTTTTTCATCGGTATTCCCTGTAATGAGTCGGATAATAATGATGAGGTTAATGGTTTACCTTAGGGGAAGGTCAATACCGGGGAACGTATAGTTATGCGGAGAAGTGTAAAGGTTTAAACGGAGGTCATAATGGTAACGCACCTGACATTACAGATAACAGCAACAGAAACCCGGATTTTTTCTGCGGAAGCTGATGTGCGGCTTCCGCTCGGCGACAGTGTGATTGACGGGTTTGTTTTTCAACACTCGCCGGTAACAGCTTATGAAGCGGAAGTGGCAATTGAGCATATTGAAAACCGGATTATCCCGGCGCGGGCGGCATTACCGGCGGGAGACCTGATTTTGCATTGCCCGGATCCGCGGCTAAACTATTTACTTACCGGTGATGAAGCGGGCTTCTTATCCACTGAGGAAATAGAACGCGCGTTTAATGAGATCGTGAATGTTATCAGCGGCAGCCCGGTATCATCAACATCACTCCCGTCAGACAAACAATTCACGGCGTTTTTACTGATTATCCGTGAGATCACCCATCACTGGGGACTGGCAGGGCTGGTACCGGGAACTGCCGGAAAAAATGATGTGATTTAACATGTATACAGAATGACTCTTATCAAAATAAATTATAAAATTTGTATTATTATTTAGTCCCCGGAGCTGCCGCTCCGGCGATTGTATGATGACAGAGCAGAACAGATATGAGCATTACACTGATAAATAAGATTAAATCCGTTTCTTCCCGGTTTTCGGCCGGGTATTTCGGCATGGTTCTGGGGCTGATCGGCACCGGGATGGCGTGGCGTTATGCAGCGGCTGAGCAGGGGTATCCGGCAATCATCGGTGAGGTGATTATTGGTGCCGGTTGTGCGGTCTGGCTGGTGCTGATCTCTCTGTTTATTATCCGCAGTCTCTGTTTTCCGGAAAAAATGACCGACGAGTTCCGTCATCCGGTAGCCAGCGGGTTCTCCAGCCTGTTACCGGCAACCACTGTACTGGTGGCGATGGGGCTGACGCCATACTTCCCGCTGTTTTCCACCGGATTATTTGCCCTCGGCGCAGTAGCACAACTGTCTTACGCCGCGTGGCTGGTCGGCTCCCAGTGGAAAGGGGAATACCCGAAAGCGGCAACCACCCCGGTGCTCTATCTGCCAACTGTCGCCAATAATTTTATCTGCGCCATGGCGTGCGGCGCACTCGGTTTTACCGACCTTGGTATTCTCTTTTTCGGTGCGGGGGTTTTCTCCTGGCTGAGTCTGGAACCGGCGATTCTGAAACGGATCCGCAGTGACGGGCTGATGGATGAAAAATCGCGCCTTTCTTTCGGTATTCAGCTGGCTCCGGCGCTGGTGGCATGCAGCGCCTATCTGGCGGTAAACCAGAATCATATTGATTTCTTTGCCAAAATGCTGCTCGGCTACGGGCTACTGCAACTGGTGTTTATGATCCGGCTCATCCCCTGGTTTACACAGCAGGCATTTACCCTGTCATTCTGGAGTTTTTCATTCGGTGTGTCGGCGCTGGCAAAATCCTCTCTGAATATCAGTATGTCTTCAGATAATGAATTTATTCACCTGCTGGCATTCGTTCTGTTTATCTTTTCCAATGCCTTTATTTTGTTGCTGGTGGTGAATTCACTGCGCCTTCTGGTCAGAAAGCAAATCACCCGCGCCCGTATCCGCGAAGAGAATTAATATTCAGCCGCCGGTTCCCGGCGGTTATCAATTTGATTATTTATTAATCATTATTCTCATAATGATATCTGCACTGAAAAACCCCGTTATCGTGAGATGTTCAGTATGAATAGTGAACAATTTCACAAAGTGATCAAAAATTCCGTTATTAATCACATTTTATAACCCTTCTCCCCGCTAATCCGCCCTCCTGGTGTGGTTATTGCTTTATCTGTTGATACAGATTGCATGACAGCCGTCTGTTCTCCACAAGAGTCCTAAATAAAACAGATAGTTATTAACAGAGTCAGATAGTCAAATTCACGTACAGGAGAGAAGAGATGTCTGATCAACAAAACACAGCATCTGATCTTATTTACCAGCTCGAAGATAAACCCCCGTTTTTACAGGCGATTATTGGTGCCGTGACCCATCTGCTGGCCATTTTCGTTCCGATGGTCACACCGGCGCTGATTGTCGGCACGGCCTTACAGCTATCGTCTGAAACCAATGCGTATCTTGTTTCCATGGCTATGATCGCCTCCGGTGTCGGCACCTGGCTGCAGGTAAACCGCTACGGCATGGTCGGTTCGGGGTTATTATCGATTCAGTCCGTTAACTTTTCATTTGTGACAGTGATGATTGCCATCGGAACCAGCATGCGGGCTGATGGTGTCGATGAAGAGCTGTTACTGTCCACTATCTTCGGTATCTCGTTTGCCGGTGCATTCTTAGTTGTGGGATCGTCTTTTATCCTGCCCTATCTGCGCCGTGTCATCACCCCGACAGTCAGCGGTATTGTGGTTCTGATGATCGGGCTGAGCCTGATAAAAGTCGGGATTATCGATTTCGGTGGCGGTTTCTCCGCCAAGTCCTCCGGCACCTTCGGTGATTATCAGAATATCGGTGTCGGGTTACTGGTTCTGCTGGTTGTCATCGGGTTTAACTGCTGTAAAAGCCCGCTGCTGCGTATGGGCGGGATCGCGATCGGGCTGATTGTCGGTTATATCTGCGCCCTGTTCCTGGGGATGGTGGATTTCAGTCAGATGAGCAAAGCCGCGTTTATCACGATCCCGGTACCGTTTAAATATGGTTTCTCGTTTAACTTCGCTCACTTCCTGGTGGTCGCCATTATTTATCTGCTCAGTGTGCTGGAGGCGGTCGGTGACCTGACGGCAACCGCGCTGGTGTCCGGGCAGAAAATTCAGGGGCCGGAATTCCAGTCCCGTCTGAAAGGCGGGGTAATGGCGGATGGTCTGGTGTCTGTGGCGGCTTCCGCGATGAGTTCTCTGCCGCTGACTACCTTTGCCCAGAACAACGGGGTTATTCAGATGACCGGGGTGGCTTCCCGCCATGTCGGGAAAATCATTGCGGTTATCCTGGTGATCCTGGGGCTGTTTCCGGGGATCGGCTGGTTCTTTACGACGATTCCGGCACCGGTGCTGGGTGGTGCGATGACACTGATGTTCTCCATGATTGCCATTGCCGGGATCCGTATTATTCTGTCCAACGGTCTGCGCCGCCGCGAAACCCTGATTGTGGCGACCTCGCTGGGCCTGGGGCTGGGTGTCTCTTATGACCCGGCGGTTTTCCACGTCCTGCCGACATCCCTTTACGCGCTGGCAGAAAACCCGATCTGTATGGGCGGAGTGACCGCTATTATTCTGAATTTAATTATTCCGATCAGTAAGGAAACCGAACCGGACGATATTGAAGAATCTGTGAGGGAAGAGGAAGTTTAATAAAAATCCGGCGGATATTATGTATCTGCCGGGCTACTAAATAGCTATATATTGCAGCTTAAGATTCAATCTAACCATAATGTATAAAAGTTATTTTTATTTCACAGAATTAACTAATTTTATTGATATTTTATTGTTTTTAATCTATACAGTATAAGTTATAAATATAGCTATTGTGGTAAAATATAAAGGAATTACTATGTCTTTAGATATTGCTTACTCTTTAGAAATAGAAGATTTTATTGATGCTGATAGAGCTTATGATTTTTATTGGTCCGGTTTGATTACAAATAAAAAAGCGTTTATTTGTCCGGGTGAAAATTGTCAGGCTCAGGTAACATGTGCCAATATTGATGAAGACACTCAAAAAATGAAGGTTGTTCCACATTTTAGAGTTTACGGTGAACATGATAAAAGCTGCGAGATTTTTAATAAAGTTCCTTTGAAGATAGTTGATATAATTTCAGATAAAAATAAAACTGAGAAAAAATCAGTTGACCTTTCTGTCACCGACTCTTTTTTCAGGGAAAGACCACTCTCATATTATGATATTAATAAAAAAAATGACACAGTACCCAAAGAATTTAAGAAAAATACACAATATAAGAATAAAAATATCTCGTATAATCTTAAACAAATAGGCCATTTTAGTAACATTTACTCTGTAAGAACAATCGTTAGCAGATTTCTAAGGTATTCATCCGATAATACTATTAAACATAGGTTTATAAATATAGATGGTATGAATGTTTCTTATTCTTCATTTCTAAAATTAATTTGGGAGCAAAGTCTGAAGGATTTACCAGATTATGGTCTGGTTTATTATGGCTGGGCTTATGTTGACAGATATAAGGAAGGATACAGAATTAAGTTTAAAAAAGGTTTTAAAAGTCAATCAAACAATGTGCTGCCTGTTTCTGTCTATATAGGTGATAAACTGATTGAAAAATATCCTATAAAAAAATTAATAGTCAAAAGATTATCATCAATTTCAGCTGAAGCTAAACCAACAGCATTTGTTTTTATTTATGGAAAACCAAGAGTATATAGATCAGATAAGACATTAAAAGAGTATGTTAATTTTGATTTATATAATCTTGATATGATTGATCTTAATAAAGAAACACCGTTACCTAAAAAAAGATAATATTATTAAGTATGTCACCAATGAAGATAATAAAACCTGCAATTACAGGTTTTATTATCACTATGATGCTATATATTACAGTGAGGTATTACTCAATATTCTGAATCTGCTCACGCATCTGCTCAATCAGCACTTTCAGTTCAATCGCGGAACTGGTGATATCGGCATTGATGGATTTTGAGGCGAGGGTGTTCGATTCGCGGTTGAATTCCTGCATCATAAAGTCCAGACGGCGGCCGACGGCCTCTTTTTTCTTCAGGATATTATGGGTTTCTTTCACATGGGCATCGAGGCGATCTAACTCTTCCGCCACGTCAATGCGCTGTGCCAGCAGGATCAGTTCCTGCTCCAGACGGTTCGGATCGACCTGAATTTGTGCGTCATCCAGTTTGCTCTGCAGACGCTCTCGCTGCCATAACAGGATATCCGGCATCTGCGCACGGACTTTGCGGACTTCTTCGGATACACCGTCGAGGCGCTGCTCGATTAAGGTCTTCAGTGCCGCCCCTTCACGTTCACGGGCATCGATAAAGGCAGTGATGGTATCATCGAGAGCGGCCAGCAGTTCTTCACTGATGGTGTCCAGATCCTGTTCCTGTGCGGACATCACGCCCGGCCAGCGCAGAATTTCCAGCGGATTGATTTCCCCTTCGTGACTGTAGTTTTTAACCCAGTTTGCGGCAGCAACCAGCTGTTTCGCCAGGTCTTCATTCATATTCAGTCCGCTCTGCGCGTTGCTGCTCAGGTCAAAGCGGAGGTTACACTCAACTTTACCACGGGTCAGACGCTGACGCAGACGCTCGCGGATCACCGGCTCCAGGCTGCGGAGCTGTTCCGGCAGGCGGATGTAGGTTTCAAGGTAGCGCTGGTTAACAGAGCGGAGTTCCCATGCGGCAGTGCCCCACGGGCGTTTGACTTCCTGACGGGCAAACGCGGTCATACTACGGATCATGATATCTGTCCTGTGATGGATTTATTGCTCTGATTATAGCGCTGTTATGGTGTTAAGGCATAGGCATTCACCGGTTTAAGCCGTATAATGCGCCCCCAACAGTTAACTGAACCGGAGAATCACTATGAGTCAGTCATCACGTCCCGCTGGCCGGGGAACAGACCAGGTGCGTCCTATTACTATCACCCGTCATTATACCAAACATGCCGAAGGCTCTGTGCTGGTCGAGTTCGGTGACACTAAAGTGTTATGTAATGCCTCCGTTGAAGAAGGTGTGCCGCGTTTCCTGAAAGGTCAGGGACAGGGCTGGATCACAGCCGAATACGGCATGCTGCCGCGCGCAACCAATTCCCGTAATGCCCGTGAAGCCGCCCGTGGCAAACAGACCGGCCGCACAATGGAAATCCAGCGCCTGATCGCGCGTTCACTGCGTGCTGCAGTTGATCTGACCAAACTGGGCGAGTTCACCATCACCCTCGACTGTGATGTTATCCAGGCTGATGGCGGTACCCGTACCGCTGCGATCAGTGGTGCCTGTGTGGCACTGGCTGATGCCCTGAATCAGATGGTCGCGAAAGGTCAGCTGAAAGCCAGCCCGCTGAAATCCATGGTTGCCGCCGTTTCTGTCGGTATCGTGGACGGCGAACCGCGTTGTGATCTGGAATATGTCGAGGATTCTGCGGCAGAAACCGATATGAACGTAGTCATGATTGATGACGGACGGATGATTGAAGTCCAGGGTACGGCAGAAGGTGCGCCGTTCAGTCATGATGAGTTGTTGTCGTTACTGGCCCTCGCAAGAGGCGGGCTGGAAACCATTTTCTCCGCTCAGAAGGCGGCATTAGAAAATTAATCAGAAGGCGACGTGATAGTCGCCTTTTTTATGCCTGTGATTCAGGCACGTTATCCGTCAATCAGAATCAGGAGATCCCGATGAAAGCTTATCAGCGCGAATTTATTGAACTTGCGATGAAAAAACAGGTACTGAAATTTGGTGAGTTTACGCTGAAGTCCGGCCGGAAAAGCCCGTATTTCTTCAATGCCGGGTTATTCAATACCGGGCGGGATTTGGCGCTGCTCGGACGCTTTTATGCGGCAGCATTATGCGACAGCGGCGTGCAGTACGATGTCCTGTTCGGGCCTGCCTACAAGGGTATTCCGATTGCAACGACGACAGCCGTTGCACTGGCAGAGCATCATGACCTTGATATGCCGTACTGTTTTAACCGTAAGGAAGCCAAAGATCACGGGGAAGGCGGAACGCTGGTCGGCAGCCCGCTGAGCGGACGGATTGTGGTGGTGGATGATGTGATCACCGCCGGAACGGCGATCCGTGAGTCGATGGAAATCATCAGACAAAACAATGCTTCGCTTGCCGGTGTGATGCTGAGTCTTGATCGTCAGGAAAAAGGCAAAGGTGAGTTATCCGCCGTCCAGGAAGTGGAGCGCGATTACGGTTGTCAGGTATTTTCCATTATCACACTGAATGATTTAATCAGTTATCTGGCGGAAGATCCACAGATGGACAGCCATTTACAGGCTGTACGGGCTTACCGTGAGCAGTACGGGATTGAAATCTGAGCCGGACAGCAGGCAAAAAAAAGCCCTCGCCCAATAAAACGGGCGGGGTGAGTAGTTTAACTAAAAACGGTATTACTGAAGTTGTGCAAGGATCAGCGGCCAGCGGACTTCAAATTCCTGTGTTGGCCGGTACTTAAATTCTGAGCGTACAAAACGGGACAGCATGCCTTCGCAAAAGGCGAGTAACTGAGATGCTAGCAGGCTTTCATCATAAGTAAAACCGCTGCCGTCACGGATCCGCTTTTCTTTTAAGACCTGACGTAACTGAGCTTCGATTCGTTCATACAACTGATTAATTCTGCTCTGTAATTTATCCTGCTCAAACATCAGTGCGTGACCGGTCATGATACGGGTCAGGCCGGGGTTCTTTTCAGAGAATCCCAGAATCAGCATCAGAATCAGTTTTATCCGCGAGATAGTCTCTTTTTCATCCTGAAGGATGAGATTTATCCGCGAAATCAGTGAGTCCTCAATAAATACGATCAGGCTGTCGAACATTTTTGTTTTGCTGGAAAAATGACGATAGAGCGCTGCTTCTGAAACACCCACACTGGCGGCAAGTTTGGCGGTTGTTATACGCTGACTGCCGTCACTGGACTCAAGCATCAGCGCAAGCGCCTGCAGGATCTCCTCGCGCCTGTTCTTCTTTTTTGTACTTTCTGCCATGTCAGATAAAACCCCTGCGTTAACGCAAAAACAAATCTGCCGACTGACAGCCGTACACCAGTACTGCTGTCAGAAAAGCGACGGAAATAACGGCGTTATTAGTATTATTGACGGCCTGAATGGCCAAATCCGCCGGCTCCGCGCTCGCTTTCGGTAAATTCTTCAACAATATTGAATTCAGCCTGAACAACAGGAACGATAATCATCTGTGCGATACGTTCGCCCGGTTCAATCGTGAAGGTGGTGTCGCCACGGTTCCAGACGGATACCATCAGTTGTCCCTGATAGTCAGAGTCGATTAAGCCCACCAGGTTGCCGAGAACCACGCCATGTTTATGGCCGAGGCCGGAGCGTGGCAGTACCATTGCCGCCAGGGACGGGTCTGCAATATGGACGGCAAGGCCGGTCGGCAGTAACAGTGTCTGGCCCGGCTTCAGTTCAGTGGCTTCATCCAGGCAGGCACGTAAGTCCAGACCCGCAGAACCCGGCGTGGCGTAGGCCGGTAACGGAAATTCCCCGCCAATGCGCGGATCAAGAATCTTAATGTCGATTTTTTTGGTCATAGTGTTTCAGTATTTCGTCCAGTAAATGGTGGCTGAGCTCGGATTTGCTCATGTTCGGTAAGCTGATATCGCCGGTATGCCAGTACAGATGCAGGGCATTGTTGTCACTGTTAAATCCTTGGTTTTCAACAGAAACGTCATTGGCGCAAATCATATCGAGCTGCTTTTTCACCAACTTGCCGCGCGCGTATTCTTCCACATTTTGGGTTTCAGCTGCAAATCCAATCACAAATGGCCGGTTTTTTTCCAGTGCACCGACACCGGCGATCACATCCGGATTTTTCACCATCGTAAAGGTGATTTCGTCGCCCTGTTTTTTAATTTTCTCAGGTGCAACCGCTTTGGCGCGGTAATCCGCGACGGCGGCACAGCCGATAAAAATATCCTGCTGCGGGGCTGTTTGCTGTGCGGCATCATTCATTTCACAGGCACTGCTGACATCAATACGTTTAACACCCGGTGGTGTCGGTAGTGTGACAGGCCCGGCAATCAGCGTGACATTCGCGCCGCGAGCTGCGGCAGCCGCGGCAATGGCAAAACCCATTTTGCCGGAGCTGTGGTTGCTGATAAAACGTACCGGGTCGAGTGCTTCACGTGTCGGCCCTGCGGTAATGGCCAGACGGATGCCGGACATATCCTGTTTTTTACGGAAGTGCTGTTCTGCCCGAGAGACTATCTCTGACGGATCCAGCATGCGTCCCGGACCAACATCACCGCAGGCCTGGCTGCCGCTGTCCGGCCCCCAGACAGCAAAACCGAGCTGTTCCAGATGTGCGAGATTCTCCTGAGTGGTCTGTGCGCGGTACATCTGCTGGTTCATGGCCGGTGAAACGGCAATGGTGGCATCAGATGCCAGGCAGATAGTGGTGACCAGGTCATTTGCCATGCCGGCACTCAGGCGGGCAATCAGGTCAGCCGTGGCGGGAGCGAGAATAATGAGATCTGCCCATTTCCCCAGCTCAATATGACCCATTGCTGCTTCCGCGGCCGGGTCAAGAACGCTTTCGGCCACCGGGAAGCCGGAAACGGCCTGGAGTGTCAGCGGGGTGATAAATGCGGTTGCCGCAGGTGTCATGGCGACACGGACAATCGCTCCCCGGTCACGCAGACGGCGGACAATCTCAGGGGCTTTATAGGCTGCGATACCACCGCTGATACCCAGAACTATCTGTTTTCCTGTCAGTTCGGACATTGTGTTTTATCCAGTTATTTTTCGGAGATACGCGATTTTACCACAACCCCGCCGTATAGGTAGGGTGCTGTGTATTTATCCAGCTAAATAATGTTTTTTCTTCGGCGCGCCTCGCAAAAATGGCGTATTTTATGCGGAAAAACCGCCGGTGCTGACATACTTTTCCCGGTAAAGCTGGGAAAACGGCGGGGGAAAAATGGATAACATAACCGGAAATTCGGCACTGATGCCGAGAGAGAAACTGATTGCTTACGGGGCATCCGTTCTGAGTGATTCAGAACTGCTGGCTATTTTTTTGCGTACCGGCACCCGTGAGCGGCCGGTGCGGCAGTTTGCGGAGTATCTGCTGGAGGTCTTCGGGTCACTGCACCGGTTGCTGACAGCAGGATATGAGGAGTTTAAACCTCTGTCCGGGATAGGGGACAGTAAGTTTTGCCAGATGCAGGCGATTGTCGAGTTGTCCAGGCGCTATTTCAGCAGTCAGTTTCAGGAAACACAATTTCTCAGCAGTGCCTGTACTGTAAAGGCGTATCTTAACCAGCAGATGGCCGGGCAGGAGCGGGAAGTCTTTGCTGTGCTTTTTCTCAACAATCAGAACCAGCTTATCCGTTATGAGGAGATGTTTTCCGGGACGGTAAACTGTGTGGAAGTGCATCCCAGAGAGATTTTGCGCCTGGCGCTCAAAGTGAATGCAGTTTCTGTGATTCTGGCGCATAATCACCCCTCCGGTAACGAAAACCCCAGCCGGGCTGACCGTCTGCTGACAAAAAAAATTGTTCAGGCATGTGAGTTGGTAGGGGTTAACGTGTTGGATCACCTGATTGTCGGGAAATTCAATATGTTTTCGTTTGCAGAACACGACCTGATCTGAGCAGTTTTTTTCGCAGAAACACACGATCTTTACTGTTCGGGTCTTGAGCGTTTGCGCCGGAAAGCGTATACTACGCCACCTTTGAGGATCTTGGGTTTGGCGAGAAGAGCCTATCTCAGCATATTTTTGCTGGTTGACAGAGCAATTTCCCGGCGAGTCAAAAGTAAGCTGAGATGGGCTCCTAAGCCTGACGAGGCAGCCTCACCCAATACAAAGCTCGAGCTGATTAGATTTTTGGAGAATAGACATGTCCCGAGTCTGCCAAGTTACTGGCAAGCGTCCGATGAGCGGTAACAACCGTTCTCACGCATTAAATGCGACCAAACGTCGTTTTCTGCCGAACCTGCACTCTCACCGTTTCTGGGTTGAGTCTGAAAAACGTTTCGTGACTCTGCGTGTATCTGCTAAAGGTATGCGTATCATTGATAAAAAGGGTATCGAAGCTGTTTTAGCTGATTTACGTACCCGCGGTGAGAAGTACTAAGGAGCTGAAAAATGGCTAAAGGTATTCGCGAAAAGATCAAACTGGTTTCTTCTGAAGGTACAGGTCACTTCTATACCACTACGAAGAACAAACGTACTATGCCTGAAAAACTGGAAATGAAAAAATTCGATCCGGTTGTTCGTAAGCATGTAATGTACAAAGAAGCAAAAATTAAGTAATTTCTGCTTCCTGATTGAAAAAACCCGGCTTCGGCCGGGTTTTTTATATGTATGGGCCACATAATACAGATAGTGTGGCATTGATGAAGATTATCCTTCCATTTTTTCTGCTGAGAATATCACAGAAGATATAGTTAAAATTTAGCTATTATTTTGATGAAAATTCTGGCTGCTCTATCAGATTTTGTCTCTTCAGGACATTTTAAGTTTTAGCCACTGTATATATATTATAAAATAAGCATGCTATTTTTATATAAATACAGAAATATCAAATGTTTATATGTTTTTACGATAATCTTTCCCTGTGCGTGGTTATAATTACGGAGAGAATTATCCAGTTTTTTCATATGAGATGTGTAATGTTCGGAATAAATACTTTCTTATATGGAATTATTGGTTAAGATAAACAGATATAAGTCATATTGATACTGATTCAGATAGGCTGATTGAAAGAAATGAGCACATTTTTTAAGCAGATATATCGGTATACCAGACCACGGGCGTACAGACATAATGAAAATATCTGGCCTCATGTCAAAATTGATCGTGCGGCATCAGGTGAAATATCATGTATCAGGTATAAAGGCAAAACCTATCCGACAGAGTCTCTCAGCCAGTTGAAAGACAGCTTCTGCGGGCCTGTGTTATTGACTGCAACCGGGCCGTCAATCAATTCGTCTGATTTTAGTCTGGTGCCTTCTGATTTGCCTGTGATGGGCGTCAATGGTGCGTATTGTCTGCATAAACAAGTGAATTTTTCGCTGTATATCATTGTTGATATGCATTTTTTTGATGCCCGTTCCGATATTATCCGGGAAATTCTTCAGGATAAGAACGTATTATTATTTATACCAGTCTATGGAATGATTAGAATAATTAATGAGTATGACGAGGTAAAATGTCGTATCGCGCTGATTGAAGATGCGAATTACCGGATTTATCAAAAGAAAATAGATAAAACGGAGACGAGATCCTTCTATAAAGGAAGTCCGGATGTCTGTTTTTATAAAAATACTCAAGTCAGTTTTTCAAAAGATATCAGAATAGGTATTTTTGAAGGAGCTACGGTTGTCTACTGGGCTTTTCAGATTTTATATTTTCTCGGTTTTGAAAAAATTTTGATTGCTGGCCTTGATATGAGTAATTTTCATCTCCCTCGTTTTTATGAGAATGAAGACAATAAGCAGCCATCATTTTTGGAAACTGAAATTGATAGTATTGTTATTCCGAGCTTTTCACATGCAAGCCAGATATTTAAAGATAAAAATATAAGTGTGATTAATTTATCAATAAAAAGTGCAATACCGGATTTTATTTTTGATAAGGTTGATTTTAATGAATATTTTAAGAGATAGCCAAAAGATAGAGAAAATGTATTTTTTTATATTTTCATCGTTTTTATTTTTTAGTGCTATATTTTGTGGGTTTACTAAAGTAAATAATTTATTTCATATCACAATTATTTTATTTTACTTAGGGGTTGTTTTTAATCCGGATTTGAAGAAAGTGTTTTTCACTATGTTGATAAATAAAAAATATTTTTTTATTTTCACATGCTTATTTTTTATTTACTACTCGCTTACGAATATATGGGGAGGTAATACACGCAACCTGACATCGACACTAACACATGGGTTTTATCTTTTTACCTATTTATCATTACTGATTATTTTTCTGGAAAATGAAAAAACGCGGTATGTTACCTTAAAGTGTATTGTTATGGGTGTTTCTGTTCTATGCCTTTATACTCTCTTTACGGATCCTGTATTGCTGATGAGTCGGCGTGTTACAGAGAGTAATCCCGGGCCAAGTAATGTGATTGATTTAGCCGGATATTGCGGAATTGCCATCCTTATAGCTCTGCTTATATTTAATAAATGCAAAGATTATATTATGGTCTTGTGTATATTATCAATGGTTGTTGTGATGTTTTTAACACTAAGCCGCGGCCCGATTATTTCTTTCTTTGTTGCATTGATTTTACTAATCAGAATAACCGGTATTAGTAACAGAGCATTATTTATTATGCTGTTTACTATATTGTTTTTTTCTGGTGTTATGCATTATTATGATATTTTTGAGAAATTAGTTAACCGTTTTACGGATGTGGTATATTCCGGCGGAGTCCGTATGGATATATGGTCACATGCTCTTGGCCTGGTGAAGGATAATTTATTTTTTGGCCAGGGTGTAGAGTACAAGCTGAGTTTTGTTAATAAATTAAACGAAAGTATTACAACGACACATAGCGTTTATATGGGAACGTTACTCAAAGGTGGAATTATTGGCTCAGTGTTATTTCTTCTGATGATTTTTTCTGGTGTTATTTCAGGTGTTAAACAATTCATCCTCGGAGAAAGATATGGCTTGGCTATTCTTATTTTTATGCTGATATTTATTTCCTCTCAGGGAATGTTTGTTATTGGTAATCCTAATGAGCAATGGATATTATTTTGGTTGCCATTAGCAATAGCTATGAGTAACCTGACTCCGGCAGATAAAAACAAAACTGTATAATAAACACAGAGACAGAGAGAATCCGAATATGCCTGAATTACCCGAGGTCGAAACCAGCCGGCGCGGCATTGAGCCGCATCTTGTCGGTAATACAGTGCGTTATGTTGAAGTCCGGAACCGGCGGCTGCGCTGGCCGGTGTCAGAACAGATTGAGCGCCTGAGTGACCGGCCGGTGCTCAGTGTGCAGCGCCGTGCAAAATATCTGCTGATTGAGCTGCCGGAAGGGTGGATTATCATCCATCTGGGAATGTCCGGCAGTTTGCGTATTCTTTTGGAAGAAACGCCGGAAGAGAAACACGACCACGTCGATATGGTGCTCGGTGACGGCAAAATTCTGCGCTATACCGACCCGCGCCGTTTTGGTGCCTGGTTGTGGGCAGATGATTTGGCAACCTGCCCGGTACTGGCGAATCTGGGGCCGGAGCCGCTGAGTGATGATTTTGACGCTGCGTATCTGTTCGCCAAATCCCGCAAACGAAACACACCAGTCAAAAGCTGGCTGATGGATAATAAAATTGTGGTGGGTGTGGGGAATATTTATGCCAATGAATCCCTCTTTTTATCCCGTATCCATCCGCTGCGCCCCGCCAAAGATCTGACTGAAGATGAGGTTACCCGCCTGGTTGCCACCATAAAGCAGGTCTTGACGGAATCCATCAAACAGGGCGGCACCACGCTGAAAGATTTTTTACAGTCGGACGGAAAACCCGGTTATTTTGCTCAGGAACTGTTTGTGTACGGAAAACACGGAGAATGTTGCCCGAACTGCGGACAGAAGATTGAAGTGGTGAAAGTCGGTCAGCGGAGCACGTTTTTCTGCCCCGCCTGTCAGCACTGATTACGCCTTACCGAGTTTTTGCATCATCGCCTGCGCGACGGATTCCGGCAGAAATGCAGAGACATCGCCGTCGTGCAGGGCCACGTCTTTGATCAGAGATGAAGAAACAAAAGAGAGATTCTGAGACGGCAGGAGGAAAACACTCTCGAGATCCTGCGCGAAATGGCGGTTCATATTTGCCAGCTGCCATTCATATTCAAAATCAGCAACAGACCGGACACCCCGGATCAGCACATTGGCATTTTGCTTTTTGGCAAAATTCGCCATCAGCTCAGAAAAACCCAGCACTTCCACATTCGGGATGTGAGAACACACGTCTTTGGCCAGCGCAACCCGCTCATCGAGGGTAAACATCGGATTTTTACGGCTGCTGTTGGCGATTGCCAGCAGGATGTGATCAAACATTTTTGAGGCACGCTCAAGAATATCGATATGTCCGCAGGTAATCGGGTCAAAAGTGCCGGGATAGATTGCGCGTGTTTTCATGATGCTGACTCATCGTTGTTACTGACGGACCACAGAGTGGCGTATTTATTAAAGGTATATTGTGCGTTCACAAATGCAAGGATAAGCCCCTGTCTGCCATCCAGGAATCCGGCTCTCAGCAGCCAGGTTTTACAGAACGCACCGGCGGTGTGAGTCAGTACAGAGAGGAAAGAGCAGCGTTTACCGGCCAGATGACGGGCTTTTGCCCAGTCAGCGGCATAGCGCAGCTGCTTTTGCTGAAACTCTGGTAAATCGCGGCAGGTCAGGTGCAAGACATCCCCTTTCAGTGTGATGACATTGGCCCCCTGAGTCTCCAGAGATTCATGAACTGCATTACTGTTGTACTGATATTGCTCACGCGGATATAACCGCAGGACATGATCCGGATACCAGCCGCTGTGCTTCATAAAACGCCCGAGAAACAGATTGCGGCGGGCAAAACGATACACTGTATTTTTCTGCGGCGCGGTAAGTACCTGTTCAACGGATTGTTTCAGCTCCGGCGTAATCCGCTCGTCGGTATCGAGCATCAGGATATAATCCCCGGTGGCATACTGCTGGGCAATCTGCCGCTGGCGGCCGAAGCCCGGCCACTCCCGGTTTTCATATACCTGAGCTCCGGCATTACGGGCGATGGTCAGTGTGTCGTCCTGACTACCGGAATCGAGCACAATGATTTCATCCGCCAGCCCCTGAACGGAGTTCAGGCAATCACCGATAACATCGGCATTGTTTTTACTGATCATCACAACGGAGAGACGTTTTTTATCTGTCATCAGTGGCTCCGTGGCGGCAGATACGGCCCGAGCAACTGCATCAGACGGTGCAGTGCGCCCTGATTTTCATGAAGTACCTCAGCGGCATGCCGTCCGCAGTACAGCCGGTAATCCTCATCATTGAGCAGATTACTGACGGCGTCACTCAGGCTTTGTTCATCGGTGACTGTCAGCAGAGCATCGGCCTGCTGTAATTTGCCGCAGATATTTTTGAAGTTGAAGGTGTGCGGTCCCATCAGTACCGGCAGGGCGTGCGCGGCGGCCTCCAGCGGATTATGTCCGCCGCGCTCAACCAGGCTGCCGCCGACAAACGCGATATCCGCCAGTCCGTACAGCAGCATCAGTTCACCCATAGTATCCCCGACCACCACCTGTGTTTCCGGTGACGGAATGGTGTTGCTGCTGCGCATGACATAGGTCAGACCGGCTTTTTCGGTCAGTTCCCGTGCTTTGGCAAACCGCTCCGGATGGCGCGGCACCAGGATCAGCAGCAGGTTCGGAAAGCGGTTCAGCAGGGTTTTATGGGCATTGAGGATAATTTCCTCCTCGCCTTCATGGGTGCTGGTTGCGATCCAGACCGGACGGCGGGCGGCCCACTGACGGCGCAGTGTGACGGCTTTGGCGGCCAGTTCCGGTGTGACAGAAATATCGAATTTCAGGCTGCCGGTCACATGCAGTTGCTGGCGGCGCAGGCCGAGCTCAATAAAGCGTTCCCCGTCTTCCTGATTCTGTGCGGCCACCAGGGTGATCCGGTTCAGGATGGTTTTCACGAAACTGCCTGCTTTCTTATAACCGGCGGCTGAGCGTGCTGACAGACGGGCATTGGCGATCACCAGCGGAATTTTCCGGCGGTGCAGTTCGGTTATCATGTTCGGCCACAGTTCGGTTTCCATCACGATCACCAGTTTCGGCTGAACAGTATTGAAAAACCGTTTCATTGACCCCGGTAAGTCGTAAGGCAGATAGACGTGGTAAACATCATCACCTAATGCTGATAAAACCCGCTCTGAGCCGGTCGGTGTCATGGTGGTGACAGTGATGGGTAACGTCGGATAATGGTGGCGCAATGCACGGACCAGCGGCACTGCGGCGAGCGTTTCACCCACAGAAACCGAGTGCAGGATGATACCGCCGGTGCCGGTTTTTCCTTTACAGAAACCATAACGTTCGCCCCAGCGTCTGCGGTAGGCCGGGGAGCGGCGGCTGCGCCATAACAGACGTAACCAGATAAGAGGTTGGATCAGGTAAAGCAGAACCTGGTATACACGCAGTAACATTTTATCAGTTTCGCAGATAAGATTGCCGCAATAGTAGCATAAAACTAACACGAATAGCGCATTAAAAAGCATAAACCCGGCGTCACTGACAGCGGGAACCCCGCTGTCCGGCACAACACACTGCGCTATCTGTTAATACTGCCGGGAACGATTTGTGGTAATCTGTGCCCCAGAGATTGATACACCTTATTTCCTGATTTCTGTCTGACTCTAAATGGAACTCTTATGCAAACAGCATCAGCGCCGGTACAGCGTATTTTAGTGATAAAACTTCGTCATCACGGCGATATGCTGCTGATAACGCCGGTGATTAATACTCTGAAAGCGAATTACCCGGATGCTGAGGTGGATGTCCTGCTGTATCAGGAAACCGCACCGATGCTCAGCCGCCATCCCGGCATCAGCCATATTTTTGCCATGGACAGAGCCTGGCGTAAAGAGGGAACCTGCAAACGTATCGGGCATGAGTGGCGTTTACTGAAATCATTGCGCCAGCGGCGTTATGACCTCGTGGTGAATCTGGCTGATCAGTGGTACAGCGCGATTGTGACCCGTTTTACCGGGGCTCGTATCCGTATCGGGCTGGATTTATGGAAACGGCAGAGTATTTTCTGGAAAAAGTGTTACACCCTGCTGGCGGATACCTCACAGGAATCTGTCATGCATACGGTGGAGCAGAATCTTAACGGATTAACTCCGCTGAATCTGCCGGTGACAGATAACCATGTCACCATGGCGTATTCAGAGGAAGACCGGCAGAAGACTGAGCAGCTTTTGCAGCGCAAACAGGTGACCGGTGACTATATTGTGGTACAGCCGACATCCCGCTGGTTCTATAAATGCTGGGATGACGACAAAATGAGTGAGGTTATCCGCACACTGGCGGATGAAGGGCATCAGATTGTGCTCAGCAGCGGGCCGGATCCGCGCGAAAAAGCGATGATTGAATCTATTCTTGCTCCGTGTCAGCAGGCTGTTGCCGGCGGAAAAATTGTGTCCGTTGCCGGAGAACTCACGCTGCCGCAGCTCGCGGCACTGATTGACCGTGCAAAACTGTTTATCGGTGTGGACTCTGTGCCGATGCACATGGCTGCCGCCCTGCAAACGCCGGTGGTGGCCCTGTTCGGCCCGACGAAACTGGTGTTCTGGTCGCCGTGGCAGGCGACCGGTGAAATCATTAAAGCATCGGATTACGGGGAACAGCCGGACCCGGATGACGTGGACACAGGGACTGACGAACGTTACCTGAGCCCGATCCCGGCAGACGCAGTGATTACAGCGGCACGGAGATACTTATGAAAAATATGCGTCTGGCGATTGTCCGTCAGAAATACCGCCCGGACGGCGGCGCGGAGCGTTTTGTATCCCGGGCGCTGGAAGCACTGGATAACCGGAATCTGGAGCTGAATGTTATCACCCGTTCCTGGCAGGGTGCTGCGGCTCCCGGCTGGCATATTCATGTGGTGAATCCGCCGAAATGGGGACGGATCAGCCGCGAGCGGGGATTTGCCAACGCGGCCCGTGCCTGCTGGCAGAATGAAAAATTTGATATTGTTCAGAGCCATGAACGCATTGCAGGGTGTGATATTTTCCGGGCCGGGGACGGTGTGCACCGCCGCTGGCTGTTGCAGCGGGCGCGGGTACTGCCCGCCTGGCGGGCAAAACTGTTGTTTGCCTCGCCGTACCACCGTTATGTGATGAAGGCGGAGCAGGAGATGTACCATGATCCGCACTTTAAGCAGGTGATTTGTAATTCGGAAATGGTAAAAAAAGAGGTGATGGAAGACTTTGGTTTGTCAGAGTCGCAAATAACCGTCATCTATAACGGGATTGATTCTGAAAAGTTTCATCCGCTGCCGGAATCAGAGCGTCTTGCGCTCCGGCAGGCTTATCAGATTCCGGCGGCGGCAAAATGTCTGGTGTATGTCGGTTCCGGGTTTGAACGCAAAGGACTTGCGGCGGCGATTATGGCGGTCAGCCGTAATGATGCGTATCTGCTGGTGGTCGGTCAGGATAAGGCAGAAAAAAAATATCGTCAGCTGGCAGCATCCCTGGGCTGTGCGGATCGTATTCGTTTTACGGGTATGCAGAAACAGACCCTGCCGTTTTATCAGATGAGTGACGGGCTGCTGCTGCCGACGCTGTATGATCCGTTTCCGAATGTGGTACCTGAGGCGATGGCTTGCGCACTGCCGGTGATCACCAGTACCACCTGCGGCGGGGCGGAATTTATCTCACAGGGTGAAGAGGGTTTTGTCTGTGATGCGCTGGATATTGACGGCCTGGCAGAGGCGGTCTCACAACTGCCTTGTGATCACTTGAGCAGCCGGATGTCTGAATGTGCACGGCAGCGGGTTTTACCTTATACACCGGCGGCGTTATCACAGCAGCTTATCGATCTCTACGGGCGGATCCTGGCATAATGAAACAGCATATTTTATTTATTATTGACGGTTTACCGGGCGGCGGTGCTGAACGGGTGGTGCTGAGCCTGAGTCACGGGCTGGTTCTGACCGGCTATGATGTCACTTTGTTATCTCTCAGCAATACCCGCGATTATGATATCCCGGAAGGGGTGGATTATCAGGTCTCTGCGGATACTTACCGTGGCTTGTTCCACCGCCAGACTGAAATCCGGCGTCGCGCCGGAAAGATGGATGCTTTCTTATCTGATCTGTTTGCCCGCAAAGGTAAACCGGTACTGGTGGTATCCAATCTGCATAAAACTGACCGTATTGTCGCCGCATCACAGGCACTGACCGGGCTGAATGTCTGGTTTTGCCTCCACGGCATGTTTTCAGCCAGCTATCTCGGCAATAAAACCGGTCTTCGCCGCCGTCTGAAACAGGCAAAAATCCGCCGTGTGTACAACGGGCGGAATATTATCGGTGTCTCCGGTGCGGTGTGCCGGGATTTATGTGAAAACGTCGGCGTGACGCCGCAGCAGTGCGTGACTATTTATAACCCGTTTGATGTTGCGGATATTCAGTACCAGTCGCAGAAAGATAACCCGTATCAGGGGCAGGATTATATTATTCACCTCGGGCGTTTCCATGAGGTGAAACGGCAGGACCGGTTACTGGCTGCGTTTGCGCTGGCTAAGCTGCCGTGCAAACTGCTGCTGGCGGGACAGGGCAGCGAACACGCAACACAGACGCTGAAAGAGCAGGTGACTGAACTGGGGCTGGAAGGCCGCGTGGAGTTTATCGGTTTTCAGTCAAAACCGATGCCGATTATTCGTGGTGCGAAAGCCGTGGTATTAAGCTCCGACAGTGAAGGGCTCTCTTCTGTTCTGATCGAATCACTGATCTGCGGCACTCCGGTGGTCAGTACCCATTGCCCGGGAGGGGTCAGAGAGATCATGACCGGTGAACTGGCTGATTATTTATCTGATATGACACCGGTGAGTCTGGCGGAAAAAATTCGTCTGGTTTATGAGCATCCGCCGGTGATCACCCCTGAGATGTATCAGAAATTTGAGCAGCAGACGATTGTCAGCCAGTACTGCGATTTAATTCAGTCAGTCCCGTCAACACACGCGTGAGGAGCACAACTATGGCGAAACCCGCTTTTATCATTACCCTTGATACGGAAGGGGATAACCTCTGGGAATCCGGTCCGGCGATCACCACGCAGAATACCCGGTTTTTACCGCGCTTTCAGGCATTGTGCGAGAAATACAGCTTCAAGCCGGTCTGGCTGACCAACTACGAAATGGCAACGGATGATGCCTATATTGAATTTGCGCAGGATGTGATTGCCCGGCAGACCGGGGAGATCGGCATGCATCTGCACGCCTGGAACAGCCCGCCGCTGAAGGCACTGACGGCAGACGATGATCGCTTCCAGCCTTATCTGATTGAATACCCGGATGATGTGATGAAAGAAAAAATTAACGTCATGACATCTCTGCTGGAAGATAAATTACAGACCAAAATGGTCAGCCACCGCGCGGGCCGCTGGGCATTCAATGAAAAATATGCCCGTTTGCTGGCAGAATTTGGTTATCAGACGGATTGCTCTGTGACACCGCGGGTGAACTGGGCATATACTCCGGGAGCACCGGCACCCATCGGTAACGGCGGCACCAATTACCTGAATTTTCCGTCTGAAGCCTATTTTATGGATCTGAATGATATCCGTCGTCCTGGGGATTCAGCGCTGTTACAGGTGCCGATGAGTGTGCAGTTCCGTCATTCCCCGCTGATGAACGGACTGAAACAGTTTTATGATAAGTTACGCGGCAAAAAACGCTCGCCGTCCGTGAACTGGCTGCGGCCGAAAGGCGGGAATCTGGCGCAGATGCAGCAGGTGGTGGATGCCTGTCTGGCGCAGGGAAACTCTCACATTGAATTTATGCTGCATTCATCCGAATTTATGCCGGGCGGCAGCCCGACATTCAGGGATGAGGCGGCGATTGACGCACTGTATGATGACCTGGAGCAGCTGTTTGCGTATATCGCTCAGCGGGCAGAAGGAATGACGCTGGCGGAATTTTATCAGCGCAAACTCGCACAGCGTCACGCATCATAATCTTAACGCGGCATGTGCTCTGCCATGGCGGCGAGCACATCATCCGCACTGACCGAGGATAAATCCCCGTCCTTTGATGTCAGGGCAAACTGCCCCTTACCGTAACCGCCGATAAGTCCCGGGTCTGTCGGGCCGTACAGGGTGATATTGGGTTTATCCAGCGCGGCTGTCAGGTGGCTCAGCCCGGTATCGACTGAAATCACTCCTTCCGCACCGGCAATTTCTGCCGCCACATCCGCCAGCGATAATTTCGGTAATACATGCACATGGGTGAATCCTTCCGCCAGACGCAGTGCCCGCTCCTGTTCATGCGGTGCGCCCCACGGCAGGCGGACATGCAGATCAGTGTCAGCCAGTTGTGCAAACAGCGCCCGCCAGTGTGACTCCGGCCAGTGTTTGGCATCACGGGTGGTGGCGTGGAGACAGACCAGATACGGAACGGCATCCGGCGATACTGTACGGTTATTCAGAAAATGGACGGCAATCGCGTAATCACCCTGTGTCTGCGGTTTCTCATAGCCGAGACTCAGGGCAAAAAGCTGACGGATCCGCTCAACAGCATGCTGTGTTTTGCTGACAGCGTATTTTTCATCATAGAAAAAGCTTGCCAGCGGCTCGCGGATACTGTGCCGGTCGTAGCCGTGTTTGCGGCCGCGTGCCAGCCGGGTAACCAGCAGGGCACTTTTAATCAGCCCCTGTGCATCAATCACCGCATCATAGGTCTGTGACCGAACAGCGTCGCGGAACCGGCGGCGTTCATCACGGATATCGCGGCGGAACCAGTTTTTCCGCCAGCGGCGGATAGCGACCGGAATGACGCGATCAACAGCAGAGTGCCAGCCCGGGATCTGGGCAAAACTCTCTTCAACCACCCAGTCAAAGGTGAGATCCGGGAATACCTGCACGGCATCGGTCAGTGCCGGCAGGGTATGCAGCACATCCCCCATCGATGAGGTTTTGACGATTAACACACGGCGCATGGCAGGGAACTCTTCAGCAAATCATCCAGTTCAGACAGAACCTGCTCCGGCTGAATATCAATCAGGCTCTGATGATAGCCCTCATGCGCATCCCCTTTGCGGACTTTGTGATAGCCGGTGATCAGGCGGATAACGCGGGCTTTCTCTGACAGCGGCGGCGTGAAATCCGGGCTGCTCGGGCCGTATAATGCGACCAGCGGGCGATCCAGTGCGGCAGCCACATGCATCAGACCGGAATCGTTGGTGATAATGGCATGACAACCGGCGATCAGATTTACCGCCTGTTCCAGTGAGGTTTTTCCGGCCAGGTTCAGACAATTTTCGCGCTGCTCATCACTGAGCATGGCGAGGATTTCCTCACCGGCAGCGTGATCTTTTTCTGAGCCGAACAGGACTATCTGAAAATCACGCTCATCAATCAGTTTCTTCGCTAATTCACCGTAGTGATAATGCGGCCAGCGTTTGGCCGGGCCAAATTCGGCCCCCGGACAAAAACCGACGACCGGGCGGTGATCACTGATATTAAACGCAGCCATGCTCTCGGCAATATCCTCATCACGCACCACCAGCTTCGGCCACAGCAGGGGCTGCGGCAGCGCGGCGGCGGCAGGGACATCCGCTTTATCATACGCGAGGGCAACATAACGCTGCACCATCAGCGGAAAGGCGGCTTTGTCGAGCTTCCGGTGATCGTTGAGCAGGCCGTAACGCATTTCGCCCAGCCAGCCGGTGCGCACAGGGATTTTCGCAAAAAACGGCACCAGTGCCGATTTTAATGAGTTTGGCAGCACATAAGCACGATCATACTTATTATCACGCAGGGAATGACCGAGACGGCGGCGCTCACCGAGCGCCAGCGCACCGTGGCCGATTGGCATGGCGATAGCTTCATCCACTTCCGGCATTTTTGCCAGCAGCGGACGGCACCACGCGGGTGCCATCACATCAATCGTTGCCTGCGGATAACGTGTTTTCAGGGTACGGTAAAGGCTTTGTGACATCATCATGTCACCGACCCACGACGGCCCGATCACCAGAATTTTCATGTGCGTTTAATTAATTCCCCTGATTTAACCAAGCCATATATTCACGGACACCTTCGGCGACCGTTTTGAACTCACCCGGGTAACCCGCTGCACGCAGATTGGTCAGGTCAGCCTGGGTATACGCCTGATAGCGGCCTTTCAGTTTTTCCGGGAACGGGATGTAATCGAGCGCGCACTGGCGTTCGCTGTGGAAACCGGTCACAGCATCGGCGACAGCCTGAAAAGATTCCGCGCGGCCGGTACCGCAGTTGAAAATACCGGATTTGGCATTTTTCCAGAACCACAGGTTTACATCCGCCACATCACCCACATAGATGAAATCGCGCAGGAAGTTTTCACTGCCGGAGAATAATTTCGGGTTTTCGCCGTTTAAAATCTGATTATTCAGATGGAAAGCGACACTCGCCATGCTGCCTTTATGGCCTTCACGCGGGCCGTAGACGTTGAAATAACGGAAACCGCAGATCTGAGACTCTGCTTCCGGCAGAATTTCACGGACATACTGATCAAACAGGAATTTGGAATAACCATACACATTTAATGGTTTTTCATACTGCCGATCTTCAATAAAGTTATCACTGCGCCCGCCGTAGGTGGCGGCAGAAGAGGCATACAGGAACGGGATCTGACGATCCAGACAATAATGCAGCAGTTCTTTGGAGTACTGATAGTTATTATCCATCATGTACTTGCCGTCCCACTCGGTGGTGGATGAGCAGGCACCTTCATGGAATACCGCTTCGACATCACCGAAATCATCCCCGGCCACAATACCGGCGATAAAATCTTCTTTATCCATGTAATCGGCGATATTCAGATCGACCAGATTGACAAATTTGGTGCCGTCTTTCAGGTTATCCACGACTAAAATATCAGTGTAACCGTCATCATTCAGTGCTTTTACAATATTGCTGCCGATAAATCCGGCACCGCCGGTGACAATAATCATCACGCATTCCTCTGTTCGGTTCATTTAAGAAAATGAAAAAATCACTGCTTTTATCATAGCATTGATGGGAGTCTGACGTGGATGAAAAAATTGCGGCGGCAGGAAGATCCCCGTGTTACCGGGTTGTTTTCCGCTGATGATCTGTTATACCGTGAACACTATTTATTACGTTATCTTATTATGTTATCCGGCCGGACAGTGTCTCCGGACTTTAAAGGAATATGCATGAACCCGACCACTGTTTTCCGGTTACCGCTATTATTTGTACTGGCCTATGCACTTATTCTGAGTGGTTCGCTGATCCTGGTTTCTTACCCTGATGTCAGTGTCCGCTATCCTGAATTATCATTAGCGGCCTATTTGTCAAAAGTATTTGCTTTCCAGCTGATTCAGCTGACCGGGCTTTTTACTCTGACATCATTATTTTTTTATCATTACCGGATAACGCAACTGAATCGTAAAACTGTTCTGGCCGTTATCGGTCTTACTCTCTTTCTGTATACAGCAAACATGATCCTCGGCAGCCTCAAAGCGGAATGGCTCAGTCATCTGATGGCGACAATGATTGCGGAGAAAGCGGAGTTTGCTGACGTTATTCTGCTGGTCAAAACTGCAGATATTGGCCTGTACCTGATCTCATTTGTATTACTTGGTATCGCGACCCGTCTGGTGGCGAAATATTATCTTAAAGTCAGCCATCCTGCAGTTATCCCGGACGGAAAAATCTCGGATATTTACGCACTGTTGTTCAGTTGCGGGATGGTGTATCTGATGTGGATGATCGCGTTATTTCTGACGGCGGTGATAACACCATACCTCCCCGGCGGCATACCGGCGCCGCTGTCTGATAATGCGTATACCACCGCAGCAGGTTTACTGATTTCGTGCGGTGTTATTTTTATTGTTGTCCGTCAGCGTTTCCCGGTGGCAGGCGGAATATTGCAGATCAGGCCGCTGGTAATTTCCGTTCTGCTCAGTACCGTGCTCAGTATTCTGGTTATGGCGGCGATCACCGCCGGAACGGTTTATATGGTATTACTCACCAACAGTTTCCGGCACTTCGGGGAGACTGAGTTATGGATGATGACGGCAGTCAGTATTGCGCTGACATTGTGGATAAGCCGTCGTGTCATCGGCGTGATGTTCCGCCGGTGATAATCTGATCATACTGTCGGCCGGGCTGGTTATCCCGGTCCTGCTATCGCTGAGTCTCTGCCGCCGGTTCAGCCGGTACTTTCTCTGCGGCCTTCAGGTCAGTGCTGACTGACTCTTTTGCCGCAGGCGGCGCGGTATCCGGCTGCGGCAGAGCCATGCGGATGGATAACAGGACTTCCGCCACTTTGCCGTTCATCTGATCTCTCAGGAGTGCTTCCGTCAGCAGATTGATATAGTTGGTGTAGAACTCCCCGCCGACCTCTGCTTTACCCTCACACTGCTCTGTCATTGGTGTCAGCCACGGTTTTTCCTTCACCACCGGTTTGACCGGCACGACCGGTTTCTCCGGCTGCGGTTTCACAGCGGATGGTTTACCGGCATGCGTCAGCATATATCCCGGCGACACCAGCTGAATATCCGGCGGCAGCTGCGGGATGAGTTTATGCAGTGCGCGGACCGTCGACGGATGCGGGTGCCCGATAGCGATCACAGATCCCTGTTTGCGTGCCAGAGCAACAGCCCGGTTCAGTTGCTTGCGGGTCTCTTCCTCTGTCTGCACATTATCCAGAAAAACCTGGCGGCGCAGTACGCGAACTGGTGTTCCCTGTGCGGCCTGTGTCGCTTTGGTGCTGCCAATGGTCACGCTGTCGAGGAAATAAAAACCGGAGCCGGAGAGGGACGCCATCACATGCTGCATGGCGGTCAGATCAGAGGTCATCGCGCTGCCCATATGGTTATTCATGCCGGTGGCATACGGCACCCGGGCAATCGCGGCTTTAATCAGGGTATCAATTTCTGCGGCACTCATGGACGGGCGCAGAGTATCGCGTTCCAGAGGCTGTTTACTGATCGGTGCCATCGGCATATGGATAAGAATTTCACGGCCCTGGCGGTGTGCTTTCTCCGCCATTTCTTTGCCGAACGGGGAGTTCGGCAGGATAGCAATGGAGACCTGCGGCGGCAGTTCCAGGATGCGGTTATCATCCTGTTTGCGGTAACCGAAATCATCGATCACAATGGCGAGCTGCGCCGCAGCGGCAGAAAACGTTATCAGTGACGAAGTGATAAAAAGTAACGAAGTCAGTACGATATTTTTGGTTTTCTGCCGGTAAGTCACTGTGTGCTATCTCCCCAGCCAGGGCTGCGGGTTAACCGTCCGTCCCTGGCGCCGGATTTCAAAATAGAGGCCCGGTCTTTCCTGGCCTCCGCTGCTGCCCACCAGTGCAATCGGCTGACCGGCTTTCACCTGATCACCCACATTCACCAGTGCGCTCTGGTTATAACCGTAAAGGCTCATATCCCCTTTACCATGCTCGACCACCACCATCAGACCATAACCCTGTAACCAGTCTGCCAGCAGGACACGGCCATCTGCCACTGCTTTTACCTGTGTGCCTTCCGGCGCGCCGATTACCATGCCTTTCCAGCGCAGTTCGCCGGAGATACTGTCACCGAACCGGTGCAGCAGCGGACCACGCACCGGCCAGATAGCCTGACCGGCCGGACGGCCCAGTCCCCCGGTGCGGGACATCAGCGAGCGCTCGTCCTGAGTCGGGGTATAGGTGGAACCTTTTTTCTTCGCCTGCGCCTGTTTCTCGCGGATACGGGCGGCTTCACGGGCTTCGCGTTCCGCACGGGCTTTGGCCTCGCGCTCCGCTTTGGCTATCTTGTTACGCAGCTGGCTTTCGTTCTCCCGCATTACCAGCAAATCTTTCTGATCAGCTTTCAGCGAGCGCTCCAGCTCAGTCAGGGTGGATTTCCGGGCGGTCTGGGCACGATCCAGCTTTTTCTTTTCAGTCTGCTGTTTGCCGAGCAGGCTTTTATGCTCTGCGCGTTTTTGCTGCTCGGTCTGGCGGCGGGCGTGCAACTGCTGAGTGGTCTCTTCCAGCTCTGTAATGGTTTTTTCCCGCGCGGCACCGATATAGGTGTAATAGGCGAGGATCCGCTCATCGCGCTGGCCTTCCTCACCCTTGAAAATCAGTTCAATACCCTGATGACGCCCCTGACGGAATGCGGCATCCAGCTGTTTTGACAGCAGCGCCCGCTGGGCTTTCTGCTTCGCATCCAGCTGTTTGATTTCTGCGCTGAGAGTGGTGATTTCACTGTCGAGCTGTTTCAGGGTTTTCTGCGTGGAATAGAGTTCACGGCCGGCAGCGGCGATATCCTTTTCCTGATTTTTCAGCTGGGTTAACAGATTTGCGCGTTTTCCCTGCTGCTCTTTGACGCTCTTTTCTTTCTCCGCGATATTCAGCTGGAGATTTTTCAGCTCATTCTTGCTGGCATCAGCGGTGGTTGTATTGGCGGCAGAAACAGCAAAAGAGACCGGCAACAGCAGAGCTGCCAGTAATGTGCGGACACCGGGGGACACCCGGCGGGAATGCGTGCGGAAAACGTGCTTATGCGCCAATTTATCTGACCCTGCCGTTACGCCAAAGAAACGATCGTATTTAACTATTCTAAACTGCAATTATTCCATGCCATTTAAAGCGTTACCAGTCCTGTTATCCGGGATTTACACTTCGGGACAATCCGGCGGCGGAGATTCACCGTGAATTTGTTGCGTTTGTTTTTTACCTTAGCCGTGAATCAATGGTAAATTAACCCCTCTGTCTGTCGGAAAAATGAATTTTCGCGGCATGCGCCGCAAAATTACGATGAAAACAGCCATAACCCGGGCAAGACCGGCTGTATTTGAACCGGCACACAGGTATACTTCTGCCCTTTGATCTTTGTTATTAACCAACGGGAGTTATTGTCCCCCATGCTGCAAGAAATTATGCCATTTGTCAGTAAGCACCCTATTATCAGCCTTGTATGGGTCGCGTTACTGATCTCAGTCATCGTACTGACTGTCAAAGGACTGTTTTCAAAAGTGAAAACTATTCCGCGCTCTACTGCTATCGCACTGATTAATAAAGAAGAAGCGATTGTCGTGGATACCCGTACCCGGGACGATTTCCGCCGTGGTCATATCATTGACGCGGTCAATCTGACGCCGTCAGAAATTAAAGACAACAACCTCGGTGAAGTGGAAAAACACAAAAACCGTCCTGTTATCCTGGTTTCCGCCAACGGTATGGAGCTGGTCAAACCGGCTGAAAGCCTGCTCAAAGCCGGTTTTGAACGTGTATTTGTGCTGAAAGACGGCCTCTCCGGCTGGACCGGTGATAACTTACCGCTTTCCCGCAGCAAAAAGTAATCCGGCAAAGGATGATTGGAACATCCCCTTTGTAACTCACACTCTTTATATGGATATCAAAAGGTAACACTATGTCAGAACAACAAAACACAGAAATGTCTTTCAACATTCAGCGCGTTTACACCAAAGATATTTCTTTTGAAGCGCCGAATGCACCTGCCGTTTTCCAGCAGGAGTGGCAGCCGGAAGTGAAGATGGATCTGGATACCGGTTCAACCAAACTGGCTGATGACGTTTATGAAATCGTTCTGCGCGTCACTGTGACAGCGACTATGGGCGAAGAAACCGCATTCCTGTGTGAAGTTCAGCAGGCCGGTATTTTCACCATCGGCGGTCTGGAAGGTACTCAACTGGCACACTGCCTGGGTGCATACTGCCCGAATATCCTGTTCCCGTATGCCCGTGAGTGCATCGCAGGCCTGGTCGGCCGCGGTACATTCCCTCAGCTGAACTTGGCACCGGTTAACTTCGATGCACTGTTCATGAACTATCTGCAGCAGCAGGAACAACAGCAGGCTGCGCAGGAAGGTACACAGGAAGCATAATGACAGACGCTTCTATGACTGTACTCGGTGCCGGTTCATACGGCACCGCTTTAGCGATCACACTGGCCCGTAACGGGCACCGTGTGGTGCTGTGGGGGCATGATCCGGAACACATCCGCCAGCTTGAGGCCGATCGTGCCAACCAGGCATTTCTGCCGGATGTCCCGTTCCCGGATACCCTGATCCCTGAAGCCTCCCTTGAAAAAGCCCTCGCGGCCAGCCGTAATATTCTGCTGGTGGTGCCGAGCCATGTGTTCGGGGACGTGCTCAAACGCGTCAAACCGCTGCTGCGGCCTGATGCCCGGATTATCTGGGCGACCAAAGGTCTGGAAGCGGAAACCGGGCGTCTGCTGGGTGAAGTGGTACGTGAAGTTCTCGGGGATAAAATCCCGCTGGCCATGATCTCCGGTCCCTCTTTCGCCAAAGAGCTGGCTGCCGGTCTGCCGACCGCTATTGCTGTCGCAGCGACAGAACCCGCCTTTGCGGATGAGGTTCAGCAGCTTTTCCACTGCGGAAAAAGCTTCCGTGTCTATAAAAACCCGGATTTTATCGGGATCCAGCTTGGCGGTGCCGTGAAAAACGTCATTGCGATTGGGGCGGGGATCTCTGACGGAATGGGGTTTGGTGCCAATGCGCGAACCGCGCTTATCACCCGTGGCCTGGCAGAAATGACCCGCCTGGGAGTGGCATTAGGCGCAGACCCGTCTACCTTTATGGGTATGGCCGGTCTGGGTGACCTCGTGCTGACCTGTACTGACAACCAGTCCCGTAACCGCCGTTTCGGTATGATGATGGGGCAGGGCGTGAGTGTGGATGAAGCACAGGAGCGTATCGGTCAGGTGGTGGAAGGATACCGTAATACCAAAGAAGTTCGTGCGCTGGCAGAGCGTGCAGGCGTTGAAATGCCTATCACCGAGCAAATCTATCAAATACTCTACTGCAATAAAGATGTGCTCGAAGCTGCCCGTGCCCTGTTGGGGCGTGCCACCAAAGAAGAAGGTGAGCACTTTTAAGCCCGTTTTTTATCCGAAGTCTGTGAGGTAATTATGTCCTACGAAGAACTGGAAGAGGTCTGGAGCTATATAAAGCAGGAAGCGCGGGACTTTGCTGATTGTGAGCCGATGCTGGCCAGTTTTTTCCATGCGACATTACTCAAGCATGAAAATCTGGGCAGCGCGCTCAGTTTTATGCTGGCCAACAAACTGGCAACCCCGACCATGCCGGCGATTTCTGTCCGTGAAGTGGTGGAAGAGGCGTATCACAACGATCCGCAGATGATTAAATCTGCCGCAATGGATATCAAAGCCGTCCGCCTGCGGGATCCGGCGGTGGATAAATACTCCACGCCGCTACTCTACCTGAAGGGCTTCCACGCTTTACAGGCTTACCGCATCGCCAACTGGCTGTGGAACCAGAACCGCCGCGCTCTGGCAACTTACCTTCAGAACCAGGTTTCCGTGACATTTGGTGTGGATATCCACCCGGCCGCCAAAATCGGCCACGGCATTATGTTTGATCACGCAACCGGCATTGTCATCGGCGAAACGGCGGTAGTGGAAAATGATGTCTCCATCCTGCAGTCCGTCACCCTCGGCGGTACCGGCAAAACTGGCGGTGACCGCCACCCGAAAGTCCGCGAAGGCGTGATGATTGGCGCAGGTGCAAAAATCCTCGGTAATATCGAAATCGGACGCGGTGCCAAAATCGGTGCAGGCTCCGTGGTTCTGCACCCGGTTCCGGCACACACCACCGTTGCTGGCGTACCGGCAAAGATTGTCGGCAAACCGGGCTGCGATAAACCCTCCCTGGATATGGATCAGCACTTTAACGGGTGCGAGGGGATTTAGTTTCCTGATTCAGCAGCCAAAAGTAAAAAAGACAGCCAAGGCTGTCTTTTTTGTGACTGAAATACAGAACACATTAATCCCGTAATAACGCCCCTGCATAATCCAGCTGCCGCCAGGCTTCGAATACAATTACTGCAACGGTATTGGATAAATTCATACTGCGGCTGTCCGGCAGCATCGGCACGCGAATTTTCTGATCAACAGGCATATTATCCAGCACATAAGGCGGTAATCCGCGAGTTTCCGGGCCGAACAACAGATAATCCCCGGCCTGATAGCTGACATTACTGTGTCGTGGTGTGCCCTTAGTGGTCAGTGCAAACACCCGGTTACCAGTCGGCGACTGAGCATTATCAGAACTCAGCCCCTCGCTTTCGAGAAAGGCATAATAATCATGGTGATGTTTGATATCAGCAAACTCACTGTAATCCAGCCCGGCCCGCCGCAGCCGCTTATCATCCCAGGTAAACCCCAGTGGATGAATCAGATGCAGCCGAAAGCCGGTATTGGCACATAAGCGAATAATATTACCGGTATTTGGTGGTATTTCAGGTTCGAATAAGGCGATGTTGAGCATGGTTTTTTACTGATAGTGAAAAGCGGCCAGAGGCCGCTTCAGGAATAATGCTGACTATTTTCCCCGTATATCAATAGCGGGGTCAAGTTCTGCAGGGAAATTTTTGATTTTTTCTTGCAGTCCGTAATCATCAGGATCATCCTGGCAATCAAACAAGCTGTAGTCAGACTGAAGATGTTCATTTTTAATTCCCAGCCATCCTGCGATGCCATTAGTAAAATTCAGTCCTGACTTAAACGATTTACAGCTTTTATGCTCAGATGCATCAGAACTGGTTATAAACAGCGGAATTTCGTAATGCAGTTTACTCTGCCGATTATTATTAAAGTGAATGACACCATCTATCTCCCGGTGTGCTAAACCATGATCCGAGAAATAGACCATAGAGAATGCGGCATGCTGAGTTTTGTATTCATTTTCAAGAAGGCCGTAAATTTCCTTAAGAAAATTATCGGTCTTATTAATTGATGAGATATAGCAATTGAGGTAACTGTATTTTTTATCCTGTACCGGAACAATAAGCTTATAATCATCTATCCGGTCACATGCCTGTGGATGAGAACCGTATAAATGAACAACAATGAGTTTTTTCTTCCGTGGGTGAGACTCAATGGCTTCCCGGATAGAAGGAAGTAATTGAAAATCACTGGTATTTTTAGATTCAAAATCATTGTATTTCAGGTATTTTTTATGGGTACTATTTTTAGCTATAGCAGTAATCGGAGTATCAAACTCACCAATATAGCCCTGGTTTGATATCCAGTAGGTTTCTATACCGGCAGAATTGACTAAATCAATAAAGCTTTTCGTATAGTCCGGTTCCCAGTTGTTTTTATCGGGGTGAGTGAGCATAAGACGCAGAGAAGAAATGGTATTCGGGCCACCAGACGTTAAGCCATCAACCAACAGACCCTTTTCGGTACTGATAAAAGGGGTGTTAATAACCGGATAACCGTATGCACTATGGTAGTCTTTTCTGGCGCTCTCACCAATAACGAGAACATAGGTATCATACGTTGATTTATCTGTCAGAACAGATTCATCCCAAGTACTTTCTGCTTTGGTATAGTTGAGATTCACCAATTCATCTTTTACTTTTTGAGCCGAATTAATTATCGTCTTAAAGTAAGAAAAGGGAGATTGATCTAACAGAGCAAAGAAAACAAAAATACATAAAACAGTTTTGTTCTTATAGAAATCAATATTATATTTTACTGTTAAAAAACGAAACAGCAGTAAACCAAAGATAATAATAAAAGGATATAAATAATTATAGAGTGGGAGTTGCGAGAAGAATTCCTTACTTTCCAGTAAGTCAGTAGCAAATATTGATGCCAAATACTGATAATTAGGTGAGCCAAAAATTAGTCCGATAGGTGAATAAATAGCATAGAGGAGTGTGAACGGGAATATTACATACCAAAATGCTTTTTTAGATGAGTTAAAGATGATAATCAGAATACTCAATAAAAAAGCACTGCCTTCAGAGGAATGCGAACCCACGCCTTTTAGCATTAATTTAGAAGTATAGAAAATTACGGCTAAAGCCAAAAAAGAAAGGGCGATTTTTTTTAGTATCGGTTTATTGGTGGTCATGGATTGTGATATTTATTTAAAATAAAACCCCTGTGGCAGTTTATTGCATCAGGGGTATAATAACTAAATTATTCTTGATATCAATGCAGTATTATCATTTTCGAAGAAGATCAAGAATAAGCTTTGTTTTTTCGTGCATTAGTTTAATCTCAGCACGAGATTCTACATTTAATCGGACAACTGGTTCTGTATTAGAACATCTTAAATTAAAGCGCCACTCATTAAACTCCATACTAATGCCATCAGTCATATCTATAGTAATAGCATCATTTTGGAAATATTCAGTTACACGAATAATGGATTTATTCGGATCATCCAGAACTGAGTTTATTTCACCAGAGGCTGGGTAATTAGCAATATATTGCTTAACCAACTGTGATAAAGAAACTGATTTTTTACTGAGTAATTCAATGACTAAAAGCCATGGGATCATACCGGAGTCGCAATAAGAAAAATCCCTGAAATAGTGGTGTGCACTCATTTCACCACCATAAATGGCATCTTCCTTACGCATTTTTTCCTTAATAAAAGCATGGCCTGTTTTTGACAGAACCGGAATACCGCCTGCTTTATTGACGATATCAATAGTGTTCCAACTAAGTCGCGGATCATGTATGATTTTTGCACCTGGTTCTTTTTGAAGAAAGGCCTCAGCGAGCATCCCAACAATATAATACCCCTCAATGAAAGTACCATTTTCATCAAAGAAAAAGCAGCGGTCGAAATCACCATCGAAGGCGATACCAATATCAGCCTTATGTTGGATTACTGCATCTTGCGTATCTTTTCTGCATTCAGGTAATAAAGGATTAGGTATGCCGTTAGGAAAATTACCATCCGGATTATTAAATAATTTAATAACAGATATTGGGATATTTAAAGCCTGAAATCGCTTTTCAATTTCATCAATTACATGACCTGCAACACCATTTCCTGAATTAATAACCAACTTCAGCGGTTTGATTGAAGATGAATCAAGGTAGGAAAAAAGATGGTCTACATATGGAGATAAATTTGATAGCCGGGAAGTCAGCCCTTTTTTAGTGGAAGTAGGAAATATATTTTTTTCAGCCAGTCGCTTGATTTCATTTAATCCGGTGTCACCACTGATCGGTTTAGATTTTTCTCGGACTAATTTCATTCCATTATAATCAATAGGGTTATGACTTGCTGTTATTTCTATACCACCATCAGCATTGAGATAGCTTGTAGCAAAATAAACTTCTTCAGTACCGACTATACCAATATCAATAACGTTGCACCCAGAATCAGTTATTCCCTTGATTAAGGCATGTTTAAGAGCTTCTGAGCTGTTTCGGCAGTCACACCCTACAACAACATCTGAAGGAGACAGGTATGTACAATAGGCACGCCCAATCCGATAGGCAATATCTTCATCTAAATTATTGCCAATTTGTCCTCGGATATCATAGGCTTTGAAACATGTTAAGTGATTCATAATTATTTTTTAACTTCCGGTAATCTTAAAATATCATCTTCATTAAGGTAGCTTCCGGAACGAACCTCAATTAACTCTAAAGGAATTTTACCTGGATTCTCTATCGAATGAATTTCACCGATTGGTATAAAGGTTGATTCATTCTCTGTCAGTATAAAAGATGAATCACCTTTAGTTACCTTGGCTGTACCCGAAACAACAATCCAATGCTCAGCTCTATGATGGTGAACTTGTAAGGAGATTTTATTACCAGGCTTGAGAACTACTTTTTTAACCTGGTAACGTTCACCTTCATCTATGGAGTCTTGTGAGCCCCAAGGTTTCAATTCATTTCTATGTTTAATATAGTGATATTTATTATCTTCTTTGAGTGAGTTTATAATATCTTTGACTGACTGAACCTGATTTTTATGAGTGACAAGAATGGCATCGTTGGTTTCTACTATAGCGATATTATCTAGGCCAATAGCAGCAACGATTCGTTCAGTGGAGGATATGTAACAGTTAGAAACATTTTTTGTATAAACATTTCCACTAATAACATTGCCATCTTTATCTTTATCACTTATTTCCCAGAGTGCAGACCAGGAGCCAATATCACTCCATCCTACATTCAGAGGTATCATTGCCGATAGGTCTGTTTTTTCCATAACAGCATAGTCAATTGAATCAGAAGGGCAAAGTTCAAACTCTTCTTCATCTACGCGGATAAAGTCGAGATCACATCGGGATTTCTGTAATGCAAGTTCACAATATTTATAAATGTCAGGCGAGTATTTTTTTAACTCATTTAGATAGACGGATGCTTTAAATAAAAAAATTCCACTATTCCAATAGTAGTCACCGGATGAAACATAATTTATCGCAGTTTCATGATCTGGTTTTTCTTTAAATGAAGAAACTTTAAATATTTCCTCAGAAATCGAGCTTCCCTTCTGAATATAACCATATCCAGTTTCAGGAGATACAGGAACAATTCCAAACGTAATTAAATAACCATCGGAGGCTATTTTTTTTGCTTTATTAACCACATCAATAAACCCATTATTATTCTTAATGATATGGTCAGAGGGTAAAACTAAAAGCAGTGGATCAGTTCCATTTTTTATAGCATTAAAAGCAGCTAATGCTATAGCTGGTGCTGTATTTTTTTTTCTTGGTTCAAGAATTATACCCGATAAAGTGAAGTTTTTTAATTGATCAGCAATAATGAAGCGATGTTCTGAGTTACAGATGATTAATGGTTTCTCGCATTTCAAAGTATTGATACGAAGAATGGTATTCTGTAATAGAGAGTTTTTATCGAAGATCGATAAGAACTGTTTTGGATAATTTTCCCGTGAGCTAGGCCACAAGCGGCTACCTGATCCACCAGCAATTATAACGGGAACTATATTAGTCATGAAAGTAATCTCCTGACCCAGTTATTTAAATTATATTTTCCATGGATTTTTTCATCTAAGCATACAAATGGTTTCATTTTAAATTCTGTTATCTCAATATTAGATACATCATTTGTAAGTATTAAGATATTATTAGGATGATAAAAATCATAATTTTCTATTTCTTTATTTGTTGTTATTAATTTTTTTCTAGCTCCTAGGGTTTCAATAGTCCTCATAGTTAGACCAATCTGTAATGGATGATTTATATCAATCACAACATTACTTTTTCTTACAATATCAATCACCTCATTTCTTGACATTGAATTAGATGATACATCGGAATATTTTAATCCAGGGAGTTCATTTAAAAAATATTTTTTATATAGGAAAACTAATTTATTTGGAGTGTAAAAAAATTTGAATGTATTTTTAAAATTCTCCGTTATTTTTTTAACTAAATTATAGCGATTTGAGTGTGCAGTACCAATAAAAACATAATCATAAATAAAATTCTTATCGGCATGACCGAAGTCATATTCTGGAATATAAAAAAGAGGAAGGTGATTGATTTGGTAACTAACTGCATCAGCAGGATCAAATGTAAAAAATGAATCACTAAACGGAATAAGAGCGTGTGCATTTTTTTTATTTTTAAAAGAATCCCACATGTATATAATTATAGATATATTTTTTTTATTCTTTTTTATACGAGATAGTATTTCAGGAGTAATGGATTCTGGATTTATTATTACTAAATAATCAATATTATTTAGTAATGGGGTTATTTTTGATGAGAAATATTTATTAACGTGTTTTTTTATAAGAAAATTAAGATTAAATCGTAGGATTGCTTTCCCAATAAATGAATTAAAAGGTCTTTCATCATAAGAGATTACATCATATCCTTGTTTTTTCATAGCATCAGCTATTGATTTATCATAATCAAAAAAATTAGGAGAAAAAAGAAGAACCTTTTTTTTCTTGTTTGTCAATGTATTCTGACCCATTCATTTTTACCAAAATCAAATTTCTTAATTATTTTTGCAGGAGTGCCAGCAATTACACAGTAACTAGGAAATTCGCCAGATACAACAGAATGAGCACCAACAATACAATGGTCACCTAGATTTGTTCCTGCTTGTATAATTGCAGCATAGCCAATAAAACAGTTCTTTCCAATTATAGTGTCTTTGACCAAAATACCTTGTTCGAGTATTGGTTTATCAATTTCACGATATTCATGCACTATATTTGTAATACAAACATTTCCTGTAATTATTGTCCCTTTACCAATAATTAATGTACCAGCGGAGGTAATGTGAAAATTTTGACCAATTCCAACATTATCTTCTATTTGAATGAAACCATTATTATGAACTTCGAATCGTGATCCTGGGAAGATTCGTACACGTCTCCCAATCGATACTTTTTTTAATCCAATAGAAAAAATAGGAATGCTAAAATAAGAAGGGAATTTTATTTTTTTACAAAATAAGCTAAGGAATAAAGCAGATAAAAACCACTTTAATTTATATAACATTATTTTTTTCTCATACTTATAATTAATCGTCTCCAGTATTTTATTTTGTAAAATAAACGGAGGAGTTGATATTTATACCATGATGTTATCACTGAGTTTTTATAGCATATATCTAGCATTAGCATGGTACCATGCTGCATTTTTTTTAAATTTGCAGACAGTCCACTTTCACCAAAATTTTTCTTTCCATTACCAGTGATAACCAGTGATTCAGGTAAATAATAAAAACCACCATGCTGACATAATCGAATCCAAAGCTCTCCATCTTCTGAGTGCGTCATCTTTTCATTATAATAACCAACAAGATCCAAGAGATCTTTTTTTACTAGTGCAGTTGATGTTTGTGGGAACATTTTTATTAGTAAATCATTTACTGATGCTTCATAAAGAGTATTGATTTTCCGACCTAAAATGCTGAGTCTTTCATTATTCCTAGCGGTCCCAATAAATTTAATATTAGGATTATTTTTAATTATATCTAGTTGTCGTTGTAATTTGTTTGGTAGCCATTTATCATCAGAATCCAGAAAGGCAATCCATTCACCAGAGGATATTTTAAGGCCATAATTTCGTGCAGATGAAACGCCACCATTGGTTTTATGATAAACTCTTAACTGTGTATAACTACTACTTATTTTATAAGAATTAGCTAAACTTTGTGTGCTGTCAGTTGAACCATCATCAATAACAATAATTTCTATTTCTATTTTGTCATCTATGACCTGATTATCAATAGAGCGTATAGCATCGGTAATCGTTTTTTCACTATTATAGGCTGGTATAATAACGGATATTCTCATGAGAAAATATCCCTCCATATTTTTGTAATATTATCATCGGACCAGAACTTTGCAGTACATAAGGAACCTGAGCTGAGTTCATGTAATAAATTATTATTGTTCATTAGCCGTATTAATGTCATTTTATAGGTGTGTATATCATCCATTTTTATCAGGAAACCATTGGTATCACTTATTATATCTCTTGGTCCTGATGGGCAGTCAAAAGATACCAGTGGTAATCCAAATCCGGTAGCTTCAAGTAAAACCATGCCAAATCCTTCACTTCTTGAAGTCAATGCGAAAATAGATGAGTTCATATAATATTTTTCAACATTTTTTAGTGGAGGAAGAAGAGTCACTGATGTGGTTAAATTATTTTCAACTATATATTGCTGAAGGATATCTTTTAACTCACCATCACCAACAATATTTAAATGCCATCCAGACTTATCTTTATCTGATATATCGTTCCATATCTTTAAGAGAGTTAATTGTTTTTTGTCATCAGTATATCGGCCTATGTTTAGTATTGTTTTTTTATTAAGGGGTGATGGTTGATAATTTAAGTCAGGCATATAGTGTGGTGTATATTTCACGGGGAAGTTTTCACGTGAATAATAAATCACATCATTTTTTGTGGGAATGCAATAAGCGTGACAATACTTATAAGTTATTTTTTTTATTATTCGGTATATATGATTATAATTATTTGATGCTCCATGCTCAGATATAACTATTTTTGAATATTTTGCGTTGGATAATAAAAGCTCAATATGCGATAGTGGGTGTGTTATATATATATAGTCAAAATTGTTCAAACTTGTCTTTTTTAATTTTATAATAGTTTTTAATAAGTTTAAACCTAGAGCAAATGCTCGGCTAAGGCGATTTTTCATATTCAAGCCAACATGTGCTTCTAGGCTGATATGTTTTATGTTTGTATGAAGTGAATAAAATGAAGCCCTTGAATCCTTTGTTAATACAGTAATGTCATAGTATTTGGCTAATTTATTCATTAAAGTTGATGTGACACGCTCTATACCACCTGCAGGAGCAAGGGAAGGAAGGTAAAATAATATTTTCTTCATTTAGATTATATAGTATATAGGATTTATATTGAGTAAGTTATAAAAAGCATGGTAGTTTGATAGAAATAAAGCATAATATAAAAATAGAGAGGCTGCAAATAACAAGTTTATATTTATTGGTATTTTTTTGCAATTAAAATAATAATTGGCTCTTTCTAGACTAATGAGTGTTAATATTGGGTAGGAGATGAATTCTATTTTTATTAGTAACCGTCGATACATATCTGGGAAGCTATAAAATAAACTAGAAATTAGAACCATGAATAGTAATATTATAAGAGTTTTCTTTTCATTGTCAGTACAATAATTATATATTACGTAAGAATAGAAAAATATAAGTAAGTATCTAATAAAAACTGTTTTTGATTGAGATAAATCCTGTGAATAAAATATAAGAAGTTTGTTAACCAAGGGTGATATATCCATCGATAACAATATGTTTTTTACAGGTGAAGCAAGACTAATTATCATTACTAACAAAAATAAATACCAGTTTCTATTTATTTTTAAATCTGTAAATAAGAGCAATGGTAGAAAAATAAGAGAGGTTTTATGGAATAAGGAACTAATGATAACTAGAAGTACGAAGGTGAATTTTTTATTCCGTGATAAAAAATATATAGCCAAAAATAATAACGATGTCGATATTCCCTCTCTAATTACTTCGTAAAACATATAGTAGTAGGGAAAGAAACATAAGCAAGAAAATAATGTTATAACTAAAATTTTATTATTGTTTGTTAAATGTTGATTGATTTTGTATATGCTGATAGTTAAAAATAAAGATGAAATAAGGCTAATTATAGTAAGATAATGTTTAAAGCTGATGGATGAAAGTTGAGCTAATTGTGTGAGTAATTTGAAGGCTGGTTCAAATGACTCATTGTCTCTTATATCAAGGTAATACTTATAATAGCTAAAGGTATCACCATAATTAGTCGTTCTAATGCTGGGGTAATAGCTACTTATAACTATAAATGCGGATATTGATATGAATATGAAAGCTTTTCCTTTAATTCTAATCATTGATATAAAAATAAGAAAAACAAAGGAAAGTATAGTGACTAAATTAATAATTTGAAGTTGTGAATTGATTAGCATTTTTCTAGTCTACTGTATACTAAGCCCGAGGGAAGATTATTTTCCCTAAATTAAGAGTGTAGTTCGTGCTGCTTAATTCTTTTTTTATTTGACGAATATTATTTGTGAATTGTATTTTATCTTTTGGTGTTATTGATTTAATTACCTTAGCCATATTTTCAATATCATTACATAGATACCCGATATGGCCATATTGCTCAAAGAAAAAATTCATTTTTTCATTTTCTAATGAAATGATTGGTATTTCAAAAGCAATGCAGTCGGAAAATACTCCGCTAGGAATTAAATCATATTCATCGTTATTACCAGTAAAGAATAATGCATAATCAAGATTCTGTATTTCAGTTAAAAAACGCTCTTTTGGTATAAGGGTGGAGTTGGAATAGCCCTTTAGGTGGTGAATTATATTTTCATTTCTATCATATACAAAACTACCATCGGATAGTCCGATAGTCATGATTTTAATGCGTTTAAAATCTTCAAATTGTAATTCTTGAACTAAATCATATATTTTTTCTGAGGATTTTTTGTGTGAGAGGATGCCAAATACACCTATTTTAATTTCATGATTTTCATGATTTTCATGATTTTCATGATTTTCATGATTTTCATGATTTTCATGATTTTCATGATTAATTTGTAATGGATGTTCAATATAATTCAGATTTATTTTTGGATAGAGATTAGATAGTTTTATATATATGTATTTACTTATCGCAATGAAAGTAACATTTGAACTATGATTAAAGGAACTATTCAATAAGTATTTTCCTATTTTTTGGCCGACTCCATTGCTTGATGTTATGTACCCTAGTTCTCCATGCATGAATAAATAAATATTTATACTTAATAAATTACTCAGGTTAGTGCATATTTTATAATGCAGAGGAGTTGCGGATAATAAAATTATTTTTTCATTTCTGTTTTTTATTAAAATAGAAATCAATAGAATGGAAGATATTATCCATAAGTAAAATTTACTCCTATTGACTGACAGCCTATTAACTGCTGAAGTATTATTTACAGTGTGAGTTACTCTTGAGTCTTTTGCTAAGTAATAAGTGTTATTAGTATTTAATGCTTCTATTGATAATATTGTTTCTGTGTTAAATACATAGTGTTCGTCATTCTTTCTTATTAAATCAACAATTACAGCCATAATAAATCACTTTAATATGATGAGAAAGGGGGCTTTCCATGTTATTTTTAATTCATGGAAAACGAGTGTTGGCCATTTCCAGTTATTGTATAAAAACTGAAGTATAAATTGGGATGATATAACTCCCCAAAGTCCATAGGTTGGGCTAAAGATATATGAGCATAATACAATTAAGGCACCAGTAATAAATATTGGATATGCAAATGTTATATCATTCTTTGTTGTGAGATATGCGGTACATTGTGAATAATTCATTTCAAAAAATGATGATACCAAAAAAATAGCTAACATAGCAGTTGGTAGCAACTTTGTATTTTCAGATATAATTGATAAAATAATTGGGCCTATATATAGAAGAGATAGACTGTATAGAATAAATAGGTACCAAGATACACCAACTGATTTTATAAAAATACTACGTATGGTAGAAATGTTTCCTGTTATATATTCAGCACTAAGTCGAGGCATTTGTAAACCAAAATACATAGACGAAACTACAATAGCTATATTGGTCAGTTGCAAAGTAAACCCATAACTTGCTGCTGCTTCTAAGCCAATTATAGATGAAACTATTAATAAACTACACTTTGTTGTCATGAAGTTACCAATCTGAACGATGCCCATCAGTTTGGCTTTTCTCCATATGATTTTTATTTGATTTGCATGACTGTGCATGTTAAATGCAGTTGTTGTTTCAATAGCTTTTTTATTAAATACGGCTTTTCTCACTAATATTCTATCAATGAAGACACTAACAAAAACACCAATAGATATTGATAATATTCCGGCACCCATGATTAGTAAAGGAATACATATAGAGATATTTGAAATTTTAGAAATTACTATAGTCTTATTTAATGCAGTTTGGTCTCCACGTCCTTTTAAAATAGCATTGTAATAACCAAAATAGAATAAAATAACAGTGGATGTTCCATATATAATCCATGATATATATATTTTGACAAATTCACCAGTGTAATTTAGTGTTGATATATAAAATAAACCGCCAGATAAAATAAATATTAGTGCTGCCATTGAGATGGCAAAGTATATTTTTTTGGCTGAATAGATCGTACTGGATAGTAATTGAATATTGATATTATTATTTTGAGATTTTTTAATATTGTCATCAATTGATGATGCTCCTGAGTAAATATAAGATATGTATCTTGAAATGGTTGGTAAAAATCCAAATTCAAGTAATTGGATAAAGCTAATTATAGTAATGAATACATACCATATGCCGATTTCTTCAGAAGATAAATAAATAAGAATAAATGGTAATAATAATATATTAGATGCTATATTAAAAAACTGAGATAGATATCCCCATATAATATCTGAGTGATGAACATTATAATTTATACTCATATTATATTTTTATATGAAGCGATCATTTCTCTCATATCATCTAAAACCATGTTTGGTTGGAAATTAATTAATTTATTTATTAATGAGATATCTGTGATAGGAAAGTTCTCGCATGTAGATTGTGGTTGATGCCAATTAACTTTGCATGATGTTTCTTCTTCTAGTACAAAAGCTAATTCTTCTGCAGTTGTGTTTTTTCCTGATGCTATATTTACTATAGATGGTAAGTTCTTAACAGATAACAATCTTAATGTTGCATCAATTAAATTATGTACTGAAAGATAATCTTTTGAGTAATTTTTATCTACATACATATCTATCATATTGTTATTAATAGCATTGCGGATAATGGAAGGTAAAAATAATTTACTGTTTAATGCTAAGCCGTAAATATTACTTGGCCTAATCACTAGGCAATTTTTTTTGCTATTTAAACATAGTTCTTCGGTAATTAATTTTGATAGATTAAATAATTTTCTATTATCATCATAACTCACTGTGAGATTTGAATCCTCAGAGGAGATATCTTGGTTCATATAAACTCTGGTAGATGATATATAGACAAACCTATCAAAACTAGCTCTTTGCAGAATTTCTTTAACTAAAAAAGTATTAGCGTCAATAACATTAAATGGGTCTGACTTACAATCACCATACCCAGCACAATAAATAACTGTTCCTAGTGGTTTTTTATATATATTAAGGTCATTTTTTTTAGGAATATAAATTGAGTTATCTGTGCTAGATAAATGCTTTATAAACTCAGACCCAATAAATCCACTACCACCAAATATTGTATATAATGACATTATTCCCATCCATTAATTATACATTTTTCTATATCTTTTAAGAACGGTTGCTTAAGATCTTTCTCAGACAATACTGGGTTATTTATAGGCCATTTTATTCCTATAGTTGGGTCATCCCATCGTATGCCGCATTCATCTGTAGGTACATAATAATCAGTACATTTATATGCGAAATCGGCAATATCACTGAGGACACAGAATCCATGTGCAAATCCTGGTGGTACATAAAACTGTAGTTTATTTTCATCCGTTAAAATTACAGATTCATATTCACCAAATGTTGGTGAATTTGGTCTTAAATCAACAGCAATATCTAATACCTTACCCATAGTTACAGTAACTAATTTTCCTTGAGGATATTGTTTCTGAAAATGCAGGCCTCTCAAAACATTTTTGCTTGAACGTGATCTATTATCTTGTATAAAGGTTTCTTTAATTCCGATTTTTTTATATTTTTCTTGTTGGTATGATTCATAAAAAAAACCTCTTTCATCATAATAAATAGTTGGTTCAATGATCATACAACCTTTTAGTTTACTTTCTATTATATCCATTTATTATTCCGTGAATTTAGTTATATTAAATGTTATTTATTAATTTAAAAAGATACTGACCGTATCCATTCTTTTTTGATTTTTCAGCGGCATCTAATACTTGTTTTTCTGTCAGCCACCCCTGCCGGTAAGCGATTTCTTCCAGGCAAGCAACTTTAAAACCCTGCCGTTTTTCAATGGTTTCAACAAAACTGGCTGCATCCAGCAGGCTGTCGTGTGTGCCGGTGTCTAACCAGGCAAACCCGCGCCCGAGCAATTCAACTTTTAATTTATTGTTTTTTAAATAAATTTGGTTAACTGTTGTGATTTCCAGTTCACCACGCTCGGACGGTTTTATATTTTTAGCGATTTCAATAACATCGTTATCGTAAAAGTATAAACCGGTTACAGCATATTTTGATTTCGGTTTAACCGGTTTTTCTTCAATTGATACAGCATTATAGTGATCATCAAATTCGACTACACCAAACCGTTCCGGGTCCTGTACTTCATAACCGAAGACAACCGCACCTTCTTCTAAAGAGGCTGCTTTAAGCAGTTTCGGTGAGAAACCTTGTCCCCAAAAAATGTTATCTCCGAGTACTAGGCATACAGAATCGTTACCAATAAACTCTTCACCAATGATAAAGGCTTGTGCGAGACCTTCTGGTTCTGGTTGTACGGCATATTCCAGAGAGATGCCAAAATCACTGCCGTCACCTAATAAACGCTGAAAGCCGGATTGATCTTCCGGTGTTGTGATAATTAATACTTCCCGGATTCCCGCCAGCATTAGTACAGAAAGCGGATAATAAATCATCGGCTTATCATAAATAGGTAATAATTGTTTTGAAATTCCTAATGTAATAGGAAATAAACGTGTACCTGAGCCACCTGCTAAAATAATACCTTTCACAGAAAACCTTGCTGATTAATATAATGATTGTAATCTTTCGGCCATAGCTACCGCACTGGGTTACCGCTCCCAGAGTGCGCTATTGCGAGTTTATCTTGCTGATTCTATTGAAGAATCGAGCCAGTAAGAGTTGTGGTGTGTTACAGCGGGCTGATTTCTCAATAAGTTGGGAGGTGATTTATACCCAATCAATCAGCGCCGTTTATATTTGCTGCCAAAGGCTAGTCCGATTACACGAACAGGTCAAGCATGATAACACTCGTGAGTCTTTCATTAAACGAACTTTATCCGGTTTAATGTGGCAATCTTTTTCTTTAAATCTGTCTTTTTTGTGTTAACAGCAGAAAAAGTGTTACTTTAACCCAGAGCTTTGGATTATTACTTTTTCTAATCGGTACATGCACAATCGTAGCAGAAATGTTTTATTGCATCATATTGATGACAATGGTAATTCCTGCTTAAGAAGGAATAGTTACCGGGGGCTGATTTCCCCGGTAACTACAGAGAGCCTCAGCGCGGGTGCAGCGGCAGCCAGATTTCCAGGCGAAGTCCGCCGAGCGGGCTGTCGTTGGCGGTGACTTTACCGTTGTGCTGGCTGATAGCGGTGCTGACAATCGCGAGTCCCAGCCCGGTACCGCCGGATTCACGGTCGCGGGCTTCATCCGTGCGGTAGAACGGCCGGAAGATATGTTCGCGATCTTCCGGACTGACACCCGGGCCGTCGTCATCGACCACAATGCTGATACCTTTGGTGTCGGCACTGAATGCGACCTGAATATGCTGGTTTGAGTAACGCAGCGCGTTACGGACAATATTCTCAAATGCGCTGCCGAGTGCGGACGGGTTGCAGTAAATTGTCCACGGGCCCGGTGGTGAGGTGATTTCCAGCGTTTTATGGCGCTGCTCTGCCTCAAACTTCGCGTTGTCGAGAATGTCATCCCACAGCTCATTGGCCTTGATGTTCTGGCGCAGCAGCTCATTTTTGTGCTGGCTGCGGGAGAGAACAAGCAGGTCATTGATCATGCCGTCGAGGCGGTGGGTCTCTGTCTCGATGCGTTCCAGCTCTTTACTCTCACCGTGGCGACGGCGCAGCAGTGCTGTGGCCAGCTGAAGCCGGGTGAGCGGGGTGCGCAGTTCGTGGGAGATATCGGATATCAGCCGCTGCTGTGCGTTCACCATGCGTTCAAGGGCGCTGATCATCTGGTTAAAGCTGTTACCCGCTGCAAGGAACTCCTGCGGGCCGGCTTCCAGTTCCGGATGCTGGCGCAAATTACCCTTGGCAACATCATCTGCCGCGTTTTTCAGTTTTCGTGCCGGTTTTGCCAGGCTCCACGCCAGCCAGAGCAGCAGCGGGGTGCTGATCAGCATGGTGGCTGCCAGTAACAGGAACGGACGGTCGATCAGGAAGTTGATAAAATCAGACTGTGCGGTGTTCGCCGGGCGGATCAGATAAAGCTGATAGCGGTCTTCGCCGTCGCGGACTTCAAACGGCCCGAGCAGCTCAATGCGGCCATACCGTTTCTTTTTCGGGTTGTCAGTGTTATCCGACTGCCCCATAAAGTTACGGATGACCTGGGAATCATTACGGATAGGCCCGATAATCCGGCCTTCACTGGTGACAATAATCAGGCGCTTGTCCGGCGGCGTCCATTTTACCAGGGCGCGGGTCAGCCGCCGCCACCAGAGCAGGTCATTCGCCGGGTCTTGTGCGAGATCAGATTCAATATGTTGCTGCAGCATCATACCCTGCCGGTACTCGGCCTCCTGGAGCGGCATCAGCTGCCGGGAGTCGAGCTTCGGCACCATCAGCACCAGTAACAGCACCAGTGCCAGGGTAAACCAGAAGATGGCGAAAATCCGCGCCGTCAGGCTGCTTATCATGTTGCAGATACCATTAAGTAACCACGGCCGCGTAAGGTTTTAAACCACGGCAGGCCGTCTGTGCGCTCCGGTAATTTGCGGCGCAGGTTGGAAATGTGCATATCAATGGCGCGGTCAAACGGCGTCAGGCGTTTGCCCAGAACTTCCTGGCTTAAGAGTTCACGGCTGACCACCTGGCCGAGGTGCTGTGCCAGCAGGTAAAGCAACGTGAACTCAGTCCCGGTCAGATCCAGCACTTCGTCACCGAAGCTGGCTTCCTGACGGCCCGGGTTGAGCTGGAGCTTATCCACCATCACCACGGAAGAGTTACTGCTGCTGTCGCTCTGCTGCTGTTGCTCACTCCAGTTGGAACGGCGCAGAATCGCGCGTATACGTGCCACCAGCTCGCGATCATTAAACGGTTTAGGCAGATAGTCATCCGCACCCAGTTCGAGCCCCAGAACACGGTCAAGGTCACTGCCGCGTGCGGTCAGCATAATTACCGGCGTCTGGTAGTTCTGGCGCAGTTCTTTCAGGGTTTCAATCCCGTTTTTGCGCGGCATCATGATGTCGAGCAATAACAAGTCTATGGAATCGTCAAGGAGGGTCAGTGCCTGCTCGCCGTCATGTGCAATGACAACGTTGAACCCTTCCATATCGAGTAATTCTTTTAACAGCGAGGTTAATTCGCGGTCATCATCAACAAGCAGTATTTTATTCATTATTCACGTCCTCCACGTGCAAAATACGACAACAAACGTTTCTATTCCATGACTTTACGTTCTTTTACATGCTCTGACGCATGTTTGCAGCCGGGTGCGTATAGTTAATTCCAACGGGTCAGGTGACGCAGACTCAGAAGTTTAAGGAGTTACTATGGGTAAGATAGCAACAATCACTTTAGCGTCAATGTTTGTGATGCAAAGTGCGCCGGGACTGGCGCAGGATTCAGAAAGTGATGGCTGCGTTACCCCGGTGCAGAGTCACGGTCAGTATAAAGGTATAACGACATCAGGGGGAGATGGTTATACCTCTATGTTGACCGGTATCCGGTTAACGGAAGAACAACGGATGCAGTTGCGGGATCTGATGCACAATTACCGCGACCAGTTACGGAATGTCCGTAACCTTGCCGAAGATGATATTGCGCTGTACGAGCTGGTTAAGGCCGAAAAGTTTGATGAAACGGCCGTACGTAATCAGCTTGAAAAGGAGATGCGCAAGCGGCTGGATTACCAGGTTGAGATGATACGGGTTCACCATCAGATGTATCAGTTACTCAACCCGGAGCAGAAAATGCAGCTGGATGCCAATTTTGAGCCGGAGAGTATTCATACCTCATCCGCCTCCTCCGCGCAGAATATGCCGGAATGAATTTGTCAGAAGTTATTTGTCAGAAATAATTTGTCAGAGTAGTGAAGTCAGTAGAGTCGTTAAGTAGCACCCAAGAAGTTTTTCCTTGCCATAGACACCATCCCTGTCTTTTACAGCCCCTCTTGAGGGGCTTTTTTTTTGCGCCACTCATGAAGAAATCCTTTTCTTACATGTACTTAAAAAATAATGAATGGTATAGAAAGTATACTAAAGTTTTCGACGATGGACGGGATGTGGACGGTCGAAACCCTTTATAATCATTCTAAAGCCCCATTCAAGGGATTAAGCTTTATTGCTAATTGAAGATAATCCGGGGACAAATGCGCATAAGCCATCGTTTGATTTATGCTCGCGTGCCCGAGTATTTCTTTCAGTGCAACTATGCTTCCTCCATTCATGACGAAATGGCTTGCGAATGTATGTCGCAGAACATGCGTAGCCTGTCCGTTCGGTAAATCTGGTTTTACTTCCTTGAGTTTTAACCTGAACGTGTTGTAGTCAACATTGAATAACAAGCCGGTATTCTTTGTTTTTAGTTGTGCCTGCAATTGTCCAGAAATGGGAATAACTCTCGTTTTACCATTTTTTGTTTGCAGGAACGTCACGCGCTCATTTTTGATATGCTCGCTGCGGAGTGAGGCTGCTTCTCCCCAGCGTGCGCCAGTGCTCAAACAGAGCAGGGCTATATTTTTATAGTCGCCACTGAGAGATTGAAGGAGAGTTTTTATTTCTGTGTCCGTTAAGAAAGTCAGCTCTGGTTCTTTCTCTTTTAATGGCGGCAACCCAGATAGCGGGTTTTTTCCTTTGTAAATATCAAGTTTGATCAGGGCGGATATCATTCCTGAAAGCCTGTACATATCCCTGTTTATCGTCGATGCGCTTATACCATCAGCAAGGCGCATCGCTCGGTGAGTAAGAAGATAGTGTTTATCCATTCGGTTAATTGTCGGGTCATTCAGTAAGCGTATTGTTTTACTTAATTGCCGTTTTTCAATTTTACCTGTTTTCATGTTCTGGCCGTGGTAAAGCCACCACTTATCTTTTAACTCACTTAACGTAATTCTTCCCGCCTGTGCTGCATCTTGAGAATATTTTTCAATATTTCCCATTACATGACGTTCAAAGTTAACGGCTTCTGATTTGCGTAGAAAAATTCTACGCAGCCGTTGTCCGGTAACACCGTTCGGGCGCATATCAACTTCATATCGACCATCATTGAGCTTCTTAATTGCCATAAGTAAGCCCTCCGATGATTTTGCGGGGTGACTGTGACCAGTAGTCATCCGCTTGTGCATAACAAATATCTAACCAGTTTTCTTTTCTGAGCGGAGTAAGGTTTCGTTTTCTTGCCCACTGTGCGCGAGAGCCGGTGAGATTTGACCAGCTTCAGGGGCGGTTTTATCGGTTACCAACCATAGGGCATATTTTTCAAATCTGGGGTAATTGGTGATTTTAGAGATAGTGGATAGGCTAGGTTCTTGGTAACCGGCCTCTATCTTTTTCAGAGTACTTATTGATATTTCAGCTAAATCACAAAGCTGAGCTTGTGTGATTTTCTCTACCTTTCGGATGAGTTTTATTTTGTCGGATATGTCCATTGACTAAGTTCCGTTTACGAACTAGTATTACCCAAAAGTTCCATATGCGAACATTCGGAGCCAGCACAAACCACTCAAAACAGGAAATAAAGGGTTTTAAGAGGTTTGATCGTAGGAGGGTATCAGATGATTCAAGAAAACAGCAATGTGAAATACCCCGTAAATGCAGTTCCTTTGGCTAAATTTGCGGAGTTAATCGGTAAAACTCATGATGCGGTAAAGCAGATGGCGAAGCATGGAAAGCTTCCGATTATTGAGTTCTCCGACCCATCAAAAAAGAAGACCCGTGCCGGTGAAGTATGGGTAAATATCACAGCATTCAATAAAGGGGTTGATGATGCCTTTTCAAATCGCCCGGTTGAACAGCGGGATGCCTGGCTGCTGTGGCTGAATAACTGAGGGGTGAATATGGAAAGGGGGCTCTATTCATTAGTCAGGTATAAGTCACACTGCTACATATATCGCGGTTTCAATATTTATGTGTTGCCGCGCAATGTGACCAGAAAAATAACGCAGTATCACGTAATGCTGAGTGATGGGGCTGACAGCTTCAATTCATTCGGAAAGGTTGATGCGCTGGCACAGGCGACAGGTTTTATAGATTCATTGTTCAATAAGAAATAACGGCGGTGATTTATGGCGGCGGCAGAGAATGCAGTAACGGTAAAAGAAGTTCTTGTTGTAAGGGCATTGGAGCACCGCGCCCCTGAATGGGAACGTGCCGTTATATATTCACTGGACGAAAAAATAAACGGATTAAACCGTGCCGCGAAAGTACGCGGTAAGCTTTTTGAGAATAAAGACCATATCAACGGTAAAAAAATAAACCACGGAATGGATGTTTTCTTAAAAGAAATGCGTTGCAGTTCAAATAATAGAGAAAGGGAAAATAATCGGGTTCTGAGTGCTATTTTCTTTTTGGCTGAGATAGAAAAGCAAAAGCATGAATTAGATTTTTGTGAACTAAATGAAGATGAACAATTGCGATTAATAGAGGCAATTAACCAAATAAAGGCAGTGGCATCAATATTTCCGACAGACTTAGCAATTAAGTAACTAACTGAAGAATAAATAATGACCTTAACAGGTCAGGGCTTTTTATTACCTAAAAATGAGGTTTTAAAATGAAATCATTTCCGGATCCAATATTCACCCCTGTAGCTGAAAACATCAAAGCAAACCGCGAAGACGAGCGTAAAACCCTGATGAATGGGTTTGCTGACCGTTTGCGCCATGTCTCGCAGAAGATACGAATTCACCGCATGGCACCGGAACAGGCAAGTTTACTGCTCGATGGTGAAGCTGATCGTATCGAAAACGAAGCGGGAGAGCTGAACCATGTCTGACGAAATCGACCGCGCCAATGACCACGCCGCGCTTGTGCTTGAAAGCCAGATAGCCGCAGCCCGTATTACTGCTGCGGGTGTGTCCGCATTTGAATGTGAGGGGTGCGGTAAGCCAATCCCTGAACCACGCCGCCGCGCTGTGATCGGCTGCACCATGTGCATTGATTGCCAGGCAATTGATGAACTGAAAAACAAACATTACCGGAGCGTGTGAGATGGATAAAGAAACGAATAGTTTTAGCGCGGATTTACCAAGTCGTTCTTTTTGGGCGCTGGAAGAAATGACCGAAGTTAATATTGATTTTTGTCGGGTATCAATATCTGTAGGTGAATATTTTACGGTAAGGGAGATTCGCAACGTCAACGGGAAAAATCAAGTTGGTTGTGAATTTCATTGTGAAGTTACGGGAATAAACGCCAGTACATTAAGTGAAAATGTAAGTAGCACAAAGAGTGTTTCTTTTAACATAAAAACTATAACATTGAGGTTGTAAATTCATCATGACAAATAAAACCATCCTCAAATGGGCGGGTTCAAAAGTCGGCATTATGGAACAGCTGCGCCCGCACCTGCCAAAAACAAAGCGCCTCGTTGAGCCGTTCGCCGGTTCTTGTGCTGTGATGATGAATACTGACTATGAGCAGTATTTAATTGCTGATGTGAATGACGATCTGATTACCATGTATCAGCAAATAGCGTCAGATAATATTGATGAGGTTATAAGAACCGCATACGGTCTTTTTGAATTAGAGGCTGTCGAGTCGGGTTATTATATAGAGCGCGATTTTTTTAATGAAAGTAAACATGTATTGCAGCCGGAGTATATCGCCGCGTATTTCATATATTTAAACCGTCACTGTTACAACGGATTGTGCCGCTACAATCAAAAAGGTGGTTTTAATGTACCGTGCGGAAATTATAAAAAAACATACTTTCCGGAAGAAGAGATCCGCGCCTTTGCTGCGAAAGCACACAAAGCTGATATTAAATGCCAGGGCTGGGCGGAAACGCTGTTACAGACCTGTGCCGGTGACGGTATTTATTGTGATCCCCCTTATATGGGTACCGGTTTTACCCGGTACCACACCGAAGGTTTTAATGATGGTGATCAGGTCGCTCTTGCCGAAGCGTTGCAAACCCTGCATGCCACCAAAGGCAATCCGGTCACAGTATCAAACTCGCTGGCCGCAAAAGAGTTGTATGCAGATTTAGGCTTCACCATTCACGAAATAGAAGCACCGCGAAAAATATCGGCGAACGGAAACAGAGAAAAAGCACCTGAAATTATTGCTGTGCTCGGGGGTTGCTGATGGAGCAACTAACCCCCATCGATTACGCCTATGTCAACGGCGACAAGTGGGAATATATCGGCACCGGGGAACCGATGCCGATTTTCACGTATAACAAAAATACCAACGAATATCTGGCAGGTATCTATAAAGAACGCCAGTTGTCAGATCCGGCAGAAATGCAGGCGTATGTATCGCAGCATGTCCGGTCAAAGGCGCTGGAAGCTCACATTAGAAGTGCGGTTGAGCAGGCCAAAAAAGAATGGAAAGAAGAGTGTGACGAATGGGTTAAAAGCCCGGAAACGATAGAGGCAAGATTACAGAAAGAGCCTTATTTTATCCGTGCATGGTATGAACGGCGGCTCTCCTGGCTGAAACGCAGCCGCGCACAAAAACACAGTGATGCTTTCTTAACGAAAACCGTTAAGCAAGCCTTATTGCGTCTGGCAGAAACACGAAAACATCATACTGTCCGGCCTTATAAGCTCCTGTCAGCTTACTATCAGAATCTGTATCCGCATCTGCCGGGCATGGATAAACCGCGCATTAAAACCCTCGCGAATGAAATCGCCTCCCGTGTTGCTGAGATGCTTGATGCTGAGATAGAACGCCTCGGCGGAATGGATAAAGTATCTGAAAAAGATGTCATTGATGTGTATCGGATGCTTGCGGCGGAGGTGTTTTCTCTGCGCGTGAACGTGCCGGGATGGCAGGCGCTGAAGCCGAAAAAAGACCGGTGCGGACGTGACAAGTTGCCGCCGGTTGATCCTGCATTCAGTGAAATAGCAAGAATGGTCAGTGCGGACTGGTGGGAGCGTCAGTTATGGCGGTTGCGCTGCGACTGGCGGGAAGATTTATTCCGTGCGAGTAATCAGGTTCACAGAAAGGCACATCCGTATATCAGCCAGGACGGGATGAAAGAATTTACTGAGCAGCGGCAGCGCAACAGTGAGTTTTTCCGTAATCATGAACTGGAAGATGAAGACGGGAAACGCGCCTCACTTCAGGCAATGGTACTCGGCAGCGTCAGTAATCCGGCATTACGCCGCAATGAGCTGATGACCAGAATGCAGGGCGTTGAATTTGTGGCACAGGAACGCGGGGACGTTGGCGTATTTTATACGATCACCTGCCCGTCACGGTATCACGCCACCAATCATAAAGGCCGCATGAATGATAAGTGGGATCACACCCGTCCGCCGGAAGCACAGCGGTATTTATCTAAATTGTGGGCGAATATCGGTTCGAAACTCGGCCGGAAAGGGCTGCGTGTGTACGGGTTCCGTGTGGCGGAACCACATCACGATTCAACGCCGCACTGGCATTTACTGCTGTTTATGCGCCCGGAAGAAAGAAAAGAGATCACCCGCATCATCCACACCTACGCGACAAAGATGGATAGAGCGGAATTGGTGCCGGATGCCCGTGCCCGGTTTAACGTTAAACGGATGGATCCGCGTAAAGGCAGTGCAACGGCCTATATCGCTAAATACATTTCAAAAAATATCGACGGTTACGCGCTTGACGGCGAGCTGGACGATGAAACCGGCAAACCTCTGAAAGACACCGCTAAATTTGCGACTGCATGGGCGAGCCGTTACCGCATCCGTCAGTATCAGCCCATCGGGCAACCGCCGGTTACTGTATGGCGCGAACTCCGCAAGCTGAATAATCAGCTTGTATCAATCCTGATGCAGAACAATCAATACGACCCTAAAAAACCCCTGCTTGCCGATAAGGCAATGGACAACATTCTCGCCGCCGCTGATGTGGGTTGTTGGGCGTCATTTGTAGACCTGATGGGCGGTGTGCTTACGCCGCGTGAAAACTATGTAATCGGCATCAGATATGAAGACAAAGACGAGCCAAACGCCTACGGCGAGATAGTCGAACGCATTTACGGCATCTATTCCAGAATTGTGGGTGAAGCGTCAACAGTCTGCACCCGATCCAAAAAATGGAAAATTGTCCCTAAAAAATCAGGCAGCACAGAAGCTGAAGAACAGGGCACAGATACCACAGACAAGGGGTCTTTGGTTTTTCTTGGCGGCTTTGCCGCCCCTAGGAGTTCTGTCAATAACTCTCCGTTAGCTGAAATTTTAAACAAAAACGGGAGAGGAATTAACAGAACGGCACCAACGGCTCAGTGTGTGTTTACGGTTGGGAAAGAAAGCGTTTCAGATGGTGGTGATAACTCGCAACCAACTAAAAAACGTAAGAAAAAACAGCTGAGTAAAAAGGTATTGCGTGTGATTACTGAGGGTATTGCGTCAGTAAATACGGATTTGACTCAGGAGCAGGCCGAAAAGCTGGCCGCAGACGGCAGTATTGAAATCGGGTCAGAACGCTACTTCATTTCACTGAACGGGAGATGCCTGGACAATGGCCGAAGAAAACAGCCACTGAGTGAACCAAAACCGCCGGTTTGTGTACCGGGTTCACCGCCGGTGACACCAGAAATTACCAAATTAACAGACCAGTTGGATGAATTGCTTCACCTGACGGGTATCACAACGCCGCCGGAAGCACTGGCACGGCAGTTACTGGCAGGAAAACCACTGATTTTACGTGATGAACGTTATTACCTTGAAAACGGCGTGATCAGGGTGATACGGACTGCTGCCGCCCACAAAAAGCGGCAGCAGGTAGTTGCAGCGGAGTTACAGAAAAAAGAAGCGAAGCGGGAACAGAAATCGGCGTCAATATTGGCGCGGGTTGAGAAAATGAGGCGAAAAAACGATGACAATTAAAATTGCAGTGACAACAGAATTAATTATTAGTCTGTACAATCGGCTGAATAGTTTATTTCCGTGGCAAAAACGCTGGTATGCACAACGTTTTCAGCGTGCCCGTGATTTACATAAAGGCCGTCAGATTGGTGCGGATTATTATTTTGTATTTGAGGCGGTACTTGATGCCTGTCTCACCGGAAGAAACAAAATATTTATAGAACCGGCGCCGGCTGATCCGGAAGATACGTTCATTTCAGGCGCTATAAATTATGCAGCGCTATTTTTGGGGTGTGAAGTAAAGCCGTGTACACAGACTATAGAGCTAAGTAATGGAGCCAGTATTCGGTTTGTTCCCGACACTAATCAGTGTTGGGCTGGGTATTGTGCAGATGTTTATGTGTCTGAGTGGGATTATTTTTCTGATCCACAAAACGCCATTGATGCAGCAATGGCAATTACGGCACATATGAAATGGCGGTTAACCGTATATTCATCAATTGATAAATATACTCAGGGAAAGTACGTGAAATTCAGCGGGAATAGCTGGTATCACGATTCTGTGCCATTGCTGCCGCATGAATGTACTGAGGCGCATTGTGCTAAAGCTACCGGAATGCGCACGGATTTTCCGGATGATTATTTCCGTCAGAGTATTTTGTGTCAGTTACCGGAAGGGGCTTAATAATGGTGCATTTATACGTAGGTGCTCCGCCGGATGATAAGACAGTACGGTTGAAAGCATTTGTTGATAAACTGGAGGTGCTTTTTTCTGAAGGATCAGTCACACCGGATGAATTCATCGGTTGTGCTGCTGTGGTGTATAAAAAATACGAGGATATAGAGAATATCCCTGAAATAGCGGCAGAAATAAAAAGGATTATGTCATTGCCGGATAAGCAGTAACAGCCAACCAGAACCGCCGAAATCGGCGGTTTTTTCTTGCCGAAAATCACCGCACAAATCCGCACACCCTTGCACAATTTCCGGTTCCAGTAAAATACCGCACAAGCCCTGACGGGCTGCGCGTTGCCCCGGTGGCAAAACCTGCACAAAAAAGCACACCTTTTGTGTGCGGGCGAGGCGGGGGAGCAATCGCGCGCTGAGGGGGATAGGGTGCCGCTCTTTCTCCGTGCGTCAGGCACATAAAAAAGGCGCATTTCTGCGCCTGTTTTGCGGGGTGTGTGAGCGTGGCAGGTGAAAACAAATGGCAGGGGGTTAATGATGGTCAGCGCAGCGTGTGAAAGGTTACGCTGCGCCTGATGTGGGGTGATTATTTACTTTGCGCCGAGGGCTTCAAGCAGGGCGTACTCATTGAAGCGCACCATCTCTTCACCGACCCAATCATTTACGGATTTCAGGCTCTGCATGATTGGCATCAGCTCATTGATAGAAAATACTTTCGCGGCCTTTTCCACATCCCCGAAGCTGCCCGCGCCGGTCGGTACGATACCCATCAGCTGCGGCGGCACACGGTGCATAGCAAGCAAATCATCACGGGTGGCATCCTTCACGTTCATAAATTCATCTTTGGCCGCAATCTGGCTGAACGGCAGGATCTGAATGCCGTCCTTCTTGCCATTGGCCGAATAAACAAACAGGTTTTTGAAAGCCCCGTCACGGCGTGATTTCTGCAATGCGCCTTTCAGATCCTCAACGCCGTTCGGGTCGGCCAGTGCATCATTGAGATAAACAATCACCCCGGCGTGTGAGCCGTTCTCATAGTAGTTAACCCGGAATGTGGTAGCCGATTTGTTGAGTTTGGCGGATATCAGCCCGGCCAGATATTCCGGCAGCCCGTAAATCTCCTGGTTAATATCCGGGTTGATCAGGTGGAAAACATCGCCGCGCTTAAATTCATGTGCATCCTTCCATGTCTGAACGAAATAGTAGGTGTCCAGGTCAATTCCGCGCCGGGTGTATTTGGCCGGCGATCGTTTCAGTTGCAGCAGCCCGCCGAGCATATTACGGCGGCGCTCAAAATATGCATTTCCGAATACAAGATAATCAAGAACATAGGCATTCATTTCCTGATAGGACAGGGATTTATGCGGGATAAAACAGCTCATGATAACGTTGCGCTTAAACAGCAGCGGTGATTCATGGTGTACCGCTGAACGAAATGCGCGGGCTATGCTGTAGAAGTCTAACGGCGTTTCATACCACTTATCGGTTTTCGCGCACTCCATACAGTCGAGCAGGTCATAAGCACCGGTGACCGGCACGGGATTATCAAAGGTGAATGCAGCACACTGTTTGTCAGCGGGTAACTCTGCTTTGTTGGTGACGGGCAGTGTTTTCTTTTTTTTCATGGTTAAAACTCCGATACACAGGAACCGCTGTCTGCGGATTCGCTGCCGATAGGTTCAGCGTATAAAACGTTCATAACAGACCAGGCAATATCCCCGTGATCAACGCCGCGTGTGCGGTCTGACGCATAGGTGACAATGCCGCCCTGTGTGATAACTTTTTTAATGGTCATAAAGGAAGACGGTATCTGTGATGCCCCGGCATCATATTCAATGCGCCCGTTACGGATAAGCATCTGTGCTTTAAGCACCATCATCCGTTTAACCTGCGGGGTATAACGGATGCCCTGTACTGCCGGGTAGAATTTTTTCACCAGCTCATACACGGCCTCACCGGTACCGCCGGTAATATCAATGTTGATCCCCTGCACGTTGTAGCGCAGTGTCAGTTTTTTGATTTCCTCGGCCTGTTTTTCAAAAGCCATGCCACGGAAGCGAAGCGCCTCGACAACCCGCCATTTCCCGCCGGGAACGGCAGGCGGGGCGAGCACAGCGAGGCCGAGGCCGTCACCATTGCCGCCGGTGCCGGTCGGGTCGGCACCGATGCGCACCGGTTTATTACCGAGCGGCCTGTCGGCGTAAGGCTTCCAGTCCGGCCAGACATCACGGTTATAACCATCAACACCCCGGTAAATAAGGGCGTTATAGTCGAATGCCCGTTCACCGGCTTTAACAAACTTACAGTTATAGAGGTTTTCGAGATCGTCCGGGGTGTTCTCGCTTTCGATATCCGCCAGTGATATCAGGTCAAACCCGCTGTTAATCGCATCATGGATAGTGACTATCTGCCGCCAGATATTGTCCCCGCACAGCACACCGTTTTTCAGGGTTTTGTGTGTGGTATCAATGCTGATTTTTTTGGATTCAGGCCGGGATTCGTTGAAAAAGTCCCCTGTCCAGAACGGATAAGCCTCATGTTCTTCAGATGATGGGGTAGAGAAATAAGTCCGGCGTAATCCGACCTGTGAGGCCATAGCCGCCGCCACTTTGCGCAGTTCGGCGAAGTTAGCCACCCAAAAAAACTCATCAAAATAGAGATCGCCGGTATAAGACTGCGCGGATGCCGCAGCCGTACCGAGAAAATAGAATGTTGTTCCGGTGGATAAAATAATTTTATCCCCGCCTTTCAGCTCCACGCCGACGAGTCGCGCCAGGGCGATAATGAAACCTTTGAACTGATGCGCCTGTGCCCGGCTGGCTGACAGAAATATTTGGTTATTGCCGGTTTCCAGTGCGTGCAGGAGTGCCTCACGGGCAAAATACCAGGTTGCGCCGATTTGCCGTGATTTTAAAATCATGCGGTTACGGCGGTTTTTCTGCTTAAACCACTTCTTCTGATGTTCAAACAGCGGTTCAAGTGCCAGTTGCCGGAGTTGTTCGATCTGCTCTTCGGTAAAGTGGTTCTTCGGCGTCTTCGGCTTCTTCTCTTTCTCCTGCTTGTCGCTTTCTTTGTTCAGCCGCGCCATCTGACGGCCGAGAAAATCCATCACTTTAAAATCGTGTGCGGTCAGGTCTTTTTTATTGAGGATCCTCAGAATACGGACATGAATCTCATCACTGACGCGCTGAATCGGGTGGGTTTCATCCCACTTATCCCGTCTGCGCCACGAATAGAGCGTGTTGGCGCTCACACCGAGGTATGACGCTATCTGTGAAATACTGTACGCCTGCCAGTACAGGCTTTTCGCTTCCGACCGCGGATCGCGCTGAGAGTCAGTTATCATGCGTCAACTTTCCCACATCGCGCGCGTACACCTCCACGGGTTTCACTTGTCACACCGATGTCACAAGGCAAAGGTTTTGAACCGGAAACAAGCACTTGCGAAGATACAGACACACAGAATTGTCGTTATCTCCGGAGTGAAAACCCATGCCAGAAGACAATAAAAAACTACAGGTCATCGTCTGCACCGAGGGCGGCACGTTAAACGGCTTTGCTGTCACGCGTGACCAGATTCAGCAGATGGCTGACAACTACAATCCGCAGCTGTACGCCGCGCGTATCAATCTGGAACACATCACCAGCGTGTTACCTGACAGTACATGGCGTCATTTTTCCATGATCGATTCTGCCCGTGCATTTGAGTTACAGGATGGGCCGTTAAAAGGAAAACTGGCGCTGGAAATCTCCGCCACCATTGACCCGGTCAAAGACGCACCATTAATCGCCCTGAACGAAAGCGGTCAGAAGATTTTCTCCAGTATCGAATTTTTACCGGATTGCCCGAATGACGCGGCGAAAGGTGCCTATCTGACCGGTGTTGCGCTGACTGATACCCCGGCGGCATTCGGCACGCAGGTTATCACCCTGAGTAACCGTGAGCGCGGTCTGCCGGAAGATGCGAAAAATACCTATACCGCATCACTGGAAACGGTCGTGAAGATGAGCGCAGCAGAAAAGCAGCAGGCAGAGCAGAAATCACTGGCAGCTGAATTCCTTACCGGACTGAAAAAAGTGCTCGGGATCCAGCGTGAAAACGGTAATCACGACATTGCCGCGTTACAGGAAGGTATCAACCTGACCGCGAAAACCTGTGCAGAGGCGTTAACGGCCATGCAGAAACTGACTGCCGAAAAAGAAACGCTGTCAGGTGAAGTGGCGACTCTGAAACAGGAATTATCCGCCCTGAAAACGCAGCTCGGCGGCACTGACGCGGATAACGAACAGCGCCAGCTTTCCACCGGTAACGGCGGTTACGTTCAGTCTGAATTTTAAGGAAAAACTGATATGTCATTAACACCTGAAGCAAATAAAGCGTATCTGTCCTACCTGGACAATCAGGCGCGTTTAAACCATGCCGTCCGTGACGGTAAATCACTGCAATTTTCTGTTGATCCGTCAGTGCAGCAGAAGATTGAAAAGGCCGTGATGGAAAGCAACCCTTTCCTGAAAGAAATCAACTCATTCGGCGTGACTGAACAAAAAGGGTCAACGATTCTGATTGCGTCAAATCAGCCGATTGCCAGCCGTAATACGTCAACCACTGACCGCCGCGAGCCTGCACAGGCTTTCGGGATGGAAGAAAACACTTACGCCTGTGAACAAACCAATTTTGACACAATGATCCCGTATACCCAGCTCGACGCCTGGGCGGGGCACCCTCAGTTCCAGAGCCTGATTAATCAGCAGATTATCCAGCGTGAAGGGCTTGATCGCCTGATGATTGGTTTTAACGGGGTTAAGTGTGCGGCGAAATCAGACCGTAAGCAAAACCCGTTACTTGAGGACGTCAATATCGGCTGGTTACAGCTTGTGCGTGAACGGGCACCGCAGCGTGTGATGAAAAATATCACCCTGACTTCGCGTGACGAGGACGGGAAAATCATCAAAAAAGGCCGTTACGCCAATATTGATGCCGTTGTGTATGACGCGGTAAGCACTCTGATCGATCCGTGGCACCGCAACGCTGCCGGGTTGGTGGCGATTGTCGGTCGTCAGCTGGTCACTCAGAAAAACTTCAAAATCATCAATCAGCACAGCCAGCAAAATCCGAATATGGAACTGATGGCCGGTAACGAGCTGATGAAACTCAGCAGCGTAGGCGGGATTCCGTCTGTTCAGGTGCCGTATTTCCCTGACGGTGCTGTGTTAATCACCACCATGAAAAACCTGTCCATTTACTGGCAGAAAGGCAAGTTAAACCGCTTCATTAAAAATGAGCCGGAATATAACCGTATTGCCACCTATGCACAGAGTAATGACGGTTACGCCGTGGAAGATTACGGCCTCGCCTGCCTGATTGAAGGTATCACTTACGCCGAAGCTGAGAGCAGCGGCGAATAACACTGCCAAAGCCGGTGCCGCCGGGCACCGGTATTTATCGGGGGATATGCAATGCAACAGTTAACACCTGCGCAGGAACACTGGCAACGCGTCATGGCTGAGCGCCGGGGCTGCGAACAAACAACCGTAAATATGACGGCATACGAGCAGATCCTGCATCGTCTGCGTCACGATCAGTCACGCCTGAGCGACATTCAGGGCACTGAGTTCAAAATTGAGTACAAGAAAACGGTGCTTGATCAGTATGAGCCGTGGATTGACGGCGTTATTGCGGCCAATACCGGACAGGCGGATGAGGTTTTTACGACCGTTCTGGTCTGGCAGATTGACTGCGGAAACTATGACCGGGCGCTGGATATGGCCGGTTATGTGCTGGCACACAATTTACCGTTACCGGAACGCTACAACCGCACACCGGCGGTGATGGTGATTGATGAAATCTGTGATAAAGCGCTGACGCTGTTTTCTGCCGGTGTCGGTGCTGACCAGCTGATCCCGCTGCCGGTACTGGAACGCATCAGAACACTGACTAAGTACCATGATGTACCGAACGAAGTACAGGCAAAACTCTGTAAAGCACTGGCGTACACATTACGCCTTAGTGAGCAGCCGGAAGATAAAGCCCGGGCGCTTGAGCTGTTACAGCGTGCGCTGCTGTTGCACAGCAAATCCGGCGTGAAACGGGATATTGAACTGCTGCAACGGGAGCTGAAAAAAGCGGACGACAGTAAACAGGACACTGCGCCGCCACCGGAAAAGAAACCGGCGAAAAATACCCCGGCGAAAGGTACCGGCACAAAACCAAAGCCGGGCAGCGCTAAAAAGCCAACAACGACACGGAAAAAAGCCGCGTCATAACCGAATGCACCCCCGTGTGCCACGGCGGCACGATGAGGCGGGGTTAATTACTGCGTCCTCATCGTCCACCGCCGTTTTTTTACCGAGGTGATCCCATGAGCGGATTAGTCGCACCCAAGGCCGTTGCGCCGACCGATGAAACGACAGATATCAGTGACAAGGGCGTTGTGGTGACAACCATCCCGTTTTACCCGGACATCACACTGTCTGATCTGCGCTGGGCTATGCGGGTTAACGGCACGGTTACCACCGCGAGACTGAAGCACGCTGCGACCAGTGCCGCCCTGTATGTCAATGACCTGCTGAGAGAATGGCAGGCAGCGCAGACAGCGGAAACGCTGGGTGATGTGCCGTCAACACCGGTCAACGATGAAACCCGGCATTTGTTTTTATACCGCCAGGCGGTTTACAGCTTCACAAAGTCATATCTGATTGAAAATTATCGTGATATCGACACAACCCGCGAAGGTGAAAAACACGCGGAAGCCCTGAGCACGCAGATTGATGATCTGCGCCGTGACGGACAGAACGCCGTCCGTGACCTGATGGGGCTGCGGCGCATGGTGGCGGAGCTGGCGTAATGAAAGTACAGGCACAGCAGGGCGATACCGTGGATTTACTCTGTTACCGGCACTACCGGCGCACGCAGGGAGTCGTCACGCAGGTGCTTGATGCGAATCCGGGTCTGTGTCTGGCAACCGTTTTACGTCCGGGGCAGTGGGTGGAAATGCCGGATATCACCGAACCGAAACAGAAAGATACCGTTCAATTGTGGGATTAGGGATGGACGAATTACACAGCAGACTAACCTATTTTTTCGCCACCGCCGGTGCGTTTTTCTCCGGATTCTCTCTGTTTGAATGGGGATTTTTGATCGGTCTGGTTTTCAGTATCGGCCTTGGTGTCATGAATTATCTGCTTAACCGGCGTTCACAGCAGAAACGCACTGAAATATGGGCGGATTATGTGGAAACCCTGAAACAGCAGGGTATCAGCAGCGGATCCGCAAAAGATTTCATTACCGCACCGAAACAGGAATTGTGATGCAACAGAATAACCTGAATGTATTCAGCAAAGTAATGATCGGTTTGTTGCTGGGGGGTGCCGGAGCGACGGCCATTGTCGATCAGTTTCTGGATGAGAAAGAAGGTAATTCGCTGACCGCGTATCAGGACGGCGGCGGTATCTGGACTATCTGCCGGGGCGTGACCCGGATTGACGGCAAGCCGGTAAAACGCGGTATGACACTGACCGCAGAACAGTGCGCCAAAGTGAACCGTATCGAGGCTGAAAAGGCGGTGCAGTGGGTGCTGCGTAATGTGCATGTGCCGCTGAATGATGCTCAGATTGCCGGTATTGCCAGTTTTTGCCCGTATAACATCGGCCCGGGGAAATGTTTCACATCCACATTTTATAAAAAACTGAATGCCGGTGATAAGCGCGGTGCCTGTCAGGAAATAAAGCGCTGGATCTATGACGGCGGCAAAGACTGCCGGAAGACCAAAGGGCAGAAAAACGGCTGTTACGGTCAGGTGCTGCGCCGGGAACAGGAAGCCGCGCTTGTGTGCTGGGGTCTGGATGATGAATAAGAGCGGCTTTTCGACCTATGCCATTGTCGGCCTGTTACTGCTGGCTGTCGGCGAAAAATGGTACTACGACAGGAAAATCGCCGTACTGACCACCACACACCAGACCACATTAAACGCGCTGACGCTGGCAGCGAAACAGCAAAGTGATGCAGCAGCAGAACGGATGCGGACAGCTCAGCGTAAAGCTGCCGAACTGGACGCCAGACACACAGGAAAACTGAAAGATGCGCTTGAGGAAAATAATCATCTGCGTGATGCCGTTCGTGATGGTGCTCGGCGGTTGCGGCTCACCGGTGCCGACCTTGCCACCTGTGAATTGTCAGCAGGCAGAAATACCGGCGGCGGCGGCGTGGGCGATGGAGCCGAAATCCGACTCACTGAAAAAGCTGAACGAATTGTTTTCGATATCAGAGCCGGAATCATCGGCGACCAGGCAAAATTAGATTATCTGCAATCCCGGGTCAGGGAGTTAGAAAAACAGTGCAGGGTATCACCATGAAAACAGTTTGTTATGTCATTGGCACCCTGATTTTTCTGGTCGTGTTTCTGATCTCATCGGCATATTTGCTGACAGATAACAGCTGCGGTACTGACCGTAAAAGCCTTGAAAAGCGCTGTGTCAGTGCGATTAACCACTACAGGGGGCAGTGATGCTGAAACCAAAGTTACTGCGGGATTTTCTGACGGCGCGGGAGCCGCGTTTTCAGCAGAACCCGGAATCACTGGAAGTCTACGCCTCAGAAGGAAATCTTATTGCCACCGGCAGGCCGGGAAATTCCTTCATGTACAGCTACAAGTTGAATCTGCTGGCAATGGATTATCCGAACTCCCTGGATGATTTGATGCTGCCGGTGCTGAAGTGGGTGCGGGAGCAACAACCGGCACTGATATTTAACCCGGACAAACGCGAGGGCGGGATCCGTTTTGATGCTGATATTCTGGACAACGACACCGCCGATATTCTGATTGTGCTGCCCGTTACCGAACGTGTTGTTGTTGAGGGCGGAGACGGAGAGGAAACCGTAACACATCTGCCTGAACCGGAATTTAAACCGTATCAGGTGTAAGGGGGGAGCGTGAGTAATGAAACCGCGTTGTTTTCACAGTTGGATGCCGAATTATCTCGGCTGCTGTCAACGACAAGTCCGGCATACCGCCGCCGGTTGTCGGCAAAACTGGCAAAAGCTATCAGGGCAGATCAGCAGAGACGGATCCGCAGTCAGCAAAATGCGGACGGCTCACCTTATCAGGCAAGAAAAACACAGGTGCTGCGGTCAAAGCGGGGCGTTGAATTTCTGTATAAGGGCGAAGTCCGCCGTCTGCGGGGCTGGCGTAACACCAAAGGACGCAACGGCCGGATGATTACCGGATATGACGAAGAGCGCGGCGCGGTACGGTCATTCATGCGAAAAGATATTGAACGTTTTCTGTCAATCGACCTGTCAGAAACCCGCCGCAGCACAAAGCGCGGTGATCCGATGTTTAAGCGGCTGCGCACTGCCCGGTTTTTACGGGCACAGGCTTTTCCGGATGCCGCCGTTATCGGGTTTCAGGGTAAAGCCGCCGCAATTGCCCGGCAGCATCAGTACGGCCTCACCGGTGCAGTTAACGAGCTGGCGCGGACACAGTACCCGAAACGCGAATTACTCGGCCTGTCGCAGTACGAACGCGCCGGGCTGCTGGAACTTATTTATCAGGATTTGGTGAACTCACGATGACACTGAATGAACTGGAACGCCTTATTTCCAACCTGTTACGCGTGGGCGTGGTTGAAGAGGTGGACACTGAAAAAATGGTCTGCCGGGTCAGAACCGGGGACATTCTCACTGACTGGATCCGCTGGGGCGCTGACCGTGCCGGAGCGGGGCGCTCATGGTGGGCGCCGGTTGCCGGTGAGCAGGTCATTATCGGCGCTGTGAATGGTGAATTAACCACGGCCTTTGTGCTGTGTTCGTTGTACAGCGACAAAAACAGCGCACCGAGCCACAGTGCGCAGGCTATGCACAAAACATTCAGTGACGGTGCTGTGATCGAATACGAGCCGGAAACCGGTGAATTAACGGTGACCGGCATTCAGAAAGCCACGGTGAACGCCGCGCAAATAATTGATGCCACCGCCCCGGAAGTGACAGTGACGGCCAGCACGCAGATTAATTTTAATACCCCGAAAGTGGTGTGCTCAGACAACCTGACGTGCGCGACCCTGAATGTGGAAAAAGGCGGTGAAATGACAGGTGATTTTACTCATACCGGCGGCAGTATTAAATCTAACGGTGTCACGCTGCATACCCATAAACACGGCGGGGTAGAGCGGGGCAACAGCAATACGGACACACCGGCATGACATACAGCGGCTTTGATAAAAAAACGGGTATGACCATCAGTGACGATGCGCATATTACGCAGAGCATGTACGACATTCTGCACACGCCGATCGGTTCCCGCGTGATGCGCCGTGAATACGGTTCGTTACTGTCAGAGCTGATTGATGAACCGGACAATAAGGCAACGCGCCTGAAAGTCATGAGCGCCTGCTATATGGCGTTAATGCGCTGGGAGCCGCGTATCAGCCTGCAACGTATTGAAGTAAAACAGGACGAAAACAACGTACCGACCCTGTATTTTCAGGGCACGAAAACCGATAACCAGCCGTTTACGGCAGAAATTCCCCGGGGGTAATCATGCCAACCATCGACATCAGCCAGTTACCGCCGCCGGACGTGATCGAAACGTTAGATTTCGAACAGATTTTTACTGAGCGTAAAGCCGCATTGCTGGTCTCTCTGCCGGAAGAACTGCGAACGCCGGTCGCCCGCGTGCTGCAATTGGAATCCGAGCCGCTGACCAAACTGTTACAGGAAAATGCTTACCGGGAAATGCTGCTGCGCCAGCGCGTCAATGAAGCCGCCCGCGCCTGTATGGTGGCCTATGCCTACGGGGCGGGTTTGGATCAGCTGGGCGCGAACAACAACGTGCCACGGCTGGTTATCCGGGCGGCTGACGATACGGCTATCCCGCCACTGCCGGCCGTTTATGAATCCGATGCTGATTTCCGGATGCGCATCCCGCAGGCGTTTGAAGGGATGAGTGTTGCCGGGCCGGTCGGCGCTTATGTTTTTCATGCACGCAGTGCTTCCGGACTGGTCGCGGATGCCTCGGCAATCAGCCCGGAGCCTGCCTGTGTGACCGTCAGCGTGCTGTCCCGTGAGGGTGACGGCACCGCGCCGCCAGAACTGCTGACGATAGTTGATAAGGCGCTGAATGATGAAAACGTGCGCCCGGTGGCTGACCGCGTCACCGTGCAGTCCGTTGAAATTGTGAATTATTCGATTGATGCCGCGCTGTATCTGTTCCCGACACCGGAATCTGAACCGATAGAAGCCGCCGCCCGGGAACGGCTGGCGCGGTATGTGAAAGAGCAGCACAGAATCGGGCGTGATATCCGGCTGTCAGCCGTTTACGCCGCCCTGCATGTTGAGGGGGTTCAGCGCGTCGAACTGAAAAGCCCGGCGGAAGATATCGTGATCAGCAATACGCAGGCATCATTTTGTACTGACGTGACAGTGACGGTCGGGGGTTCTGATGAGTAGCCGCCTGCTGCCGACCGGTTCCAGCCCGCTGGAGCTTGCCGCCGCACAAGCCTGCGCAGAAATAGAGCGCGTGCCGGTGCCGTTAAAAACCCTGGTCAATCCGGACACCTGTCCGCTACCTCTGCTGCCGTATCTGGCGTGGGCGTGGTCGGTTGACCGCTGGGATGCTGACTGGCCGGAGCGGACAAAGCGGGACGTTATCAAGGCGTCAATGTTTGTTCACAAGCACAAAGGCACCATCGGGGCGCTGCGGCGTGTCGTGGAGCCGCTCGGCTATCTGATCAGCGTCACTGAGTGGTGGAAAACCGGCGACCGGAACGGGACATTCCGCCTGACGGTCGGCGTGTCGGAAACCGGCATTACCGAAGAAACCTATTTTGAGCTGGAGCGCCTGATATTCGACGCAAAGCCCGTCAGTCGTCACCTGCTGGGGTTGTCTATCAACCTGAGCACATCCGGACATTTTTACTGTGGTGCCGCCACCAACACCGGCGACACGCTGACTGTTTATCCGTATATCCCGGAAACCGTCCGGGTGGAAAGCGCGAACTATCTCGGTGCCGCGCTGATAACCATTGATAAAGTGAGAATAAACCCATGACAGCAAAGTATTTCGCTATCCTGACGAATTACGGCGCGGCACAGCTGGCGAACGCTGTCGCGCTGGGTACGCAGATGAACATTTCCGCAATGGCGGTCGGTGACGGCGGCGGTACACTGCCGGTTCCGGATCCGGCTCAGACAAAATTAGTCCGCGAAAACCGCCGGGCGGCAGTCAATCAGGTATCTGTTGACGAGAAAAACCCGAATTTCATCATTGCCGAACAGGTGATCCCTGAAAATGAGGGCGGTTGGTGGATTCGCGAAATCGGCCTGTTTGATGATAACGGCGGTCTGATCGCAGTCGGCAACGCCCCGGAGACCTACAAGCCGAATTTACAGGAGGGGTCTGGCCGGACGCAGGTTATTCAGATGGTGCTGATGGTCAGCAGCACACAGGCTATCACCCTGAAAGTCGATCCGTCCGTGGTGCTGGCAACGCGGGAGTATGTGACAAAAAGTATTGATGCTGCAATTCAGGCATCAGAGGCCAGAGCCGCACAGACCTATCAGCCGAAAGGTGATTACGTCACCAATCAGTATTTAAAGTTGGAACTGATTAAAAAAATCGATAAGGCAGATATCACTCAGCAGCTGGGAAATGATACCGGCAAAGTGGTGTCACAAAATCTTCTGACCACAGAACTCGGTAAAAAAGCCAGTGTTGCTGATGCCAACAGTAAACTCGCCAAAGACCAGAACGGCGCAGACATTCAGGACAAGCCAAAGTTTATCGAAAACCTTGGTTTAGGAGA
>NZ_JBPIZE010000009.1:0-139385 GCF_051172335.1 Morganella sp. B601
TCTCCTAAACCAAGGTTTCCGGGAATGCAGCCATAACCGGATAAATCCGTAATAATCCCGTCATTACAGCAAACATGAGGGAAAACAATGGCGGTCATCGGCTATATCCGCGTATCAACAACTGACCAAAACAGCGATTTACAGCGAAACGCGCTCATCAGCATAAATTGCGACCAGATTTTTGAGGACAAAATGAGCGGTAAAACCGCCGTCAGGCCGGGACTGAAACGGGCATTAAAGGCCATTCAGCCGGGCGATACGCTAGCAGTATGGAAACTGGACAGGCTCGGGCGCAGTGTCAAAAACCTGATAGCCCTGATATCTGATCTGCACGAACGCGGCGCACACTTCCGGTCACTGACGGACAGTATCGACACCAGCACCGCGATGGGGCGTTTTTTCTTTCACGTCATGTCAGCACTGGCAGAAATGGAACGCGAGCTGATAGTAGAGCGCACGTTGGCAGGATTGGCCGCAGCGAGAGAACAGGGCAGGGTCGGAGGACGACCGGCGGCACTGACACAGAATGATCGGGAGCAAATCGGCCGCCTGCTGGATAAGGGGCATTCCCGGCAGCAGTTGGCGATTATTTATGGAGTGGGGGTATCGACGATTTACCGGTATTTTCCGGCTGAAAGGCAGAAGAGAAAATAAAAAAGGGGGTGAAAGTTATTTCACCCCTTGCTGTGTTTATAACGACACCGGCAACATATCCATCAAATCGCTGAACTCCATCTCGGCCAGCCGTTCGCGTAGATCCTCACTGGCTTTCACAAGAGAAATACTGAATTCTATCCGCTTGGCTTTACCGTCTGAAAAGAACTCAGCCCGGCCTTCGTTCAGGCCGTCCATGATGTACATACCGTAAATCATGCCGGTACCCTCAATCAGAGGGTAAGGCCGTCCGCGATAGGCGGCAGTGCGCAGAAGTTCCAGTGAGATATCACCGCCGGTCACTTCCGGCAGCAGCACACCGTTCAGGGTAATCTTATCCTCACCCGCTCCGATATACTGCCAGCTTGCGGAACGGCCGACACGGTCATTTTTGGCATAGCGCCAGCTCATTGATCGCTGTAAGTTCTGGTAAGGTATGGTTTCCAGCATAAAAACAAACATACCGTAAATCATCATCATAGCGGTTACCCTATATCAGTGAGTTGTGACCGGCGGCGGCTGTCCTGAGAGCGTTTCAGTTTTTCCAGTTCCTGCCGTACCAGTGCCGCGATACTTTTCGCGTTTGCCATATCCACGCCATGAAAATGCAGCTCAATTTTATCTCCTTCCTGTTTAATGTCCTGCCGTGCAGCCGGGCGCTGCATTTCCATTTTTGCCGGAGTGAAGTCTGACGCGGCAATATCCGGAGTCGGTACGCGCTTAAAGGCAGACGGAGAACGCACAGACGGATCCTGATACAGTCCGTCCACTGCTTTAATTGCCGGGTAATTTTTAAAGACGATTTCACCGAGTTTATTCGGGTCTTTCGCCGCCTTGTCTGACGGGCTGCTGAAGCCGGAACCGTCTTTGTCTTTCTTCGCGGTCGGGTCATACACCCGTGAGCCGTAAGCGGCTTCTGTGGCTTCCTTCTGTTTGTTCTTTTTTTCCGCTTCTTTAATGGCTTCATCCCACGCGCCGGTTAATTTCTCCTTCGCTTTCCCGGCAACGTCTGAAACCTTTTTCCCCGCACCGTCGATAAAGTCACTGGCACCTTTCGGCAGTTTCCATTTAGGCGTGAGCAGGCTCATGACTTTTTCGCCCTGACCTTTCAGCTTCGCGGCATCCTCGGCGGAGAGTTCAACGGGCTTCATTTTGTTGATTTTATTTATGGCATCCTCGGCGGCTTTTGGCGCCATTCCGAGTTTTTCCAGAATCCAGCCGATCCCCCTGGCAACAATTTCAATCGGGGCAAGCAGAGAGCGGATAGCGATACCAACAACTTCACCAAATATTTTACCGGCAGACGTACAGGCCTGTAGTGCCTCATCAGAAGCTTTAATCGGCGTAAACAGCTCTGAAAGCCATTCCCACACCTTTTTGATCGCCGTCCAGATACCATCAAAAACCGGTGCCAAACCGCCGAATACCGCGCTGAATGCCTCACCGAGCGGGGCAAGGGCAGTCATCAGGCCTTCGAAGAACCCGCCGAAAAAGGCTTTTACGTGATCCCAGTATTTATAAATCAGCAGCGCCGCACCAACGACAGCAGCGACGACAAGCCCGACAGGACTCATTAACAGCGAAAGGGCACCGGATGCCATTGATGCACCGAGTTTTATCACGTTAAAAAGCTTACCGAATGCGCCAACCGCCCCCATCAATCCCTGACCACCGGTTAGCAGAGAAAGACTCAGGCGCATAGCTGCAAACGGCAGCATAACAGCGGCAGCACCTGCGGCCAGTGTGCCGAGAGCGGCGGTTACGGTGGCAATAATCAGACCGGCTTTAATCAGCGCAGCGGATAATTCAGGATGTGTTTTCATCCAGTTACCAATGCTGCTGATTACATTGGTAATACCTTGTGCCAGATTACGCAGCGGGGAATCAACGCTTTCCTGCATCTGAATGCCGAGGTCTTCCCAGGCAGATTGCAGTTGCTTCAAATCCCCTTTCAGGTTGTCAATTTTGACTTTGGCGTTTTTATCCGCTTCGCCGCCGCTGTTTTCGTTGGCTTTTTTGAGTTCGTCATAACGGCCGTTTCCGGTAGCGTCGATAACGGCACCCATGCCGACCATTGCTTCCTCGCCGAATATCTCCTTTTTAATCCGGATCTGGCTTGCCTGGTCGAATTGCTTCAGTGCCTTGCCGACATCCTTCAGGATATCCCCGGCATCCCGCAGCTGGCCGTTAGAGTCCTTGATTGATACGCCGAGCTGCTCCATTGCCTTTTGACCTTTGCCGACAGGGGCAACAAGGCGGGATAAACCGGCACGCAGTGACGTACCTGCCATTGAACCGCGGATCCCGTTATCGGCCATCGTACCGGCCATAGCGGCCATACTTTCCAGACTGACCCCGAGCTGTGCGGCAACGGGTCCGGCATAAGTCATCGTTTCGCCGAGCATCCGTAAATCGGTGTTACTGCGGGTAAAGGTGGCGGTCAGAACGTCAGAGACGCGGTTCATCTGGTCAGCATCCATCCTGAACTGAGTCAGGACGTTTGAACCGATATCTGAAGCCTCACCGAGATCCATATCTCCGGCCAGACCCATGTTTAAAATACCGGGCAGTGCCGCTTTAATGGCTTCCGGCGTGAAACCGGCCATTGCGAGAAACTTCTGACCGGATGCCGCATCGGTTGCCGTGTATGCGGTACTTGCGCCGAGTTCCCGCGCCTGGTCACGCAGCATCTTCAGGCGCGGATCGCTTTTATCCAGGCGGGTCAGAGCCTGAACGCCGGACATGCCTTCATCAAAATCACGACCGGGAGCCATGACGCGGGATGCGGCATACAGAGCGCCGCCACCGGCAGCAGCGGCAGCTGCACCGCCCATTGCCATTTTGCCGCTCAGTTGTTTTGCTTTTTCGTACTGCGCCTGTGCCCGGGTAACGGATGCCAGCCGCTGGCGTTGTGCCTCAAGCTGCCGGTTATAGGCTTCGGTGCGCCGGGTGATTTGTGCTGTGGCGTTATCGCTGTTCCGGACAGATATACCGTGCCGGTACAGCTGCGCCGCCGCAGCCTGTAGCTTTTGCTTTTCACTGTCGAGAGAACGGCCAAGGCGGTCACGCGCCTGCCGTGCCTGTTCCAGTGCGCGTTTTTGTTCTTCAGTGCGCTGATTTAATGCCGGGTAGCTGTCGCGCAGAGCCTGAACTTTTGCCTTTGCCTCTTCGTAAGCCGTGGTATTGCGTCTGACAGACTGAGATAACCGATCAAACGTTGCCGCCTGACCGGCCAGATTTCTGATATTGTTCTGAGTGGCTTTTATCTGAGAGGCGAAACCGGCGGCGCTGCGCTGTGCAGCACTCACCGGTGAGGTAAAGTTATTGACGGCGTTAAGTGCTACCCGAATGCTGAGATTGCGATCTGTCATTCGTCCTGTCCTGTGCGTGCCGCCGCAAGGTCGTGCCACTTAAGTAACTCTGAAATTGTCATTTCGTCATAAGCGGACGGCGGCCAGTGGAACACCACGGCGATATCGGCGATCAGGTCATCAATATCCGTGGTGGGTATTTTGGTGATTATTCTTCCGGTTCGCGGATCTCGTCGTCCGGGGAACTCGGTGCTAAAAAAAGCGCCACCTCGTTAATCAACTGATAAAAACACTCAACCGGCATTTCAGAAATTTCCTGTTCAGACAGGCGCGGCTGTGTCACACGCGGCAGCAGAGTGATCATAGAGTTCACATCTCCGGTGGCGACTTCCCACATTTTCAGGCCGCGCAGGGTTCCGGCCTGACGCATGGCTTCAGTAATCGTAACTTCGGTGATTGTTTTGCCATTTTTCAGAGAGACAGGGCATTTAAATTTAACAATAGACATAGCGATAGTTCCTGTGAATAAGCGTTGTAATCAGCGCCACGGCGTGACGCTGCGGGTAAAATTAATGGCCGATATTGGCGCGGTGTTCTGCCAGTCGGTCAACGCCGTTAACGATCCATTTCATGTTGATTAAATCCAGCTCGAAAATGTCCTCACCATCAGCAGTAATTTTGACGTAGGTATTTTTCAGCGTGTATTTATGCTGGGTGTTGTCCCCGGCCTTGGCGGTGCCCTGGTCAAGTTCGTTAAAACGTCCGCGTGTCTGGATCTCATACGCGGTTGTTTCACCGGTTGCATCGTCATAGTAGGAACCGGCAAAGCGGTACTGTGTACCGTCAATCGTGCCGCCCCACTGTTTGATAAGTTCGACATTCAGGCCACCCATTGCGACATCCATGTCGAGCGCCCCGGCATCAAAGCCGAGATTGACCGCCACGGCACCGAGCATTCCGCCACCCTGATAATCTTCGGTTTTCATCGTCAGTTTAGGTGGCGTAACCTCTTCTACTTGTCCAAGGTAGGTTTGACCGTTAATAAACAGGTCAAACATAAAGAGTTTTTTAGGCATTCCCATGATTTACGCTCCTGAACCTAATTGATCGAACACCGCAAAATAATCATCGGTGAATGTTTGCACCAGTCCGAGGCGTTCCAGTGGTGGCACCGGGGTGTATTTGTATTTGATGATCGCGTGACCATCAATTAACTGCGTGCGCGGGTTATCCGCCGGGTCATACCAGCAATGGAAACCAAGCAGGCGTCCCTGTGTGACCAGTTGATCCCCTTTCTGCTGGATACCGGCGATAACATCTTTGACCAGTGACGGTGTAAGCGGCTTATCGTTGTAAGAGAAATGCGCCTCAGCAATCATTTCAGCCAGAGTCTGTGCGGTACGGGTGAATACTTCAAAGAAATAGGTTTCTTCGTCACACGTCCGGTTGCCCCAGAAGCGGAACCCTTTATTTTTGATCAGGGTGGTAATGCCTTTTTCGTTCAGGTCATTAGAATCGGTATCTTTATCCTGCAATGACCAGTACACATCAGCAGAAATGCCGACCACACCATTAACGGGGACGTTTGATAACGATTTATGCCAGCCCTGTTCTTCATCAATACGGGCACGCAATCCGGCTGCAATCGCAGGTGCAGGGATAATTTCGTTTTTTCCGGTCTGTATGTTGTAGCCGATAAAGTCCGGGTAAATCACCATGACTTCACGCTGACTCAGATCCTTGCGGTACTCTTTCGCTTCGGCAATCGTGGTGCAGCCGTTGGCGGACACATAAGCAAAGGCTTTCAGCTTTTCAGCAATAATTGCCAGTTGCAGCGCTACCGGCTTTGTATCGAGTTCCGGCACTATCAGAATGCGCGGGTGTTCGTCTGTTTTGGTTTTTGCCGTCAGCAGCGCAAACATTCCTGTGTAGCGACCATCAGCACCATTACCGCCGATAACAAGCTGATCCTGAGTTTTGGCTGTCTCGCCCTCTTTGGGCTGGATATTGGCCGCATCTGCCACACGAATCACAATCACTTTCGGGCTGCACTGGTCAGAAATGGCTTTCAGGGTTTTATACAGGGTGCCGGTTTTACCTGCTTTCCCGATAACGGAAATAATGCGGGTAATCAGCACCGGCTCATTAAGCGGAAATTGTTCCGCATCAGCATCATCACCCGTGCAGACAACACCGATTGTTGAGGTGTTTAAATTGCGGATCAGGGTGGTGAGTTTGGTTGTCTCGTTGACTTCCACGCCGTGATGATAAGTCATAATTCAGCCTCACAAAAAAAAGAAGTAACGCTATTGTCATGATAAAACCCTGCTAAATCATGCGCTTTCACTTGTGATATCAGTGTGACAAGCAAAAGCGGTACAGCCACGCGCGCGCGATGTGGGAAAGTGTCCGCATAAGGGGGGCGCATGTTCGAACAATATTTTGATCCGGAACTGGTAAAACAACCGGCCTTTGATATCACTATCGGCGGAAAGCAGGTGTTAAGCCTGAACGGGCGCATGATGGGACTGACTCTGACGGACAACCGGGGCTTTGAAGCTGACACGCTGGAAATCACCATTGATGATACTGACGGAAAAATAGAGCTGCCGCCGCGCGGGGTTGAGGTCAGTGTCGCTATCGGCTGGCGCGGTGAACAACTGACGCATAAAGGTATTTTCACTGTTGATGAGGTGAGTCACTCCGGGCCACCTGACCAGTTAATTGTTACAGCGCGGTCTGCGGATTTCCGGCAGGACTTCAACGTTAAGCGCGAATACAGCTGGCACGATATCACTGTCGGTAAGGTGGTCAGTGCTATTGCCGGACGCTACAACCTGACGCCGGCAGTCAGCCGACAACTGATTGATATTGAAATAGACCACGCTGACCAGACTAATGAGAGCGATATCAGTTTCCTGTCACGCATGGCGGAAATGCTGGGCGCTATTGCGACTATCAAAAACGGGAACCTGTTGTTTATCATCCCGAACCGGGGGCTGTCAGCCAGCGGCAAGCCGATACCGGAAATCGTGATCACCCGTGACAGCGGCGATAAGCACAGCTTCCGCGTGGCTGACCGGGACGCTTACACCGGCGTAAAGGCGAACTGGCTGGATCTCAACTTCGGGAAAAAACCGGAAACCAGCGTGAAGCGGAAGAAACGTAAAAGTAAAAAGCCCAAAAAAGAAAAGAAAGAAAAATCAAGCAGTAAAGAGGGTGAATATCTGGAAGGGGCAGAGGGTAACGTTTTTGTGATGCGTCAGACCTTTAAAACCGAGACAGCGGCAAAACGGGCTGCGGCGGCAAAGTGGCTTAAACTGCAACGCGGGGCGGCGGAGTTTTCTATCACGCTGGCGCGTGGCCGGGCAGACCTGTTTCCGGAAATGCCAGCCACCGTAAGCGGATTTAAATCGGTGATTGATAATCACAAATGGATTATTGCCCGGGTGGTGCATCAGATAGGTGAGGGGGGCTTTCAGACACAGCTTGAATTAGAGCTTAAAATTGATAATGACAATATGGTGGATGGTGATAATTCAGACAACTAATTTAACGTGATATAATTGGAACAGGCAAACCCCCGAACCAAGGTTTTACAATGGCGTTTAATTGTCCAAAATGCGGCGCCGCATCCTGGACTCGCACCAGCGAGCCGGTAACTGAAGAAACGAAACGCAGCTATCACCAGTGTCAAAATATACTGTGTGGCTGTACTTTTACCACCCTGACAAGCGTCGAACGGTATTTAACAAAGCCCGCCCCACAGCCACTGCCGACAGGGTTTCGCCTGCCGGAGAATGCGTTTCCGAAAAGCCATTACGGCGAAAATCAATTAGTATTGCCGATGTAAAAATAAAGCCCCTCAATTTGAGGGGCTTCGCATATCTGGTTTAAATATTATTCGTAGTCGAAAGAAATAATATCCCCTGTGATGATATCAACTTTTGCCACGGCTCTCTGTTTTACGGTAGCGTTATATTGATTCTTCCCGGTAAAGGTTGTTATGACTGTGGCAACCGGCGGTTTTGCGCTGAGATCCATTCGGTAGGTTGTCGATTCGTGGGAATAGCTGCGGCTATCATTCATATCATTTTTAATCTGTTTTTCTAATGGCCGGTAAGAACCGTCAAAAGAAGAAAATTTAGATACGAAGTTATCCAGGTTAACACGGTCATTCAGTGCGCTGACAGAACGGTCAAAGTCAGCTTTACACCAGCCGAGAACCTCGGCCAATGTCAGATCTGTATTTTTCGTGTAACTCATTTGACTGAGGCAGCTATAAAAAATATCGAAGTGAGAACCATCGAACGGCACACTTGCCAGGTAGTTTTTAACAATATCCTGCCGGGTCGCCTGAGCCTCATTGCGGTATTCTTTCAGTGTCATACGCGGGTATTTGAATGCAGGGATTTCGGGGTTATTGGTTACTGCTGCTGTTTCGTTTTGCTGCGCCTGTTTTTCTTCTTTTTTATCGGGAGATAACTGCGAGCCAATGACGGCAAAAACCAGAAACGCGCCAAGATAAACCAAAGCAGCCTTGCCTCTACCGGGCATTTTAACGGCCTGTGGTTTGATCATTCCAATAACAAAAGCCAGGAAAGAGACAACCGCAATCAAGAAAATAATATCTTCCATAGAGTCACCATCGGTTAAGTAAAGTTAAACAATCAGAGTCGGTACATTGAACAGGCAGGAAGAGATAAAGTAAAGCCCCCGGGTACAGGGGCTTTTGTGGTACGTGGTCAATAATGGTCGATAGTGGACAGTATGTGGACGTTCAGTAATTTACACTTATATATTTCAATGGGTTAAGAGTAAAAACTGAACACCATCCCTGTCTTTTACAGCCCCTCTCGAGGGGCTTTTTTTTGCCTGTTTTTTGGCACCGGAGATTCCGCAGATAAAAAAAGCGGCCTTGCGGCCGCCGTAACTGAATCACAACGGGAAATTAAAAGTTGTAGCGCACGCCGATATTGCCGTGCAGCGGCGATTCTGTTTTGTCGCCTTTGCGGTAATCGATTTCCGCATACGCCTGAATCTGCGGCGTGAAACGGACAGTTAACCCGCCGCCGGCTTTCAGGCTGTCGCCGGAGAAATCGGTGTCAAACGTATTGCGCTGGTTAATGGTCACATCATTATTGCTGATAAACTCATGCTGCCAGGCCAGTGTGGCGTAAGGGGTGATGATCACCTGATTGTTCAGAGTGAAATCTTTACCCGCGTGCAGGCCGAGTTCGGATTGCAGGGACTGCTGTGCGTCCAGTTTTGCCTGCATATTATTGTTCAGGTGAACTGATTTGCTGTCCGCACGCATATAGCTCAGGCGGGCATACGGTTCCGCCCAGAAGGCTTCCGGCAGATCAAAGGAGTAACCGGCTTCTGCGGATGCGCCGTAGGCATTCTGTGAATAATCCCCGCGGATGCTGCTGCGGTTGGTGGAAACCGCGCGTAACTCATTATTGAAATGGTTATATTTCAGCACACCATCGAGATACCAGCCGTTATCCGAGAACCAGGTGGCGTAACCACCGGCAGTAATACTGTCGATGCTGCTTTCGCCGCCGCGCTGATGCTTCAGTTTGACATCGTTATAGCCGGTAAAGACGCCGAGCCATAATTTGCCGTTTTCCAGCGGGACAGATTTATCCGCACCCAGCTCAAAACCGGCCTGATTCAGTTTAAAGTGTGTGTGTCCGGTACCTGCGCGGGTTCTGTCGCCGGTCAGACGCACCCAGACCCCCGCATCGCCCTGATTATCCCGTAATTCGCCGCGGCGGAACCGCAGATTGTCGAGTTCGTGATTAAAAATCAGCTGCGGCGCGGCAGCCATGGATAACACCGCATCGGTGGATGGTGTGGTTTTATCCTCAGGTACGACCGGCGGAACCGGCTTTTCAGGCTCGCCCGGCTCGTCTTTCTGAGCCGCCAGATACCAGATTTTGCCGTCCTGCTCATCACGCTGATAGAGCGAGTACATATAGGTCCCGCCGTCCACCGCATTGATATTGGTACCGTCGAGGGCGCTCAGACGGAACTGTGCATTGCTGCTTTCGTCCGTGATTAAATCAAGACGTGATTCATCCGGACGGGTAATTTCAGCCCCGGAATCCTGTACATTCAGAGCATGCTCGCCACTGCCGTTACGGATGGTGAGGTAATCACCTTGTTGCTCCGCAATGGCTGTGTTCATATAAAATGTCTGGCTGCCGGAGAGATTATCAATGGTCAGATGGCTGTACCCGGCGTTGACCGGTGCAACAAACCGGACCTGGCCCTGTCCGCTGAGCGAACCGGCAAAGGCGGCATTCCCGGTATCACCGGTGATCACCAGCAGAGTGCTGTCCGGGCCGGATAAGATGACATTTTCCGCATAAGCCCCGGCATCCGCAGCCAGTCTGTCTTCTGAACCGGCCGTCAGCTGTACCTGCGACTGCTGATTAACCGTAGTGACGCCGAGGAGCTGTGCCCCTGCCGCCAGCCAGCTTTTGGCGCGATCATTCAGTGTGGTATCTGTCGCGGAGGAGCCGCTGTAAATACTTTGTACGGCGGTGTCATATAATTCGTTATTAATGGCTTGTCCGCCACCTTTGATTATCTGGGCGCCGCCATTTTTTACCAGGTTAAATTCCGCAATACCGGCAGCTGCGGCGGCATTCTGACTGAAAATATATTGCTGGCCGCCGTCAACAGTTGTATTGGTTGCTTTGGAATCATCAACCACATATTGCCGTGCTCCGGCGTTCACGAGGGTATTATCGGCAAAACCCTTGCCGTGCAGTTGCTGTAATCCGCCGTCATTAATAATGGTGCTGTCTGCAAATCCTCCGGATTTCAGCATCTGGGCACCGCCGTTATTCACGACCGTATTCAGGGATTTACCGTCCTGCTGGACATATTCATAACCGCCGTCATTAACCTGTGTACCGGTTGATTCCCCGCCCAGGTAAATAAATAATTTCCCGCCGCTGTTGACGGTATTATTTACAGACTGACCCGGGTCATCTGCTTTACCGGTATTACTGACATAGACGGTTCCGCCGTTGAGTACGGAATCTTTTAATGTTCCGCCATCCAGAACACGAATTAATCCGCCGCTCTGAATATCAATACGGTTGCCGGTGGCCGGAAAACCGGTGTGATACCCGTCCCAGGCAATATGGGTTGTTTTATCAATCCAGACTTCAGCGCCGCCCTGAACCTGAGAATCCTCAAACAGGCCGAGTACACTGAGTTTACTGCCGCTCAGCAGGGTCAGATCTTTTGCGATCCCGATATAGTCTGCGGGATCGCCGATAACCGATGCGCCAACCTCATAGCACTGGTCCGCGGTGAGTTCTCCGGTCAGTGTTGAGCTCCCGCCGTAAGTAATACTGCCTCTGTCACCACAGAATGTTTCAGCCATAACCAATGAAGGTGCTGTGCTGAAAATAACGGACAGAATAGCGAGGTGTAAGATTTTCTTTTTTGTTTTCATTAGTTATTCCCTGGTGTCGGTATATATAACGAAAGCCATTTCATCAGACGGAAATGGTAAATTTAAAAGGCGTAAATTTTATTTATGAGATGAGTATCTTATTTAAGGTTTGTTTAATCAATGGGAGCAAAAATGCATATTTAAGTGATTTTTTAAAATTAACTGATGGTAATGAATCTTAATACACATTATGAATGAAGTTAATCTGATGGTTTTTTTATTTCTTTGGTTGGAGTAAAATTCTGATATTGTCTGTTTTTGGGTTATTTTTCTTGCTTAAGTTCCATATTTGATTTATCAGGGGTAATGGATATACCCGCGACATGCGTAATAGCGGTGATGTAATAAATATTAATTTAGTATGACAAAATATTACGGATGTCTGTTTTTTAAATCCGGTCATAAATTATATTCAACAATTGCAAAAAAATATTATATAAACTTCTATTGCATTATTTATGTCACGATGTGAGTAATGACATAATTTCTTACGTTTTGTTTTTATTAATTACATAATGTGCGGTAAATCCGGATATATATTCTTTCCCGGATATGCCTTTTATTTCAGATCCTGCCTTTGACCCCTGCTTTTCCGGTAACGCATTATTTGTGAAAAAAATGTTTCATATCCGCTAATTATTTTCTGTTTTTCAGGTATCCTTAACGGGTATGCTGAGTAATCCTGCGGTTATGACAGGCCTGTGTTTCCGGTGTCTCAAAATGACAAAAAAATCCGCAAAGATAGGTGCATCCGGCTAAACCTTATCTTACTATAGGATTAGGTGAATCAATTCAGCAATGCGTTACAGCAGTGAATTCCCGAAGCCTGACCGGGGAAGCGTGATAACATGCCGCTCAGGTTTTTCAGATTTACACATATTACATCTGCAAATCAGAGGTCATCATGAGCAAGAAGATCAAACGAATCGGTGTGCTGACAAGCGGCGGTGATGCGCCGGGCATGAATGCTGCAATCCGTGGCGTTGTCCGCGCTGCGCTGTCAGAAGGGCTGGAAGTTATCGGGATTTATGACGGCTATCTCGGCCTGTATGAAAACCGGATGAAACAGCTCGACCGCTTCAGTGTCTCTGATGTGATCAACCGTGGCGGTACCTTCCTCGGGTCGGCGCGTTTCCCGGAATTCCGTGATGACAAAGTGCGGGAAACCGCGATTGAAAATTTGCGCAAAAATGGCATCGATGCGCTGGTGGTTATCGGCGGGGACGGTTCTTATCTCGGTGCCAAAAAACTGACCGAAGCGGGTTTCCCGTGTATCGGCCTGCCGGGGACTATCGATAATGACGTGGCGGGAACCGACTACACCATCGGCTATTTTACCGCGCTGGAAACCGTGGTTGAAGCTATTGACCGCCTGCGGGATACCTCCACATCTCACAAACGTATCTCTATTGTGGAAGTGATGGGCCGCTATTGCGGTGACCTGACACTGTCCGCTGCCATTGCCGGGGGCTGTGAATTTATCGTTCTGCCGCCGAACGAAGTGGAATACAGCAGTGATGAGCTGATTGCAGAAATCAAAGCCGGGATTGATAAAGGCAAACGCCATGCGATTGTGGCGATCACCGAACATGTCACCGACGTGTATGAACTGGCGCGGCAGATAGAGGCGACAACACATCACGAAACCCGTGCAACGGTACTGGGGCATATCCAGCGCGGCGGCTCGCCGGTGGCGTATGACCGTATCCTGGCATCCCGCATGGGCGCTTATTCTATTCAGTTACTGCTGGAAGGTTACGGCGGCCGCTGTGTCGGGATCCAGAATGAAAAACTGGTTCATCACGATATTATTGATGCGGTGATGAATATGAAGCGGGTGTTTAAGAAAGACTGGTATGAGACCGCGAAGAAACTCTACTAAAAAATCCTCGTCATCCTTCAGCCTGTGGCGGTGTTGGCTTCATTCATCGCCCGGGTCACATACTTGATGTATGCTCCCCGGACTCTTCATTTTGCCGCCTTGCCACAGACTGAATGATTCAGAGGATTGCGTGAATTTTTCAAGATAATACCTGATGACTCAATTTGGGATTAATCAGAATAAAAAGAAGCGGCGATTTCGCCGCTTTTTGCTGTCCGGAGCCCGGAGATTATTTTGCAGCTTTGGCTGCCGCTGCGGCTTTGACGATCACGGCGAAAGCATCTGCTTTCAGTGATGCGCCGCCGACTAATGCACCGTCGATATCCGGCTGGGTAAACAGCTCTGCGGCGTTTTTATCATTTACAGAACCGCCGTACTGGATAATAACCTGCTCTGCCACTTTCGCATCTTTCTTCGCGATATGGCTGCGGATAAATTTGTGCACTGCCTGTGCCTGGGCAGGCGTGGCAGATTTGCCGGTACCGATAGCCCAGATTGGCTCATACGCGATGACGGCGCCGAGGAATGCATCTGCACCCTGAGTGTTCAGAACCGCATCAATCTGACGTGCGCAGACTTCTTCGGTTTTACCCGCTTCATTTTCTGCTTCGGATTCACCGATGCACAGTACCGGGGTCAGACCCAGTTTTTTCAGGATCGCGAATTTCTCTGCCACTAATTCATCACTCTCACCGTGGTAAGTGCGGCGCTCGGAGTGGCCGATAATGATGTATTGTGCGCCGATGTCTTTCAGCATTTCAGGGGAAGTTTCGCCGGTGAACGCACCGGAGAGATTCAGACCGGTATCCTGGGCACCCAGTACAATGGAGGAGCCCGCCAGAACCTGTTTGGCCTGAGAGAGATAAATTGCCGGTGGTGCGATCGCAACATCACATCCGGTGACATTGCCGATTTCATGACGCAGAGCGGTGATCAGCTCATAAACCATTTTACTGCTGCCGTTCAGCTTCCAGTTACCCATGACTAAGGGATGTCGCATTGTATTTCCTCCTGCCGGAATGAGTTAAATGACTTAAGCTTTATTACCATTGTCCGCGCAGAGCGGCGAACAGGCAAACAGAGAGACAGTATAGTGAAAGCGGCGCGAAATAGCTTTGCTTTTCGGCCACTGTTTACTGTGCCGTATCACTATTAGATAGCGAAAGCTTAATCGGTTCAATAGCGAAAGTTACCCCATTTTTGTCATCAACTACCAGAAGATAGCGTAATGCACCGAATTGAGAGGCGTAAGTGCCGGTTTTGAAATCCGTTGCCAGTGCCCGGCTCAGGGCGGCATCAATATTGCTTTTATTGAGTGTCGGTTCGAACTGAATAATCAGTGCCTTAATATAGGCCAGCATCAGGGCGCGGTTGGTTTTTTCCGCTGCACTGTCCGCGCCGGGCAGCAGTGTCAGCTGAAGACTTTTGATTTTTTCACTGTCGCGCTCAAGGATGGCGGAAGAGTAAATATAAGGGCTGATGCGGGTTGCCGCCCGCAGATAGCTGGCGGTAATGTCGTTTGAGGCCACGACTTTGTATTCCCGTAATGGCAGCGACGGGTTGTTGCGGTTAAACTGTTCGCGCATAACGGGGATGGTGATGCCGAAAGCAGGGGCATCCGCCTGAAGCCAGAGTGTTTCCGGCGGGCAGGGGATGGGGATCAGCACCGCGTCACCGGCCGCAGCCGGTGTAACGGGCAGCAGCGTGCATCCCGCTGTCAGGGCGGCCAGTGCGGTTTTTTTGACTGCGTTCATAGCGACTCCCTGTGGTCCGTCTGCAATATAACCAGTGTACACGATTAGGAAAGAGAAATGACACTACAACAATGGGCGTTTTCGTTTCACGGGCGGATCGGCCGCAAAGCATTCTGGGCGGGGATCGGCGTGTGCGGCGCAGTGCTGTTTCTCCTGATGTCATTACAGGGGCTGTTTAAGCTGCCTGTTGAAGTGATTATGGTGCCGGTGCTGATGGTGATGTATCCCGCCGCCGCGATTTTTACCAAACGCCTGCATGACCGCAACAAGCGCGGCGGCTGGGCGTTAATGCTGGTGATGGCGTGGGCACTGACCACGCCGGACTGGAGCCTCGCCGGTGATTTCTGGCAGTGGGGACTGGGGCGTTTTCTGCCGATTTTTATCGTGATGATAATGGTGCTCGACTGCGGTGTGTTTAAAAGTCTTGATGAGGGCAACCGCTTCGGGGAGAGCACACAGCCGGTGGATAAAATCGACAGCCACTGAGGCAGAGACAGCGGGCGCACCCGCTGTCAGGGTATCACCAGTATTGCTCGCTGGTGATATGGCCGGGTTTGCGGCGCAGGTGTTTGCGCATCTCCCGCTCAGTTTTCAGCAGATTTTGTGTGTCTTTCACCATCTCCGGGTTACCGCACAGCATCACATGGCTGTTTTCGGCGGTCAGCGGTAATCCGGCGGCGGTTTCCAGCTCACCGGAACTGATCAGCGCCGGTACCCGGCCATGCAGTGAGCCTTCCGCATGCTCCCGGCTGACAACAGTCACAATCCGCAGTTTGTCACTCCCGATTTTTTTCTGCAGTTCCCGCATCAGCGGCAGATAGCTCAGGTCGGCGGCATAGCGCACGGCATGCACCAGCACAATATGACGGAACCGCTCCAGATCCTTGCCATATTGCAGAATGGATAAAAACGGGCCGATGGCGGTGCCGGTGGATAGCATCCAGAGGGTGTCGCAGTCCGGTACTTCATCAAGCACAAAAAAACCGGCCGCTTCATCGGTGATCAGCAGTTCATCTCCCGGGGTCAGGGTTACCAGACGCGGGCTGAGTTTACCGTCGCCGACAGTGACCAGATAAAATTCGAGGTCATCATTGTCCGGTGCATTAACATAAGAATAAGCGCGCTGTGTGCGTTCGCCGTCAATTTCCAGGCCGAGTTTGGCGAATTGTCCCGCTGTAAAGGGAAGGACAGGTGCCTGAACATGCAGGCTGAATAAGGTATCAGTATGGTGTGTGATACGTGTGACACGTCCTGTGATCCAGTTTGACATGCATAACCTCCGTCAGTCGCAGAATGGTCGTTATTAATATGTAAACCAGTGTAATAAGCCAACGGGGAAAAATGTATCGATTAAATGCGTCAGAGGATCCTGTCGCATGAATACGATAAATCAGGATGAACTGTACAGTTTAGTTGCCGGAAACAGCATAAAAACGGTCGTTCTGTTACAAAAATAAATGTGTGAACTATCTCCCAAAATTTTTTTAATTTGCTATTTTATACGGTATCGCAAGTATGACTGATTCCGGCCGCGATTAATGCTGCCGGAATTGTGCTGTGCCCTCCCGGTGACAATGTAAAGACAGACAATAAAAATGAAAAAACTGGAAAACTTTCATCTGCTGGTAATGCTGATTGCGCTGATTGCTGTCGGGCAAATGACGCAGACAGTGTATGTGCCTGTAATAACGGATATTGCGCTGGATTTCGGTAAACCGGCGGGTGCCGTGCAGAGCGTGATGGCGGCGTATTTATTTACTTATGGTGCATCCCAGCTTATTTACGGGCCGATTTCAGATAAAGTCGGCCGCCGTCCGGTGATCCTCACCGGGTTATTTATTTATGTGTTATCCACGACTGCCGCGCTGTTTTCACCGAACCTGACCATGCTGGTGATTGCCAGCGGGTTACAGGGATTAGGGACCGGGGTGGCCGGGGTGATGGCGCGGACCATGCCGCGTGACTTATACACCGGAATTTCCCTGCGCTATGCCAACAGCCTGCTGAATATGGGGATCCTGGTCAGTCCGCTGATCGCCCCGATGCTCGGCGGTGCGCTGGCGTTTTTCTTCGGCTGGCGCGCCTGTTATGCGTTTCTGCTCCTGCTTGGCCTGGCGGTGGGTTATAACATGTGGCACAAGCTGCCGGAAACCCGTCCGCCGATGAAAGAGAAACCTAAAATGTGGGCCTCTTTCCGTCTGCTGCTGACCAACCGGACATTTGTACCGTATCTGGCGATGCTGATTTGCGGCCTGGCCGGGGTGGCAGTATTTGAGGCATCCAGCGGTGTGCTGATGCGTGACGGCCTGGGGCTGGGCAGTATGGCGGTGAGTATTCTGTTTATTCTGCCGATACCTGCGGCATTTTTCGGTGCCTGGTTTGCCGGGCGTGACAGTAAATCCTTCAGTTTTCTGGTGTGGTGTGCGGTAATCTGCTGCCTGGTGGCTGGTGCGCTGATGTGGGTCCCGGGGCTGCTGGGCGTGATGAATGTCTGGACCTTACTGATCCCTGCCGCGCTGTTTTTCTTTGGTGCCGGGATGCTGTTCCCGCTGGCCACCACAGCGGCCATGGAGCCGTTCCCGTATCTGGCGGGGGCTGCGGGTGCGCTGGTGGGCGGATTGCAGAATGTGGGTTCCGGTGTTGCCACCTGGATTTCTGCACTGATGCCGCAGGGCGGGCAGGGCAGTGTCGGCCTGCTGATGCTGGCGGTCTCTGTGATTATGGTGTTGTGCTGGCTGCCGCTGGCTCACCGGTTGCAGAATCAGCAGCCGATGGCATCCTGAGTCAGGCTGCTGATATAAAGAAAACGGGCACTATTGTGCCCGTTGTTCTGTTTCGCAACAGAGTAGTGATCACTGATGCAGTTTATGTTTTTGCAGAAACTGTATGCCTTTGTCCGGAAAATCAGTAAATAACCCTTCTGCTCCGGCCTGAATATAAATAGCATCAAATAACTGTTCAGTGTTTTCCGCATACGGCGGCAAGGCATCCGCGCGGACAGTAAACGGATGGATCATCAGTTGCGAAGCGTGTGCCTCTTTTGCCATCGGCGTCAGAGTGATGTGACCCGGTTTGGACTCCTTGCTGATAAGCATATGATAATCAGGCCCGATACCACCAGCATATGCTGCGATTTTACTCATCGCACCGGGAGCCATCATCCAGTCGTAGTTATAGTTGACCCATTTGCCTTCCGCATTCTGTTCAAAGGTTTCCTGCCAGTCGGTGTAAGCGATCAGTTGTATCAGCATCAGATCCATCTTCATTTCCGGCATCAGTTCATTTTTGATGCGCTTTAATTCATTCGGATCGAAACACTGAAGAAATACCCCGGAATCTTTAGTCTGGTAGCCGTAGGCTTTCAGCACTTCCAGGGTTTTACGGGTGATATCTTTACCTTCCTGATGGTGGAACCACGGCGCTTTGATTTCCGGGTAAATCCCGGTGTTTTTTCCGGTGGAATGATTCAGACCCTGAATGAACTCAAGTTCTTCCTGAAAGGTATGAATACGGAAATCTGATTTTCCCATAGGAAAACGACCCGGATATTTTTGTACCGCTTTACCGTTTTCGATTTCAAACCCCTCCGTAAATTTCAGGGATTTAATTTCCGCGAGGGTAAAATCGATGGCGTAGTAACGGCCATCCTTACGCGCGCGATCCGGAAAGCGTTTTGCCACATCGGTAACACGGTCGAGATAATGGTCATGCAGGACGATGAGTTCATCATCTTTGGTCATCACCAGATCCTGTTCCAGATAATCAGCACCCTGCGCATATGCCATCGCTTTGGCCGGCAGGGTATGCTCCGGCAGATAGCCGCTGGCACCGCGATGTGCAATCACAATCTTATTGTCTGCCGCAAAAGCGGCAGAGCCGCAGAGCATGGCACCCGCAAGGGCACTGACAAGATAAAACTGACGGGATATATTCATCTGTCTGTCTCCGCTTAGGCTTTATTGCGGGCGATTTCATCGTGGTGTTTTTTCTCACCACGCATCACCACAACTAACAGGATCACAGCGAGCACACTGCCGCCAATCATCACACCGAAACCGCCGTCCCAGCCGAAATAATCCACGGTAAAGCCGACGATGGCACTTGCTGCCACAGAACCGCCGAGATAGCCGAATAATCCGGTGAATCCGGCGGCGGTACCGGCTGCTTTTTTCGGTGCCAGTTCCAGGGCATGCAGGCCGATAAGCATGACCGGGCCGTAAATCAGGAAGCCGATGGTGATCATACACGCCATATCAACAGACGGGTTACCCGGCGGGTTGAGCCAGAAGACCACGGTGGCAATCGTCACCAGCATCATAAAGAACACCCCGGTTGCACCACGGTTTCCTTTAAAGACTTTATCTGACATCCAGCCGCACAGCAGCGTGCCCGGGATCCCCGCCCATTCATACAGGAAATAGGCGACAGAATAGCCTGTTATATCGAAATGTTTGACTTCCCTGAGATAGGTCGGTGACCAGTCGAGAACGCCGTAACGCAGCAGATAAACAAAGACGTTAGCAACAGCGATATACCACAGTAACTTATTCGGCAGAATGTATTGCATGAAGATCTGTTTTGCCGTCAGTTCAACTTCGCTGTTCTCTGTGTAATCATCAGGATAGTCGTTTTTGTACTCTTCGATTGGTGGTAAGCCACAGGATTGCGGGGTATCCCGCATCAGGGCAAATGCGATGAGTGCCACCAGAATGGCCGCAAATGCCGGCATATAAAACGCCGCTTTCCAGTCACCGAACCAGTACATCCCCAGCAGCATCAGCATCGGCGGTAAACCGCCGCCGACGTTATGGGCACAGTTCCAGATTGATACAATCCCGCCGCGCTCCCTCTGTGACCACCAGTGCACCATGGTGCGTCCGCACGGCGGCCAGCCCATCCCCTGGAACCATCCGCAGAGAAACAGAAGAATAGCCATAATCCAGACGGAAGAGGTTGCCCAGTCGCAAAAGCCCATGATAAGCATGACAGCCGAGGCAAGGATAAGCCCGGTCGGGAGAAAATAGCGCGGGTTAGCCCGGTCAGAAAACGATCCCATGATAAATTTGGAAAGACCATAAGCAATGGAGATCGCAGACAATGCCGTTCCCAGTTCGCCTTTGGAAAATCCCTGCTCCATCAGACTGGGAAAGGCGAGGGCGAAATTTTTCCGGACCAGATAATAGGCAGCATAGCCAAAAAAGATACCAATAAAAATTTGCCAGCGCAGACGGCGGTATACCGGATCAATGCGATCAGCACTGAGCCTTTGAATATGCGGTGCGGGTTTAAACAGGCTTAGCATAGACATCCCCCTCGCTAAGTATTTGTCAGTATTTGGTGGCGAAGTTTACCGGAACATCAGCGGTTTTCTTCATATATTTTCCTTTTCGCTCACAGAATATTCGATTTAATTCGTTATTACTGTGAATGTCAGCACATGCGGTTACATACTGATTACAGTTGGTTGTTTTTTGTGATCTCTGACGGGTATCCGGGAGTTTGGTCTGCGGATATGTGCTTTTACCGGGTGAGGCGGGTTTTTGTTCTGGTGGTGATTATTGTTTTCGCGCATAAAAAACCGCCGGTATTAACCGGCGGCAGAGAGCAAAGAAAAGGAAAGAGGAATTAGTTGTGGTCTTCCCAGTCCTGTGCGCGGGCAACGGCTTTTTTCCAGCCGCTGTAGCGGACATTCCGTTCGGTGGTTTCAATGCCCGGACGGAAGGTTTTCTCGATGGTGGATTTGGCTTTGATTTCCTCGAGATCCTGCCAGAACCCGGTGGATAATCCGGCCAGCAGTGCCGCACCCAGTGCAGTACTTTCGCGGATCAGCGGGCGTTCCACTGACGTGCCCAGGATATCGGACTGGAACTGCATCAGGAAATTGTTTGCCACCGCACCGCCATCGACACGCAGCGCCTTCAGACGGGTTCCGGCATCGGCCTGCATGGCTTCCAGCACGTCGCGGGTCTGATAGGCGATAGATTCCAGGGTGGCACGGATCAGGTGATTGCTGTTCACACCCCGGGTCAGGCCGAAAATAGCACCGCGCGCATACGGATCCCAGTAAGGTGCGCCCAGGCCGGTAAAGGCAGGCACCACATACACACCGTTGCTGTCTTTGACTTTGGTGGCGAAATATTCGGAATCGGTGGCATCGGCAATGATTTTCATCTCATCGCGCAGCCACTGGATAGAAGCGCCGGCCACAAATACCGCGCCCTCAAGGGCATAATTCACTTCACCGCGCGGGCCGCAGGCGATAGTGGTCAGAAGACCGTGTTCGGACAGTACCGCTTCGTTACCGGTGTTCATCAGCAGGAAGCAGCCGGTGCCGTAGGTGTTTTTTGCCATACCCGGCTGAACACACATCTGGCCGAACAGCGCCGCCTGCTGGTCACCGGCGATACCGGAGATAGGAATACGGGTACCGCCTTTCCCGCCGATGTTGGTTTTGCCGTAGATTTCAGAGGACGCTTTCACTTCCGGCAGCATGGCGCGCGGAATGCCGAACAGATCGAGGATTTTCTGATCCCACTCCAGTGAGCGGATGTTATACAGCATGGTGCGTGAGGCGTTGGTGTGATCGGTGACGTGCACACGTCCCTGGGTCATGCGCCAGACCAGCCAGGTATCGACGGTTCCGAACAGTAATTCCCCTTTCTCCGCCTTCTCCCGCGCGCCTTCGACATTGTCGAGGATCCACTTCACTTTGGTGCCGGAAAAATACGGGTCGACCACCAGGCCGGTATTTTCCCGGATATAGCGGACCATCTCTTCATTCTGTTTGAGACCGGTGCAGTAATCTGCGGTCCGGCGGCACTGCCAGACAATCGCATTATAAACCGGTTTTCCGGTCTCTTTTTCCCAGACGATGGTGGTTTCGCGCTGGTTGGTGATACCGATCGCAGCGACTTCGTCCGGATGCACGTCGGTTTTGGCGAGGACTTCTGTTAAGACTGAGCTCTGTGTGGCCCAGATTTCCATCGGATCATGCTCCACCCAGCCCGGTTTCGGGTAGATTTGGGTGAATTCGCGCTGCGCGATATCGATAATATTGGCATTACGATCAAAAAGTACCGCCCGTGAACTGGTGGTTCCCTGATCCAGTGCGACGATATACTTTTTCTCACGGGTGATTGTTTCTGTTGTCATAATTAAACCTGTTTTATTTCTGAGTGAACAAACACGCGATAACGTCAGAGTACGTGATTCGCTGCGGTATTATTTTTCGTCCCCGGTATTGCACACTTCGCACGGCAGATGGCGGCCGATCAGCTTGCGGTAACCGAATGCACCGAGTAACCCGCCGACGATCGGCGCAAACATCGGTACCAGGAAATACGGGATATCACGCCCGCCGGTGAAGGCAATATCTCCCCAGCCTGCAAGGTATGCAACCACTTTCGGGCCGAAGTCGCGGGCAGGGTTAAGGGCGAAACCGGTCAGCGGACCGAAGGAGCCGCCGATAACCGCAATCAGCAGACCAATCAGCAGCGGTGCCAGCGGGCCGCGCGGCACACCGTTGCCGTCATCGGTCAGTGCCAGGATAAGACAGACGAGGATAGCGGCGATCACCACTTCGATAAAGAACGCCTGACCCACGCTGACCGGTGCAGCAGGATAGGTGGAGAAAACCCCGGCGGTAAAGAGGCTTTCCTGTGAGCCGCGGACAATATGATGCACCTGGTCATAATCGAGGAACACATTGTAATACATGGCATAAACCAGCGCCGCAGCGGCAAACCCGCCGAGGAATTGGGCCACAATATACGGAATCACTTTACGGCGCTCAAAGCAGGCAAACAGCCAGAGCGCGAGTGTGACAGCCGGATTGAGATGCGCGCCGGAGATCCCGGCAGTCAGATACACCGCCAGTGCCACACCCAGACCCCAGATGATACTGATTTCCCATAATCCCAGTTGTGCACCGGCGATACGAACCGCGGCCACACAGCCTAAACCAAAGAAGACCAGCAGTGCTGTACCCAGGAATTCGGAGAGACATTGTCCGAAGAGGGTCGGAGATTTCATTAGACTCATAGTATCAATCCTGATAGTGCAAAATTAGGGTGAAATAAGTGCAAATTATTAACAAATAATGTTCTTCGTGTATCAGACGTATGTCTTAGTGTGAATTTATCGTTAATGAGCGGAAACGAGAAATAACGAAATCAAAAACTGTGGATCTCGTCAACAAATTGAGCGATTTCGCTTATTTTGTAACAGGCAGGCAACATTCAGGCGAATATCAGCCGGATTTTATTCTGCTGCATTATGGGGAATACACGGGATGTGACTGGACACATTGATAACACCTACTTACAATCAGAGCATCGCTTACAAGGAGGACGCAAGATGTCATTTGAAGTATTTGAAAAGCTGGAAGCAAAAGTCCAGCAGGCTATCGACACCATCACTCTGTTACAGATGGAAATCGACGAATTAAAAGAAACGAACAACAACCTGAACCGCGAAGTGCAGAATGCAGCCGGTGCCCGTGAGTCACTGGTGCGTGAAAACGAGCAGCTGAAGCAGGAACAGGCAGGCTGGCAGGAGCGTCTGCGGGCTTTACTCGGAAAAATGGACGACGTCCAGTAATTACGCGTCATCCTTCGCCCTGTGGCTGTGTTGGTTTCGCTCAGCTCCCCGGTCACATACTGATGTATGCTCCCGGGGTTCTTCGCTTCACCACCTTGCCACAGAACGAATGATTTAGCGTAATCGCGGTATTGCTGCACAGCGGCGTTGGCTTTGTTCGTCCGCCCCGGTCACATACTGGTGTATGCTCCCGGGGACGTCCTCACTTCGCCGCCTTGCTGCAAAACGAATGATTTAGTGTAATCGCGGTTTTGATGCAAAATAACTGATTGAGTGTTATGCGGTTTTTATCTTGTGTCATAACGACAAAAGGGCGGATATCCGCCCTTTTTGTTGTCTGTGTATCTGATGAGGATTACGCTTCGGTCAGCTCGTCTTCATCGTCATCATTTTCTTCCGGAAGCGTCAGCGGGATATCTGACAGGATAATCCCTGTGTTATCCGCATACAGATAATCGCCGGAGAAGAAGGTCACACCGCCGAAATTCACGCGGATATCACTGTCGCCGATACCTTCTGAACCACAGCCTGCGGGAATCGCGGCCATCGCCTGGATACCGATATCCATTTCAGCCAGATCATCCACCTGACGTACCGCGCCGTACACCACAATACCTTCCCAGCCGTTCTGCACAGCCAGTGCCGCGAGTTCCGCGTCAACCAGCGCACGGCGGACAGACCCGCCCCCGTCAACGAGGAGAATACGGCCCTCTCCCTCTTCTTCCAGGAGATCAAAGAGCAGTCCGTTATCTTCAAAGCATTTTACGGTGGTGATTTGCCCCGCAAACGATGAACAGCCCCCGAAATTGGAAAACAGGGGTTCAACGACATTCACATTTTCCTGGTAAATGTCACAAAGCTCGGAGGTGTCGAAGGTATCATTTTTCATAGGATTTTACGTCTGGTTGCTGCCGGATACAGTCAGTATAGCCCCTTCACACGGTTGTTTGCAAAATCAACAGCGGCCGCTTTCCGATCTGAATCAAGAAAGCGGCAGATTTCGGCGTAAATCCCGGTTACAGACGCTGGCAGATAAGCCCTGCGGAAAACAGGATATTGACCAGAAGTGCGGCTTTCACCATCTGTTCCAGCAGCGGACGCATTCCGGTGGCGGTCATATCCCCCAGCACACGCCTGATATGCATAAACAGTACCGGTGCGGAGAGCAGGAACAGCCAGCTGTACCAGCCGTGCAGATAGAGAAGGGTAAAGAGCACCAGGCACAGGAATGCCACGGTAATCACGGTGGCATGGTAATAGCGGGATTTCAGCGGACCGAGGCGGACGGCCAGCGTGTTTTTCCCGGCCAGGATATCATTTTCGATATCGCGCATATTATTGATATTCAGCACCGCAACAGACAGCAGACCGCAGGCGGTCGCCGGCAGAATAGTCAGCGGGCTGAAAAAACCGGCCTGCAGGTAATAGGTGCCTATCACACTCAGCCAGCCGAAAAAGATCAGAACAGAAATATCACCCAGCCCGAGGTAACCGTAGGGTTTTTTCCCGACCGTATAGGTGATTGCGGCGATAATCGCGGCCACACCTAACCCCAGGAAGCCGATAATATCTTCCGGTTTCTCGCAGGCGACAATAATCAGGGCCAGCCCGGACAGACAGGCGAGGGTGACGGTCAGAATCAGCGCCTTTTTCATCTGAGCGGCGGTGATAACACCTTTCTGCATACCACGCAGCGGCCCGAGGCGTGCTTCGGTATCGGTACCTTTTACCGCATCGCCGTAGTCATTGGCCAGATTCGACAAAATCTGCAGAATGCCGGTGGTGATAAGGGCGAGCAGGGCAACAGGGAATTTAAAGTGGCCGGTCCAGTAAGCCAGAGCGGAACCGGTAATAATCGCGATCACCCCGAGAGGTAATGTTTTGGGCCGCAGGCTTTCCAGCCAGGCTTGGGTACGGCTGATGGCCGGTGAAGGGGTGACTGACATTGAAACTCGCTTACTTTTCAGAATGAAATAATAACGACAAAAATAATAACGCAGACTGCCGGGCGGATTACACCCGTACAGTCTGAATACTATTATGTCTGATTATTATCAAATTACAGAATAAAGCGACTTAAATCTTCATCAGCCACGAGCTGATCCAGATGATCTTTCACATATTCCGCATTGATCTCAATGGATTGACCCTGTTTTTCACTGGCATCGTAGGAAATTTCTTCCATTAATCGTTCCAGCACCGTATGTAAACGACGGGCACCGATATTTTCGGTGGTTTCGTTGACCTGCCATGCAGATTCAGCAATTTTACGGATGCCGTCGGCTGTAAAGGTGATATCCACACCTTCGGTGGCCATCAGTGCTTTGTACTGAACCGTCAGTGAGGCGTTCGGTTCGGTCAGGATGCGCTCGAAATCTTCCGTGGTCAGTGCCTGTAATTCCACACGGATAGGCAGACGACCCTGTAATTCCGGGATCAGGTCAGACGGGCTGGAAACCTGGAACGCACCGGAGGCGATAAACAGGATGTGGTCGGTTTTGACCATGCCGTGCTTGGTGGAAACAGTACAGCCTTCAATCAGCGGCAGCAGGTCACGCTGAACCCCTTCGCGGGACACATCCGGCCCGGAGGACTGGCCGCCGCGCTTACAGATTTTATCGAACTCATCGATAAACACGATACCGTGCTGTTCAACCGCTTCAATGGCCTGCTCTTTCAGCTCTTCCGGATTGACCAGCTTGGCGGCTTCTTCCTCAACCAGCAGTTTGAAAGCTTCTTTGATCTTCATTTTGCGTGGTTTTTGTTTCTGTCCGGCCAGGTTCTGGAACATGGACTGTAACTGGCTGGTCATCTCTTCCATGCCCGGAGGTGCCATGATTTCCACACCCATTGGTGCGGCAGAGACTTCAATTTCAATGTCTTTGTCATCCAGCTGACCTTCGCGCAGCTTTTTGCGGAATGCCTGGCGGGCAGCTGACGGCTCTGCCTGGGTGTCAGTCTGGCCCCAGTTATTTTTTGCCGGCGGGATTAAAACATCGAGAATGCGTTCTTCGGCCATTTCCTCAGCACGGAAACGGTTTTTCTCGATAGACTGCAGACGCACCATTTTCACAGCGGAATCAGTCAGATCACGGATGATGGAATCCACTTCTTTACCGACATAACCGACTTCGGTGAATTTGGTGGCTTCGACTTTGATAAATGGCGCATTGGCCAGTTTAGCCAGACGACGGGCAATTTCGGTTTTACCGACACCGGTCGGGCCGATCATCAGAATATTTTTCGGGGTGACCTCGTGACGCAACTCCTCATTGAGCTGCATACGGCGCCAGCGGTTACGCAGCGCGATGGCAACAGCACGTTTGGCTTTATCCTGGCCGATAATATGGTTATCGAGTTCGCTGACAATTTCGCGTGGAGTCATTTCGGACATAACGTCGATCCTTATGCTTTTGAAGGTAATTCTTCAAAATTCAGATTGTGGTTGGTGTAGATACAGATATCACCGGCAATAGTCAGTGCGCGCTCCGCGATTTCACGGGCACTCAGATCGGTGGTTTCCAGCATGGCACGGGCTGCTGCCTGGGCGTACGGGCCGCCGGAACCAATGGCAATCAGATCATTTTCAGGCTGAACGACATCCCCCTGGCCGGTGATAATCAGCGATGCGGTTTCATCGGCAACGGCCAGCAGGGCTTCCAGTTTGCGCAGCATGCGGTCGGTACGCCAGTCTTTGGCGAGCTCAACGGCGGCTTTTGTCAGGTGTCCCTGATGGAGTTCAAGTTTGCGTTCAAACAGTTCGAAGAGGGTAAAGGCATCCGCGGTGCCACCGGCGAAACCGGCAATGACTTTGTCGTGATAGAGGCGGCGGACTTTGCGGACATTACCTTTCATGACGGTATTACCCATTGTCGCCTGCCCATCACCACCAATTACGACCTGGCCATTACGGCGAACACTTACGATTGTTGTCATGAGTCAGCCCCTGGTTGTGCTAAAGGATGGAGAGAGGCCGCCGGGTATATTCCCGGCGGCACAGAATTAACTAGAGATATGGGGGGAGGGCTGAAGGATTTCAACCCCCGGCGGAGCGAAGAATACAATTTGTTACGCCGGCATCAGCGGCACGGCTTTTCACCGACTGCGCGGCGGATTTTTCATACGGGCCGAGCATCACACGATACCAGCCGCCGCCCTGGGACACCCGGCTTTCGATACCGGAGAAGGCGAGACCGGCGCGGACTTCTTCTGCCTGACCACTCTCACGGAATGATCCGCACTGGATTAACCAGCGCTCAGGCGCAGCCTGCGGTTTTTCCTGTACCGGTTTTGGTTTCTCAGCCGGTTTTTCGGCCGGCTGCGGTGCCGGGCGGGTTTCCGGCTGCATACGCAGCTGCGGATCCTGGCCGGTAACCACAACCTGAGAGCGCGGAACCGTGCCGTTTGCCGGTACTTCCTGTAACTGAACCGGTGCCTGCTGCATATCAGACTGCATCTGTTCCAGCAGCAGCCGCTGTTCCTGGGTCAGTTTGGCATTCGGATCAATGCGGTTGGCCGGTGCCTGCGGGTTGGAGTAATACTGTTCCGGTACCCCGGCTTCGCGGTTTTCCAGCTCTTTGATATAACGCCAGCGCTCCTCCGGGATCGGCGGGAGACCGTTACCGGTACTCTGCTGATGCGCAGGCGGAATGATGCTGTCAGAAGCGGTCTGACTTTTTTTGTTATGGACCAGATAGAACAGGCCGCCGACAAAAACGACCACCAGTGCCACGGCGATCACCAATGTGGTGAACGGCAGGCCTTTCGCCTGACTTTTCTTCCGTGATTTACTTTTTTTACGCGGCGCAGAGCGTCCGCGTCCCACATAATCTCGTTGTGCCACTGTTTCAATTCACTAATGAGTCGGTTAAGGGAACATATTATTCAGCGTTACATGTTACTTAACCTTATGGATTTTGCCTAGCTTTTAGGCGCACAGGCACTTTCTCTGATGATTAAATCAGAATCCAGCAGGCGCGAGCCTTTTGCCACGGTGTGTCCCTGCAACTGTTCCAGCAGCAGTAAGAAAGACTGACGGCCGATTTCATAACGGGGCTGTGCGATAGTCGTCAGGGTCGGCGAACAGTATTGTGCAGCCGGTAAATCATCGAAACCGACAACCGAGAGATCCTGCGGCAGTGTCAGCCCCTGTTTTCTGGCTGCCCAGAGAACGCCGATAGCCATAATATCGTTGTGGCAGAAAATCGCGGTCGGTGGTTCCGGCAGTGCCAGCAGCTGTGCGGCACATTCCGCGCCGCTCTCGTGGGTGAAATCCCCGCGCACCAGATACTCTTCCCGTACCGGCATTCCCATACGGCGCATGGCCTGAATATACCCTTCGACACGGTACTGACACAACGGCAGTTCTTCCGGCCCGGAAATACAGGCGATACGGGTGTGTCCGAGTGACTGTAAGTAATGGGTGGCATTAAAGGCGGCGGTCAGGTTATCAATATTCACCGTCGGCAGCTCCAGCTCCGGGGCAAATTCGTTGGCCATCACCATCGGCGGGAAGTGACGCTGTTCATCGTGGCGGCTGTCAAACGGCACATCGGAGCCGAGCAGCACCATACCGTCAATTTGTTTGGTGACAATCAGATTCACAAAGGTGTGTTCCGGCTTGTGCTGATAACGGCAGTCACCGATCAGAACCAGATAGCCGTGTTTGGCGGCAATTTCCTCGATGCCGACAATAATATCGGTAAAAAACGGATCACCGATATCCGGCACAATCACCAGAATAGTGCGGGATTCGTTACGTTTCATCCCCCGGGACAGATTGTGCGGGTAATACCCCACTTCAAGGACAGCATTTTCCACTTTCTGCCGTGTCTGCACAGACACTTTCTCCGGATTCATCAGTGTCCGCGACACGGTCGCGGTCGAGACGCCTGCGGCTCTGGCGACATCTTTCATTGTCGCGCCGGTATCGTTACGGCGTGGTTCCATCATTAATTCCTTTGGTTACCCTGTAAGTGTATCGATTGCGCGGTTTTTGTGATCATTATGGTCCGCTGGACTTTTCACATGCCTGTGAAAAACCGCCTGAGCTTCTTAAGTGAAATTCAGACGGTTTATTAATCGTTCTATTAACGGCTATTCTAAGCCCTTTGTAAAATTAATCTGTTACCTGGTTTGCATAAAACTGTGAGTTATCTCAATTTTTTGAGACAACGCGCACTTTCCGTGAGACGTCAGTCTCAGCCGTCGGTCGGATCGACATCCACATTCCAGCGGACTTTCCGGCTTTCCGGCATCTGCTGAATATACGGAATGGCCTGCGCGACAATTTTCTGCAGCTGACTGCGGGACGGATGCTGTAACAGCAACTGCCAGCGGAAACGTCCGCCGCGTTTGGCCTGGATAGCTGGCAGCGGCCCCATCAGCCAGAAATGCTCATCCCGCAGCGGATGGGATTCGAATAACTGGCGTACCGTCTGCAGGAATGCATTCGCCCGCTGATTATTCTGATCTTCGGCGCGGATCATCACCTGGCTGGTATAAGGTGGCAGACAGACACTCTGCCGCTCATTCAGTGCCTGTGCGGCGAAGGCGGCATAGCCTTTTTCCAGCAGCACGGTCAGCAGCGGATGTTCCGGATGGTGAGTCTGTAAAATGACCTCGCCGCGTTTCCCGGCACGCCCCGCCCGGCCGGAGACCTGGGTGTAGAGCTGTGCAAAGCGCTCCGCCGCGCGGAAATCACCGGAGAACAGTGCGCCGTCGACATCCAGCAGCGCGACAAGGGTGACATCCGGAAAGTGATGCCCTTTGGCCAGCATCTGGGTACCGATCAGGATGCGTGCGCCGCCCTGATGCACATCCGCCAGATGCTGCTCCAGCTCGCCTTTGCGGCTGGTGGTGTCGCGATCCAGCCGTGTGACCGGAATATCCGGGAACAGCGGGGTGATGCTCTCCTCCAGCTGTTCGGTACCCAGCCCGACCGGCACCAGCTGTGTGGAGCCGCACTGCGGACACTGTTTCGGTACCGGGCGCTGGCTGTCACACTGATGGCAGCGCAGCATGCGGTGGTTCTGGTGCAGGGTGTAAAAATGGTCACAACGCGGGCATTCCGCTATCCAGCCGCACTCGTGGCACAGCATTGCCGGAGCAAAGCCGCGCCGGTTGAGGAACAGAATGACCTGATTATCTGCGGCCAGATGGTGGCGGATGCGTTTGATCAGCGGTTGTGACAGCCCGGAGGTCAGCGGCAGCCCTTTCAGGTCGAGCAGATGCTGATCGGCAAGCTGTGCATTTCCCGCCCGCTGCGTCAGCGGCAGGACTTTGTATTTTTTCTGCCGGACATTAAACAGGGTTTCCAGTGACGGGGTCGCCGTTCCCATCACAATCGGAATATCATTTTTCTTGGCGCGGAACACGGCCAGATCACGGGCGTGATAACGCCAGCCATCCTGCTGTTTATAGGAGCCGTCGTGCTCCTCATCGATAATAATGATGCCGAGAGAGGTAAACGGCGTGAACAGCGCGGAGCGGGTACCGATAACAATGGCGGTCTCCCCGCGTTTTGCCCGCAGCCAGACAGCCAGCCGTTCGCTGTCATTCATGCCGGAATGGAGAATATCCACCGGTGCCTGAAAACGGGCGCGGAAACGGGCGATGGTCTGGGGGGTCAGGCCGATTTCCGGCACCAGTACCAGGGCCTGGCGGCCTTCAGCCAGCACATTTTCCAGCACACTGAGATACACCTCGGTTTTCCCGGAGCCGGTCACACCGTCCAGCAGCCAGGGGGAAAACTGATGCTGCTCTGCGCGGATCGCTCCCACAGCGGTGGCCTGCTCGGTATTGAGTTTCAGTCGTTCGCCGGTGACGGCAAATCCCGGCTGCCAGGGTTTGCTCTCCGGCTGCACATCGTTCAGGGTGATCAGGTTTTTCTTTTTCAGTCCCTGCAATGCACTGTCGCTGAGTTCATATTCCGCAGTCTGATGGCGGTAAACAGGCTGACGGCGCAGACAGGCCAGTGCCTGCTGCTGTTTCGGGGAGCGTTTGAGGGTGTGGATATCAATCTCCCGCCCTTCCGGCGTCACTTCCCAGCACCACAGCGGTGCAAAGGCGGCCTCTTTGCCCTGACGCAGCAAAATCGGCATGGCATGAAACAGCACTTCCCCTAACGGATAATGATAATACTGCGCCGCCCAGTTCAGCAGTGGCCACAGATCACCGGGAAACAGCGTGTCATCATCCGGACAGGCAATGACCGGTTTGAGTTTCTCCGGGCTGAAGGTGCTGGTTTCCGCCAGTTCAGCCACAATGCCGACTGCCTGTTTCTGCCGTCCGAACGGCACAATCACCCGTGCCCCCGGTACCGGGCGGGGCATATTATCAGGCAGTAAATAGTCAAATGTTTGTGTCAGAGGTACTGGTAATATCACCCGGACGACTGTCATTATAATGTCCATTATCGGCAGAGCGCCGACGTGTAAAAAATACACAGCGGCGGAAAAGGCGCAAAAGTGTCTGAATAATCACCGGATTTCAGCTTTTCCCCGGTAAAAACAGGGAAATTATCCGCAAAACGGGATCCAGAATACCACGAAAAGACAGCGGATTTCATTGCATGGTTCAGGGAATTTCTGTATGATCCGCCGCCTTTGGTAATTAAAATACCACCGATAACTTATCATCAACACGACGTGTGGTGTCCGGCAAAAAGGCTCGGATAGCGACACGGCCTTAACCGAGGTTTTCCCATGAAAAAAGGTATTCATCCTAACTACGCAGAAATCACTGCAACCTGCTCTTGCGGCAACGTAATGAAAATTAACTCTACCGCAGGTCACAACCTGAACCTGGACGTGTGCGGCGAATGCCACCCGTTCTACACCGGTAAACAGCGTGACGTTGCAAGCGGCGGCCGTGTTGATCGCTTCAACAAACGCTTCAGCGTTCCTTCTGCGAAGAAATAATGGCACTGCGCGGCATGCCGCGCTCTGTTCCATAAAAAACGCCCTGAATGAAAATATTTCACAGGGCGTTTTTTTATGTCTGTTTCCGGGTTGAGAAGTCGTATAACACGCGGATAAAACTCAATATTCCCACGTATCCGGGTCGACCCCATGCTGGCGCATAATTTCTTTCGCCACTTCCGGGATTTCATCACTGCGTTCTTTGCGCAGATCATCATCATCGGGCAGTGGCTGTCCGGTAAAAGCATGCAGAAATGCTTCACATAACAGTTCGCTATTGGTGGCATGACGCAGGTTATTCACCTGGCGGCGCGTGCGCTCATCCGTTAAAATTTTAAGCACTTTCAACGGGATAGAAACTGTAATCTTCTTTACCTGCTCACTTTTTTTGCCATGCTCAGCATAAGGGCTGATATATTCGCCGTTCCATTCAGCCATGGATTACCTTGTTATCTTAGTCAGTTTGAGGAGGAGCCGGGCACAGAAAAGTACCTGACTGATACCGTATTATCCCACTTGTATATATAACCGTAAAGCAGGATGGATGTCCAGACATATTGACGTCTAAATGAACCGCGGATATGCTGATAACTCGTTCGGTTACTGACAGGGAAAGAGGTATGGCACGCAAACCCGCGACAGCGGCAATTCATAACGGACTCAATGAAGAGACCCAATTCGGCTGTGTCATACCGCCGGTGTATCTCTCATCAACCTATAATTTTCCGGCCTTCAACAGCCCGCGTGAACATGATTATTCACGGCGCGGCAATCCCGGGCGGGATATCACCGGGCGTACGCTGGCGGAGCTGGAAGGTGGCGCCGGGGCGGTGGTGACCAGCAGCGGGATGTCAGCACTGCATCTGCTGTTTACCGTGTTTTTGTCACCGGGGGATGTGATTGTGGCCCCTCATGACTGCTACGGCGGCACTTACCGGCTGCTCGACAGTTGTCAGCAGCGCGGCCATTTTACCGTCCGCTTTGCGGATATGAATGACGAGGCATCGCTCAGTGCCGCGCTGGCGGAAAAACCGAAGCTGGTACTGATTGAAACGCCGGGTAACCCGCTGCTGCGTATCACGGATATCGCGGCCGTCAGTGAGAAGGCGCATCAGGCCGGGGCGCTGGTGGCGGCGGATAACACGTTTCTCAGCCCGGCATTACAGCAGCCGCTGGCGCTGGGGGCGGATTTTGTTATTCATTCCTGTACCAAATACCTGAACGGGCACTCCGATGTGGTGGCCGGTGTGGTGATCGCCGCAGACGCAGAGCATTGCGAAACACTGGCGTGGTGGGCCAATAATATCGGTGTGACGCTGGGGGCGTTTGACAGCTATCTGCTGTTGCGCGGTATCCGCACGCTGATCCCGAGGATCACCTTACAGGAAAAAAATGCCGGAATTCTGGCGGATTATCTGGTGCGCCAGCCGCTGGTGAAAAAAGTGTATTATCCGGGACTGGTGACGCATCCCGGGCATGAACTGGCCGCAAAGCAGCAGAAAGGATTCGGCGCAATGCTCAGTTTTGACATTAATGGTGATGAAGCTGCAATTTCCCGCTTTTTATCTCACCTGTCTCTCTTTACACTAGCAGAGTCATTGGGCGGGGTGGAAACGCTGATTTCCCATGCCGCGACCATGACACATGCGGGAATGCCGGAGCAGGCGCGGCATGCAGCGGGAATTTCAGACAGCTTATTACGTATTTCTGCGGGGATTGAGGACAGCGGTGATTTGATTGCTGATCTGGATCGCGCATTTCAGTCAGTGACTAAGGGGTAAGGGTAATCATGAGTGCGTTGGCGATTGATGAAAAAGGGCGTCAGTTACATAAATTCGGCGGCAGCAGCCTGGCAGATGCAAAATGCTATCTGCGGGTGGCGAATATTATGGCGAACTACAGTGAGCCGGATGACCTGATGGTCGTGTCTGCCGCCGGCAGCACCACCAACCAGCTGATTAACTGGGTCAAACTGAGTCAGAGTGACCGCGCTGCCGCAGAGCAGGCGCAACAGACCCTGCAACGCTATCAGACAGCCCTTATCAGTGATTTGCTGCCGGAGATTCAGGCCAATGTCCTGATTTTCCAGTTTAATGATGATATTCACCGCCTGGCGGAACTGCTGAAACACCCGCTGAATGATGTGATTTACGCGGAAGTGGTCGGCCACGGGGAGATCTGGTCTGCCCGTCTGATGGCGCAGGTGCTTCAGGAGCAGGGCATGGCAGCGCAATGGCTGGATGCCCGGACATTCCTGTGCGCGGAGCGGGCGGCTCAGCCGGAAGTCGATACTGCGCGGTCGCAGCCGCTGCTGGCAGAGCTGCTGGCGCTGCATCCGGGTAAACGCCTGGTGGTGACCGGGTTTATCTCCCGTAACCGTGCCGGGGAAACCGTGCTGCTCGGCCGTAACGGCAGTGACTATTCCGCCACTCAGGTCGGTGCGCTGGCCGGGGTGAAAAAAGTGACTATCTGGAGTGATGTCGCGGGGGTTTACAGCTCGGATCCGCGCAAAGTCAAAGATGCCTGTCTGCTGCCGCTGCTGCGTCTGGATGAAGCCAGTGAACTGGCACGTCTGGCGGCACCGGTGCTGCATACCCGCACTTTACAGCCGGTGTCCGTCAGTGATATCGATTTACAGCTGCGCTGCAGTTACCAGCCGGAACAGGGCTCGACAAAAATTGAGCGTGTGCTGGCATCCGGCACCGGGGCGAAGATCGTGACCAACCATGATGAGGTTTGTCTGATTGATATCCGCCTGCCGGCCGGGGATGACGCCAGAGCGCGTTATAAAAGTATTGATCTGCTGCTTAAACGCAGCCAGATCCGTCCGCTGGCGGTCGGACTGCATAATGATGACAATCTTATTCAGCTCAGTTATACCGCCGAAGTGGCAGACAGCGCCCTGCATGTGCTGGAAAGCGCCGGACTGCCGGGCACACTGACACTGCGTGACGGCTTCTCGCTGGTGGCGCTGGTCGGGGCGGGGGTCTGTAAAAACCTCCTGCATTACCACCGTTTTTATCAGCAGCTCAAAGATCAGCCGGTGGAGTTTATCTGGCAGGCCGAGGACGGCATCAGCCTCGTGGCTATTCTGCGCACCCGTCAGACCGGGCATGTGATTCAGGGTCTGCACCAGAGCCTGTTCCGTGCGGAAAAGCAGATCGGCCTGATGGTGTTCGGCAAAGGCAATATCGGCAGCCGCTGGCTGGAACTGTTTGCGCGTGAGCAGAGTAATCTCTCTGCCCGCAGCGGGTTTGAATTTGTTCTCGCCGGGGTGGCGGACAGCGAAAGAGCGCTGCTCAGCTATGACGGGCTGGATCCGAGCCGCGCACTGGCTTTCTTCAATGAGGAAGCAGAGCCGATCGCCGATGAGGACACCCTGTATCTGTGGATGCGCAACCATCCGTTTGATGACCTGGTGATTATCGACCTGACTGCCAGCCAAACCCTGGCGGAAAGCTACGCCGATTTTGCCGCGTACGGTTTCCATGTCATCAGCGCCAACAAAATTGCCGGGGCGGCAAAAACCCGCGATTACCGCCAGATCCGCGATGCATTCCGCAAAACCGGGCGTCACTGGCTGTACAACGCCACTGTCGGTGCGGGACTGCCGATCAACCACTGTGTGCGGGATCTGCATGAAAGCGGAGACAGCATTATTGCGATCAGCGGGATCTTCTCCGGTACGCTCTCCTGGCTGTTCCTGCAATTTGACGGCACTGTGCCGTTCAGTGAACTGGTGGAACAGGCCTGGCAGCAGGGGCTGACCGAACCGGATCCGCGTATTGATTTATCCGGCCGGGATGTGATGCGCAAGCTGATTATCCTCGCCCGTGAAGCCGGGTATGAAATTGAGCCGGAAGATGTCCGTGTGGAATCCCTGGTGCCGGAAGCGGCACAGGAAGGCACACCGGATCACTTCTTCGAGAATGTCACTGCGCTGAATGAACAGATGGCCTGCCGCCTGGAAGCTGCCCGTGAAATGGGCATGGTGCTGCGCTACGTGGCCCGTTTTGATGCCAACGGCAAAGCGCGGGTCGGGGTGGAAGCGGTCCGGCCTGATCATCCGCTGGCCGCACTGCAGCCGGGGGATAATCTCTTTGCGGTGGAAAGCCGCTGGTACCGCGATAATCCGCTGGTGATCCGCGGGCCTGGAGCCGGACGTGATGTTACTGCCGGGGCGATTCAGTCAGATTTAAACCGTCTGGCACAATTGCTGTAATTCATCGGATTCCGACTATCACCGGGGTTAAATAGTCTTAAAAAGTTACTATACGGGACAAAAAATGACGATAACGGGAATTGTCTTATTACGTTTATAGTACAGGGTTGGTATAAATAGCGCATGGTGATGTTTCAAGATGGACATATAACCATTATGGATGATGGCTGTGACAGGATGTCATGGTAAGGATATGCACCGGACGTGCTTCTTCTGACAGGAAGTCAGGCTAAGGACAGAAACAATCCCGGCGGGATGCGATTAACGGATTTAATTGCATCCCGTTACTATTTTTACTTCCCGCAGTTTTCTGTTAACGGTTTCCCGTTACACTTCCCCGCTGAATTTTTCCCCGCCGGACTGAGGATTTTCGCTCAGGCTGAATCGTTACTATTTTTGCCTTAATTCGCGATATCTGTCTGTGACGTTTGTTTTTCCCTTTCATTATGCTGGCGGGACGGATTTTTACCCGATAATCCGGCACCTGCCGGTGCGCAACATGATAGCAGCACGGTAATTAAATCTGATAAAGTCCTTTCAAAGCGCGTTTTTTTTGATATGAATATAGGGCAGAGATAAATGCAAGGGAACGGCGTCACAAAATAAGAATTAATCCGTCGTATGAAATCACTAAGATGTACAGGACAGAGAACTGCCGGCTGAAAGTTCCTCACCGGCGGTCATAGGATTCTGCCGTCAATAAGGGTCAGGGGTCGTATGAATCAACAATATTCCGCAATGCGCAGTAACGTCAGTATGCTCGGGAAACTACTCGGAGACACGATCAAAGAGGCCCAGGGTGAACATATTCTCGAGAAAGTAGAATCCATCCGTAAGTTATCCAAAGCGTCACAGGCCGGTAATGAAATCCAGCGGCAGAAGCTGCTGATGACACTGCAAAATCTATCCAATGAAGAACTGCTGCCGGTTGCCCGCGCATTTAACCAGTTCCTGAATTTAACCAACGTGGCGGAGCAGTATCACAGCATTTCGCCGCACGGTGAGGCGGCCAGTAATCCGGTTGCCCTGGCGGCGCTGTTTGATCAGCTGAAAGCCAAAAACTTTACCAATGAAGAGATGCGCAAGGCCGTGGATGAGCTCTCTATTGAGCTGGTGCTGACCGCACATCCGACCGAAATTGCCCGCCGTACCCTGATCCACAAACTGGTGGCGGTGAACACCTGTCTTGCACAGCTGGATCATGATGACCTGGCTGATTATGAGCATGATCGTATTATGCGCCGTCTGCGTCAGCTGGTGGCACAGGCCTGGCACACTGATGAAATCCGCAAAGACCGTCCGACACCGCTTGATGAAGCGAAGTGGGGCTTTGCTGTGGTGGAAAACAGTCTGTGGGAAGGAGTTCCGGCGTTCCTGCGCGAGTTTAACGAGCAGCTCGAGGCATCACTGGATTACAACCTGTCCGTGGAAGCCACACCGATCCGCTTTACCTCCTGGATGGGCGGTGACCGTGACGGTAACCCGAATGTTACGGCAGATATCACCCGGCGCGTGCTGACCCTCAGCCGCTGGAAGGCTGCTGATCTTTTCTATAATGACATTCAGGTGCTGGTCTCCGAGCTCTCCATGAGCGAGTGCACGCCGGAGCTGCGTGAGCGCGTGGGTGAGGATGCCGCCGAGCCGTACCGCGTTATCACCAAACAGTTGCGTGCCCGTCTGAAAAGCACACTGGACTATCTGGAGCGCTGCCTGGCCGGTGAACCGGCTATCAAACCGGATAACCTGCTGACCGATAACGAAGAGCTATGGGAGCCGCTGTATCTCTGCTACCGCTCACTGGTTGAGTGCGGCATGAAGATTATTGCCAACGGTCAGTTGCTGGATACCCTGCGCCGTATCCGCTGCTTCGGTCTGCAGCTGGTGCGTATTGATGTGCGCCAGGAAAGTACCCGTCATACCGAAGCGCTGTCTGAACTGACACAGTATCTCGGCCTCGGGGATTACGCCGCCTGGCCGGAAGAGGAAAAACAGGAATTCCTGTTGCGTGAACTCCAGTCAAAACGTCCGCTGGTGCCGCAGAACTGGGAGTGCAGTAATGAAACCCGCGAAGTTTTTGATACCTGCCGGGTGATTGCCGAATCACCGGAAAATTCTGTCGCCTCCTATGTGATTTCGATGGCAAAAGTGCCGTCGGATGTCCTGGCGGTCAAACTGCTGCTGAAAGAATCCGGCAGCCCGGTCACATTGCCGGTCGCACCGCTGTTTGAAACTCTCGATGACCTTAATAACGCAGAGAGTGTCATAACCCGCCTGCTGAGCATCGACTGGTACCGCAATCTGATTAATGACCGCCAGATGGTGATGATCGGTTACTCTGACTCTGCCAAAGATGCCGGGGTAATGGCGGCGTCCTGGGCACAATACCGCGCTCAGGATGCACTGATTAAAGTCTGCGCCCGTGAAGGCGTGACACTGACGCTGTTCCACGGACGCGGGGGCACCATCGGCCGCGGCGGTGCACCGGCACACGCCGCACTGCTCTCACAGCCGCCGGGAAGCCTGAAAGGCGGTCTGCGTGTGACAGAGCAGGGTGAGATGATCCGCTTTAAGTTTGGTCTGCCGCAGGTCACTATCAGCAGCCTGGCAATGTATGCCAGCGCCAGCCTGGAAGCCAATCTGCTGCCGCCGCCGGAGCCGAAACCGGAGTGGGCCGCGATTATGGATCGCCTCTCTGATGTCTCCTGTGAGATGTACCGCGACTATGTCCGCGAACAGCCGGATTTTGTCCCGTATTTCCGTGCGGCCACCCCGGAGCAGGAGCTGGGTAAACTGCCGTTGGGATCCCGTCCGGCAAAACGCCGTCCGACCGGTGGTGTGGAAACCCTCCGTGCAATTCCGTGGATTTTTGCCTGGTCGCAAAACCGTCTGATGCTGCCGGCCTGGCTGGGTGCGGGCGCGGCTCTGAAAACCGCCGTGGATGAAGGCAACCGGGCAATGCTGGAAGTGATGTATTACCAGTGGCCATTCTTCAGAACCCGTATCGGTATGCTGGAAATGGTGTTTGCCAAAGTCGATTTATGGCTGGCGGAATACTATGACCAGCGCCTGGTGGAGCCGCGCCTGTGGCCGCTGGGGGCAAAATTGCGCGAACAGTTATCACAGGATATTAAGAGCGTCCTGATGATTTCCAAAGATGAGCAGTTAATGGCGGATCTGCCGTGGATTGCAGAATCTATCGCCCTGCGTAACGTATACACCGACCCGCTGAACGTCCTGCAGGCCGAACTGCTGCACCGCTCACGTGAATGCGAGCAGTCAGATCCGCAGGTAGAGCAGGCCCTGATGGTGACTATTGCTGGTATTGCTGCCGGGATGCGTAATACCGGCTGATATTATCAGCACGTCTTTTTTACTCCGGATGGCCGCTTTTATCAGCGGCCATTTTTTTGACATTTTCCTGCCGGAAAAGGGTTGTTTGTTATCTGATTTAATATTATATAATAATATATATTATTAATATCTATAACAGAGGTGACTATGTCCTACTACAAAGATGTGATCAAAGATATCGCCGGCAACATGCAGGAATTACACAAAAATATTCCGGACGTGATGGGAGCATTTATGTCCATCATGCAAAGCAGCACCGCTGACGGCGCACTGGATAAAAAAACCAAAGAGCTGATAGCCGTGGCGATTGCCGTTGCCAACCGCTGTGACGGTTGCATTGGTTTTCATACCAAAACGCTGGTGGAGCTGGGGGTAACAGAGCAGGAATTATCAGAAGCCCTGGGTATTGCTATCGGCATGGGCGGCGGGCCGTCCGTGATGTATGCGGCGAATACATTAAAGGCATTTAAAGAGTTCTCATAAACGCCTTACCTTTCGCTGTGACGGATGCTCACGATCCGGCGACATACTGATATATGTGCCCGGATCGTGATAAATTATGCCACGCAGGCCGCCGGGCGGACACCCAGGGTATGGCAGATAGCGTAAGTCAGTTCCGCACGGTTCAGGGTGTAGAAGTGGAAATCTTTTACGCCTTCACGGCTGAGCAGTTTCACCATCTCCATTGCTACGGAAGCCCCGACCAGCTTGCGGGATTCCGGGTCATCATCCAGCCCTTCAAACATGGTGCCGAGCCAGCCCGGGATGCGGACATTAGTCATTCCTGCAAAGCGTTGTAACTGCCTGAAGTTAGAGACCGGCAGAATACCCGGTACAATCTCCACATCAATCCCCGCCGCCGCGCAGCGGTCACGGAAACGCAGATAGGTGCTGACATCAAAGAAAAACTGCGTGATAGCGCGATCTGCACCGGCATCAATTTTCTTTTTCAGGTTAATCAGGTCTGACTGCGCACTGCGTGCTTCCGGATGCACTTCCGGGTAAGCGGCGACGGAAATATCAAAATCGGCGACCGATTTTAACAAACCGACCAGGTCAGCGGCATACATATCCGGTTTGCTGCTGCTGTCCGGCAGGTCGCCGCGCAGCGCCACAATATGGCGGATGCCGTTATCCCAGTAATCTCCGGCGATAGTTTTCAGCTCATCACGGGTGGCATCAATACAGGTCAGGTGCGGAACAGCAATCAGCCCGGTTTTCTCTTTGATACTTTTAATCACCGAATGGGTGCGGTCCCGCTCGCCGGAGTTCGCCCCGTAAGTGACGGAAACAAATTTCGGCTTCAGCACACTGAGACGTTCGATGGACTGCCACAGGGTTTTTTCCATTTCCGGTGTGCCCGGCGGAAAGAATTCAAAGGATACGGCCACACGGCCGGCCAGTTCTGCCAGGTTCTGATTCAGTGCTTCGTGCTGGTCTATATGTAAAAAACTCATCGCTGCCTCCGCGGTCGTACGTGGCGCAAATACCCTTATTCATTCAAACTGCAGGTTCGTTGGCTGCATCCTGAATGACGTTGGGTATATATCCCGGCACGTGATTATTTGAATGTCTATACGTTTAGACGTCTGGATGTAGATTACGGGATGAATTGGTTAAACGTCAACCACTAATTGTCACAATGCGGGTGAGGGTTTCTCACACACTGCATGAAAGATTGTCATGATGAGGGAAAAGTGCGGACAGGCGGGCTGTCCGCTGAGAAGAATTATTCGGGGGTTTTGCAGCAGAAATGGGTGACAAGCTGGGCCAGCAGTTCGCGGGTCGGCTCAATAAAGCGGGTTTCGAGAAACTCATCCGGCTGATGCGCCTGTTCAATCGACCCGGGGCCGAGCACCAGGGTCGGGCACAGATCCTGAATAAACGGTGCTTCGGTGCAGTAATTCACCGTCTGCGCTTTTTCGCCGAGCAGGTTTTCAATCACACCGACCATTTTATGATCCGTCGGGCAGGCGTAACCCGGGATCGGCGCATGCAGCTCCTCAATCGCCAGCCGTCCCGGCCAGCGTTGTTTCACCGGCTCCAGCGTGGTATTGAGCATGTCATCAATATCGCTGAGGGTCATGCCCGGCAGCGGGCGGATATCCATATGCAATTCACAGCAGCCGCAGATACGGTTTGCCGCATCACCACCATGAATATGACCGAAATTCATGGTCGGATACGGGATAACAAACGCCGGGTTATTGAATTTTTCTTTCAGCTCGTTACGCAGCGACATCAGGTGCGTGATGGATTCATTCATCAGCTCAATCGCATTGACACCGCGCTCCGGGTCACTGGAATGACCGGACTGACCGGTAATGCGGATAGCATTGGAGAGGTGGCCTTTGTGTGCCCGCACCGGCTGTAACGAGGTGGGTTCGCCGATAATGGCAAAGGACGGGCGGATAGCGGCATTGGCGGCAAAATAGCGCGCCCCGGCCATGGTGGTTTCTTCATCTGCGGTGGCGAGGATATAGAGCGGGTGCTGCAAATCCTTCACACTGATATCACGCAGTGCATCGAGGATAAAGGCGAAGAAACCTTTCATATCCGCCGTTCCCAGCCCGTACAGCTTGTTGTTCTGCTCTGTCAGGGTGAAGGGATCTTTGCTCCAGCGGCCTTCATCAAACGGGACGGTATCGGTGTGGCCACACAGCAGCAGACCGCCGTCGCCATCTCCGAGACTCGCGAGCAGATTGAACTTGCCGCGCGTTTCCGGAACGGGTTGCACCTCGACATCAAACCCCAGGGTTTCAAACCAGGTCGCCAGCAGATTGATAACAGTTTCATTGCTCTGATCAGATTCCGCTTCCGTGGAACTGATGGAAGGTGCCGCGATGAGCTGACGATAAATCTCAATAAATGCAGGTAATTTAATATTCACTGTTGACAGCCTTTAGTCATAATAGTATCAATATTCATGCAGTTTATGTGAATAAAAATACATTGTTTGTGTTTCAGGTACAAGGTGAAGATAACTTATGTTGAAAACGCTGATTATCGGTGCCAGCGGATATACCGGTGCAGAGCTCGCTGCTTATATCCGGCGCCATCCGCAGACGGAACTGACCGGCCTGATGGTTTCTGCCAATAGTGCGGATGCCGGAAAATGCTTTTCGGATCTGCATCCGCAGTTCAGAGGCCTGGTGGATCTGCCGCTGGAGCCGCTGACAGACCCGGCTGCCGTTGCACAAAATACCGATGTGGTGTTCCTGGCAACCGCCCATGAGGTCAGCCATGACCTCGTGCCGGTTTTCCTTGCGGCAGGTTGCACGGTGTTTGATCTTTCAGGCGCTTACCGCGTTCAGCAGGATAATTTTTACCCACAATACTACGGATTTGAACACAAACATACCGCCTTATTGGCGCAGGCCGTGTACGGGCTGGCGGAATGGCAGCATGACAACATCCGCACCGCGCAGCTGATTGCCGTGCCGGGCTGTTATCCGACGGTCTCCCAGCTGGCGCTGAAACCGCTGCTGGATAATGACTTACTGAATCTGACCCAATGGCCGGTGATTAATGCCACCAGCGGCGTGAGCGGCGCGGGGCGTAAAGCCGCGCTGAATAACAGTTTTTGTGAGGTGAGTCTGCAACCCTACGGGCTGTTTACTCACCGGCATCAGCCGGAAATTGTCGCGCATCTCGGCACCCCGGTGATTTTTACCCCGCATCTCGGCAACTTTAAGCGCGGGATCCTGGCAACCATCACCTGCAGACTGAAAAGCGGCGTCACCGCAGAGCAGGTCAGCGCGGCCTATCACAAGGCCTATGACGACAAACCGCTGGTGCGGGTGTATGACCACGGCGTACCGGCACTGAATGCCGTTGTCGGCCAGCCGTTCTGCGACCTGGGCTTTGCCGTGCAGGGAGAGCATCTGATTGTCGCTGGCGCAGAGGATAATCTGCTCAAAGGGGCTGCTGCTCAGGCGGTTCAGTGCATGAATATTCGTTTTGGCTTTAATGAAACGCTGTCCCTGCTGCCACAGTAAGCAGACAGCCCGGCTCACTCTTTTATCTGACGGAAAACGGAAATGGAACCATTAGTCATCAAATTAGGCGGTGTGTTACTGGACAGCGAAGAAGCTCTCGGGCGTTTATTCACCGCACTGGCCGCATACCGGGCGTCAAATGACCGCCGCATCGTCATCGTTCACGGCGGCGGCTGCGTGGTGGATGAACTGATGGCGAAATTACAGTTACCGGTGGTGAAAAAGCAGGGACTGCGGGTCACCCCGGCGGATCAGATAGATATTATCACCGGGGCGCTGGCGGGCAGTGCCAACAAAACACTGCTGGCGTGGGCGACCCGTTATCAGCTCAACGGTACCGGCTTGTGTCTCGGGGATGGTCAGAGTGTGAAAGTCACACCACTAAGTGATGAACTGGGCCATGTCGGTAAAGCGGAACCCGGCAGCCCGGTTCTGCTGAATCTGTTACTGAACAACGGTTTTCTGCCGGTCATCAGTTCCATCGGCATCACGGAAGACGGACTGCTGATGAATGTGAATGCGGATCAGGCGGCTACCGCCATTGCGGAAACGCTGGGCGCGGATCTGGTCCTGCTGTCGGATGTCAGCGGCATCCTGGACGGCAAAGGACAGAAAATCAAAGCACTCGATGGTGTACATGCACAGAAAATGATCGACGACGGCATTATCACCGACGGCATGATTGTAAAAGTGAATGCGGCGCTGGAAGCGGCGGCCACACTGGGGCGCCCGGTGGATATCGCCTCCTGGCGTCATGCGGATCAGCTGCATTTATTATTTGATGGCGAAGCCATCGGCACGCGGATTTCCGCGTAATCCGGATTATCAGCACATTGGCAGAATCACTCCGCAGCGGCGGATAACATTTACTGAAAGGACAGGGTTATGACAGAGGCAAAAAAAACAGGCATTAAAAAAATCGTACTGGCTTACTCCGGCGGTCTGGATACATCGGCGATTATTCCGTGGCTGAAAGAGCATTATGATAACTGCGAAGTGGTGGCATTTGTCGCCAATATCGGCCAGAGCGCGGAAGATCTCGACGGTGTTGAGCAGAAAGCACTGAACTCCGGCGCATCTTCCTGCTATGTCGTCGATCTGCGCGAAGAATTTATCAAAGATTTTGTCTATCCGGTGCTGAAAAGCGGCGCACTGTATGAAGGTAAATATCTGCTCGGTACATCGATGGCGCGGCCGATTATCGCCAAAGCCCAGGTGGAGCTGGCACTGAAAGTCGGCGCGGATGCCCTGGCACACGGTGCGACTGGCAAAGGGAATGACCAGGTGCGTTTTGAGGGAACCTACACCGCTCTGGCGCCACAGCTGAAAGTCATTGCGCCGTGGCGTGAGTGGGATCTGCGTTCCCGTGAGGCTCTGCTGGATTACCTGAAAGTCCGTAATATCCCGACCACCGCGACCCTGGAAAAAATCTACAGCCGTGATGAAAATGCGTGGCATATCTCTACCGAAGGCGGCGTGCTGGAAAGTCCGTGGAATCAGTCGAATGCCGATTGCTGGGTGTGGACCGCAGATCCGCAGGAAGCCCCGGATCAGCCGGAGCTGGTCACTGTCACCATTAAGGCCGGTGAAGTCACCGGGGTGAACGGTAAAGCACTGTCTCCGTATAACTGCCTGAATACCCTGAATGAACTGGGTGCGAAACACGGTATCGGCCGGATCGATATTATTGAAAACCGGCTGGTGGGCATGAAATCCCGCGGCTGTTATGAAACCCCGGGGGGCACCATCATGATGGCGGCACTGCGCGGACTGGAAGAAATCATCCTTGACCGCGACAGCTTCAAATGGCGTCAGCAGATTGGTCTGGAGATGTCCTATGTGGTGTATGACGGCCGCTGGTTTGCCCCGCTGCGTAAATCCATTCAGGCAGCTGCGGATTCCCTGGCGGAAGAGGTCAGCGGTGAAGTGGTGCTGAAACTCTATAAAGGACAGGTCACGGCGATTCAGAAACAATCCGCCAACAGCCTCTATTCCGAAGAGTTCGCCACTTTCGGCGAAGATGATGTGTATGACCACAGCCATGCGGGCGGCTTTATCCGCCTGTATTCACTCTCCTCGCGGATCCGTGCACTGAAAGCACAGAAATAACCGGCGGGAGACAGGGAGATTATGCACAGGGACGTGCATCAGACTGATTTATCATTAAAAACAGAAAGGGAAAATGTATGGCACTGTGGGGCGGACGCTTCAGTCAGGAAGCAGATCAACGGTTCAAACAATTCAACGACTCGCTGAGATTCGACTATCGTCTGGCGGAGCAGGATATCACCGGCTCTGTGGCCTGGTCGAAAGCACTGGTGACGGTCAATGTGCTGACCGCACAGGAGCAGGCGGCGCTGGAGCAGGCACTGAATGAGCTGCTGGCGGAAGTGCAGGCTGACCCGCGTGCCATTCTGCGCAGTGATGCGGAAGATATCCACAGCTGGGTGGAAGGCAAACTGATCGGCAAAGTCGGCGATCTGGGGAAAAAACTCCACACCGGACGCAGCCGTAACGACCAGGTGGCCACGGATTTAAAACTGTGGTGCAAAGAGGCGGTCAGCCAGATCCTCGCGGCATTGCAGGAATTACAGCAGGCGCTGGTGCTGACGGCAGAACAGAATCAGGATGCGGTGATGCCGGGCTACACCCACTTACAGCGGGCACAGCCGGTGACATTTGCCCACTGGTGCCTGGCGTACAGTGAAATGCTGGCGCGGGATGAAAGCCGTGTCCGCGATGCCCTGGCGCGTTTTGATTACAGCCCGCTCGGCTCGGGTGCGCTGGCCGGAACCGCGTATGCCATCGACCGGGAACAGCTGGCCGGCTGGCTGGGATTCGCCGGTGCGACCCGCAACAGCCTCGACAGCGTGTCTGATCGCGACCATGTGCTGGAACTGCTCAGTGATGCGGCGATCAGCATGGTGCATCTCTCCCGCTTTGCTGAAGATATGATTTTCTTCAACAGCGGCGAAGCAGCGTTTATTGAATTATCCGACCGCGTCACCTCCGGCTCTTCTCTGATGCCGCAGAAAAAGAACCCGGATGCTCTCGAGCTTATCCGTGGCAAATGCGGCCGGGTGCAGGGCGCACTGACCGGCATGATGATGACCCTCAAAGGTCTGCCGCTCGCCTATAACAAGGATATGCAGGAAGACAAAGAAGGGCTGTTTGATGCACTCGACAGCTGGCTGGACTGCCTGCATATGGCGGCACTGGTACTGGAAGGCATTCAGGTGAAACGTCCGCGCTGCGAGGAAGCGGCCAAACAGGGCTATGCCAACGCGACAGAACTGGCGGATTACCTGGTGGCAAAAGGCGTTCCGTTCCGCGAGGCGCATCATATTGTCGGTGAAGTGGTGGTCGGCGCGATAGCAAAAGGTGTGGCGCTGGAGGAAATGCCGCTGACAGAATTGCAGGAATTCAGTCCGGTAATTGCCCTGGATGTGTATGACATCCTGTCACTTCAGTCCTGTCTGGAAAAACGCTGTGCGAAAGGCGGTGTTTCACCGGAGCAGGTGGCTGCGGCTATCAGTGAAGCCAAAATCCGGCTGAAACTGGTGTGACATAATACATTGTCCCCGGATCACGCGCTGTTCCCCGTGATCCGGGGTTTTTATTTATTATCATCAGTATATTTTTTGCATATAACGCGAAGGCCATATTTCGGCCGGTGATACATTCAGGAAATCCGCAATAATCTTTTCTCCTTTCGGCCAGCGCCGGGCAAGGGCATTATTCAGTGTCGATGGCCGTAATCCGGCATTACGCGACAGTGCCGACAATGATGTTCCTCTTTTTTTGATGGCGGCAATAATATCCGCCGGATGCCAGTCTTGTGCTTTACTCATATTTATTCCTTTATTAATTAATCTGACTAAATTTAGTGAGTATTTAATATCATGCTAATTAGTGATATTAGTTCTGAAATTAAAGGGTAAGTTAAATTATAAATTTTAAAATACGAGTAAATTGAGGGGTTGTAATTTCATTTCACTATGCTAAACATTAAAGTGATTCAACGTGAATACACTTGCACAGGGAATAATATGAATATTCAAAGTATCGCAATGGAAGAATTATGTAATAATCTGACAAATGATTTTTCTCAATATTTTGATTGGAATGATATGGGTATTAATTATTCCAGAATTAATCTTTCTGAAAAATCTGTCAATGTATTATCCAGTGACTACGACTGGCTGCTGACATTCTGGGGGGATGATATGGATTTACGTATCGGTGAACGCCTGAGTGCAGGAATTCAGTACTGGAGCAACTACAGTGATGAGTACAGAACGGTTTTACGGAAGGGAAAAAACAGTCAGTTTAAAGTAGATTTCTGTACGAAGCACGGCGATTTATTTGAGATTGTGTCCATTAACTCAGGAGAAAAATTATCTGTCGCGGATATGATGACCATCTATAAATGGAAGCCGGTTATTTCTGATTACGCAGACAGGCTCTGGCAGAAAAAAGAAGAATTAATTTTACCGTTGCGGGCAGAGATAAATGAATCTGATAATGAAAGTGACCGGATAAATAATGACTCTGCTGATATTTTAGATATCCACCAATATATGCGTTTCGGCAATATCCGTTTTACCCGCAAAGAAATCCTCACCATCCGGTTATTATTATCCCATCGTAAAGTAAAAGAGATCAGTGCAGTGCAGGGATGTTCAGAAGCATCAGAGCATAAACGTATTCAGCGGATAAAAGAAAAACTGGGCTGCCCGCATGCCTCGTCCGGCGGGGTGTTTCATGCACTGAAAGAAAACGGGATCACACTGGCGTGCCTGGATACGCTGGTGAGTCTGCCATAAGCCATTTGTACAAATAACAACGCAACAGAACGGGCTGCCGGGCAGCCCGTCTTTATCAGGATCAAAGGGAACTGAGAATGAAATGGAGATACCGGCTGGGTGCCGTGGCAGGGAATGCACTGGAGTATTACGATATCGCGGTTTTTGCGGCAATCTCCGTATATCTCAGCGCTGAACTTGAAAGGCTGGGTTATGAATCAGCAACCGAAATGGTCTGGGGAATATTTGCGCTGCGTTTTCTGGCACGTCCGATCGGCGGCTATATTATCGGGCGTTATGCGGACAGAGCAGGGAAAAAAGCGGCATTGGTTTTAACCAGCCAGATTACCGGCGTTGCAACATTATGTATGGCGCTGTTACCCGTTCATTTGCTGGGTTCTTATACACCGATTGCGATTCTGCTGCTGCAGATGGTGTTGTCTTTCAGCTTTGCCGGAGAAAATCCGTCGCTGATGACATATTTATTCAGTGATGCAAAGAAAAATGAATATGCCAGAATTTCCGCCCTGATTGTCGGCAGTTCTGTTACCGGCGTTATTGTGTCTCTCGGATTGGTGCTGGTACTGGAAAATATGCTCACACCTGAGATGATGCAAACTGTCGGCTGGCGGATCCCGCTGCTGGTCGGAGTGCTTAATATAATTATGAGTTTCTGGTTCCGCACCAGGTTACCTGCACTGCCGGTGCAATCTGTTATCACAAAGCGCGTTGACGGCCTGCGGGCATTACTGATTTTCCTGATGACCGTGCCGGGGTCTGCGGTATTCTATTCTTATAATATGTCTTCTTCACTTGTACGGGATCATATCGGGGCGGAATCCCTGAAAAGCAGTTATGCGATTTTTTCATCCTGTTTATATCTGTGCTGTATTCTGACCTGCGGGTGGCTGACGGATAAATACAGCTCAGCAGAAAAGGTGTTTAAAAGCGCGTCAGCGGCACTGGTCATTTTTTCTGTCCCGCTTTATTTCTTACTCAGCAGCGAACAAACCGCCCTGGTCATTACCGCTCAGTTGATCCTGACCATTAATGCGTCCTGTATCTCCTGCACACTGGCATCGGTGATCGCCGGTATTTCCCGTGGTCACACCACCACCTTAAGTCTGGGTTATAACCTGGCATCCACCCTGATCGGCGGATTTACCCCGTTAATTATCGGCTGGCTGGTGTCATATAACCTGACATATGCCGGGGTGTATATTGCCGCCTCCGGTCTGACCGTCATGCTTTCTTACCGGTTAATGCGGAATGGTGATGTAAAGGTATACGCTTACCGGTAACGCTATGGATTTTCTGTCTGTTTCCGTCCTGCGATTTAAGCTCGACTAACAATGCAGTTGCGTTATGATAGTTATCAATTGATTTTATCTATTAATCGCAGACGGAGACACAGGCATGAATATCCGGGATTTGGAATATCTGGTGGCACTTTCTGAGCATAATCACTTTCGCCGCGCGGCAGATGCCTGTCATGTCAGCCAGCCGACACTGAGCGGACAGATCCGCAAGCTCGAGGATGAACTGGGTGTGATGCTGCTGGAGCGAACCAGCCGCAAAGTCCTGTTTACCCAGCAGGGAATGCTGCTGGTGGATCAGGCCCGGACCATTCTGCGTGAAGTGAAAATCCTCGAGGAAATGGCCTCCCTTCAGGGAGAAAGCATGGCAGGGCCGCTGCATATCGGGCTGATCCCGACAATCGCCCCGTATCTGCTGCCGCATATCATTCCGGAACTGCACCGGCTGTGGCCGAAGCTCGAGATGTATCTGCATGAAGCCCAGACTCATCAGTTGCTGGCACAACTGGACAGCGGGAAACTCGACTGCGCGATTCTGGCGCGGGTAAAAGAAACCGGCAGCTTTATTGAAGAGCCGCTGTTTAATGAGCCGATGAAACTGGCGATTTATGATGAGCACCCGTGGGCATCCCGTCAGGAAGTGGAAATGCATGAACTGGCGGGGGAAAAACTGCTGATGCTGGAAGACGGACACTGTCTGCGTGATCAGGCGATGGGATTCTGTTTCCAGGCAGGGGCGCGGGAAGATACCCACTTCCGGGCGACGAGTATGGAAACCCTGCGCAATATGGTGGCGGCAGGCAGCGGTATCACGTTACTGCCGGACCTGGCGATTCCGCCGGAGCACAAACGCGACGGCGTGTGTTATCTCTCCTGCACGAATCCTGAGCCTTTCCGTGAAGTGATCCTGGTTTACCGTCCGGGGTCGCCGCTGCGCAGCCGTTACAGCCAGCTGGCAGAGGCTATCCGTGCAAAAATGTGCGCTTATTACCAGCAGGAGCCTGCGGCTTAAAATAAGCGGTTAAGTCCGTTCAGTGCGGCAACCCGGTAAGCTTCCGCCATTGTCGGGTAGTTGAAGGTGGTATTGACGAAATAATCGATGGTATTACCTTCACCTTTCTGTTCCATAATCGCCTGGCCGATGTGGATAATCTCAGCCGCACGCTCGCCGAAGCAGTGGATCCCCAGAATCTGCCGGGTTTCGCGGTGGAACAGAATTTTCAGGCTGCCCGCATCCAGCCCGGCGATTTGCGCCCGCGCCAGATGTTTGAACTGTGCCCGGCCCACTTCATACGGGATCTTCATCGCCGTCAGCTGCTGCTCTGTTTTGCCGACTGAGCTGATTTCCGGAATGGTGTAAATCCCGGTCGGGATATCCTCTATCAGATGCAGCGGCGCATTGCCGTCATGAGTAATAGCACGGGCGGCAATCCGCCCCTGGTCATAGGCCGCCGAGGCGAGGCTCGGGTAGCCGATAACATCCCCGACTGCATAAATCGCCGGATTACTGGTCTGGTAAGTATCATTGACACTGATGAGTCCCCGGCTGTCAGCGGTGATCCCGACATGCTCAAGACCGAGACTATCCGTGTTACCGGTGCGGCCGTTGGCAAAGAGCAGGCAGTCAGCCTTCACTTTTTTCCCGGAGCGGAAGTGAATAATCACACCGTCATCCGTACCTTCAATCCGCTCATACTCTTCATTCTGGCGGATAACCACGCCGTTGTTCCAGAAATGATAGGTGAGTGCGTCCGACATTTCCTGGTCGAGAAACGCCAGCAGACGGTCGCGGGTGTTGATCAGATCCACTTTCACACTCAGGCCACGGAAAATAGAGGCATATTCACAGCCGATAACCCCGGCGCCATAAATGATGACATGGCGCGGTTCATGTGTCAGTGACAGAATGGTGTCGCTGTTATAAATGCGGGAGTGGCTGAAATCCACATCCGGCGGGCAGTACGGGCGTGAACCGGTGGCGATAACCACATTCTCCGCGCGGAGAATATCGCAGCTGCCGTCACTGTAGCGCACACGGACATCACCCTCTTCGGTGAATTTAGCTTCGCCGCAGAACATGGTACAGCCGTTGCGCTCGTAAAAACCACGGCGCATGCCGGTCTGCTGGGTAATAACCCGGCCGGCGTGAGCCAGGATTTCGGAAAATGAAGATTTCAGAACCCGGGAGTTATCACTGTACAGCGGATTCTGGTTAAATTCGATAATACGGCTGACCGCGTGGCGCAGCGCTTTGGAAGGAATCGTTCCCCAGTGGGTACAGCCGCCGCCGACGTCATCATAACGCTCAATTACGGCAACCCGTTTTCCCTGCTTCACAAGTCCCATTGCCACACCCTCACCACCCGGGCCGGAGCCGATGACAATGGCGTCAAACTGGTTCTGTTGCATATGAGAAGTAACCTGTTTATACATAAGTTAACAACATCATCTTAACATCAGATGGAAAATCAGCCTATGATTAGTAAGGTTTACAGGTCACACTTCGGGAAATCTTTTTTTCAGTAATTTCACCGGCCATAAGCTAATCATCACTGAAAAAAGTATTAAGTTTGTTATATTGATCCGTCTGAATAAATTGAGAGTCTGAATTCCGTGAGTAACGTGATTGGTGTAAGAGCAAAACAGAAAGAAAAAACCCGCCGGGCCCTGATTGAAGCCGCCTTCAGTCAGCTCAGCGCCGAGCGCAGCTTCACCAGTCTGAGCCTGCGCGAGGTTGCCCGTGAAGCCGGGATCGCCCCGACCTCTTTTTACCGTCATTTCAAAGATGTGGATGAACTGGGGCTGACGATGGTGGATGAGAGCGGGCTGATGCTGCGTCAGCTGATGCGTCAGGCGCGTCAGCGTATCGCCAAAGGCGGGAGTGTGATCCGGACATCAGTTGCGACATTTATGGAGTTTATCGGTAATAACCCCAACGCTTTCAGGTTATTATTGCGTGAGCGCTCCGGCACATCTGCGGAATTCCGTGCAGCGGTCGCACGGGAAATCCAGCATTTTATTGCAGAACTGGCAGACTATCTGGAACTGGAAAGTAAAATGCCGCGTCAGTTTACTGAATTGCAGGCAGAATCGATGGTGACCATCGTTTTCAGCGCCGGTGCGGAAGCACTGGATATTGATCCGGAAAAGCGGGCGCACCTGGAAGAGCGGCTGGTATTACAGCTGCGGATGATCGCCAGAGGCGCGTATTACTGGTACCGCCGCGAACAAGAGAAAATGCATGACCCCGATTACAACACCCCATTAATCTGACACTCATCACCAAGGAGAACGTTATGACGGAACAACATCGCCGTGACAAAGGAACCTTACTGCTCGCATTTATTGTCGGGCTTTCAGTACACGGTACTTTTTCAGCACTTTTTAATTCCGCAGTCCATTTTTCGGTTTTTCCGGTTCTGGCATTGTGCCTTGCGGTCTATTGTTTCCATCAGCGTTACCTTAACCAGATGCTGCCGGAAGGTATGCCGAAACTGGTGACCGGTACGTTCTTCCTGGGTCTGTTCTCCTATAACGCCCTGATGCGCGCAGAATATCCGGAAGCCGGATCAAACTACTTTTCTGCCGTCTTTATTGTGATTATCGCCTTGTGGCTTTACCGGGCGATGAAACAGCGCCGTGCCACCGGGCAGGATGAAGTAACAGAGTAATCGCGGCAATTTACTGATTATACCCCCGGTGGCAACCCGCTGCCGGGGGTTTTTTGTGTCTGCTTTATTGTTCCGGCCGGACAATCCCCAGGCAGACCGCCTCTTCTTTGGCGCCCGGCTGTGACTGATAGACCACCTGTTTACGCTTTGCGATAACCAGATCCGGCCAGTCTTCCAGGGCACCGGTAAACGGCTCGTCCGCACAGGTCCGGTTTATTTTGCCGATCAGCAGCGCACCGTGACGGCGGATATCATCCCGGGTGACATGCAGATTATAAATATTGGTCGCCCGGTAATCATGGCCAAACTCATTGAGCCATGGCTGAAGTGTTTCCGGCTGATGTTTACCGTAAAACGTTACCCATTCATGCAGATATTCCCCGCCGGTGTATTTCAGTGGTTTTCCGGTTTCCTGTTCCCACCAGCTTTCTGCCTCAGCCGTAAAAGTTTTCATCCCGATATTTTTTTGCCCGGCATCGCGGATATTGAGGCTCATCACTGCGGCATAGCCTGTGATAACGATAACCGCAAAGACTATCAGCCCGTTCATCACGTTTTTCAGCGGTTTTACCGGCGGCGTGACCACAGAGCAGATCAGTGCCGGAATGCACAGCAGAACAAAAGGTTGCAGCCACTCGGTAATACGTCCGCCTTTATGGAAGGTGAACCAGACATAAATCACCGCGAGTGGTGCCAGAATCATAATATTAATAAGCCGCCGTGCCTGTTCTTTCGGCCAGCCGAAACGGCCGCCTTTCAGGCGGATAATGACGGCAATAATGATCAGCGGATAGAACACCGTAAACAGCGAACCGGTGGTTTTCAGGGTCAGGCCGGTTTTAATCTGTGAATCGACCCATTTAAAGGCGGCAAAATCATTATTTACCAGCCAGATAACATTCGGGACGACCAGTGCAAACCAGATAGCTATCGCAGCATAAAACCAGGGGGAACGGTAACTTTCCCGCGCTTTCGGCACAAACAGGGTGAAGAGAAAGGCCATCCCGGTGAGTGCGAGCGTGGAATATTTCCCCATGGTCGCCAGTCCGGATGTCAGTGCAAAACCAATCCACCAGGCCGGATTGTCATAAACGGCGCGGACAAAAAAGTACAGCATCCACGGCCAGAAGGTGACCAGGATATAGTTATCATTGTAAGGGATTAAATCGAAATTAATGATCCCCGACAGATTCAGTGACAACAGTGCCAGCCAGGCATAATCAGAACGCTGTGTGAGGCGGTGTGTCAGATACCACACCCCGCACATACCAATACCGATGCCGGTAAAATGAATGAAGTACCAGTAAAAATCGGCGGCAATAAGGTCAGGGAAGGCAATGACCGGGTACATCAGCATACCGACCAGCCACGGATTTTTCGGTGCACCCCATTCACCGGTTTTGCCCCAGTTCAGGGCTTCCACGGCATCGTAGGGTACCGTCGGATCCAATCCGTAGCTGACAATAATCCAGAGCGTGGCATAAGCAGTGACCCAAAACCAGACAGGGCGGTGCGACGTTTGTTGTGAAAAGTGCATAATTCTATATCTTGGTTAAAATAATGGTTGTGTTCATTATTCACCCGGAGGCGAAATGATAGATCGTTTTGACGGAAATCAGGGTAAACTAGCCGCCAGCGAATCATTGTCATGGCTGCGGGCAGCCCGGAAGCCATGAATATAGTTTTGTACTGTTCATTTACGTGGTAAATGTTAACACAAATTAATCAGTTATTTTTAAGCGAGTAAGGTATATGGCCGCTATTTCAAAAAAACCAGCCCGGTCACGGACACCAAAGAAAAGCCGTGAGGAGCTCAACGCGGAAGGCCGTGAACGCAAACGGCAGAAAAAACACCGCGGTAATCCGTCCGGTGCCCGTCAGCAGGATGATGCCCGCAAGACCGGCCGTGGTGCGGAGAATGCGGTTGCTGATCCGCGTATCGGCAGTAAAAAACCGGTTCCGCTGTTTGCGGAAGGTAAAACCTCCGTCAAACCGGCGGTAAAAAAACCGGCTGAGCCGGTCAAAGCCAGACTGTCTCCTGAAGAGGAACTGGCAAAACTCGAGAATGATGAGCGTCTCGATGCACTGTTGCTGCGCCTGGAGAACAACGAAACCCTGACCGCAGAAGAAAACACCTACGTTGATACCATGCTGGAACGTATCGACGCGCTGATGGAAAAACTCGGTATTTCTCTTGATGAAGATGATGATGAAGAGAAAACCGACGACATCATGCAACTGCTGAAAGGGCGCTGATCCTCAGTTATTTTGCTGAAACCGGCGGTACTGCATCAAAACCGGCGTAACGGGCGACTGTTATGCCGGTTTTCTTATTTTAAGCCTACGTGTTTGCCGTGTTGCCTGCCTTAACAGAGGATTAAATACCGTCCGGCGGCGGTTATCTGCAATATCAGCGCTGTTTTTCTGTGACAGTTATGGCAGATATCTTACTGAAAATAATAAATAATTCTGAAGAATAATACGGAGTTATGCTGATGCCGCATGTAACTGTACACTCTGGGTGATTTACGGCCTTAAAGTGAAAGATTTGCCGGTTGCGGTCGCCAATGCCCCCGGTGTTCTGTCCGGATTAGCGGCAATGCTGACCGCCTTATAGCGATTCGCCTGATTATCCGTCTGTGGCACGATCATATTAATCGGGCGGCAGATCCGATAAACTGTGCGGCACACAAAACCGTCAGAGAACGGAAATACATTAATTCTGCAATGGTGAGGCAAAGGGGAGAGCATGTCTGACGCGATCATCTGGGATCTGGCATTGATCCGGAAATATAACTATTCCGGTCCGCGATACACTTCGTATCCGACCGCACTGGAATTTAATCAGCAGTACAGTGACAGTGATTTTATCGCCTCAGCAAACCGCTATCCGGAGCGCCCGCTGTCGTTATATGTACATATCCCGTTCTGCCATAAATTATGTTACTTCTGCGGCTGTAATAAATTAGTCACACGTCAGAAGCATAAGGCGGATGAATATCTGGCTGTGCTGGAGAAAGAAATCACCGCCCGTGCCCCGTTGTTTGCCGGACGCGAAGTGCATCAGATGCACTGGGGCGGCGGTACGCCGACCTATCTCGATAAAGCACAGATCAGCCGTCTGACCGGCATGCTGCGTCAGCATTTCTGCTTTGCGCCGGATGCTGAGCTTTCCATTGAAATCGATCCGCGTGAAATAGAATTGGACGTTATCGACCATCTGCGGGCGGAAGGATTTAACCGTCTGAGCATGGGGGTGCAGGATTTCAACAAAGAAGTGCAGCGCCTGGTCAACCGCGAGCAGGATGAAGCGACGATTTTTGCGCTGGTGGAGCGCGCCCGGGCAACCGGGTTTGAATCCGTCAGTATCGACCTGATTTACGGGCTGCCGAAACAGACCCCGGAAAGTTTTGCCTTTACCCTGAAACGGGTGGCGGAACTGTCACCGGATCGCCTGAGTGTCTTTAACTATGCCCATCTGCCGAACCTGTTTGCCGCCCAGCGGAAAATCAAAGATGAAGATCTGCCTTCCGCAGAGCAGAAACTGACGATTTTACAGCAGACGATTGAAAACCTGACCGGCAGCGGTTATCAGTTTATCGGCATGGATCACTTCGCCAAACCGGATGATGAGCTGGCGGTCGCACAGAATAACGGCATCCTGCACCGTAATTTCCAGGGGTACACCACCCATGAGGAGTGCGATTTGCTGGGCTTTGGTGTCTCTGCGATCAGCATGCTGGGTGACCACTATGCCCAGAACCAGAAAGACCTGAAAACCTGGTATGCACAGGTGGAAGAGCGCGGCAACGGGTTGTGCCGTGGTCTGGTGCTGACGGAGGAAGACTGCCTGCGCCGCGATGTGATTAAGGCGCTGATCTGCAACTTCCGGCTGGATTATCCGCAGATTGAAAAGCAGTATAACCTGGATTTTAAAACCCATTTCGCCGAAGATTTGCAATTATTGCAGCCGATGGCGGATGACGGGCTGGTTGAGATCCGCGACGATGCTCTGGTGGTCACACCGCGCGGACGGCTGCTTATCCGTAATATATGTATGTGTTTTGATACCTATCTGCGCAACCAGATGCGTCAGCGTCAGTTCTCCCGCGTGATTTAATCTGTTTCCGGGGTTGATGCAGCGTCATCAATCCCGGCTTCTTTCAGTTTCCGCGTCAGCGTATTACGCCCCCAGCCCAGCAGGCGGGCGGCATCCTGCTTGTGTCCGTTGCTGTAATTCAGAGCGCACTGCAGCAGGGTACGTTCAAACAGCGGCAGAGCATCCGCCAGCAGATCGGTTTTCCCGGCCCGTAACTGTGCATCCGCCCACTGCGCCAGCTGCTGATCCCAGTTGCCGGCTGCCGGATTATGGCTGTGCTCACTGCGGATATGTTCTCCGGCAGCGGTCATGGTCAGGTCGGCAGGCAGATCCTGCGGCAGCACTTCCTGGGTGGAGGACATCACGGTCAGCCAGCGGCAGACGTTTTCCAGCTGACGGACGTTACCGGACCACGGCAGCTGCATCAGCAGCGCTTCGGTATCCGGATGCAGGGTTTTCGCTTCTGTTCCCAGCTCTTTTGCGGTTTTCTGCAGAAAATGGCGTGTCAGACGCGGAATATCTCCCGGTCGTTCCCGCAGCGGCGGCAGCTGCATGCGGATCACATTCAGGCGGTGGAACAGGTCTTCACGGAATTTACCTTCCGCCACCAGCCGCTCCAGATCCTGATGGGTGGCGGCAATAATCCTCACATCCACTTTTACCGGCGCATAACCGCCGACACGGTAAAACTGGCCTTCTGCCAGCACACGCAGCAGTCGTGTCTGAATATCGAGCGGCATATCGCCGATTTCATCAAGAAACAGCGAGCCGCCGTCCGCCTGCTCAAAACGCCCCTGCCGCACCTGTGATGCCCCGGTAAATGCGCCTTTTTCATGGCCGAAGAGTTCTGATTCAATCAAATCTTTCGGGATCGCCGCCATATTGAGAGCAATAAACGGAGCATCCGCCCGCGGGCTGTGATGGTGCAGGGCGTGCGCCACCAGCTCCTTCCCGGTCCCGGATTCGCCGTTAATCAGCACACTGATGGAGGAGCGGGATAACCGGCCTATCACCCGGTATACCTCCTGCATGGCAGCGGATTCACCGATAATGCCGGACACCGGATCGGCGGCCGCTTCCTGCCGTACCGGCAGATGCTGCTCGCGGTAATGTTCCAGGGCGCGGGCCACCAGCGTGACTGCATCATCAATATCAAAGGGTTTCGGCAGATAATCAAACGCGCCCTGCTGGTAAGCATTCACTGCGGCATCCAGGTCGGAATGGGCGGTCATAATAATCACCGGCAGTAACGGGTTATGCTGTTTGACCGCCGCCAGCAGAGACAGACCGTCCATGCCCGGCATCCGGATATCGGAGATCAGCACGTCCGGCTGTCCGCTGTTCAGGGCCGCAAGGGCATTTTCAGCACTGTCAAAACAGACACAGGCATAACCGGCGCTGCTCAGTGCGCGCTCGAGCACCCAGCGGATCGCGCTGTCATCATCAACGACCCAGATTTTTCCCGGCTGCATATGACCTCCTCAACAGGCTTACTGACGGATTGGCAGATAAAGTGAAAATAAGGTGTGACCCGGCCAGCTGCTGAACTCAATTTTGCCGTTATGCTGATCGATAAGATTGCGGGCAATGGATAAACCCAGCCCGGAACCGCCTTCGCGGCCGCTGACCATCGGATAGAACAGGGTATCCAGGATATGCGGCGGAATACCCGGGCCGTTGTCCTCAATATCAATCCTGGCGGCCAGCCGGTAGCGTTCTCCGTGCAGCATTACCTGGAATGCGGTGCGGGTACGCAGAATAATGGTGCCGCCTGCGGAATGCAGGGCCTCCAGGGCATTGCGCATAATATTGAGGATAACCTGCTCGATCTGGTCGGGATAATGCGACAACTCCGGCAAACTGGGATCGTAGTCTTTGACCAGCGTGATATTGTCCGGTTTTTCCAGATTGATGAGCTGAAAAACCCGCTCCGCCACATGGTGAATACTCTGCAGGCTTTTCTGCCCCGGATGCTGGGGGCCGAGAAGACGATCAACCAGCGCCCGCAGGCGATCGGCCTGCTCGATAATCACCTGTGTGTATTCCTGAAGTGCCGGATCCGGCAGCGCGCGGGATAACAGCTGTGCGGCACCGCGTAACCCGCCGAGCGGATTTTTGATTTCATGCGCCAGCCCGCGTACCAGATCACGGGCGGCAGCCTGCTGCGCCTGCTGTAATTGTTCCTGGGTAATGCGCCGGTGACTGTCGAGCGGTGTCAGTTCCAGCAGAATAAAATCGCCGGATACCGGCTGGGCACTCAGCGAAAGAGCGTGCATCTGGTTATTTACCACCAGGGTCACATCGTTGTCAGTAAAGCTGTGGCCTTCTGCCAGTGTGGTCTGCAATGTGGCGGTATCGAGGGAAAGGTAGCTGTATAAAATAGGGAGCGGCGTGCCGGTGAGTTTACGGGCACTCTGGGCGAATAACTGCATAGCCGATTGATTGGCGTAACGGATAATCAAATCATTATCCAGCAGCAGGACACAGTTGATCAGTGAATCAAGGAGCTGCTCTGCCTGCGGTTTGTTATCCGGGTTCATATTATCCACCTCTTTGCACCAATTTGGTGCATTGTAGCGTATTTACCCCGCAGGAGAAAAGGACCCGCCCAACGGCGGGTCAAGTGCTTCACGGCAACAAAATAAACCGGAACCTGTCACTCTGAGTACCGCCAGACAGCGGTACTATCAGAATCACACGCTGTAATACATATCAAATTCAACCGGATGCGGTGTCATATTCAGGCGCTGAACATCAGCACGCAGCAGGTCGATATAGGTGTTAATCGCATCTTCGGTAAACACACCGCCGCGCACCAGGAACTCATGATCCGCTGCCAGCGCATCCAGTGCATCACCCAGAGACGGTGCGACTGTCGGGATTTCTTTCGCTTCTTCCGGCGGCAGGTCATACAGGTTTTTATCCATGGCATCGCCCGGATGAATTTTATTGATGATACCGTCCAGACCGGCCATCAGCTGTGCGGCAAAGGCCAGATACGGGTTAGCAGCCGGGTCCGGGAAGCGGACTTCAATACGGCGGGCTTTCGCGCTGGACACAATCGGAATACGGATTGAGGCCGAACGGTTACGTGCAGAGTAAGCCAGCATGACCGGTGCTTCGTAGCCCGGCACCAGACGTTTGTAAGAGTTGGTGGTCGGGTTGGTAAAGGCGTTCAGGGCACGGGCGTGTTTGATGATCCCGCCGATGTAATAGAGTGCCATTTCTGACAGACCGGCATATTTATCCCCGGAGAACAGGTTAACGCCGTCTTTTGACAGAGACATATGGCAGTGCATACCGGAGCCGTTATCGCCGACCAGCGGTTTTGGCATAAAGGTCGCGGTTTTGCCGTAGCGGTGCGCCACATTCTGCACCACATATTTGTACATCTGGGTTTCGTCCGCTTTCAGCGTCATGGTATTGAAGCGGGTGGCGATTTCGTTCTGGCCGGCAGTACCGACTTCGTGGTGATGTGCTTCCACGACCAGACCCATCTCTTCCATGACCAGACACATTTCAGAACGCAGATCCTGTGAGGAATCGACCGGCGGCAGCGGGAAGTAACCGCCTTTCACGCGCGGACGATGACCTTTGTTGCCTTCCGGATAGACAGTACCGGTGTTCCAGGCGGCTTCAATATCATTGATATGATAGTAAGCACCGGAGATATCAGCACCGAAACGGATGTCATCAAACAGGAAAAACTCAGGTTCAGGCCCGAACAGGACGGTATCCGCAATACCGCTGGTGCGCAGGAAATCTTCGGCACGTTTGGCGATAGAGCGCGGGTCACGGTCATAACCCTGCATGGTGTTCGGCTCTAACACATCACAGCGCAGAACCAGTGTCGGGACTTCAAAGAACGGGTCGATCAGGGCGGATTCCGCAATCGGCATCAGTACCATGTCAGATTCGTTGATGCCTTTCCAGCCGGCCATTGAGGAACCGTCAAACATTTTTCCGTCTTCGAAGAAATCTTCATCTACCTGATGAGCAGGGATCGACACATGCTGTTCCTTGCCTTTGGTATCGGTAAAGCGTAAGTCCACGAATTTAACGTTGTACTCTTCCATCATGGTCAATACATGTTCAACAGACATATTCAGATCTCCTGGTTTGGGATGTTCCGTCAATCCTCTGGTGGTCACCCGGAGGGACACTGATTGCGGTTCTCACATTGCTTGATAAACATAAAGCGAAAAGCGTGCCAACTTTTTTAAAAGGGGGTAAGCCGCGTTACAGCGGCGGGTTACTCAGATAAGGATAGCGGAAACGGGGCGAATTGCACCATATTGGTGCATTTTTGATTCGGCTTGCAGACCCGGGATGCACTATTATGGTGCGATGAAATCAGTGCATCGTTTCCCGGCCACAAACGCAAAAAAAGTATCTCTTTTATCCTGAATAGGTTTATGATATGCCCCTCTGAATTCGTCGCTGAGCGTGGTATGCGCCGCTGATTTTGTAAAAAAATGGCAGGATGAATTTTATCTCCATGTTTTATAATCATTTATTTTTTAAGTGAGATGTATCACACTTCTTTCACTTGCCTCAGAGAACGTGTAAAATACCACCAAACATCTACACCATAGATGGGCGTTGTTGAAAAGAATGCTATCTGTGACGTAATTCCCATCCATTAACGAAAACGGTACAAGTCTTTGTCTATCGAGAAATTAAGAAATATTGCCATCATCGCTCACGTTGACCATGGCAAGACCACGCTGGTCGATAAATTATTACAGCAGTCCGGTACGTTTGATGAGCGTTCAAAACCGGAAGAGCGTGTAATGGACTCCGGCGATCTGGAAAGAGAGCGCGGCATTACTATTCTTGCAAAAAATACCGCGATTACGTGGAACGACTATCACATCAACATCGTTGACACCCCGGGGCACGCCGATTTCGGTGGTGAAGTAGAACGTGTGATGTCCATGGTTGACAGCGTACTGCTGCTGGTAGATGCGATGGACGGTCCTATGCCGCAGACCCGCTTTGTAACGCAGAAAGCGTTTGCAAACGGTCTGAAACCAATCGTCGTTATCAACAAAATTGACCGTCCGGGCGCACGTCCTGACTGGGTTATCGACCAGGTGTTTGACCTGTTTGACAACCTCGGCGCAACTGACGAGCAGCTCGACTTCCCTATCATTTATGCATCTGCGCTGAATGGTATTGCGGGCACCGATTATAACGATATGGCGGATGACATGACCCCGCTGTACGAAGCTATCGTTAAGTATGTTGAGCCGCCTCAGGTTGACCTCGACGGCCCGTTCCAGATGCAGATCTCCCAACTCGATTACAACAACTATTTAGGTGTTATCGGGATTGGTCGCATCAAGCGCGGTAAAGTCAAACCAAACCAGCAGGTTACTGTTATCGATGCGGAAGGTAAAACCCGTAACGGTAAAATCGGTAAGGTTCTCGGTCATTTAGGTCTGGATCGTATCGAAACGGAAGTTGCTGAAGCCGGTGATATCATCGCGCTGACCGGTCTGGGTGAACTGAATATCTCAGATACTATCTGTGATACCAACTGTGTTGAAGCATTAAAACCACTGGCCGTTGATGAACCAACCGTCAGCATGTATTTCTGCGTTAACACCTCACCATTCTGCGGTAAAGAAGGGAAATATGTGACTTCCCGTCAGATCCTTGACCGTCTGAAGAAAGAACTGGTTCACAACGTGGCACTGCGCGTTGAAGAAACTGAAGACCCGGATGCATTCCGTGTATCAGGCCGTGGTGAGCTGCACTTATCTGTTCTGATCGAAAACATGCGCCGTGAAGGTTTTGAGCTGGCGGTATCCCGTCCGCGCGTTATCTTCCGCGACATCGACGGCCGTAAACAGGAGCCGTTCGAGCAGGTGACTCTGGATATCGAAGAGCAGCACCAGGGTGATGTGATGATGGCACTGGGTGAGCGTAAAGGCGAACTGCGTGACATGATGCCGGATGGCAAAGGCCGCGTACGTCTGGATTACAGCATCCCGAGCCGTGGTCTGATCGGTTTCCGTACTGAATTCATGACCATGACTTCCGGTACCGGTTTACTGTATGCCACATTCAGTCACTATGATGATGTTAAACAGGGTGAAATCGGCCGCCGTCAGAACGGTGTGATGATTTCCAACGGTCAGGGTAAAGCAGTTGCATACGCACTGTACAGCCTGCAGGATCGCGGTAAGCTGTTTGTCGGTCACGGTACTGAAGTGTATGAAGGCCAGCTGATCGGTATTCACTCACGTTCAAACGACCTGACAGTTAACTGCCTGACCGGTAAGAAACTGACCAACATGCGTGCATCCGGTACTGATGAAGCTACCACACTGACTCCGTTTATCGAGAAAACCCTGGAACAGGCGTTAGAATTTATCGATGACGACGAATTAGTGGAAGTAACGCCGAAGTCTATCCGTCTGCGTAAACGCCACCTGACTGAAAACGACCGCAAACGCGCACACCGCAGCAAAGATTAATCTCTGCCGGTTGTTTTGATTCATGCCACTCAGGGCGCCTCCGGGCGCCCTGAGCTTTTTCTGCATACTGATCACATACCGGTCACAGGCTGATAACCGTACTGAAATACGGGCGGGATCGCACTCCCGGATATTTTTTCTCACCGAAAATGGTTTTCACTCTGTTCAGGAAGGGACTCTGCGGGTAGAGTAAAAATAATTCATCAACCCGGAGGGATGGTATGCTTTATATTTTTGACATGGGTAATGTCATTATTGATATTGATTTTAAACGTGTTTTATCAGTCTGGAGTAATCTGAGCGGCAAGCCGCTGTCCGAACTGAGCAGTGATTTTATTCACGGCGAAACCTTTAAACAGCATGAATGCGGCAAAATTTCCGATGTTGAATTTGCCGAAGCCATTAATGACCAGCTGGATATGTCGCTGAGTTTCGATGAGTTTGCCGAAGGCTGGCAGGCTATCTTTATCTCTGTCCGCCCTGATGTGATTGATATCATGAACAGGCTGCGTGAGCAGGGACACCGCGTGGTGGTGCTCTCTAACACCAACCGTCTGCATCAGGATTACTGGCCGCAGCACTATCCGGAAATCGCTGCTTCCGCGGATTTCCTGTATCTCTCCCAGGATCTGGGACTGCGCAAGCCGGACCCGGATATCTATCAGTATGTGCTTGAGACCGAAGAATTTGAGCCGCAGGATGCCGTGTTCTTTGATGATGTCCGCGAAAACGTGGATGCGGCAGTGGCACTCGGTATCAAAGGCGTGTTTGTCACCGATCGTGATACAGTCTCCCGTTATTTTGCAGAGTATGATTTTTCAGCAGAAGTGACTGAGTAATTCAGGTGTGATTGTTTTCTAAACGGATATGACATGATTGCATTAATACAGCGTGTGACCTGCGCAGATGTCCGGATCGCCGGGGAAATTGCCGGTGAAATCGGTCCCGGATTGCTGGTTCTTCTGGGCGTTGAGCGGGATGACGACGAACAAAAATCAAAACGTCTGAGTGAGAAAGTGATGGGTTACCGCATTTTCAGTGATGCGGACGGGAAAATGAACCTGAATGTGGCGCAGTCCGGCGGTCAGCTGCTGGTGGTGTCACAGTTCACCTTAGCAGCGGAAACACAAAAAGGAATGCGCCCGGGATTTTCAAACGGCGCGGCACCGGAAAAAGCCAATGCCTTATATGAGCACTTTGTAGCACAGTGCCGTGCAGCAGGAATGGTGACGGAAACAGGCCGGTTTGCGGCAGACATGCAGGTCAGTCTGACAAACGATGGTCCGGTCACTTTCTGGCTGCAGGTATGATACAACAGTCTCAGGCCGGTCACCGGTTACCACTGACAGGAGAAAGTGCGATGTATCATTTACGTGTACCAAAAACCGATCAGGAGCTGGAAAGCTATTTTCATTTCCGCTGGGCGATGCTGCGCAAGCCGCTGAATCAGCCGCAGGGGTCGGAAAAGGACGGTTATGATACCTATGCACATCATCAGATGGTGGTGGACGAAACCGGGCAGCCTGTGGCTGTCGGCCGTTTGTATATCAATGCAGAAAATGAAGGCGCGATCCGCTTTCTGGCAGTTGATCCGCAGATGCAGGGACGCGGGCTGGGCACACTGATTGCACGCGCACTGGAGTCCGTGGCGCGTCAGGAAGGTGTTAAGCGGATTGTCTGCAGTGCCCGTGAGGAAGCGGTCGCATTTTTTGAAAAATCAGGTTTTGAAAACAGAGGACCGATTACAGGCCCGCAAACGACGCCTGTTCGTCATTTTTTTATGATTAAATCCGTTGAAACCCTCGATGCGATTCTGCATCGCCCTGACTGGTGTGCCGAATTACAGAAAGCATGGTATGAAACCATTCCCCTGAGCGAAAAAATGGGGATCCGCATTACACAGTATACCGGTCAGGAATTTATGACCACCATGCCGGAAGGCCCGAACCAGAACCTGCATCAGACCATTTTTGCCGGCAGCCAGTTCTCGATGGCGACACTGACCGGCTGGGGGCTTATCTGGCTGCTGTTACAGGAAAACTCTCTGGACGGCGATATTGTGCTGGTGGATGCCAATATCCGCTACCGCAAGGCAGTGGCAGGCAGACCGGAAGCTATTGCTTCCCGCGATAAACTCAGCGGCGATCTGGATCGCCTGGCACGCGGCAGTAAAGCGCGGATTAAGCTGGAAGTGACTGTCGGGCAGGGGGATGAAGTCGGTGCGGTCTTTACCGGTACTTACATGGTGCTGCCCGGCCAGAAACACAGCGCGGAGTAACGGGTAAGATACATTTTTTTGCTGTGGCTGACAGAGAGAACAACGGGTCAGATACGGCGGTGATAACGGGCAGGCGAACGAAAAGCATGCGCGTCATGGATGACGCGCCTGAGCGCACAGGGAAGTATTCACAGCGGCTTTTCGTTTTGCCCGTTATCAGAGCTCCCCGGTTTCAGAGGATCACACCACAGCGCCTTACGGCGCTGTTTTTGTATCAGCAAAGGTTACAGAATTTCTCCGGTTTCGCTGTTATCCGGGATCACCCGCTGTGCAGGCGGGGCAGAAGGTGCCGGCTCTGCGGATCCCGGGGGGTTGCTCATCTGTCCCTGTGTGATAGCCCGGTTTATCTGATCCCCCTGTTTGTCCTGTCCGGAGAGCATGCCGCTCAGTGTGCTGCGGATATCCTCTGCCCGCAACTGCCCGTTCAGACGCAGGGTGTAATTGGCGCTGCCGGTCAGCGGAGCAGGTTGCCAGCCCCATTGTGACAGGATCTGACTGTCCGCACCGGTTGCCTGTAATGTGAAACTGAAAGGCGCAGTACCGGATGGCGTGGCCTGAAACTGCATTTTCAGCAACCCTTCCCCGGCAGAGGCGGCAAACTGTGTGGTTGCCGCGCTGTCAGTTCCGGCAGTCAGAGTCAGATACGGGCGGTGCAGTTCGACCCGGTTAAAGGTGGCATTGCCGGCACTGACAGAAAGCTCGCCGTCCCATAATCCCCACTGACCGGATTTCAGGATCTGCATGGTTTTGATGTAGCCGTTCACATTGGTGAGCTGGAACGGAAAAACCGGCTGTGTATCAATCAGCAGGGCATTGGAGACTTTAATATCCTGTAAGCGGATAGTATCAATTCCCTGCGGGGCGGCTTCCTGTAATGCGGCGAACCACTGTTCCGGGAAGCTGTACAGCAGGTTGTCGGCGACACCGCTGGTGATATCCAGTGTCCGGGTGGCGCGGTTCCACTCCCCGGTAAAGCGCAGAATGCTTTTGTCATAGCGTCCGGTCAGGCGGTTGACAGCAATCTGATCGCCGCGCAGTTCCAGGGTACTGATAATGTCAGAAAAATGCTGCCCGCTGAGTGTCAGATCCGCGGCGGCGATATCTGCCTGTCCGTTATCCGTCTGCCAGCGTCCTTGTTTAAAGGCCAGATTTTTGACTGTGCCTTCCAGATAGTTTACCGCCCACTGATGACCTTCGAGCTTGATATTGGTGGCGGTGATATTTCTGGCCTGAATATCCGGCAGATTTTCTGTGCTGTCTGTCAGCTGTGTCAGTGTTTGCGGTGTCTGCCAGCGGATATCATTAAGCAGCAGGTTATCCAGCTGCCACTGACCTTCGGCGCTGCGGCGTCCGGTGGCGGTGATCAGCCCGTTTTCCAGAGTGGCGGTCAGGTTATCAAACGTGAATTGTTTTCCGCTGACCTCGCCCTGCGTCAGGATATTTTTCAGCGGCAGCCCGTAGTAGTTCAGGCTGTTGGCGGAAAACTGGTATTTGCCGTTTCCGGTCAGGTCACTGCCCTGCGGCTGCCACGGCGTGATCCCGCCGGTAACACCTTCCGCGTCAATTACCCGGTTGCCGTCGGTGCGGCGGAGTGCGGTCTGATTGAGCTGTAATAACCCGGCACTGACCGGCAGAGTGCTGCTGTCAGCAGCATCAGAAATTTCGATATCCCCTTTCTGCACAATGATACGGGCAAACCAGCCGGGTTCAGAAAAACTGCGCCAGTCCAGGGTCAGCTCAACATTGGCCGCTTCCAGGGCAAAATCACCGGAAACCGTGCTGATGCTGACATCACTGAGTGAAATAAGTGAGGGGGAGGAGAGCGAGTGACTTATCGCGGAAAGCGAGACTTTGTAGCGGGTGTTGTCACTGATGAGGGCTGAAACCTGTTTTGTGCCCCATGATGTCTGCACCACAAGGGCAGTGGCAACGATAAGAATAATGACCAGTGTTATCAGCCAGAAAACAGCCCGTCCCAACCATTTCATAATGCGCTCCCCGATAGATAATCCTGAGGGCATACTAGCGTGAGGCTCTTTATGGTGACAAGGATTATCGCGGTTTTTCCGCACAGAGCAGCCCGCGTGACCCTTTCCGGTCACGCGGTTAAACAGATGATTATTTCTCCGGCGGGAAAATCAGGTTCAGAGCAATCGCGGTCAGGCCACCGGCCGCAATTCCTGAAGAAAGCAGGGTTTTCAGCCAGTCCGGTGCGAACTGCAGGATCAGCGGCTGCTGGGAAACACCCATGCCGACAGCCAGCGACAGCGCAATAATCATAATTGCCCGGCGGTTCAGGGTTTCGCGGGAGACAATCCGTACCCCGGACGCTGCAATCGTCCCGAACATCACAATGGTTGCACCGCCGAGTACCGGCTCCGGAATGTGCTGCACAAAACCGGCCACGGCCGGGAACAACCCCAGCACGATCAGCATCAGTGCCACCACATAACCGACATAACGGCTGGCAACGCCGGTCAGCTGGATCACGCCGTTGTTCTGCCCGAAACAGGAATTCGGGAAGGTGTTAAAGACCGCAGACAGGGCGGAATTGAGGCCGTTTGCCAGTACGCCGCCTTTCAGGCGCTTCATATAGAGCGGACCAGACACCGGTTGTTCGGAGACATCAGATGTGGCGGTAATATCACCGATGGTTTCCAGCGAGGTCACCATAAAGATCAGGATCAGCGGCAGCAGCAGGTTCCAGTCAATGGATAAGCCGTAATAGAGCGGTGCCGGGATCACAATCATTTCCTTTGGAATTTCCGTATGGTTCTCCGGCAGCATGCCCATCCACCAGGCGGCCAGATAGCCCGCTGTCATTGCCAGCACCAGAGAGGCAACGCGCAGATACGGGTTTTTCTGGCGGTTCAGCAGCACAATCACCGCCAGCACAATACCGGCGAGGATCAGGTTATCGGCAGAGCCGAAGGTGTTATCCGCCATTGCGCCGTAACCGCCGCCGATGGAAGTCAGCCCGACCTGAATTAATGACAGGCCGATAATCATTACCACCACACCGGACACCAGCGGCGTGATAATACGGCGCGCCAGATGCAGGAACCGGGAGAGGATCACTTCTGTCATCGCCGCCAGCATCAGTGTGCCGAACAGCCCCGCCATCATTCCTTCTGTATCCACACCGTTATTTTTCAGTGCCATACCGCCCATAATCAGCGGGGCAACAAAGTTAAAGCTGGTGCCCTGGATAGAGAGCAGCCCGGAGCCGACCGGCCCCCAGGTCCGGATTTGCAGCAGCGAGGCCAGCCCGGAAGCGAACAGCGACATACTGATAATCCGCTGGGTATCATGGGCGGAAAGGCCGAGCGCCTGAGCGATAAGCAACCCCGGCGTAATTACCGCCACAAACATCGCCAGCAGATGCTGGCAGGCGGCAAAGAGGGTCTGCGGCAGCGGCGGACGATCTTCCAGACGGTAGATGAGTTCACTATTTGTGTTAGTTGCGGGAGTTACACTGGTTTTGTCAGAAATTGCAGAGTTCATGTCAACAGGTCCGGGATAAGCAATTTCCGTATTTTAATGATCTGTGGCACAAAAGCAATCGTTTGCGCAGATGAGATGTTATTTTTTATAGCGGAATATAATCACAGTTTTATTTATTTTAACTTGTTTTTATCCGCTTTTTTTTCTTTAATCCGGATACCTGCTTTTTTTCTTGCGTGATAGGGACGTTATTAACGCGATACTGATGTAACAAATACCAACAATAAAAGGGGTACGTGAATGTATCAACTCGACGTTTACGGCACGCTGGTTGCGGCCACACTCGTCCTATTACTGGGACGTAAACTCGTAAAAACTGTACCATTCCTCGAAAAATATACTATTCCTGAGCCTGTGGCCGGTGGTCTTCTGGTCGCGATTGTATTATTGGGGCTCAAATCCGGTATGGATCTGGAAGTGAAATTTGATGATTCACTGAAAGACCCGCTGATGCTGGCTTTCTTCGCCACCATCGGCTTAAACGCCAACTTAGCCAGCCTGAAGGCGGGCGGTAAAACCTTATTTATCTTTGTGATTGCCGTTGTGGGCTTACTGATTGTGCAGAACAGTGTCGGTATTTCCCTGGCGAAAATGATGGGGCTTGACCCGCTGATTGGTCTGCTGGCCGGTTCTATCACACTTTCCGGTGGTCACGGTACCGGGGCGGCATGGGGTAAAATTTTCAGCGACAGCTATGGTTTCTCCTCTGCAACAGAAATTGCGATTGCCTGTGCAACATTTGGTCTGGTGCTCGGCGGCCTGATTGGTGGTCCGGTGGCCCGTTTCCTGATCAAAAAGACAGCCATGAGCGATGTGAAACTCCAGGATGATGAAGCACCGACCGCGTTTGAACAACCGCAGGCCGGACGCATGATCACTTCAATGGTTCTGCTTGAAACAATTGCACTGATTGCTATCTGTTTGCTGGCAGGGACGTATCTGTATGGTGTTCTGACGGATTTCTTCACGTCGATGCAGTGGAAGTTCCAGATCCCGGCATTCGTGTGTGTGCTGTTTATCGGGGTTATCCTGAGCAACAGTCTGTCACTGATGGGCTTCTACCGTGTATTTGAACGGGCGGTGTCGGTGCTGGGTAACGTCAGTCTGTCACTGTTCCTGGCGATGGCACTGATGAGTCTGAAACTGTGGGAAATCGCCTCTCTGGCGGTACCGATGCTGGTGATTCTGGCGGTACAGACAGTGGTGATGGCGCTGTATGCTGTCTTCGTCACTTACCGGGTGATGGGGAAAAACTATGATGCTGCGGTACTGGCTGCCGGTCACTGTGGTTTCGGGATGGGCGCGACACCAACCGCGATTGCTAACATGCAGGCGGTAACTGATCGCTTCGGTCCTTCCCATGTGGCCTTCCTGGTGGTACCGATGGTAGGGGCGTTCTTCCTGGATCTGATTAACGCACTGGTTATTCCGTTCTTCCTGGCGTTACCTGTTTTCCCGGCTGCGGGCGGGTAACAGAACAGACCTTAAAGCAGGTAAGCCACCCTTCCGGGTGGCTTTTTTCGTTATACGTTGGTGTATTGTGTGCGTTCCGGCAGCCAGCGTTCTATCAGGGCTTTCGCCTGTTCCGGATAATTCTGGTGCAGATGCCGTGCCACGCGCTGTACTTCCGGCAGCATGCCCTGATCGCGCAGTAAATCCGCCACTTTAAATTCCGCATTGCCGGTCTGGCGTGTGCCGAGCAGTTCCCCCGGCCCGCGGATTTCCAGGTCTTTCTGCGCGATAACAAAGCCGTCGTTGCTGTCACGCAGTACCTGAAGACGCAGTTTTGCTGTCTGGGTGAGCGGGGTTTTATACAGCAGCACACAGTGGGAGACGGCAGAGCCGCGCCCGACCCGGCCACGCAGCTGATGCAACTGTGCCAGCCCGAGCCGTTCCGGGTTTTCAATAATCATCAGGCTGGCGTTCGGCACATCCACCCCGACTTCAATCACCGTGGTGGCAACCAGCAGATCCAGCTCACCGGCCTTGAACTGCGCCATTACCGCCTGTTTTTCTGCCGGTTTCATGCGGCCGTGAACCATCCCGACCCGCAGATCCGGCAGCGTGGCGGACAGATCATCAAACGTGACCTGAGCCGCCTGAGCTTCCAGCAGATCCGATTCATCGATCAGGGTACAGACCCAGTAAGCCTGGCGCTTTTCATCCTGACAGGCACTGCGCACCCGCTCAATAATCTCATGGCGGCGGCTGTCCGGAATTGCCACCGTGGTCACCGGGGTTCTGCCGGGCGGCAGCTCATCGATAACCGAGGTGTCGAGATCCGCATAGGCTGTCATTGCCAGGGTGCGCGGGATCGGCGTGGCGGTCATAATCAGCTGATGCGGATGGAATCCCTGTTGTTCGCCTTTCTCCCACAACGCCAGCCGCTGGTGGACGCCAAAGCGGTGTTGTTCATCGATAATCACCAGCGCCAGGGAATGAAAACGGATATGTTCCTGAAAAATAGCGTGTGTGCCGATAACCATGGCCACATCACCGGCAGCGATGGCGTCTTCCTGTGCCTGTCGTGCCTTGCCTTTCTGTTTCCCGGCAACCCAGCCGACACGGATACCCAGCGGCTCCAGCCACTGACGGAACGTATTGGCGTGTTGTTCAGCCAGCAGTTCTGTCGGTGCCATCAGCGCCACCTGTTTGCCGTGTGCGATAGCGCGCAGTGCTGCCAGTGCGGCGACCAGCGTTTTCCCTGAGCCGACATCCCCCTGAATCAGGCGCATCATCGGCACTGGTTTTGCCAGATCCTGCTCTATTTCCGCCACCACGCGCTGCTGGGCATTGGTCGGTGAGAAGGGGAGTTGTGCCAGAAACTGATTTTTCAGTGCCTCCTGCGGTGACAGCGGCAGCGCGTGATAACGCTGTGCCCCTGCTCTGACGGCCAGCATGCTGAGGTGATGCGCCAGCAGTTCTTCCAGCACAATCCGTTTCAGTGCCGGATGCTGCCCGCTTTCCAGTTCGGCAAGCTGTGTATCCGCCGGTGGCCGGTGCAGTGTTTTCAGTGCCTGCGGCAGACTCATCATAGAGCGGGTCAGTTCCGGCGGCAGTAATTCATTGATGGCGCAGGTATCGAGCAGCTCCAGCGCCTGGTCGAGCAGTTTGCGGAGCGTGGCCTGGCGGACACCTTCGGTGGTCGGGTAGATAGGGGTGAGTGTTTCCTGTAATTCAACGGAAGTATCACTTTGGCGGACTTTGTATTCGGGGTGGAAAATTTCCGGACCGTTTTTGCCGCGCCGGATTTCGCCGTAAGCGGTGACTTGTTTTCCGGTCGCCAGCGCATTTTTCATCGCCGCCGAAAAGTTAAAGAAACGCAGGGTTAAGATGCCGGTACCGTCGCTTATCTGGCAGGTCATCATCCGTTTGCGGCCAAAGACCACATCGGTGCGCAGCACTTCGCCGCTGACGGTGGCATAAATTCCGGGTAACAGGTCAGTGATGGTATAGAGCCGGGTCTGGTCTTCATAACGCAGCGGCAGATGGAAAAGCAGATCCTGAAGGGTGTGCAGACCGATACCGGCCAGTTTGCCCGCCTGCCCGGCCCCGACGCCGTGTAAAGTCGTGAGTGGGATAGCATCAAGCAGTTGACCTTTCATTTTCTGCTCCGTTTCGTATCAGGCGGATGGTTTCTTCTGTTGCATGGCAGCCCACCAGCTGTCCGGCGCAATGATATGGCCCTGTTCATCAATCTGCGGACGGGGCAGTTTTTTCTCACGGGCGACCTGAGCCAGCACCGGATAACCGCGTTCAAACAGCAGGCGCTGCTGTTCATCCTGCGCCAGGGCACAGCGGGGATGCTCATAGAGACCAGCGGCTTCACGCTGACGCTGTGCTTCATAGAGGATCACAGCAGCGGCAACAGACACGTTCAGTGACTGTACCATGCCGGACATCGGGATCATAATATGCTGATCTGCCAGCCGGATGGCTTCCTGAGATATGCCGGTTTTCTCCGAGCCCATGATAATGCAGGTCGGGCGGGTAAAATCGACAGCCCGGAAATCCACCGCGCTGTCAGACAGATGCGTGGCAAGAATCTGCATACCCTGTGATTTCAGGAGGGTCACGGCATCAGCGAGTGTGTCGTGGTTATGCACATTCACCCAGCTGTTGCTGCCGGCGGCGGAAGAGACCAGCGTTTTGATTTTTTCCGGCCAGACTGCATGCAGATCATGGATACCGACAGCATCCGCGCTGCGGATCACAGCGGAGACATTGTGCGGCTTATGCACTTCTTCGAGACACAGAGTGAGGTCGGGCTGGCGCATCGCCATCATCCGGCAGATGCGCTCATAACGTTGGGAATTCATACCGTGTGATTAATTCCGGTTGCGGCTGACGCGCAGGACATCCGGCATAATGCGGATCTTACGCATAATATTCGCAAGCTGGATACGGTCTTTTGCGGTCAGGCGGATAAAGGCGCAGTAAACGCGGCCATCTTTCTCCTCGGTATTCATGCTCTGAATACTGGAGTTGGCATCATTAATTGCGGCAGTCAGGTTAGCCAGCGCGCCCTGGTGGTTAAACATATCCACTTTGATTTCAGCAATAAAATCGGTGTCGATATCATTATCCCACTCAACGGCCATGAATTTTTCCGGCTCTTTTTCATATCCGCGGATATTACGGCAGGATTCATGGTGGATAACCAGCCCTTTACCCGGACTGATATGGGCGATAATCGGGTCACCCGGTACCGGACGGCAGCATTTGGCGAAGGTGATAAGCACCCCGTCCGCGCCTTTGATCGGCAGCTTGCGGGTGGTGCTCTCTTCGGTATTACTTTCCGGCTCGTTCAGCAGGTTACGGGCAACCACCACACTCATGGCATTCCCCAGGCCGATTTCCGCCAGCAGGTCATCCAGAGTCGCCAGTTTCATCCGCACCAGCTCACGGCTGATATTTTCCTGCGGGATATCTGTGATCTTACGGCCGTTACCGAGTGCATGGTTGAGCAGACGGCGGCCCAGGTTGACAGAATCATCCCGTTTGAGGTTTTTCAGTAACTGACGGATTTTCGCCCGGGCTTTTGAGCTGACAACAAAGTTCAGCCACGCGGCATTCGGCCGTGCGCCCGGTGCGGTAATAATTTCAACGGTTTGTCCGCTGGTCAGTTGCTGGGAGAGCGGGTACGGCTGGCGGTCAACGCGCGCACCGACACAGGAGTGACCTATATCCGTATGGACGGCATAGGCGAAATCCACCGGGGTGGCGCCGGTCGGCAGCTCCACAATCCGGCCTTCCGGTGTGAAGACATAAATCTCATCCGGGAAGAGATCGGATTTCACGCTCTCAATAAATTCAAAGGTGTTGCCGGTGCTTTGCTGAAGTTCTATCAGGCTCTGCATCCAGCGGTGGGCACGCACCTGTGCGGTGGTGCCGGATTCACCGTGCTCTTTATAAGCCCAGTGTGCTGCCACCCCCATTTCCGCCATCTGATCCATATCTTCGGTCCGGATCTGCACTTCCACCGGCACCCCGTGAGGGCCGATAAGGGAGGTGTGTAATGACTGATAGCCGTTGGCTTTCGGGATGGCGATATAATCTTTGACGCGGCCGGGACGCGGCTTGTACAGGCCGTGAACCTGACCTAATACGCGGTAACAGGTGTCGACAGTACTTACAATCACGCGGAATGCATAAATGTCCATGATCGAGTGAAAACGCTGCTCTTTCAGGTGCATTTTCCGGTAGATGGAGTAGAGGTGTTTTTCCCGCCCGCTGACTTTGCAGCTGATCCCGGCTTCCGTCAGACGCCCTTCGATTTCGGATAAAATCTTCTGGATCATCTCTTTACGGTTGCCGCGTGCGGCTTTCACCACTTCTTTGATGACGCGGTAGCGGTTCGGGTAAAGGGCTTCGAATCCCAGCTCCTCAAGCTCCGTTTTGATATGGTGAATACCGAGACGGTGAGCCAGAGGACTGTAGATTTCAAGGGTTTCGCGCGCAATACGGCGACGCTTATCGGGACGCAGAGATCCGAGCGTGCGCATGTTGTGCGTGCGGTCTGCCAGCTTGATGAGAATGACACGGATGTCTTTCACCATCGCCATGACCATTTTGCGGAAGTTTTCAGCCTGAGCTTCTTTTTTATCGCGGAAGTTCAGTTTGTCTAACTTCGATACCCCTTCCACCAGCCCGGCAACCGTGGTGCCGAACAGTTGTTCAATATCCTGAAAGGTGGCAGGCGTATCTTCAATAACGTCGTGCAGCAGTGCTGCCATCAGTGTTTCGAGGTCGAGACGCATCTCGGCCAGGATACAGGCAACAGCGACCGGATGGGTAATATACGGTTCGCCACTGGAGCGGGTCTGCCCTTCGTGAGCATCCCGCGCAACGACATAGGCTTGTTTTAACAGATCAATCTGCTCTTTCGGCAGATAATCCTTAACAATATGGTTCAGGCTTTCAAACAGGTACAAGGCAGACCTACCTTAACTTAACGACGTCCTTCGGCGATTGCAGAAACCGCTTGCATTTCAGCAGCTTCCTGCTCCTGTTGTTCCTGGCGCTCACGGGCGTCAAGGATCTGGCCGTTGATCAGATTTTCTTCGATTTCGCGCAGGGCGATCACGGTGACTTTATCGTTTTCTTCCGGAACCAGAGGCTCTTTGCCGCCGGCCTGTAACTGACGCGCACGGCGTGCTGCCACTAATACGAGGTCAAAACGGTTACCAATTTTTTCTACTGCGTCCTGGACTGTTACGCGTGCCATAGGTGTGCTACTCCACAGATAAATAAATGACTCGGCATGATACTGAAAGTTGTATCACTGTGCCAATAATTTGGCGATTAAAGCATCATGTCGCTGAACCTGGCGACCTGAACGCAGACGTTCCGCACGGATAATCGTCTGTAAATCGGTCAGCGCGACATTAAAATCATCGTTCACAATCAGATAATCGTACTCGCCATAGTGCTGCATTTCACTGACTGCCTGTGCCATACGTCCGGCAATGACCTCGTCAGTGTCCTGACCACGGCCGCGCAGGCGGCGCAGCAATTCTTCACGGGACGGCGGCAGAATAAAGATACTGCGGGCTGCCGGCATCTGTTCCCGGATCTGGCGGGCTCCCTGCCAGTCAATATCAAGAAATACATCAACACCGGAGTTCAGGATATCTTCCACTGTTTTACGGGCAGTGCCGTAGTAATTTCCGAAGACACAGGCATGCTCAAGAAATTCATTACGGTCGATCATGCTTTTGAATTCATCTTCAGTGGTGAAGAAATAATGCTCTCCGTGCACTTCGCCCGGGCGGATACCACGGGTGGTGTGCGAAACAGAAACCTGGGTGTCATATAAAGGCTGTGTTTTCAGTAATGCCTGAATAAGACTCGATTTTCCCGCACCACTCGGCGCAGAGACAATATATAACGTACCTTGGGTCATTGTTGATGTCTTGTCTGATTGGGGGTTGAAAAAGCCTCGGGGAATAAATCCCCGCATATAGTATACACACACGCGCAGCGACATGCAGCGTTCAGGTGATTATCTGCTGAAAATTTCTTATTTTTCCGGTCAGATGAATACGGATGTTTCATTTTTCCGCACCGGCGGAATAAAAATGTACGTACAGCCCCCCAGTTACATGACAGTGCGGGACAACAGGAAAAAACAGACAAACAGGGCAGATAAGCAGAGCCGGAACCGGTATTGTCCGGTTCCGGGTGAGCGGTTATTGCCGTTAATCCTGATTTTCGTAATTAAAGACCGGTAACCCGAGGCGGTAGCGGATGGCAATTAACCGGGATGTCAGGCCGGCCACCAGGGTAATAATAATGACGGCATCGCGCGGCAGCGGCGTGTAAAACAGTAATCCCATATAGAGCCAGGCGGCGGCAAAGGAGATACCGGCATATAATTCTTTCTGGAAAACCAGCGGAATGGTGTTACACAGCATATCGCGCAGCACACCACCGAAAACACCGGTGATAACGGCGGCAATAGCCGCAATGATCGGCCCGTAGTTCATATCGAGTGCTATCTGAGCGCCGATAATGGAAAATACCATCAGCCCGATGGCATCCAGGATCAGGAAAAGACGGCGCAGATGTTTCATCATCGGCGCAACCCAGATAGTAATAACGGCAGCACAGGCAACCGTAATAATATATTCAGGATGTTTTACCCAGCCCAGCGGGTAATGGCCCAGCAGCATATCGCGGACAGACCCGCCGCCGATAGCAGTGGCGGAGGCGATAATAATCACGCCGAAAACATCCATTTTCCGGCGGCCGGCGGCCAGTGCTCCGGTCATGGCTTCAGCGGTAATACCAATAATGTACAGGATACTGAGTAACATAGTCTTATCATTGCCGGTTTATCGGAAGGTTAGCATAGTCAGCACAGCCGAAAGTCTCGACTGAGTTTTTTTTAGTCTGACCCAATCGGATTACCTGAGGTTATCCGAACTGATGGTATACAAAGAGAGTATCACTCTAATGAATGAATATCAGATAACAACAACGCCCCGTCATCATCAGCTTACTAATATTAATGTATGGACGCCGGATAGCCAATGGCTGGTTTATGATGTCCGCCCTCAGGGATCTTCGTTTACCGGTAAAACGATAGAAAAAATTCATGTGAATACAACAGAAATCCGTGAAATTTACCGGGGAACCGCCGGGGCCTGTGTGGGTGTGGTGACGGTCAGCCCTGAATTACCGGTGCGCTATGCCTTTATCTGCGGGCCGCTTAATCCGGATCAGCAGTGGCAGTATGATTTCCATCATCGTCAGGGGGTGATGGTCAGTGATGATGTACCGGGTGTTGCACACAATATTGATGCTTTCTGTATTACGCCGCCTTATCAGCCCGGCGCTCTGCGCGGTGGTACACATGTGCATGTGTTCAGCCCGGACGGAGAATGGCTGAGTTTCACTTATAACGACCATGTGCTGCATGAGCGGGATCCGGCGCTGGATCTGCGTAATGTGGCGGTGGCGGTTCCGCTGCATCCGGTATGCAGCGGGAAACATCACCCGCGTGAATATGACGGGGAGTTTTTCTGCTGTGTGGTCTCGCGGACAACTCCAGCGCCGCAGCCCGGCAGTGATGACATCAGCCGTGCATACGAAGAGGGCTGGATTGGTGAGCAGGGGTATCTGCGGGCTGACGGCTCCCGTCAGCGGCGTGCGATTGCGTTTATCGGGGATACCCGGTCAGAAAACGGTGAGGTGATCCCGGAGATTTTCCGTCTTGATCTGCCGGAACGGCCTGAAGATTATACCGTTGCCGGCGATCTGCCGCTTGAGGGAACCGACAGTACGATGCCTGCTCCGCCGGCCGGTGTCAGCCAGACGCGGCTGACATTTACCTATCAGCGCCGGTATCCGGGGCTGGCAAAACAGCCGCGTTTCTGGCTGCGCAGCTCACCGCAGGGCGACAAAATTGCGTTTCTGATGCAGGACGATCAGGGAATTGTTCAGTTGTGGACGATTTCCCCGCAGGGCGGGGAGCCGCATCAGGTCACTTCCGGCAGTGACAGTATTGAATCTGCATTCAGCTGGGACAGCACCGGGCGGTATCTGGCTTTTGTCCGCAAAGGATTGGTCATGGTGTGCAGTGCTGAAACCGGGGTATGCCGGGCGGTGACTGCACCATCAGCAGAACCGGTTTCAGGGGATGCGGTAGTGTTTTCACCGGATAACAGCCGGGTGGCATTTCTGCGCCGCACAAACGGCTGGCAGCAAATCTGGGTGGCAGACACCGGGCTGTAACGGCGGCAGATTACTCCTGTGGTAATGGTGCCGGGGCGTTATGGGCGGTTTCCGCTGCTTCCAGGCGTTTTACCCGTTCCGCAGGGGATGACTTACTGTTGTCTTTGCCGTCGGTGGCATAATCAACCGGGGCCAGAAGGGTATCGAGAACAGCGGAGAAGGGCAGGTCAATGGCGACAATCGGCTTCATTACCCAGCCGGTTTCGTCATCCTGCAACATGGCGATACTGTTTTTGGTCCCGGGATAGTAGCCCTCTGTCGGGCCGGTCCGGGTCATAATACTTGAGCAGCCGCTGAGTATCGTACTCAGTCCCAGCAATCCGCTTATTATCATACATTTGCGTGTCATAACATGTCCCTGCATATACAGCGGGCGGGTACCGGTAATTATTTCACCCGACCGGCGTACTATTCCATAAATAGAGTGTACTGAGAAGTTTTTGTTTTTTTGTGTGATCCGGATTTCCGTTTAACGGCGGAACGTGAGTGCTGTCATCTGAAAATGGTCACCGGCAAATCGTCACCGGTAAAACACGCAGATCACAGGCAAAGGGTACCATCCCCGGGGAACTGTTTTAACAGAACCGGCAGAATTATCTGTCAGAAAGTGTGACTGAATTTATTGAACAGTGCGGTTTGTCGGCGCTAATACAATGATAATAGCAGGATTATTACAGCCATTACCGGAGGCACTTGCGGGTAAACTGGGACGCATTACTGAACGGTGTGAGGTAAATGCCTTGTGCTTTATACCGGCCGGTAATGTCAGTTAACAGATCCAAAGTCCTCGTTATACCTTTACCCCGTTATGTTCTTACCACATAACGGGGATTTTTTTACCGGCGGCTGCAACAGTGCGGCAGATGATCATCAACCATGCCGACGGCCTGCATAAAGGAATAACAGATAACCGGCCCGCAGAATTTAAACCCGCGTTTTTTCAGCGCTTTTGCCAGAGTATGGGACAGCGGCGTATCCGCGGGGATGGTGCTGCTGTCAGTATGGTGGTTAACCAGCGGCGTGTTACCGGTGAAATTCCACAGAAAATCACTGAAATCCTCACCGGCCTGCTGCATCGCCAGATAGGCTTTTGCATTACTGATAATGGCATTGATTTTCGCCCGCTGGCGGACAATTCCCGGGTTTTGCATCAGTTTATCCACATCGGCATCTGTCATGGCTGCCACTTTTTCCGGATCGAACTGAAAGAACGACTGCCGGTAATTTTCCCGTTTTTTCAGGATTACCAGCCAGGAAAGACCCGCCTGCTGGCCTTCAAGGCAGATCATCTCAAATAATTTATGGTTATCCCGCTCGGGGACACCCCATTCGGTGTCATGATACTGAATATAGAGCGGGTCATCAGTAACCCACGCACAGCGGGTCTGAGCAGCGGCGGACAGTGACATTGTGTTCTCCCGGAAGACGGCTTTCCGGTTAATTTATACTGGATAAATATCCATGTAAACGGGTATATTCCCGGTTTTTCGATCCGGGCGGAAAAAGATCGGAGAAGCGCTGTATAGTCCGGCGGTCAGAGGGTATACTGAATGACTTTATTTTATTATTCATTTTCTCGCGTGCGGATCCAACATGCAAAAGTTTGATACCAAAACCTTCCAGGGTCTTATCCTGACATTACAGGATTACTGGGCGCGCCAGGGCTGTACCATTGTTCAACCACTGGACATGGAAGTCGGCGCCGGCACTTCACACCCGATGACGTGTCTGAGAGCGTTAGGGCCGGAGCCGATTGCGGCGGCCTATGTGCAGCCATCCCGTCGTCCGACGGACGGCCGTTACGGGGAAAACCCGAACCGCCTGCAGCACTACTATCAGTTTCAGGTCATCATCAAACCGTCTCCGGATAACATCCAGGAGCTGTATCTCGGTTCCCTGAAAGAGCTGGGTATTGACCCGACGGTTCATGACATCCGTTTTGTTGAAGATAACTGGGAAAACCCGACGCTGGGTGCCTGGGGATTAGGCTGGGAAGTCTGGCTGAACGGCATGGAAGTTACACAGTTTACTTACTTCCAGCAGGTCGGCGGCCTGGAGTGCAAACCGGTTACCGGGGAAGTCACTTACGGTCTCGAGCGCCTGGCGATGTATATCCAGGGCGTGGACAGCGTTTACGATCTGGTCTGGTGTGACGGCCCGCTGGGCAAAACCACCTATGGTGATATCTATCATCAGAACGAAGTTGAGCAATCCACGTATAACTTTGAATACGCCGATGTGGACTTCTTATTCACCTGTTTCGAACAGTATGAGAAAGAAGCACAGTCCCTGCTGGCACTGGAAACTCCGCTGCCGTTACCGGCCTACGAGCGTATTCTGAAAGCGGCTCACTCTTTCAACCTGCTCGATGCGCGCAAAGCGATTTCGGTGACGGAACGTCAGCGTTATATCCTGCGCATCCGTACCCTGACCAAAGCCGTTGCCGAAGCTTACTATGCCTCCCGTGAGGCACTGGGCTTCCCGATGTGTAAAAAGAACTAAGAGGCTGTCATGACACAACAGACTTTCCTGACGGAAATCGGCACAGAAGAGTTACCGCCGAAGGCGCTTCGTTCTCTTGCTGAATCTTTTGCGGCCAACCTGACTGCAGAACTGGCCGCTGCTAACCTGACTCACGGTGATGTGACCTGGTATGCCGCACCACGCCGCCTGGCGGTAAAAATTGCCGGTCTGGCGGAATCTGCCGCTGATCGCGAAGTGGAAAAGCGCGGCCCTGCGATTGCCCAGGCATTTGATACCGAAGGCAAACCGACCAAAGCGGCGGAAGGCTGGGCACGCGGTTGCGGGATCACCGTTGATCAGGCTGATCGCATGGTCACCGACAAAGGTGAATGGCTGCTGTACCGCGCGGTGGAAAAAGGGAATAAAGCCAAAGAATTACTGGCAGATATGGTCAGCCGTGCGCTGGCAAAACTGCCTATTCCGAAACTGATGCGCTGGGGTGATAAAGAGACTCACTTTGTGCGTCCGGTTCATACCGTTACGATGCTGATGGGCGCGGATGTTATTCCGGGTGAAGTCCTGGGGATCACCTCTGACCGTGTTATCCGTGGTCACCGTTTTATGGGTGAAGCGGAATTCACTATCGCACACGCAGACGAGTATCCGGCCATTCTGGAAACCCGCGGTAAAGTGATGGCGGATTACGATGCCCGTAAAGCCATGATCAAACGTGATGCGGAAAAGGCAGCACTGGCACTGGGCGGCGTGGCTGACCTGACTGACAGCCTGCTGGAAGAAGTCACTTCACTGGTGGAATGGCCGGTTGTGCTGACAGCGAAATTCGAGGAAAAATTCCTCGCGGTTCCGTCTGAAGCCCTGGTTTACACCATGAAAGGTGACCAGAAATACTTCCCGGTTTACGACAAAAACGGCAACCTGATGCCGAACTTTATCTTTGTTGCCAATATCGAGTCTTCTGACCCGTCGCAGATCATCGCAGGTAACGAAAAAGTTGTCCGTCCCCGCCTGGCGGATGCTGAGTTCTTCTTCAAAACCGACTGCAAAAAGCGTCTGGAAGATAACCTGCCGCGCCTGAGCACCGTTCTGTTCCAGCAGCAGCTGGGTACACTGCGTGATAAAACTGATCGCCTTGAAGCGCTCGCAGGCTGGATTGCCGGTCAGATTGGCGCGGATGTGAATCACGCTACCCGTGCAGGCCTGCTGGCCAAATGTGATCTGATGACCAACATGGTCTTTGAATTCACTGACACCCAGGGTGTGATGGGCATGCACTATGCACGCCATGACGGTGAATCTGAAGACGTGGCGCTGGCACTGAAAGAGCAGTATCAGCCGCGTTACGCCGGTGATAACCTGCCGTCAACGCCGGTGTCTGATGCGCTGGCGATTGCTGACAAAATGGATACCCTGGCGGGGATCTTCGGCATCGGCCAGCATCCGAAAGGGGATAAAGACCCGTTTGCTCTGCGCCGTGCCGCACTCGGTGTGCTGCGTATCATCGTTGAGAAAGGTTACAACCTCGACCTGGAAACGCTGACACAGGAAGCTGCCCGCCTGTATGGTGATAAGCTGACGAACGCGAATGTGGTCACTGACGTGGTTGATTTCATGTTAGGCCGTTTCCGCGCCTGGTATCAGGAGCAGGGTTTTGCGATTGATACTATCCAGGCAGTTCTGGCGCGTCGTCCGACCCGTCCGGCAGACTTTGATGCCCGCATGAAAGCGGTCACTCACTTCCGTACACTGGAGGAAGCCGCTGCTCTGGCCGCTGCTAACAAGCGCGTTTCCAACATTCTGTCGAAGAGTGATGATGCACTGAATGATACCGTTCTGGCATCATTAATGAATGCACCGGAAGAGATTCGCCTGGCAGCCTATGTGACTGACCTGAAAACACAGCTGGCACCGCTTTATGCGGAAGGCAAATATCAGGAAGCACTGACTGAACTGGCCTCTCTGCGTGAAGCAGTGGATGCGTTCTTTGATAGCGTGATGGTGATGGATAAGGATGACAATATCCGCCGTAACCGTCTGACATTATTAAATGAACTGCGCAACCTGTTCCTGGGGGTTGCGGATATTTCGCTGTTGCAGTAACCGGTGAAAGAGCTAAAAGCCCGGCAATGCCGGGCTTTCTTTTTACTGAAGTGGTTTTTTTATCTCAGATTCAAATACAGGCCCGGATGTGATTTTTCCATTACCTGAATGATAGAGTTCATAAGCTCTGAACTTAGCCGTTTCATTCATTATCTCGCCATCATTAATATAGGCAAGAACATCACTATCCGCAGATATATCCAATGCTTCCAGATATTTTTTATTGTTAAATGCGATTTGATTTGCTTTAACCAATAAACTGCCTGTCAGATTGCCATAGTTATTAATACCAACACCGGATTTAACATTATTCAAACTGGTAATTTCGGTGATATCTGATGACATATTCCCTTTGTTATGGATAACAGCACTGCCTATTGTCAGCATTTTATGCTTGTTATCAATATGGATATTGCCGTTGTTGGTAATCTGGCTGTTTTCCAGGATTGAATCCGCATCAGTTACACGGATATTACCTTTGCTGCCATTCATCAGGTGTGAATTGACCAAATCCAACGTCAGTTGACTATTCACAGCATGTTGCTTTTGTACATCACCAACTGTAATCATACCGTGATTTTTTATATCAGTGTTATTTGCACTGATATACATATTATCCGTTTTAATATGGCTGTCTTTGCTGACAGTCAGTTTGCTTTTTTGCGTGCCACTGCTGCCGGGTAAGGCTTCCAAACCCCTGACTGTATCTGGTGAATACTTTACTAATTCATGGCCGCTGAACATCACCAGATTGGGCGTACTGATTTCACTGTTACGAATAGTGATATTTTCAGCAATCACATTGAATTTGTTTACGGAAGAAAACGCATTTTCAGTGGTGTTACTAATGCGAATGTTGCTGTTATTTTTACTATTGTGATAACCCGGTAATTCTCCGTCCTGAGAGAATACTATTTTTCCGCCGGTCAGTGTTAACTGATCCGCGCCGGAAACACTGCATCCGTTACAGGCAATACCGTTCGGGTTAGCGATAATGAGATGGGCTTTTTTGCCATCCACATGCATATTACCGCGCAGTTGTGATTTTTCGGTTGAAAGCACCTCGTTAATAATCATTCCGGCGCCGGATTCGCGGTTATTAAATACCACACCGTTTTTCCCGACGTTAAACTGATCATAGGCATTATAAGAAACACCTTGCGTGTTTGCCGGTGCGATATTGATGGTGGTGTTGCTCCCCTGACGGACGACCTGAGTCGTCTCTGATGATGCAGGATTAACGGTAATATCCGCTGCAGAGGCGAACTGAGCGAGGAAAAGGGTACTGCTGATAACGGACAGCTTTACTATTTTTGGCATAACCACTCCCTGGTTGTTGCTGAGGTATAAAATCCACGGGCAGGATAAATAAAGTCGCTGACAGCAGATATGAACAGAGTGGTTATTTTTTGTCAGTTTTCAGCATTCCGATAGCAAATAAAAAACATACCGTTTACCAATAAGCGGATAAAAAACAGAAATTTGGCTGATAAACCGGCGAAATAAAAATAATGGGGCGAAAAACAAAAAATTCCGGTTTCTGCACTTGACGTTTAGCCTTTCCGGCAGTAATATCCATCCCGCTTTCGGCGAGTAGCGCAGCTTGGTAGCGCAACTGGTTTGGGACCAGTGGGTCGTAGGTTCGAATCCTATCTCGCCGACCATATTAAGAAAAACCCTGCTTTTACAGCAGGGTTTTTTGCTTTTCAGCATCTGTCATTTTTCTTCTTCTGTTACTTTCAAAAATTACGCCGCTTTTTTGATATCGCTGTTTTCTGTTATCCGTTTAACTGCCCGCTGAAAGGATTTCATCAGACGGACGGATACATGATAAAAAAAACAGCGGCTGCTGCTGTGATGGCGGCGGCCTGTGGCTGCGCATGGGGCAGCACTTACACTTCTTCTCCGCCGGTTTCTCCGGTCTCCTGCGCCATACTGTCAGAGGTGGTGATTAAGCAGCGTGAATTAATTGAGCCCTCTTATCTGGCTGATGAATTTGAAAAAAGCATTACCGGACACTGCCTGACATCAGAACAGATGGCAGAAGCGGTAATGAAACTGGAGTCGGCGGTGCATCAGGCCGGTTTTATCACTGCACAAATCAGTGTGCCGCCGCAGAATGTTAGTGACGGTACCCTGACACTTCACTATCAGCCCGGTTATCTGAGCGGCTATCGCGATAAAGAGAGCGGAGATACGCATTTCGGGCTGAACCTGATTTTCCCGCAGCGGGCAGACGGACAGCTGAATATCCGTGATACTGAACTGGGAATGTCCCATCTGAATCAATTGCCCGGTCTGGGGGCTCAGGCCGCCGTTGAACCGGATCCGCAGAACCCCGGCAACAGTGTAATCACCATTGCCCGGCAGAAAAAACGCAGCATCAGCGGCTCACTGGAAATCAGCAATCACGGCAGTCCGTCAACCGGCAGCAGGCAGATAACTAACCGGCTCAGTCTTGAAAATCCGTTACAGCTGTATGACCGCCTGTTTATTTATACTCTGCGGGATATGGACCGCGACCATTCCGCCGGGGTGAAATTTATTTATGGCCAGTACCGGATCCCTTTCCGGTACTGGGAATTTACCGCAGGCGGCAGTTACAGTGATCAGAAGCAGCAATACCCGGTATATCAGGGGTCACTGGACTATTTTACCCGCAGCAAAACACTGGATCTGAGCCTCGGCCGTAAGCTCCTTCTGACCCCGGCGCATGATATCACCCTCAGCAGCGGTATTTCTGCGCTGACCCGGCATGTCACACTCGGACATGCGCCGCTGATAATGCCTGAGCGCCGGTCTGTTTACTGGAATACCGGGCTGAATCACCGCTGGTATCTGCCGGATTTCACCTTGCAGTATCAGGTGCAGTATAAGCATTCACTGAACCGCTTTGGTGCACTGCCGGTAACAGAAAAAAAGCTGAAACCGACGCGGCAGCTGATGGCAGAAACAACACTGACAGTACCGTTCCGTCTCGCCGGTCAGCCGTTTTACTATGACGGTGTTATGCGCGGCTTTATTAATGCGGATAAAGCGGATGAGATGGATTATGAATCCCTGAGCGGCCGTTATTCGGTACGCGGCTATCCTTTTTCCCACAGTATGAGTGCTGCGCGGGTTTTTATCAGCCGTAATGAGGTGGTCTGGCAGCAGGTATTGCCGGGGCATAATCTGTATCTGGCAGCGGATGCCGGGTTGCCGGGGGCAAAAATTTCCGGCGGTGCGCGATCTCATAGTCTGGCGGGAACTGAGATCGGGATGAAGGGATTTTATAACTCACTGAGCTATCAGATCTTTGCCGGTCTGCCGCTGAAAGAGGCGGAGCATGTACGGGCCTTTTCACCGGTGGGTGGATTTTCTGTCAGTGTCAGTTACTGAAGATCAGTTTGATTTCAGCGCGTGATAGTTCCGCTGTATATCAGGCAGGGTGCGGATTACAGCGGCAGACGTGGCAAAATGTGCAACGGAAAACACTGTGACAGTGATACCAGACAAAATAATCGCGCAGTAATTAAGCATTCAGTCACAAAATCCGGATAATTTTTATCAGCTGTTTATTCTGTGAACGTTTTATCCGGCAGCTGAATAAATGCTCAGTTGTGCACCCGTTCAAACATTTTAGCTGTTTTTGTTATCAAAACGTTTGATTTGTGTGTTTTATGTGTAGTCATCGTCCATAGTCAATAGTATTGACTGCCTCTGTGACAGTTGATTTAGTGAAGTGTCAGAAAATAATAAACAAACTGAAATTTGTGGTCCGGCACTGCCGGACGACAGAGCAAACACGACATTCAACGACAGGCGGAGATAATGATGATGAGAAGCGCCAAACGTAAGACAGGATTTGCGAAGCTGGGCATTACACTGGTTGCTCTGGCGGTATCCGCCAGTGTCAATGCGGCGGGAACGCTGGTTTTTTGTTCTGAGGGATCACCGGAAGGGTTTAACCCGCAGCTGTTCACCTCGGGAACCACTTATGATGCCAGCTCCGTGCCGCTGTATAACCGGCTGGTGGAGTTTAAGGCCGGTACCACAGAGCTGGAGCCGGGCCTGGCGGAATCCTGGGATGTGAGCGAAGACGGAAAAACCTATACGTTCCATCTGCGTAAAGGGGTGAAATTCCACAGCAGCAAGGATTTCAAACCAACCCGTGATTTCAATGCGGATGATGTGGTCTTTACCTTTGACCGCCAGAAAAACCCGGATAACCCGTATCACAAGGTCTCCGGCGGTAGTTATGAATATTTCAGCGGCATGGATATGGATAAAATCATCGATAAAGTTGAGAAAGTCGATGACAACACTGTCCGTTTTCAGCTGAGCCGCTCTGAAGCGCCGTTCCTTGCAAACCTCGGGATGGACTTCGCCTCCATCCTTTCTGCTGAATATGCGGATCAGATGCTGAAAGCCGGTACACCGGAGAAAGTCGACCTGAACCCGATCGGCACCGGGCCGTTTGTGTTGCAGCAGTACCAGAAAGATTCCCGTATCCTGTATAAAGCCAATGACGATTACTGGAACGGCAAACCGAAAATTGACCGCCTGGTCTTCTCCATCACCCCGGATGCCTCTGTCCGTTACGCCAAACTGCAGAAAAACGAGTGTCAGGTAATGCCGTACCCGAACCCGGCAGACCTGGAGCGTATGCGTGAAGATAAAAACATTGTCCTGAAAGAGCAGCCGGGCCTGAACGTCGGCTATCTCTCCTATAACGTCACGAAAAAACCGCTGGATAACGTCAAAGTACGTCAGGCACTGAATATGGCAGTTAATAAAGATGCCATCATTGACGCGGTGTATCAGGGCGCAGGCCAGAAAGCGAAAAACCTGATCCCGCCGACCATGTGGGGCTACAACAACAGTATCGAAGACTATCCGTATGATCCGGAAAAAGCCAAAGCGCTGCTGAAAGAAGCAGGTATGGAAAACGGCTTTGAAATCGACCTGTGGGCGATGCCGGTTCAGCGTCCGTATAACCCGAACGCCCGCCGTATGGCTGAGATGATCCAGGCAGACTGGGCGAAAGTCGGCGTGAAAGCCAAGATTGTGACCTATGAGTGGGGCGAGTACCTCAAGCGCGCAAAAGCGGGCGAGCCTCAGACTGTCATGATGGGCTGGACCGGTGACAACGGGGATCCGGATAACTTCTTCGCCACACTCTTCAGCTGTGCGGCCAAAGAGCAGGGCTCTAACTACTCGAAATGGTGTGATCAGTCCTTTGAAAACATCATTCAGCCTGCACGTACCACGGCTGATCCGAAAGAGCGCGCCAAGCTGTATGAGCAGGCTCAGGTGGTGATGAAAGAGCAGGCGCCTGCACTGATCGTTGCACACTCCACAGTGTTTGAGCCGGTGCGCAAAGAAGTGAAAGGCTATGTGGTGGATCCGCTGGGTAAACACCACTTTGACAATGTGTCTATCGAAAAATAAGTAAACCGGAAATGAGTGTTACCGGTCTGCCGCCTCCTCCGGGGGGCGGCAACCCTGTATCGAACCGCATTGCACGGACGACGCAGAACACATAACTAAAACAATATTATTCATCGTGTGAGTATAAAGGGAAAGTCCTCCCTTTCGTCCGGTCTTATGACCAGAGCGCTGTCAGCGGCCATTACAAGAGAAACAGGGATATGCTGCAATTTATCCTCCGACGGGTCGGGATGGTAATACCGACATTTATCGGTATTACGTTACTGACGTTTATATTTGTTCATCTGATTCCGGGAGACCCGGTCACTATCATGGCGGGTGAGCGGGGAATTTCCCCTGAACGCCACGCCCAGCTGATGGCGGCCCTGGGGCTGGATCAGCCTTACTGGAAACAGTACCTTCATTATATCAATGGTGTCCTGCACGGTGACCTCGGTCTCTCTCTGAAGAGCCGTCAGCCGGTGTGGGAAGAGTTTGTTCCCCGTTTTAAAGCCACGCTGGAACTCGCAGCCTGCGCCATGATTTTCGCTATTTCTGTCGGGATCCCGGTCGGGGTGCTGGCGGCCGTCAAGCGCGGGTCAATCTTTGATCACACTGCTATCGGGGTCTCCCTGACCGGCTACTCCATGCCGATTTTCTGGTGGGGCATCATGCTGATCATGCTGGTGTCGGTGAATCTCGATCTGACACCGGTGTCAGGGCGCTTATCGGACAGTGTGTTCCTCGATGACAGTCAGCCGCTGACCGGATTTATGCTGATTGATACCCTGATCTGGGGCGAGGACGGCGATTTTCATGATGCGGTGATGCATCTTATTCTGCCGTCCATTGTGCTCGGTACTATCCCGCTGGCGGTGATTGTCCGTATGACCCGCTCGGCAATGCTGGAAGTGCTGGGTGAGGATTATATCCGTACCGCCCGCGCCAAAGGGCTGAGCCGCATCCGCGTGATTGTGGTGCATGCACTGCGCAACGCGCTGCTGCCGGTGGTGACCGTTATCGGCTTACAGGTCGGCGTGATGCTGGCCGGGGCGATTCTGACCGAAACGATTTTTTCCTGGCCCGGTATCGGCCGCTGGCTGATTGATGCCCTTCAGCGCCGTGACTATCCGGTTGTGCAGGGCGGCGTTCTGCTGATCGCCATTCTGATTATCCTGGTTAACCTGTGCGTGGATTTACTCTACGGCGTCGTTAACCCGCGGATCCGTCATAAAAAATAACAGGAGCGCACAATGTCTGAGACGACAAATACTACCGTGACCCGCGCGCCTGAGCCGCTTTCCCCTCTGCGCGAATTCTGGCACTACTTCCGGCGCAACAAAGGCGCACTGATCGGCCTGATCTATATTCTGCTGATGCTGATGATCGCCGTTTTTGCCCCGCTGCTCGCCCCGCATCTGCCGGATGAGCAGTTCCGTGATCATTTATTACAGCCGCCGGTCTGGCAGGAAGGCGGCTCATGGCAGTTTATTCTCGGTACTGATGATATCGGCCGCGATATTCTGTCGCGCCTGATGTACGGTGCACGGCTTTCACTGCTGGTCGGTTGCCTGGTGGTGGCGCTGTCGCTGCTGCTGGGGGTGGTGATTGGCCTCGCTGCCGGGTATTTCGGCGGCTGGGTTGATGCCCTGATCATGCGTATCGTCGATATCATGCTGGCACTGCCGAGCCTGCTGCTGGCACTGGTGCTGGTGGCGATTTTCGGCCCGTCGATTGTTAATGCCTCGCTGGCGCTGACCTTCGTGGCACTGCCGCACTATATCCGTCTGACCCGCGCGGCGGTGCTGACGGAAGTGAGCCGCGACTATGTGACCGCTTCTGCGGTGGCGGGCGCAGGCCCGGTGCGCCAGATGTTTGTCAATATTCTGCCGAACTGTCTGGCACCGCTGATTGTGCAGGCATCTCTGGGTTTCTCCAACGCTATTCTGGACATGGCCGCATTAGGTTTCCTCGGGATGGGCGCACAGCCGCCGACACCGGAATGGGGAACCATGCTGTCCGATGTTTTACAGTTTACGCAGAGCGCATGGTGGGTGGTGACCTTCCCGGGCCTGGCGATTTTACTGACGGTACTGGCGTTTAACCTGATGGGCGACGGATTGCGTGATGCCCTTGATCCTAAGCTTAAGCAGTAGAGGTGCAGACATGGCGTTATTAACAGTTGATAAATTATCTGTTCACTTCGGTGAAAAAGAGATGCCATTCCGCGCTGTTGACCGGATCAGCTATCAGGTTGAGGAAGGTGAAGTGCTCGGGATTGTCGGGGAATCCGGCTCCGGTAAATCCGTCAGTTCGCTGGCGATTATGGGGCTGATTGATTTCCCCGGCAGGGTGATGGCAGATAACCTTGAGTTTGACGGCCGCCATCTGCTGACCATCTCGGAAAAAGAGCGGCGCGAGCTGGTGGGCGCGGATGTGGCAATGATTTTCCAGGATCCGATGACCAGCCTGAATCCCTGCTATACCGTGGGGTATCAGATTATGGAAGCCCTGAAAGTTCACCAGGGCGGCAACCGGAAAACCCGGTTACAGCGGACTATCGACCTGCTGACGCTGGTCGGCATTCCGGATCCGAAATCACGGCTGGATGTTTATCCGCATCAGTTATCCGGCGGGATGAGCCAGCGGGTGATGATTGCGATGGCGATTGCCTGCCGTCCGAAGCTGCTGATCGCCGATGAACCGACAACGGCGCTGGATGTGACCATTCAGGCGCAGATCATTGAACTGCTGCTCGAGTTACAGCAGCAGGAAAACATGGCACTGGTGCTGATCACCCATGACCTCGCGCTGGTGGCGGAAGCAGCTCACCACATTATTGTGATGTATGCGGGGCAGGTGGCGGAGTCCGGTAAGGCGTCGGATATCTTCCGCGCGCCGCGTCATCCGTATACTCAGGCACTATTACGGGCGCTGCCGGAATTCGCCGGTAACAAGAGCCGTCTGGCATCACTTCCGGGAGTTGTGCCCGGTAAATATGACCGGCCTGAGGGCTGTCTGCTGAACCCGCGCTGCCCGTATGCCACGGATTTATGCCGCAGCACGGAACCGGAACTGCGTACTGTCGGGGCGCGTCAGGTGAAATGTCATACCCCGCTGGATGATGAAGGGAGACCGGGCCATGAGTGAAACCACACAGCCGCTGTTACATGTCAGTGATCTGAAAAAATATTATCCGGTGAAGAAAGGCTTTTTCTCACCGGAACGGATGGTGAAAGCCCTCGACGGAGTCTCATTTGATCTGAACCGGGGGAAAACTCTGGCGGTGGTCGGGGAGTCCGGCTGCGGGAAATCAACCCTCGGCCGTCTGCTGACCATGATTGAAAAACCGACCGGCGGGGAGCTGTTCTACCAGGGGCAGGATCTGCTGGTGGCGGATAAACACGCGGAGAAACTGCGGCGGCAAAAAATCCAGATTGTGTTCCAGAACCCGTACGGCTCGCTTAATCCGCGTAAAAAAGTCGGGCAGATTCTGGAAGAGCCGCTGGTGATCAACACCTCCCTCAGTGCGGCAGAGCGCAAAGAGAAAGTGCTGGCGATGATGGCGAAAGTCGGTCTGAAAACCGAACATTACAGCCGTTATCCGCATATGTTTTCCGGCGGTCAGCGCCAGCGTATTGCCATTGCCCGGGGGCTGATGCTGGATCCGGATGTGGTGATTGCCGATGAACCGGTATCCGCGCTGGATGTGTCCGTCCGCGCTCAGGTACTGAACCTGATGATGGATCTCCAGGATGAGCTGGGTCTGTCGTATGTGTTTATTTCTCATGACTTATCTGTGGTGGAACATATCGCGGATGATGTGATGGTGATGTATCTGGGGCGTTGTGTGGAAAAAGGTACCAAAGCGCAGATTTTTGAGAATCCGCGCCATCCTTACACACAGGCGCTGCTCTCCGCGACACCAAGGCTCAATCCGGCACAGCGCCGCGAGCGGATAAAACTGACCGGCGAGCTGCCGAGCCCGCTGAATCCGCCGCCGGGGTGCGCCTTTGCCGCCCGCTGCCGTCATGCATTCGGCACCTGTACTCAGTTCCGGCCGGAGCTTAAATCCTACGGCGGACAGCTGATTGCCTGTTTCGCGGTAGACAGGGAAGAAGAGGCAAAAATTTCCGCATAACATTCTGTTTTACAGTAAATTACAGAAAAACATGTTTTAACTGAAGACAAACAGCGATAATGGAGGGCTCCGTTATCGCTTTTTGCTGTCTGGCGGGTGAGATTAGATCAGCACAAAGCACAATGATGACGTATAATCACTGCGTATGGCGAAAGATGTGATAACTGAATTGTAACGAAAGGCGTGGAATATGCGTGTAAAAGTCAGAAAGTCACTGACTATCAAACAGATGTCAGTTGTCGCTGCGGTGACTTTGGTGACGATCGCACTTTTTATGACGCTTCTGTTATCACATCTGATACAACAGCGGAAAGATGATTACATCAATCAGCTTTATAATTCGTCAGTACAGGTCAGGAAACCGCTGGCAGATGCCTTGTTAGGGTCGGACTTAAACGCAATAAAATCGACGCTGATAACATTGCGGGCCAGCGGGATTTTAGGACGCGCGATTGTGATGACGCCGGAAAATGTTCAGGTGATAAGCCTGGATTTTGCCACACACCGTCCTATTCCCGGCACAGCAAAAATGATTTTCGGGATCCCGGTTGAGATTAAGGTTCCGCTTTACGCCTACGGCGTGGCACATACCGGCAAACCCCCGCAGGGTTATCTTATTCTTCAGGTGGATGATAACCGCATATACCGCTTCGCGATGAATGTCGTGGCACTGATGGTGACCAGTTATCTGTTACTGGCACTGGTGCTGGTGATCGCGATAAGCTGGTGTATTAACCGCCTGATCGTGCGGCCGCTGCGTAATATGGCCCGTGAGCTGAACAGTGATGAGCCTGCAGAGCAGCTCAGTTGTTCAGCATATCATGAGGATGATGAACTTGGTTTGCTGGCGAAGGGGTACCGGAACCAGCTGAACAAACATAAAACGGAGTCATCATAAAACTTCCCGGACGGTTTGCTGTCTAAACCCAGACGAATCAAAAGGGCGTCCCGGAAGCCGGTCAGTTTTTGCCTGTACGTATCGTCTGACATAACAGTATTTCCGGCATCAGTGGTAAACCTCAGAAGAAGGCATACCAGGGATTCATATTAAAAGAGGTTAGCATGCAACGCTCTTATTTACGTGTTTTACTCGGTGGCGTCCTGATTGCCGTCACATCTCAGTTACACGCAGAAGCATTACAGCCGGACCCGGCATGGCAGCAGGGTAAACTGGCAAACGGATTCAGCTGGCAGCTACTTCAGACGCCGCAGCGCCCGAATGACCGCATACAGATGCGCCTTTCTGTTCAGACCGGCTCCATGATGGAAAAACCGGCTGAAAAAGGGTTCGCTTATCTCATCCCGAAAGTGGTGATGTTTAACAGCCAGAGCCTGAACACACAGCAGCTATCGAACCTGCTGCGTAACGGTATAAGCCCGGATATGCCGCTGCCGCCGGCGATTGTTTCCTATGATTTCACACTCTATAACCTGAGCCTGCCGAATAATAATCCTGAGGTGCTGAAAGCGGCACTGAGCTGGATGGCGGATGTCTCAGGTCATGGAATTTTTAATCAGGAAACCGTTACTGCCGCTCTGGCTGCGCCGGATTCTCCTGTTGCCACCTATCCGCCGAATATCAATGATCCTATCTGGCGTGCCCGGTTAAAAGGCACCACCCTCCAGGGGTTTGACCCGGTGCCGCCGCCTGCGGGCAAAATTGATGTTGAGGCACTGAACAGTTTCTATCAGCGCTGGTACACACCGGATATGGCGACGCTCTATGTTGCCGGGCCGGTTGATAAACGCGCGCTGGAAGACGGCATCAGCAAAGCATTCGGCTCCCTGGAAGGTAAGCGTCAGACACCGGTCAGTGTTGCCACACTGCCGCCGATGAAACCACGCTCAGTCCATGCTGTGAATGAAAATCAGAAAGACGATATGCTGGCGCTGGTCTGGGATCTGAACTGGTCTTCCGTCAAAGATTCAGATGCACTGAACCGCTACTGGTTAAATGACCTCGCCCGTGAAGCGCTTTTTGGTGCATTACAGCAGGGTATCGGCAAGAAAAATGAAAAATTCATGGCCATGAATATGGATTGCCGGATGCAGTATCAGCGTGCCAGCTGCATGCTCAGCCTGCGTGCGCCGAATGAAAAAATGCCGGTGATTGTCTCTGAACTGGCCGGTGAACTGGCTGTGCTGAAAGAAAAAGGGATTTCCGCTGAGAATTTTGATGCGCTGATTGCCCTGAAACAGGCTCAGCTTCAGCAGCTATTTGCTATTTATGCCCGGACTACCACGGATATTCTGATCAACCAGCGTCTGATGTCCCAGCAGAGTAATATCATTGATATTCCGCCGGAGCAGTATCAGCGTCTGCGTCAGGCGTTCCTGAACAACCTGACACCGGATGTGCTGAACGCAGAAATTCATGCAATTTTAGAGCAGGATACCGCATTCTTCTTTATTCAGCCGAAAGGTGAGACAGAAATGAATGTGGATCAGCTGCGTGCTCAGTTCGATAAGATAATGCATCCGGAGAAAGCGGTTGCTGCGGCAGAGAAACAGGCTGCGGCGGATGCGGAATCCGCTGAGAAAGCGGCAGCCGAAAAAGCAGCGGCAGAAAAAGCCGCCGCAGAGCAGGCCAAAGCCCCGGCGGTAACCCCGGAAGCGGCAGCGCCGTCACAGGAAGCGAAACCGGCAGAACCGAAAGCACCGGCTCCGGCTAAAAAAGGCGGGCAAAACGGCAACAGCGAGCAACCGGCGGCAGATAATAACACCGACGGTGTCAGTGCCTGATTTTTGGTAACAGCATGAAATAAAAAGGGTATCTTTCAGATACCCTTTTTTAATGACTATTCATCATCCTGACACAAGCTGCTTTCCAGCAGATTCATCAGCCACGGCCGGGTGTCCCTGTTGTTCACAAACCCCGCTGCCGCGATTTTTTTCTGCGGGTGATAATAAGCGGCGGTTCCCCAGAATCCAAGGTGATACCAGAGTGTCTGGCCGTCCCGCTCAGTCACCATCACCCCGCAGCGGTAATCCTCAGCGCCGTCATGGCTGCCCGGTTTCAGCATGGTTTCAAGGGTGTCCGGCTTGTCAAAAATACGGCCCTCAAACAGATTCGCCATAAACACCGCCAGGGCGTTTACCGACATAATCAACCCGCCGCCGCCCCACAGATCCATGGTCGGGCTGATGGTCTCTCCGTCAATATTACCGAGATACTGGTGTGCCCGTGGCGGAAGACCCGCCGGCGCAGGCTCTTCCAGTTCCCAGTAAGCGGATTCCATGCCCGGTGCATCAAAACGCAGTAACTGCCGGATCGCCTGCGCCAGCGGCAGTTGCGTTACCCGCTCAATAATATCGCCCAGCAGCAGATAACCGGTATCGGAATAGAGGAAACAGAGGCCCGGTTTCATCAGCGGATAGCCCCGGCTGATATACAGGCGGATCTGTTCATCCCGTGTCCAGAGATGGCCGGGATCCGCGAGCACATCACGGATATACTTCTCATCGGCATGATCATACAGCCCGCTGCTGTGACTGAGCAGATGCTGCACCGTGATGGCATTCAGATCATAACCCGCCTCTGTCAGCCAGCGGACATACTGCGGGGAGAGCAGCGGCGCGACCGGTGAACTGAGACTGAGCTTCTGCTGTTCATACAGGCGCAGCACTGCCGCCGCGGTAAACGTTTTGGTATTACTGGCGATCCGCACCGGGGTATCCGGGGTGACCGGCGTGCTGTCGTTTTTGCTCAGTCCGCCGTGTGCCGCACCGTCCGGTAATTCACACCCTTCGCCGGTGAAACAGAATGCCGTGGCAAAACCGTCCGGCTGAACATCCTGCAGCAGGGCTGATAAATTCCGTGCCGGCATGATTATTTCTTCGCGTCAGCGCGCAGTTTCGTCACACTCTGTCCGCCGACACCCCAGTTGTCTGTTTCCACCTCATCAATAATCACAAAGGTTGAGGCCGGGTTTTTCCCCAGTACATCAACCAGTAATTGTGTGGCACCTTCAATCAGTTTTTGCTTTTGTTCTGCGGTCGCACCTTCTTTGGTGATGCGGATATTGATGAATGGCATAGAGGCTCCTGATGATGTCGTTATGATGATCCCGGAGGATACCGGCAAGTGTCTGAACATCAGGCCGTATTGCTTTGTCAGACTGCATAAAGGCGGCTGATGCTCTTACCACATCATAGAGTGAAGCGGTGTGTTGTGCGAGCCTGAAATGCGGATTCTGTTGTCTGCGCAGATCAACCGCCTGTGCACTGTGAATAAGCAAAATACTCAATAATTCATAACAGTTATCAATTTGCTGCTGCAGATGCTGCGTCACTGCGGGAGCCCGGGTGGCGATATCTTCAATTCCTCCGGCGACAGGCAGGTAATCCAGTGAAAGCGGCATTGCCAGACTTTTATTATGCAAAGCGAGCGCCATCATGTCTTTTTCAATCGCCCCGAAGGCGTGTACGGTTTCTTCCGTTGCCAAAAAGCGGCTCAGACCGGTAAATGCGGGTGTGTTTAATACAATCAACTGCTGCGCACTGAGCAGAGAGTAGCGGGCGACAGACAGACTGAGCTGCTCAAAAGCTATCACCCACGGCAGCGGCTCAAAATTAGCGGAAGGAATAACCGCCCCGGCGGGATAATTTTTACCGGGAGGAATAACAACAGGATTATCATCGGCACTGTTAAGCTGAATAAGTAACCGGTGGTATGCACGCTGATAACTGTCCCTCAAGTCGGCCAGAAAAAAGAGGGCGGAGCGGAAACTGAGCGGATCCTGCAACCGGCGGTCCGGATCCGGTTCTGACAGTGATGAGCCTCTGAGTAATAAGCGAAGTATCTGTCCGCTCTCAGTCACTGCCGGATAAGGCCGCTGCTGTAATACCTCTGCGGTAAAAGGATGGATATTGCCGTTAAGTGCTTCCAGTGCCAGCGCATAAACCGCAAAACTTAAATCCGTCAGACGGGCGGCATCATAAAGTGCGAGAGCGGCCATGGTAGATGAAACCGCATTGGAACTGATAACGGACAACGCATCTTTCGCTGCAGGCCTGAAAAGAGGAATACCGGCTGCTTTCAGTGCCTCTGCGGCTTTCATCTGTTTTCCCTGATAATCCACATCACCTTCTCCTGACATGGCAAGCCCGATATGGCTGAGCTGTGTGATATCCGCCTCTCCGACAGAGCCTGCGGACGGAACCAGGGGGGTAATAAACTGATTGAGAAAACGGAGATACATCCCGGCCAGATCCGGATGTGCGCCACTGCCGCCGGTCAGCAGCATGTTAAGCCGTGTTGCCATCACCGCCCGGGTTTGTCTGACACTCAGTGGCTTTCCTGTCCCTCCGCCGTGAGCACGGAGTAAATGCAGATTAAATTCCGTGGCGGGCATAGTCACTTTTTTGTCTTTATTCAGACCAACGCCCCGTGTCAGGCCATATACCGGCTGCTCTGTACCGACGGTTTTTATCAGAATCTCATGTGATCGGTGCATGGCTGCCAGTGAATCCGGCGCAATGCGGACCGGTTCACCATCCGCAATCCCGGCAATCAGGGCAGGGGTCAGTGTTTTACCATCCAGAAGAACAGCCGCGCAGACGGGGAAACTGAGCAGCAATGATATCCATATTCCTGATATTGTTTTCAATAACATGTCTCCGGTGAATGAAATGTAATTCATCCGGAGACTATAGGGGGAAGAATGATGAGATGATTATCTTAAAAAATCTCAGACGGCTTTATTTTTTTGGATGTCAGTCGCAATCCAGGCGGCAGAAAAGAGGGTCAGGCGCGCGAAGAAATAGAAAAAGGCCATCAGGCCGATAACCGAACCAAACGCAGCACCGGACGGGGAGGCCGCCATATTCGGCAGCAGCCAGGTCATAATGGTTTTCAGGATCTCAAAGCCTATTGCGGCCAGCAGTGTACCTTTCAGCAGAGAGCGGCGGCTCAGCTTCATGCGCGGCAGGATCCAGAGAATCCAGGTAAACAGCAGATAGTTGGCGAGAATGGAGATGGTCAGGCCGATAGTTGTCCACGCGGGACGCAGCCATTCGACAGCATCCAGGCCGAGAAACGCGACAATCCGGGCTTGCGCGGCACCGGCAATTGAGGTCAGCGAGAGAGTAACCACCAGCGCCACCAGCAGACCGATCAGCGCCAGGAAATCCCGCAGATAGCGCAGGAACATGTTCTCTTTGACTTCGATATCCGGCTCCCACTGGTCGTGGTACTGCGCCCGGATAGCCATCCGCAGATTGCCCACCCAGTTCACCCCGGAATAGAGTGCCAGTGCCAGACCGGTTAACCCGACGGTCGCACGCTGGCGGATTGCGGTATCAATACTGCGCTCAATGGTGGCGGCGAGTGTCGGGTCGCTGATACTGTTGGCGACACCGCGGATAAGTCTGGTCAGCAGTTCCGGATTAAAGGCCAGCACATAACCGGCGGCGGCAAAAGAGACCATCAGAATCGGGATCATGGATAAAAACGAGAAATAGGTAATCGCTGCACCGAACGGGCTGCCCATTCTGTCATTAAAGCGGGTGGCGGTGCGGATCAGATGGGCAATAAACGGAATATTGCGGATATAATTCCCGGCTTTCACACTCCATTTCAGGGCTTTTTTCCCCTGTTTTAATCCTTCATCAAAATTCTTCCGCAGGGGTTTTAATGATGATGTGCTGTTGTCATCTTCCGGTGTGTCGTTTTCCCGGGTCATGTATCCTCGCTTGTTCGGAAATTGATTCCGTTTAAGTTTACTACAGGACTCACCGGATGAACAATTCAGGTTCCGGTATAACGGGCTTCAGAATTTCCCGATTGATTAACCGGGATAATAATGTGTAATCAGCCGCGCTTATTTCTTCTCAGAATAATTAAAATAAATGCCAATTTATAAGATGTTCACAATATGAATAATAAATGTGTCTTTCCCGGATGTGTTTATAAGCCGGAAGGGAATGAGAAAATTATCCGCCTGAATATTCATCCCGGAACGCGGAATTTTGAAGTCCGCTTTCAGCTGACTAATTATTTCGGGCAGTTAAGAGCAACAGAGTTTTAATACTGTCTGCCGGTTTCTGTTGTCAGAAAACCGGCAGCGGTATAATTACTTTAATAATGAATCCAGTTCCGCCTGCGCTTCTTTTAATTCAGCTTCAGCTTCGGCCAGTTTGCGTTCGCGTTTGGCAATCTTACTGATATCGCCTTTATCGATGGCTTTCTGTAAATCGGCTTTGCGCTCTGCCACTTCTTTTGTCCGGTCGCTGACTTCATCGCGGGCATCATCACGCAGGCTGTTTGGTGTGCAGTAAGTATTCACATTCTGCAAAGCCCGCTCCAGCCCCTGCACCCGGTGTGTATTGCCGTGAGCTTTGGCGTAGCTGAGCTGCTCCTGAATTTTGCTTTTTTTGATATCACAGCCATTCTGCGCACTCAGCGCGGAGGTGCTTACCAGTAATGCACCCAGAGCCAGTGCAGCAGTTGTAAAACGTGTCATGTTTACCTCGTTATTTATACTAGTCGTCATTTTATGACTATCAATAATGACAATGGTTCATTATCACGCCGCACAGATGAGGAAAGGGCATTGGTTCTTTCCTGCCGAAATCAGGTTATACTGAGTACTTCAATCTGTACTGATATTCTTGTTCCGGGTGGTGCACACCCGACCATCTGAGGCCCTTGTATGCTTAGTTACCGCCACAGCTTTCACGCCGGCAACCATGCGGATGTGTTAAAACACACCGTCCAGAGTCTGATCATTGAATCATTAAAAGAGAAAGACAAACCCTTTTTGTATCTGGATACGCACGCCGGTGCCGGGCGTTATCAGCTCAGTGGTGAGCATGCGGAGCGTACCGGGGAGTACCTGGAAGGGATCGCCCGTATCTGGGCGCAGGAATCGGTGCCGGAAGAACTGAAAACGTATCTTGAAGCCGTCAGTGCACTGAATCCGCGTGGTGACCTGCGTTTTTATCCGGGTTCGCCGCTGATCGCCGCACATTTGCTGCGTGATCACGACAAATTAAATATCAGCGAACTGCATCCGTCCGATTTCCCGCTGCTGCGCAATGAATTCAGCCGTGATAACCGCGCCCGTGTGGTACGGGAAGATGGTTATCAGCAGCTGAAATCACAGTTACCGCCGTTATCCCGGCGCGGATTTGTGCTGATTGACCCGCCGTATGAACTGAAAAGTGATTATCAGGCCGTGGTGAAAGGGATTCAGGAAGGTCACCGCCGTTTTGCGACCGGGACTTATGCGGTCTGGTATCCGGTGGTGCTGCGCCAGCAGATCAAACGGATGGTAAAAGATTTCCAGGCAACCGGGATCCGCAAAATTCTGCAAATCGAGCTGGCGGTGCGCCCTGACAGTGATCAGCGCGGTATGACCGCATCCGGCATGATTGTGATTAACCCGCCGTGGAAGCTGGAATCACAGATAAAATCCGTGCTGCCGTGGCTGCATAAAGTGCTGGTACCGGAAGGTACAGGGCATACACTGGTTGAATGGATCACACCGGAATAATTCGTTTCCGCTGCGGGCATGACAGCAGCGGGTGTTTATGTATTGACTGATAAATGGAACGAGCCAACTATGAGCAAACATTACGATTATATTGCAATCGGCGGCGGCAGTGCCGGTATTGCGTCTGTAAACCGGGCAGCAATGTACGGGCAGAAATGTGCCCTGATTGAAGCAAAAGCGCTCGGCGGCACGTGTGTTAACGTCGGTTGTGTCCCGAAAAAAGTGATGTGGTACGGCGCGCAGATTGCGGAAGCTATCCGCCAGTACGGCCCGGATTACGGGTTTGATACCACCATCAATCATTTCAGCTGGGACAAACTGCTGGAAAGCCGTTCTGCGTATATTGATCGTATTCACCAGTCTTATGAGCGCGTTCTCGGCAATAACAAAGTGGATGTGATCACCGGATTTGCCCGTTTTAAAGATGCACATACCGTGGAAGTGAACGGTGAAACGTACACTGCGGATCATATCCTGATCGCTACCGGCGGCCGTCCGGTTCCGCCGTCCATCCCGGGCGCGGAATACGGTATTGATTCTGATGGTTTCTTCGCATTGAAAGCTCTGCCATCACGTGTGGCGGTGGTCGGTGCCGGGTATATTGCCGTGGAACTGGCCGGGGTACTGAATGCACTGGGCAGCGAAACACATCTGTTTGTCCGCAAACATGCGCCGCTGCGTAATTTTGACCCGCTGATCACAGAAACGCTGGTCGAAGTGATGAACACCGAAGGGCCGTCACTGCACACCAACTCTGTACCGAAAGCGGTTGTGAAAAATGCCGACGGCAGCCTGACCCTGCAACTGGAAAACGGCCACGAGCAGACTGTGGATTGCCTGATCTGGGCTATCGGTCGTGAACCGGCAACAGACAATATCAATCTCGGTGTGACCGGCGTGAAACTCAGCGATCGCGGTTATATTCAGGTGGATAAATACCAGAACACCTCAGTTCCGGGTCTGTACGCGGTAGGTGACAATACCGGTGCTGTCGAACTGACGCCGGTTGCGGTTGCCGCAGGCCGCCGTCTCTCTGAGCGCCTGTTTAACAACAAGCCTGACGAGCACCTGGATTACACCAATATCCCGACTGTTGTCTTCAGCCACCCGGCTATCGGCACCGTGGGTCTGACCGAACCACAGGCGATTGAGCAGTACGGCGCGGATAATGTGAAATGCTACAAGTCCTCTTTCACCGCCATGTATACCGCTGTCACCAGCCACCGCCAGCCATGCAAAATGAAGCTGGTGTGTGCGGGTAAAGACGAAAAAATCGTCGGTATCCACGGCATCGGCTACGGTATGGACGAAATCCTGCAGGGCTTTGCGGTTGCACTGAAAATGGGCGCCACCAAGAAAGATTTCGATAACACCGTGGCCATTCACCCGACAGCAGCGGAAGAGTTTGTGACCATGCGCTGATGGCACATTAATTGATACTGATGTCTGCAAAGCAGGCCGTGACGATGTCCGGCCTGCTTTATTTTTACGTAATGACAATGACACTACACCATGCTATGTTTAAGAGGATGTAACATTGTTCCGGAGGAGGATATGACAAAACACACAGATGAGCAGCATCCTGTGTCCGGCGTGAATATCACCCGTTCAACACTGAATTTGCGCATCAAACCGGAAGATAAAATTCTGATTGATCGTGCAGCGCATGCTGCCGGTAAAAACAGAACCGAGTTCGTACTGGAAGCTGCGCGGCGTGCCGCCGAAGAAACACTGGCAAATTTACGGGTTATTGATGTCAGTACCGATGTCTATCAGCAGTTTATTACCAGACTGGATATGGCACCACAGTCCGGTGAAGCGCTGAGGAAGACCATGCTGACGAAGGCGCCGTGGGAGAAGTAATATTGAACTTAACGGCACCGGAACCCCTGCAGCAGCATCATGATTTTACCGTTTTTCAGTCAGGTGAGGAGTCCCTTAATCATTGGCTGAAAACCCGCGCATTGCAAAATCAGCAATCCGGCGCTTCACGGACATTTGTCGTCTGCCACCATAACCGGATAATGGCCTATTATGCATTATCGACAGGTGTTATTACCTGTTCACAGGCGGCGGGGCGCTTCAGACGTAATATGCCCCCGGAAATTCCGGTTATCCTGCTGGGACGTCTTGCTGTTGATGAAAGTGTAAAAGGCAGAGGGATCGGACGGGGTCTGATAAAAGATGCCGCACTGCGGGTCTTGCAGGCAGCCGGGATTGTGGGTATCCGCGGTATTGTTGTCCGTGCTTTATCTGATAATGCCAGACGTTTTTATGAGTATACCGGTTTTATGCCGTCACCGGCTGACCCGATGCTGCTGATGATTACATTACGGGATCTGCAGCTGGTAACCGGCATCTATTCTGAATAGCTGACGGTCACCCGAACTTCTTCGACATTCCCTCTGATGCCGGGCCGACCGGTTTCCAGCCGGGCTTTTCATAGAAACCGGGTTTATCCGCGACCATCGGGATATAAGAACCTTCGGGTGTGGCGAATGTAAGATAGCCCCCGATGCAACCCGATCTCAGCCGCTTTCAGTGATTTTTCCGACAATCCGGCCTTAATGCGCAGCGCGCAGTACTCCTGTGCGGAAGGCGCACGTTCTTCTGTCATCAGTGTCATGACGTTGTTATCTGTAACAGCGGGAATTTTTTGGCGATGACCTTAAACCATTCGGCAAATTGCTGCGGATGGTCATGCATCTCTTTTTTCAGGTCAGTGAGTGATATCCAGCGCACGGCAGCGACTTCCTGCGGATTCAGGGAAAACGGGCCGTTATAGTGACCGGTAAACAGGTGATCATATTCATGTTCAGTCAGTGACGGCGGGACATCCGCACGATAAATGATATGGCCAGCGGTCTGTAACGGGCTGGTGATCCCCAGCTCTTCCTGCAGACGGCGCTGTGTCGCCTGTTCCAGCGATTCACCACGGCGGGGATGACTGCAGCAGCTGTTGGCCCACAATCCGCCGGAATGGTATTTGCTGAGTGCGCGCTGCTGGATCAGCAGCTCACCCGCATCATTAAACAGGAATACAGAAAACGCACGGTGCAGTAATCCGAGCTGATGAACGCGGAGTTTTTCGTCATACCCGAGGGTATTATCATGTTCATCGACCAGAATCAGTTCGTCACTCATTATATCTTTTATCCGGTAAAGCGGCTGAAAGATATACTGTAGCAAATATGCAGCGGAAAGTTTGCCGGAATAGTGGCATAAAAACGCCGGAATATATCTCCGGCGTTTCATTATTTATTTTCAGGGATTATTTATTGCGGGCAGCCAGGTAATCCTGAAGGGTGCCTTCAGGGAATTTCTTACAGAATTCAACGATTTTTGGTGCTTCTGCAATCCCTTTTTCTGACAGTGCCACAAAGTCACCGCCCGGGTATTGTGTGTCTTTGCTGATCACCCACAGGGCAACCGGCGCCCAGCTTTGCGGGTTCAGATTAACGAATTCTTTGCAGGTCATTTTATCGGGTACCTGAATATCAGCAGGTTCAGCGAGAGCCACTGAGGAAAATGCACTTGCAGCAACCAGACACGCGGTGACGAAATACTTTTTCATGATAAATAAACCTCGTTTTTTGTTTCAGAAAATACAACAAATACGTTTTCAGAATAGATCAAATAACGTCATATTCAATATTTCTCCTTTTTTAAAGAGGAAATAATAATATTAAATGGTTTTTTCAGGATAAAAAGTATGAGTGTGCAGATGAGACTCATATCGGGCCGGGTAACATGATTTTATGTCAGGCCCGATATGAGTGACGGTTACGGATTATTTTCCAGCCAGCTGACAATAAAGTCGCGGATGGCAGTGATATTGTTGATATCCAGCTGCGGCACAGTGACATCCTGCCGTGGCTTATCTGACGCAAACGCAATAACAAATTCATCCAGCAGTGTCTGATACGGACGATCAGTCACATCGCGGAACAGGGCGATTTTCGGTACGGATTCCCCCTTGAACCCTTCCACCAGGATAAGATCCAGCTCCCGTGTATCAAAGCGGCCAGCCAGCTGCATCAGATCAGGCTCCGCGCCACCCGGGGTTTCTGTCATCAGTGCAAACCGCTCCTGACTGACCACCAGCGTCTGATAAGCACCAGCTTTACGCAGCTCGTAGCTGTCTTTCCCCGGGGTATCCACATCCATATCGTGATGCGTGTGCTTGACCAGACCGATGCGCAACCCGCTTTCCCGCAGTTGCGGGATCAGCTTTTTCAGCAGAGTGGTTTTGCCGGTGCCGCTGTAGGCAGTGACGGCCAGCAGCGGTACCGGGTGCGGCAGCCGGTGCTGTTTTTCCCATTCCCGGCACTCCGCGAGGGTATTGAGATTAATAAAATCACCGGGATTTGCATCAAATATGACGGCTTTTGCGCCGATGTTATCCATAAACAGCAGAAGTTTGCGATCGCCGCCGGTGAGGTATTCTGTCAGCGGCGTGATCAGCGAGCGGTGACACAGCGCAAAGGCCGGATGGGCCCGCTGGTGATCACAGGCATAAGCGCACAGGGAATCGCCTTTATGCTGCCAGAGTTTTTCTGCCAGATCTGCCGGGAACTGCGGCACATCACAGGGCACGAACAGCACCCAGTCGTGCAGGGCGTTTTCAAGACCGGCCAGCATCCCGGCAAGCGGGCCCGGAAAATCCGGTAATGTATCGGCGACCACCCGCAGACCGGTGGCGTGATAATCCCGCACATTACGGTTGGCATTGATAAAAACGTCATCTGTCTGCGGGGCGAGCCGTTTTACACTGTGCTGATAAAGCGGGATCCCGCCCAGTAATACCAGACCTTTGTCCTGTCCCTGCATCCGGGTGGCCCGGCCGCCGGCAAGAATACAGCCGCTGAGTTGCATCATCATTTTCAGTTTCTCTGACAATCTCTGATAAATATTCTGAACTTATCTTAACAAGGATTCCGGTATAGTGAGCGCGAATATCAATGCAATGGTCGTTATAATCACGGATAATACGCCGCAGTTATTACAGCCTGCCAATATTTACGCATCCTGACAGTCCTGTTCTTTCCGGAGAGGCGGATAATTGGTAATGTGTTACGATCTTGCTTATAAGGAATTTATTATGAAATGTCATCGTCTTAATGAGGTTATCGAACTTCTGCACCCTGTCTGGCAGCAACATTCTGATCTGAACCTGATGCAGATGTTACAGAAACTGGCTGACGAAGCCGGGTTTGAGGGTGAATTATCTGACCTGACCGATGATATTCTTATTTATCACCTGAAAATGCGCGGTTCTGAGGCAACAGACGCCATTCCGGGTCTGAAAAAAGATTACGAAGAAGATTTTAAAACCGCCCTGTTACGTGCACGCGGCATCATCAAAGAGTAATGCAGACGATTACCCCGCCGGTTTTCACTTTTCAGGATTTCCGGCCTGACCGCCTGATCGACAGCCTGAGCCGTTACGGTATCTGGCTTGATTCCGGTCTGACGGAACTGAACAGCTATGAAAACCGCGTATATCAGTTTACGGATGAAAACCGTACCCGCTATGTGGTGAAATTCTATCGTCCGGCACGCTGGGATGAGGCGCAGATCCGTGAGGAGCACGACCTGACCCTGACACTGGCTCAGGCCGGGCTGCCGGTCGCGGCACCGCTGGCCTTTGACGGCGACACGCTGCTGTCACAGGACGGTTATCTGTTCGCGCTGTTTCCGTCGATCGGCGGGCGGGCATATGAGACGGATAACCTTGATCAGCTGGAAAGTACCGGGCGGTTGCTCGGACGGCTGCATCAGATAAGCCGGGAGCGCTGTTTTGAGCACCGGCCGGCGATCGGACTGCAGGAATATCTGCTGACACCGCGTGAAATCCTCGCACAGTGTCCGCTGATCCCGCAGGCGCGTCGTGACAGCTTTATCGCGGCACTGGATACCCTGATCCGTGAGACATCTGCCCGCTGGCACGACGACTGGCATGCCATCCGTCTGCACGGGGATTGTCATCCGGGTAATATTTTATGGCGTGATGAACCGTGGCTGGTGGATTTCGATGATGCCCGCAACGGCCCGGCGGTGCAGGATTTGTGGATGCTGCTCAGCGGGGATACGGATTCGCGCCGTTATCAGATGGATATTCTGCTCGATGCCTATCAGGAGTTTTGTGACTTCGATACGCGGGAGCTGGCACTGATTGAACCGCTGCGCGCCATGCGCATGGTTCATTTTTTATCCTGGGTGGCACGCCGCTGGCAGGATCCCGCTTTTCCCCGGGCATTTCCGTGGATGGCGGAAGGTGATTTCTGGTCACAGCAGCAATCACTGATGACTGAACAGACAGCCGTACTGGCGGAGCCTCCGCTGACGCGCTTTCTGCCTTATTGATTTTCAGGAGAGATAAAGATGAAGAAACTTTGGTTAGCGCTGATTGGATTTGCGATGTCATTCAGTGTCTTTGCAAACCCGGTATCCGGAAAAGAGTACACCGAACTGAGCACCCCGGTAACAAATCAGCCTGACGTGGTGGAGTTTTTCTCCTTCTACTGTCCGCACTGCTACCAGTTTGAAGAAAACTTCAAAGTACCGGAATCCATCAGCAAAAATCTGCCGGAAGGGGCTAAACATGAACGTTATCATGTTGATTTCCTCGGCGGTCCGATGGGGCCTGAACTGACCAAAGCGTGGTCTGTGGCAATGGCGATGGGTGTTGAGGACAAAGTGACTCCGCTCCTGTTCGAAGGCATTCAGAAAACCGGCACAATTAAAACACCGGCCGATGTCCGTGAGGCCTTTATCAAAGCAGGTGTGACCGGCGAGGATTATGATTCCGCTGCTAACAGCATCTTTGTTAAATCCCTGATTGCCAAGCAGCAGAAAGCAGCTGCGGATTACAAATTACGCGGTGTACCGGCAGTCTTTGTCAAAGGTAAATACCAGATCAACAATGCCGGTCTGGAAGTCAAAGATGTGAATGAATACGGTAAAGCGTTCTCTGATACGGTCAATTATCTGCTCAAACAGAACTGATCACAGCATCTGTATCTCCGGGAAGCAATGGCGGTAACGCCATTGCTTTTTTACTATCCACATTAATCAAGTGATTACAACGGCAGATTATCTTGCGGTATTCGTTTATAACCTATTGATTTTTTTGAACGAGATTCAGGCATATCGCGCCGCAGACAGTGATTTACATAGGGTTCATAAATTTACCCACAAAGTTATCCACAGCTTGTTATTTTTTATTTCCCGGGCAAACCCGTCCTGTTCTGATGTGCGGGAAGATTAACGGCTGAGGCCGATAATAGTCGTCTGACGCCGCAGTCTGTGGCATGCTACCCGCAAGAATCCATTTAATACTGTGAAGGCAATTATGGCTCAGATTGCAGACAACCCTTTGATTTTAGTCGATGGTTCATCGTACCTCTATCGTGCTTACCACGCATTCCCTCCGCTGACTAACAGCGCCGGACAACCGACCGGTGCCATGTACGGCGTGCTGAATATGCTGCGCAGCCTGATAATGCAGTATGAACCCAGCCATGTTGCCGTGGTATTTGATGCCAAAGGTAAAACATTCCGTGATGAATTGTTTGAAGCCTATAAATCACACCGCCCGCCGATGCCGGATGATCTGCGTGAGCAGATAGCGCCGCTGCATGACATGGTCGTCGCGATGGGGATGCCGCTGTTATCTGTTTCCGGCGTGGAAGCGGATGATGTTATCGGGACACTGGCGAAACAGGCGGCGGCAGAAGGCCGTGCCGTGCTGATCAGCACCGGTGATAAAGATATGGCGCAGCTGGTGACCCCGGATATCACCCTGATCAATACCATGAACAATACTATTCTCGGGCCGGAAGAGGTGGAAACCAAATACGGTGTTCCGCCGTCACTGATTATTGATTATCTGGCACTGATGGGCGATTCCTCCGATAACATCCCGGGCGTGCCGGGCGTCGGCGAGAAAACCGCTCAGGCCTTATTGCAGGGGCTGGGCAGCCTGGATGATATCTATGCGGATCTGGATAAAATCGCCGGACTGAGCTTCCGTGGTGCTAAAACCCTCGCGCCGAAGATGGAAACCAACAAAGAGATGGCATATCTCTCTTACACCCTGGCGACCATCAAAACCGATGTGGAACTCGACCGCACCTGGGATTCCCTGGCACTGACGGAACCGGACTTAGATAAGCTGCATGCATTATTCACACAGTATGAATTTAAACGCTGGATAAGTGATCTGGAAAACGGCGGCTGGCTGGCGAAGAAAAGTACCCGCAGTGCGCCGTCAAAAGCAGCGGTAACTGCCGCAGTACAGACCCCGGCAACACCGGTGGGCACACCGGAAATCAGCAGCGAAAACTATGAAACCATTCTCGATGAAGAGGCGCTGAACCGCTGGGCACAAATCCTGCGTGAAGCAGGTGAGTTTGCGTTTGATACCGAAACCGACAGCCTGGATAATCTCTCCGCACGTCTGGTCGGGATGTCGTTTGCGGCGAAAGCAGGCCATGCGGCGTATGTGCCGATTGGTCATGATTATCTGGATGCGCCGGATCAGTTGTTAACTGAGCAGGTGCTGCGGGTGATGAAACCGATTCTGGAAGATGAAAAAATACGGAAAATCGGTCAGAACCTGAAGTTTGACCGCGGGATTATGGAAAATTACGGCGTGGAACTGCGCGGAATCGCCTTCGATACCATGCTGGAATCCTATGTGCTCAACAGTGTCGCCGGGCGTCATGATATGGACAGCCTGGCCGACCGTCATCTGAATTACAAAACCACCACCTTTGAAGATATCGCCGGGAAGGGCAAAAAACAGCTGACGTTTAATCAGATCCCGGTGGAAGAAGCCGCCAATTATGCGGCGGAAGATGCGGATATCACACTGCTGCTGCATCAGGCGCTGTATCCGCAGCTGGAAGCCGAAAAATCGCTGCTGCATGTCTATCAGGATATTGAAATGCCGCTGGTGCCGGTACTCTCCCGTATGGAGCGGACCGGGGTTCTGATCGATGCCAATGTGCTGGCTGCACAGTCAGCGGAGCTGACAGCCCGTCTGGATGAGCTGGAAAAACAGGCATTTGCGATTGCCGGAGAAGAGTTCAACCTCTCTTCACCGAAGCAGCTGCAAACCATTCTGTTTGAAAAACTGAATCTGCCGGTGGTGAAGAAAACCCCGGGTGGTGCACCGTCAACCAATGAGGAAGTGCTGGAAGAGCTGGCGGATAACCATGAACTGCCGCGCGTGATCCTCGAACACCGCAGCCTGTCCAAACTGAAAACTACCTATACCGATAAACTGCCGCTGATGGTGGATCCGAAAACCCGCCGTGTGCATACCTCGTATCACCAGGCAGTGACCGCGACCGGCCGTCTTTCTTCCCGTGACCCGAACCTGCAGAATATTCCGGTCAGAACCGATGAAGGCCGCCGTATCCGTCAGGCGTTTATTGCCCGTGACGGTTACTGCATTATGGCCGCGGACTATTCTCAGATTGAGCTGCGCATCATGGCGCATCTGTCACAGGACAAAGGGCTGCTGAAAGCCTTTGCCGAAGGTAAGGATATCCACCGTGCTACCGCCGCCGAAGTGTTTGGTGTGCCGCTGGACGAAGTGACAGCTGATCAGCGCCGCAGTGCGAAGGCGATCAACTTCGGCCTGATTTACGGCATGAGTGCATTTGGTCTTGCCCGTCAGCTGGGGATCCCGCGCGGCGAAGCGCAGCGCTATATGGATCTCTATTTTGAGCGCTATCCGGGTGTGCTGGAATATATGGCCCGCACCCGCGAACATGCGGCAGAAAAAGGCTATGTGGAAACACTGGAAGGCCGCCGTCTCTGGCTGCCGGAAATCAATTCCCGTAATGGTATGCGCCGCAAGGCCGCTGAGCGCGAGGCGATCAACGCCCCGATGCAGGGTACCGCAGCGGATATCATCAAAAAAGCGATGATTGCCGTGGATGACTGGCTGCAAAAAGAGAATATCGATGCACTGATGATTATGCAGGTGCACGATGAACTGGTGTTTGAAGTCAGAAAAGAACAACAGGCAGAGATGGCAGAGAAAATCCGCGGGCTGATGGAAGCGGCGATGAAGCTGGATGTACCGTTAAAAGTAGAAGCGGGGGTAGGCGCCAACTGGGACGAAGCCCACTAATTTACGCGTCATCTTTCAATCCGTGGCCGCGTTGGCCGCACTCAGAAATCCGGGTCACATACTGGTGTATGCTCCCCGGATTTCTTCCTTTGCCGCCTTGCCACAAATTGAAATCTATAGCGTAAAGGCATTGTGCCCCCGGTTCTTTCTGCTTGCTGCCTTGCTGCAAACCGAATGATTTAGCCTTAGCATCAGGTATCACTTTGCCCGCACTCAGAAATCCGGGTTACATACTGGTGTATGCTCCCCGGATTTCTTCCTCTGCCGCCTTGCCACAGATTGAAATCTATAGCGTAAAGGCATTGTGCTCCGGGGGATTTTCCTGTTATGCGTTTTCTTCCCGCATTTTCAGGGTTTTCTTCACTTTTTTCTCAATACGCTGGCGCTTCAGCGGAGAGAGATGGTCGATAAATAACTTACCGTTGAGATGGTCGATTTCATGCTGAAGGCAGCCCGCCTGTAACCCTTCCGCCTCAAGGGTATGCTCTGCACCGCTTATATCCTGATAACGGACAGTAACAGCGGAGTAGCGCTGAGTTTCTGTGTAGCTTTCCGGCAGGGACAGGCAGCCGTCCATCATCATCATTTCGCCATCGCACTGAATAAATTCCGGATTAATCAGCGCCATCGGCTGATCGCGGTTTTCAGAGATATCCACGATAATCACACGCTTACAGACACCCACCTGCGGCGCGGCAAGGCCGATGCCCCGCTCGGCATACATGGTTTCTGTCATATCTGTGACAAATGTTTTCAGTTCGTCATCAAAAACCGTGACGGGTTGGGCCGTTTCCCGCAGGCAGGGATCAGGAAAATGCCGTAATGTCAGTAATGCCATAGCTAACTCACTAATATAAATAAAAATTATGGGGAGACGTACTCCCGGATGCGCTCAGACTATCATAACAGTATGGTGTGAAAACGGCATCATTTGTGCTGTTTTGTTGCTATTTTGTGCGGACAGCCCCGGGCTGTCTATAGATCCAGATCGCATAAATATGTAATTAAAGTACATTTGGAAGGAATTTGACGGTTTTATGACAAGCTGAATCGTGCGCAATCTGAAAAAAAATTACAAAAAAGGTTTTTTTGTCGGTAAATTTGCGGTAAAGTTATTCGCGTAGGGTACAGAGGTAAGATGTTCTATCTTTCAGACCTTTTACTTCACGTAATCGGATTTAGCTGAATATTAGCTGCTCCGGTCAGATAATGTCTGACCGGAGCATTTTTTTTGCATAAAAAAACCCGCGGTACGCGGGCTTCTTCATGAGCGGATATTTCAGAGGATCACTCTGCGTCGCTTTCGCTGAACCAGGTGTCCAGTTTCAGACGTAACTTATCAATGCCGATTTTTTTCAGGGCAGAGAAATATTCCACCTGAATATCGCCGGTTTCACTCAGATCAGTCAGTGCATCACGCACCGCCATCAGCTGTTTTTTACGTGCGCCGCTGGCCAGTTTGTCGGCTTTGGTCAGCAGTGCCAGAACCGGTACCTGCATGGCCACGGCCCATTCAATCATCTGCATATCCAGGTCTTTGAGCGGATGGCGGATATCCATCAGCACCACCAGACCGCGCAGACAATCACGCTTTTGCAGATATTCACCCAGTGCTGCCTGCCATTTGCGTTTCATCGCTTCCGGAACTTCGGCGTAACCGTAGCCCGGCAGGTCAACCACACGGCAGCCCTCAGTGACTTCAAACAGGTTAATAAGCTGGGTGCGTCCCGGGGTTTTACTGGTCCGCGCCAGGCTTTTTTGTTGTGTCAGTGCATTCAGTGCACTCGATTTTCCGGCATTGGAGCGACCGGCAAACGCCACCTCGATCCCCGTATCTTCCGGTAAATGGCGGATATCCGGTGCGCTGATGACAAAATGGGTCGCTTGGTAGTTGTGCGTTTTAATGGTCAAAATCTGTTCTCCTCAGGTCGAAACCGGGATGATTATAGCCTAATGCCTGTTGTTTAAGAACTGCGGCAGACAGATTACTGTGTCTGTTTATTCTCAGAGCGGAAAAAAGTAATAACAATAACCGGGCTGTGTGTGATAACCGATATAATCCGGAGAAAACAAAGTCTTCCCGGTGAAAAAAACACGGATATTTACGCGCAAAAAGATAAAAAACGGCACGGTTTATTATCGGTTATACAGGCAGGTGTTATTTTTTTATTTGGCATAAGTTGAGTTTTTCATCAAAAAATAAAATTTACACATAAAAATCAATATGATATTTATATTTACGCGTTAAATGCAATAAAAGTATCAGCAGAATGAACGGTTCCGTCGTATTTTGATAAATTACGGGCTATGCGCAGAATATCATCAGTACAAATACGTGAAATATTCTTATATTAATTAGCAGCCCCGGCGGCGAAGGTAAATTAAAGTAAATCGGTGGCGCTCAGCGCCATTGCCCATTAAAATCGATAAGATCAGTATCAGCTTATTTTGTTGAAAGGAATTGGGAATGTTAAAACGTGTTTTAGTTACATTTGTGGCAGCCTGTACCCTCAGTGCAACGTCGCTGGCGTTTGCGGCGGAGCAGACGCATGTTAAATTTACCACCACCGCAGGCGATTTTGAAATTGCGCTGGATAATGAAAAAGCGCCGAAAACCGTGGAAAATTTTAAACAGTATGTCACCGATAAATTCTATGACGATACAACATTCCACCGTGTCATCCCGGGCTTTATGGTGCAGGGCGGCGGCTTTACGGCGGATATGAACCAGAAACAGACCCGCCCGCCGGTAAAAAATGAAGCGGATAATGGTCTGCGTAACCTGCGCGGCACCATTGCGATGGCGCGTACCGCAGATAAAGACAGTGCAACCAGCCAGTTCTTTATTAACGTAGCGGATAATGCATTCCTCGACCACGGTCAGCGCGATTTCGGCTATGCTGTGTTTGGTAAAGTCGTGAACGGCATGGAAGTTGTCGATAAAATCTCAAAAGTGAAAACGGAAAACATCGGTCCGTACCAGAACGTGCCATCGACACCGATCAAAATTATTTCTGCAACTATCGTAAAATAAACCGTATTTTCGTGCAGACTAAGGGGAATATTTCCGGATATTCCCCGTAAGCATGTCAAACTCCCTGATAGTCTGAATAAGACGATATCTGCCTCTGCGGCACCATGCTGCATTCGGGCTATTTTCTCTGTCCGGCTGTGGTATTATAGCCCGCTTCATGAAACTGTCTGTGCAATCCCCGGGGTTGCAGGGTATTGTCAACGTGTGCCTGATACAGCAGTTTGAAAATAAAAAAGATAAATATATCAGTCGGATATAGATAATCATGCTATTAATTATCGATAATTATGACTCATTTACTTATAACCTGTATCAATACTTCTGTGAGTTAGGTGCAGATGTACAGGTTAAACGAAATGATGCCGTCAGCCTCAGTGATATTGAGCAATTATCGCCATCTCACCTGGTGATCTCACCGGGTCCCTGCACGCCGTCAGAAGCCGGTATTTCGCTGGATGCAGTCAGCCATTTCGCTGGTGAAATCCCGATCCTCGGGGTGTGTCTCGGGCATCAGGCTATCGGCCAGGCATTCGGCGCGCAGGTGGTGAAGGCGCGTAAAGTGATGCACGGCAAAACCACAGCAATCCATCATAATCAGCAGGGTGTGTTTAAAGGGCTGAACCGTCCGCTGACCGTCACCCGCTATCACTCGCTGGTGATTGCCCCGGAAACATTGCCTGCCTCGTTTGAGGTCACCGCATGGAGTCTGCATGACGGCAATGTGGATGAAATCATGGGGATCCGCCATAAAACCCTGCCGATTGAAGGTGTGCAGTTCCATCCGGAAAGTATTCTCAGTGAACAGGGGCACGAACTCCTGAATAATTTCCTGAAATACTAATCAGTTATCGCTTATTTTATCCCCGGTTCTGTTTTTTTATTTGTTTTGATTTGATTTTTTATTCATATTTGGTGATTATATTTTCACTTGTGGATGGATCAGGTAAGGAACGATGACAAAACAGAATGCGGTTACGCGCGGCACTTATGATGAAGTGATGCTGCCAATTTATGCACCGGCTGATTTTATTCCTGTCAGAGGTCAGGGAAGCCGGGTGTGGGATCAGAACGGCACTGAATATGTTGATTTCGCCGGTGGTATTGCCGTACTGGCGCTGGGTCATTGTCATCCGGCACTGGTCGCGGCCCTGAAAGCCCAGAGTGAATCGCTCTGGCATGTCAGCAATATTTTTACTAATGAACCGGCGCTGACACTGGCGCAGAAGCTGATAAAACATACGTTTGCGGAACGGGTTTTCTTTGCCAACTCTGGTGCGGAAGCAAATGAAGCCGCATTCAAACTGGCGCGTCATTATGCACTGACCCGTCATCATCCTTATAAAACCAAAATTATCGCTTTCCATCACGGTTTCCACGGCCGGACACTCTTTACCGTTTCTGTCGGCGGCCAGCCGAAATATGCCGATGGTTTCGGGCCGAAACCGGCTGATATCATTCATGTGCCTTTTAATGACCTTGATGCTGTTAAAGCAGTGATGGACGATCACACCTGTGCCGTGGTGCTGGAACCTGTCCAGGGCGAGGGCGGGATCACGCCGGCCACACCGGCCTTTATGCAGGGCCTGCGTGAATTGTGTGATAAACATCAGGCGCTGCTGGTATTTGATGAAGTGCAGAGCGGGATGGGGCGCAGCGGTAAACTGTTTGCCTATATGGATTACGGCATTGAGCCGGATATTCTGACCACGGCCAAAGCGCTGGGCGGCGGTTTCCCGATCAGTGCCATGCTGACAAAACAGGATATTGCACAGGTGATGGTACCCGGTACGCACGGTACAACCTACGGCGGCAACCCGCTGGCCTGTGCGGTCGGTAATGCGGCCTTTGATCTGATCAACGACCCGGCATTGCTGGCGGGAGTGAATGAGCGCCACCAGTGGTTTGCGGATGCACTGCAATCCCTGAACAGTACATTTGGTGCATTTGCGGAGATCCGCGGAAAAGGGCTGCTGATTGGTGCCGAACTGGCGGGTATTTACCGCGATCAGTCAAAAACCCTGCTGGGACTGGCAGCCAAAAATGGTCTGATGCTGCTTAACGCAGGTACCAATGTTCTGCGTTTCACGCCATCACTGATTATTGAAAAAGCCGATGTGGATGAAGGAATGAAACGGCTGGCGAAAACCCTGAATGATTTCCGGGAAATGCAGTAAATCCATCACGGTGACATGTTTAACTAACTGATTTATATATATTACTATACTTACTGTGATAGGTTTGCCGGACGTTTATCTACTCTCAGTAAAGCAATGGCAATTCGGTTTTCAGGCAGATTTGAAGAATTTCTTCATGGCAGTTTTTATGTTCATCTCTATCAAGGGCTGGGGGGAAAGGGTATGTACTCAAAACGCGACATTTCTGAGATAAAAAAAATGAGTATCAAAGAGCGTAAAATAGCAGCAATGCGTCAGTTGAAAGCCTCTTTTGATCAAGCTGGCCGTGAAGGAAAGCTGCGGGTTCGCAGAGCTGATATTTTTCAGTAATAACGATGATTCAGAAACAAAAAAACAGGCGCGGATGCGCCTGTTTTGGTGATAAGGGCGGTCCGGATTAACGGGTGCCGTATACCACAATGGTTTTACCGTGTGCGGAGATCAGGTTCTGATCTTCCAGCATCTTCAGAATACGGCCGACGGTTTCGCGGGAACATCCCACAATCTGGCCGATTTCCTGACGGGTAATTTTGATTTGCATGCCGTCCGGATGAGTCATTGCATCCGGCTGTTTTGCCAGGTTCAGTAATGTCTGGGCGATGCGGCCTGTCACATCAAGGAATGCAAGGTTTCCGACCTTTTCTGATGTGGTTTGCAGGCGGCTTGCCATCTGCGCGGAAAGGCGCATAAGGATATCCGGGTTAACCTGGATAAGCTGGCGGAACTTTTTGTACGAGATTTCTGCAACTTCGCAGGCGCTTTTTGCCCGTACCCACGCTGTACGTTCCTGTCCTTCCTCAAATAATCCGAGTTCACCGATGAAATCACCCTGGTTGAGATAGGATAAAATCATCTCTTTGCCTTCTTCATCTTTGATCAGCACCGCAACAGAACCTTTTACAATATAGTAGAGTGTTTCTGCCTTTTCGCCCTGATGAATAAGCGTGCTTTTGGATGGATATTTGTGGATATGGCAGTGAGACAAAAACCATTCAAGCGTGGGGTCTGTTTGTGGCTTGCCGAGAACCATTCGCGTTATCCTCTGTTGTTAGTTATTGCAAACCGTTGTTTACGCTCTGCAATTATATAAAGTCTTAGCTTATCATATTAACTTGCTGAATTTCCGGCAAGTTAGTTTACTAAAATAGTATAATAATCCTCACGGAAAGATATTGATCTTAGCCATAGATAAATCCTTGCCGTGTTTTTAGCACAGGAAAACTGTCCTGTCTTCCACTGTCTCGCTTCAGCATAATAAACTATGAGAGAGATTGCCAGCCCGTGAATGAAAGGGTAGTCTGTCGTGAATTATATTGATGATGAGGGTATAAAAATGGAAGCGCGTGTAAAGTGGGTTGAGAACATGACTTTCTTAGGGGAATCCGCGTCAGGACACCAGATTACAATGGACGGTAATGCCGGTGAAAAAGCCCCGAACCCGATGGAGATGGTACTGATGGCAACCGGCGGCTGCAGCGCTATTGATGTTGTCTCTATTTTGCAAAAAGGCCGTAATCAAGTCATTGATTGTGATGTAAAACTCACCGCTGAACGTCGTGAAACCGCGCCACGTTTATTCACTCATATTAATCTGCATTTTATTGTGACCGGCCGTGACCTGACTGAAAACGTTGTCGGGCGTGCCGTGCAATTATCCGCTGAGAAATATTGCTCTGTTTCATTAATGTTAGGCGAAAGTGTTAACATTACGCATAGTTTTGAAGTAAAGAATATTGAATGATTTTTTTAAATATTATTTTTATTTTTGAACGTAAACCGGGTAATACATTATTACCCGGTTTTTTTATCGCTTGTTTATTTGTTTTCCCTGCAATAATTGCTCTGCCAGCGGTGCCATTATTAATTCCATCGCCAGCCCTAATTTTCCGCCGGGGACGACGATGGTATTTGAGGCGGAAATAAAGGAGCCCTGAAGCATGGATAACAAATAGGGGAAATCGATTTTTTTCAGGCCGCGGAAGCGGATCACGGTAAAGCTCTCATCCTGTGACGGGATCGATTTGGCCGAGAACGGGTTTGAGGTATCCACCGTCGGCACCCGCTGGAAGTTAATGTGGGTGCGGGAAAACTGCGGGGTGATATAGCGGATGTAATCATCCATCGAACGCACGACAGAATCCATTACCGCCTCCCGTGAATGGCCGCGATCATTGGTGTCACGGACTAACTTCTGTATCCACTCCAGATTGACTATCGGTACCACGCCGACCAGCAGATCCACATGTCCGGCAATATCATGTTCCGGCGTGACCACGCCGCCGTGTAATCCCTCATAGAAAAGCACATCTGTCCCGGCAGGAAGTGCCTCGCGGGGGGTGAAGGTGCCGGGCAACTGATTATAGGGCACGGCTTCATCATAGGTATGCAGGTATTTGCGGCGCTCGCCGCTGCCGTTTTCGCTGTACTGGCGGAATGTGCTTTCGAGCAGGCCAAAATCGTTGGCTTCGGGCCCGAAATAGCTGATGTGGCGGCCCTGCTCGCGGGCCTTGCGGATGGCGGCATCCATTTCCGGCCGCGTGTAACGGTGGAAACTGTCACCTTCAATAATGGCCGGAACCGCATCCAGCTGCTGGAAAATCTTACGGAAAGCCTGACTGGTGGTAGTGGTACCGGCTCCGCTGGAGCCGGTAACGGCGATAATCGGGTGGGTCCGTGACATGCGGCGTTTCCTCCGGCTGATTCAGCCGCGGAATTGTGCCGACGGCATGATGTTGAGTGTTTCGTGTAATTCCGACCAGACAATCACAATGTCGCCGTTTTTGAGTTGCGTGTAAAGATCCGCCACTTTATCACTGAGTGATTTTTCATGTTCGCCGTAATCGGTGCCTTCGCGCAGCACCACACTTTCCAGGATACTTTCCAGTGTTTCCGGCGCGATATCCTGCCAGGGAATAATCATGGTGTCTCCTTTGCGGCCAGATGCGGCGCGAGCCATTCAGGGATGCGCTCCTCCAGCCATAAACGCGGACGGCGCCAGCTGCCGGACACAAAGCCGACATGGCCGCCGTGTTCGGTCATCTGGTACTCCACACACGGCGGCAGTTGTGACAGATCCGGCACCACTTCCTGTGCCATAAAAGGATCATCTTTGGCGTGGATGATCAGCATCGGCTTACGTACGGCAGGGAGTTTCGGCAGGGCACTGCACCGGCGGTAGTAATCCGAGGCATCGCGGAAGCCGTGGATCCGTGAGGTGATAATGTCATCAAATTCGCGGATCCGTTTAATCGCGCGGATATGCAGCAGGTTTGTCGGCAGTGAATTCGGGTAGCGAACCAGTTTGCGGGTGGCATTACGTTTCAGCCCCTTCAGCAGATACCACTGATAAAAACGGGAAAAGCCTTTTTCCATTTTGAAAGAGCACGGCTCCAGCATCAGCGGAGCGGAAACCACAATACCTGCATCCACTGCGGCATTCTCACCCTCTTCGGCGAGATAACAGGCCAGCATATTGCCGCCGAGTGAATAACCGACCGCACCGGTCGGTACTTTCCCGTAGGTATCCTGCAACCAGTTCAGCAGATAACGGGCATCTTCGGTTTCACCGGAGTGGTAAATCCGTCTGGAGCGGTTCGGCTCGCCGCTGCATCCGCGAAAATGCATGACAACCCCCAACCAGCCCTGACGGGCGGCCGCAGCCAGGATACCGTGAGCATACGGGCTGCGGAAACTGCCTTCCAGCCCGTGAAAGATGACCAGCCGTGGTTTATGGCGTGCGGTATCGGGATCTTCGCTCCATGCAAGATCAATAAAATCATCATCCGGCAGTGTCAGGCGCTGCCAGAATGGCTTTATCGTCGGTTTCCGGCGGAAAATCCGGGGCAGCAACGTTTGCAGGTGCGGATTGGTTGCCCAGGAAATCGGTTGAAAATGACTAGACATAGTTAGATTCGTAATGAAAAAACATCTCTTGTTTAATGAAAAACATACTGGTAATTTTCCGGGAAGAAAATGACCACGTTGCCGGATTACTCATGACCGCACATCTTTTTATCTCGCTTTCCGTATTTATGTTTATCGCGGCAGTCACGCCCGGCCCCAATAATATGTTACTGACCGCCTCCGGTGCACAGCTCGGCTTTCGCCGTACGCTGGTACTGATGGCTGGTATTATGCTCGGCATGCAGACGGTATTATACCTTTCAGCCTTTGGTGTTGCGGCTATTTTACTGATTTATCCCAAATTGCATACTGCTATGAAAATTGCGGGTAGTCTTTACCTTCTGTGGCTTGCCAAAAAACTGGCCACCGCACCGTATCAGCAGCTTAATGAACCGCAGGTCAGTAAGGCGGTCACCTGGTATCAGGGGACGCTGTTACAGTTTATCAATCCCAAGGCCTGGCTGATGGGACTGGGGGCTGTCGGCAGTTACAGCCTGAGCGGTGATGCGTATATGCTGTCTGTCGGGGTGATGAGTATTGTGATGGTCTCTGTGAATCTGGTTGCCGGGCTTATCTGGATCGGATTCGGTGCCTTTATCGGCCGTTTTCTGCGCAGCCGCAATGCCTGGTTCACCTTCAATATTGTGATGGGGTTACTCACCGCCGCCTGTGTGCCGCTCATCTGGTTTGAATAGCAGACATAATATAACCTGCGGAACAAAAACAGAAGCTGAATGAAAACAGCTCACAATAATCTGCCTTACTATTCCATGTGATATCATGAGTTGACGTCATACTCTTCCTGCATAAAGTGATATCATTAAATGACACCGGCAGGATAAGTAATGATTAAGATCAGTACGCTGAGTGCCAGGCACCGTAAAACGATGGCTGATATACTGACAACACCACCAAAGTCAGGAATAAAATGGGATGATGTCAGCAGCCTGATTGGTAATCTTGGCGGTAAAGTGAAAAACGGAAACGGCTCCCGCAGGAGGTTTGTTTTGATGGGGGCCGTGTACCTGACTCATCAGCCTCATCTCGGAAATGTGATGGACAAAGGGGCGGTGGCGGGTCTGAAAGAGTGGTTTGAGAATAATATTGGGGTGGAACATGATTAAAAGCACAAATATCATGACTATCGAAGGTCACCCTGCATCCGTAGCTTATGAGGATGAAATTAAGGCATTCCGCGGTAAGTTTTTGGATGTAAACGGGTATTGCGATTTTGTATCTGACAGTATTGAAGGCCTGAAAAAAGAAGGCGCAGCGTCTCTGAAGGAATTCATACAATCTTGTACTGAAGAAGGCATTGAGCCTTTTAAAGAGACTGATAAATTAAAGGCTTTTACACTGCGTTATCCGGGCTGGCTTGAGTCGCGGCTGAATGCTGCCACAACAGCGAATTCGGTCTCAAAGAACCAGTTTATTGTTCAGTTACTGGAGCAGGCGCTTATTTCCCGCTGATTTTACCCTGTCTGAATAATCATGAAAAACAGACCGCATTGCGGTCTGTTTTTTTTATCACTACAGCGAAATCAGCTTAAATCCACATTCTTACTGCCGAACAGCAGGGTAAACAGGAATCCGGCCAGATAGGCGACGAGTAACCCGCCGGTATAGACCGCCATCCCCATGAAGATACCACTGTCGGATGTCATCACCGGAATGGCGATAATCCCCGATGGCCCGAAAACGGTATTCAGCCCGACCGGATAGCCGAACCAGGCGACAAGCCCGATAAAGAACCCGCCCGCCGCACCGCCGCAACAGGCAGTGATAAACGGCTTCACGCGCGGCAGGGTCACACCGTAGATCAGCGGTTCGCCGATGCCGAGGAAGCCCGGGATAATCGCTCCGCGGATTTGATTACGCAGCACCGAGTCTTTTTTCGCACGGACATACAGTGCCAGCGCAGCACCGACCTGGCCGGCACCCGCCATGGCGAGGATCGGGAACAGGGAGTTAAAACCCTGAGTGCCGACCAGCGCGGTATACACCGGGATAAAGCCCTGGTGGATACCGAACATCACCGCAATCAGGAACAGACCGGCGAGAACCGCAGCACCGAACGGGTTGGCGTTGAGGTGCATAAACAGCCAGGACATGCCGTCAAACAGCCAGACGCCGACCGGCATAATCACAATAAAGGTCAGTGCGCCCATAATCAGCAGGGTGATGGCGGAGGTCAGAATGATATCCAGGTTCGCAGGGATAAAACGCCGCACCTGCCGCTCCACCCAGGCACCGGTGATGGTGGCGATCAGAATACCGATAATGTTACCGCGCGGGTCAATGCCGTGACCGAAGAACGTTTCCATACCGGAGTAGAAACCTTTGGTCGCCTGCGGATCATAACCGAGGATAAACAACGCCGCGATGATTGCACCGTTAACGCCGGATCCGCCGAAGGCTTTCTGCGCGTTATAGCCGATCAGGATCCCCATAAAGGTAAACAGCCCTTTGCCGAAGACCTTCATGTAACTGAGCACTTCCACGAGAGTGCCGTTCGGGGACGGATTTCCGGTGACCCAGAGCGATTCAAACAGTGTGGCAAAGCCGAGCAGCAGACCCACACCGATAAACCCGGGAATGAGCGGGGTAAAAATAGTGGCGAATTTGGCGAGAAAACGCTGTACCGGGTTTGTCTGTTTTTCTTTCAGATGCTGCTTCTGATCAGCGGCAATTTCTTTCAGGCTGCGGCTGTCCGGTTCACTGCCCGGCACATGCTCATCCAGATATTTCTGCATCAGCTCTGCGGCGGTTTGTGCTTTGCCCGGCCCCAGCACAATCTGGAACTGCTCATCACTTTCAATCACACCCAGCACGCCCTCAATTTTTTTGATGGCGATTTTATCCGCCAGCTGTGTGTTGTTCAGTGTCAGACGCAGGCGGGTCATACAGTTACCGCTCTGTGCCACGTTACCCGGACCGCCGATGGCATCCAGAATCTGTATGATGGTTGACTGACTGATTTTAGCCATGGTGATTACCTTGCGTTAAGAGTGCGCCGCGCCGGTCAGCGCGTCACGGATAAACCCCTGATGCTGTGCCAGCAGGGCTTTGGCGTCACCGGCACTCAGCTGTGCCAGGATCATCACGATGGCGGTCTTGCAGTGTCCGTCACAGGCGGCAAGGGCCTGTTCTGCGGTCGCTCTGTCACATTCCGTTGCGGCCATCACAATACGTTTCTGCCGCTCAACCAGTTTGGCGTTGGTCGCTTCCACATCCGCCATCAGGTTGCCGTACACTTTCCCGGAGCGGATCATGGCGCCGGTGGTGATCATATTGAGTATCAGTTTCTGGGCGGTTCCGGCTTTCATGCGGGAGGAACCGGTAATGACTTCCGGGCCGACCACCGGTGTGATGGCGATACCGGCCAGACGGCTCATTTCACTGTCCGGATTACAGCTGACAGCGGCAACGGTTGCGCCGAGTGACAGTGCGTATTCCATACCGCCCAGCACATAGGGGGTACGGCCGCTGGCGGCGATCCCGACTAATACATCTTTCTCACTGAAATTCAGGGCTTTCAGATCGCTCACCGCCAGTTCGCGGTTATCTTCCGCATTTTCAACGGCTTTCAGGATAGCTTTGTGACCACCGGCAATCAGACCGACTACCTGCTCTGCCGGGGTACCGAAGGTCGGCGGACACTCACTGGCATCCAGTATCCCGAGACGGCCGGAGGTACCCGCGCCCATATAAATCAGCCGTCCGCCCAGGCGGAATGCCTGTGCCACCGCATCCACCACCTGCGCCACCTGCGGCAGCGTTTTTTCCACGGCAAGGGCCACGGTCTGGTCTTCACGGTTAATCACCCGCAGCATATCTAATGTCGGCAGGCTGTCGATATCCGCGCTGGCCGGGTTGCGGCTCTCGGTAATCATTGAGGTTAAGTCAATCTTCATGCGTGATCCTTTGTATAAGATATAATCGCATGCTAGAGAATTAAATATTCTTTTTGTGTGAGAATTATCACAGAGCAATCTATTCAACTATGATGCTATAGCAGGAATATTTTTATTTCCATCATCATTTTATTTTTTATATTTAATTGAATATAAATGTATTTTTTATTAATTAGATACGTTATTTATCAGGAATAATTCGTCATTTTTGTTAAAATAATTTATTCCTTTTTTATTCTCCGCAGAAGGAAAACAGACACACATGACGATCCTGACAAAAATCAGCTGGGTAAAAGCAGAGCTGGCGACCAATCAGCAGCATATTGCCGATTTTATCCTGGCGCAGCCGGAAGAAACCGTCACACTCTCCTCCCAGGTACTGGCGGAGCGGGTGGGCGTGAGTCAGTCCGCTATAGTGAAGTTTAGTCAGAAACTGGGATTTAAGGGATTTCCGGCACTGAAAGTCGCTATCAGCGAAGAGATTGGCCGCAACCGGGTGCTGGCAGCCAATCAGCAGCAGGCGCTGCATAACCGGATAGAAGCACATGATCCGCTGCTGGTGATCGCGCAGAAACTGGCGCAGGAAAAACAGAACTCCATTACGGAAACCACACGGCGGCTCGATTTTGAACAGATGGCAGAGATTGTCGCCTGTCTGGATAATGCCCGCTGTATTCAGGTTGCCGGTATCGGCGGCTCCGGGCTGACGGCGAAAGATCTGGCCTATAAGCTCCAGAAAATCGGGCTGATGACACTGGCGGAAGCCGACCACCATATCCAGATCGCCTTTTCCCAGACGCTGACCGAAAAGGATGTGCTGGTGGTATTGTCATTCAGCGGCAAACGCAAGGATATGCTGGTCACCGCCGCCACGGCGAAAAAACAGAATGCCACGCTGATTGCGATTACCGGGAACCGTCAGTCACCGCTGGCAAAAATGGCGGATTATGTGCTGGAAACGGTCGCGGAGGAAAATGAGTGGCGCAGTTCGTCCATTTCCTCACGGACGGCGCAGAATACAGTGACGGATTTGCTGTTTATGGCGCTGTTACAGCGGCGGGAAGAGCAGGCGCGGCAGTTGGTGATCAATGCCCGCACCATGATTAACAGCCTGGACGGCTGATAAGAAAAGAGAGCGGCATTTGCCGCTCTTTATCATTTACTGGTTTTCAAATGCCTGTGTCATGGCTTCGAGGTTTTCCTGAATCTCCATCCAGGCCATTTCCGCCTCTTCCAGCTCAGCTTTGAACTGCGCCTGTTCCTGAAGACAGGTATTCAGTTCGGCTTTGCGCGACTGATCATACAGACCGCTGTCACCGAGTTTTTCCTCAATCACGGCAATGGCGTCCGATAACCGGCTCATGGTTTTTTCCAGTTTCTCAGATTCTTTGCGCAGCGGCTGAGTCTGCTGGCGGAATTCCGCTTCACGGCGTTTCTGCTCTTTGCGATCCTGCGCGGTGACGGTATTTTTTTCCTCACTGTTTTCCGCCGCCGGCTCTGCACTCTGGCGCATCTGTTTCTGGCTGTCTGCCAGCCAGCGCTGATAATCATCCAGATCGCCGTCAAACGGCTCGACCTGACCATCATGCACCAGATACAGATCATCGGTGGTGGATCGCAGCAGGTGACGATCGTGGGAAACCACGACGATCGCGCCCTCAAATTCGATCAGGGCTTCGGTCAGTGCCTGGCGCATATCCAGATCCAGGTGGTTGGTCGGTTCATCGAGCAGCAGCAGGTTCGGGCGCTGCCAGATAATCATCGCCAGTACCAGACGCGCTTTTTCCCCGCCGGAGAAACGACCGGTGTTATCGGTCACCTGATCACCTTTGAAACCATAACCGCCGAGGTAATCGCGCAGTTGCTGTTCGGTCTGATCCGGTGCCAGGCGCACCATATGCTGTAACGGGGATTCATCCGCCCGTAAAAATTCCAGCTGATGCTGGGCGAAGTAACCCAGTTTGATGCCTTTGGCGAGACCAATTTTGCCCTGTAACGGCTCCAGTTCACCGGCGAGCATTTTAATCAGGGTGGATTTACCTGCGCCGTTACGGCCGAGCAGGCCGATACGCGAACCGGGCACCAGGTTCAGTTTGATATTATCCAGTACCACTTTCTCACCGTATCCGGCGCTGACTTTTTCCATTTTCAGCAGCGGGTTCGGCAGTGCTTCAGGCGGACGGAAACTGAAACGGAACGGGTTATCCGCCAGTGCCGGGGCAATCATCTCCATGCGCTCCAGCATTTTCAGACGGCTCTGCGCCTGTTTGGCTTTGGTCGCCTGAGCGCGGAAACGATCGACATATTTCTGCAGATGTGCGCGGCGTAACTGCTGGCTTTCATACTGTGCCTGCTGCTGGGCCATTTTCTCGGCGCGCTGCACCTCAAAGGAGGAGTAGTTACCGGTGTATTCAAACAGGCCGTTTTGTTCAATGTGCAGGACTTTATCAATGATCGGATCGAGGAAATCACGGTCATGGGAGATCAGAATCAGGGTGCCGGGATAGCTTTTCAGCCATTTTTCCAGCCAGATCACAGCGTCGAGATCCAGGTGGTTGGTCGGTTCATCGAGCAGCAGCAGATCAGAGCGGCAAATCAGTGCCTGTGCCAGGTTCAGGCGCATCCGCCAGCCCCCGGAAAAGGCCCGTACCGGCGTGTCCAGTTGTTCCTGCGAGAATCCCAGCCCGTGCAGCAGTGTGGCGGCACGGGAACGGATAGTCCAGGCATCGAGGGTATCGAGCTGACCGTGGATCACGGCAATGGCGTGGCCGTCATTCTGTTCATTCGCCTGCTGTAATTTTGCCTCAAGCTCACGGAATTCGCGGTCACCGTCAATGACATACTCGATCGCCGGTTCATCCAGTGCCGGGGTTTCCTGGTTAACCCAGGCCATGGACCAGTTTCCCGGAAATGACACACTGCCTGCCTCGGCCTGTAATTCGCCCTTAAGCAGTGCCAGCAGCGTGGATTTACCGCAGCCGTTTTTTCCCACCAGTCCGACTTTCTGGCCCGGATTGATGGTGGCCGTTGCGTTGTCGAGCAGAACACGGACGCCGCGGCGAACCTGAAGTGAAGAGAAAACAATCATAAATATCGATAGGGTAAGTAATTGAGAGTAAAATTAATGTAATTCGTGCGTTGTCAGCAGCAAATCACCCGTCAGCAGGCGAGGAGTATCGTTGCAGCGGGCATAGTAGCGAAAATCACAAAGATTCTCACGTTTTTAAGAGGAAGTGATGATAAATAATCCGACCATATTACTGATTTACGCCCATCCGGAACCGCATCACTCCATCGCCAACAAGGCGCTTATCTCTGCGGCGTCGGAACTCGGGCATGTGACGGTGCACGACCTGTACGGCACCTATCCGGACTTTTTTATCGATATCCGCCATGAACAGGAACTGCTGCGGCAGCACGACATCATTGTGTTTCAGCACCCGCTGTACACTTACAGTTGCCCTGCGCTGCTGAAAGAGTGGTTTGACCGCGTGCTGACCCGTGATTTCTCCGGTGAGCAGGGCGGCAGACAGCTGTCCGGCAAATACTGGCGTCAGGTGATCACCACCGGGGAACCGGCGGAAGCTTATCAGCACGGCGGCTATAACCGTTTTCCGATCAGCGAGTTACTGAGACCGTTTGAGCTGACGGCGGCACTGTGTGAAATGCACTGGCTGGCACCGGTTATTCTCTATGCCGCGCGCCGCCAGGGAAAAGCCATGCTGCATGAGCAGGCGCAGGCGTATTGTGACTGGCTTCGGGCACCGCAACTGACCGGAGGGCGTAAAAATGGAGCCAACTGACGGCAACCTGCTGCATGCAGGCATTGTGTTTCTCGCGGCAGCCGTGGTGATGGTGCCGGTGGCGCAGCGGCTGCGTATCGGCGCGGTACTGGGGTATCTGCTGGCAGGGATTGCTATCGGCCCGTGGGGGCTGGGCTTTATCAAGAACGTCAATGAGCTGCTGCACTTCTCTGAACTTGGTGTGGTGTTCCTGATGTTTCTTATCGGGCTGGAGCTGAATCCGCGTGAGCTGTGGAAACTGCGGCGATCTATTTTCGGTACCGGCACCGCGCAGGTGGTGTTCTCCGCCCTGATCCTCGGGGTACTGCTCTGGCTGACGGATTTCTCCTGGCAGGCGGCAGTGGTCGGCGGGCTGGGAATGGCGATGTCCTCCACGGCGATGGCGTTACAGCTGATGGATGAAAAGGGCATGACCAACAACGACAGCGGTCAGATGGGATTCTCAGTGCTGCTGTTCCAGGATATGGCGGTGATCCCTATCCTTGCGGTTATTCCTCTGCTGGGCGGGGAAACGGCGGGCAGTGACTGGTATCGCATCGGTATCAAGATTCTGGCCTTTGCCGGACTGCTGATCGGCGGACGCTATCTGCTGCGGCCATTGTTCCGGCTGGTGGTAAAATCCGGGGTCAGTGAAGTCTTTACCGCCGCCTCGCTGCTGGTGGTGATAGGCTCGGCGGTGTTTATGGAGCAGCTCGGGTTTTCCATGGCGCTCGGAACATTTATCGCGGGTGTGATGCTGGCGGATACGGAATACCGCCATGAGCTGGAGATCACCATCGAGCCGTTTAAAGGGCTGCTGCTGGGGATGTTCTTCATTTCTGTCGGTATGTCACTGAATATCGGCGTGCTGTGGCAGTATCTGCCGCAAATTCTGCTGGGTGTGATTGTGCTGGTGAGTGTCAAAATGACGGTGCTGTATCTGCTGGCACATCTGACCTGCCGGCGCAGCGGGCGCTTACAGTTTGCCGGGGTGCTCAGTCAGGGCGGGGAATTTGCGTTCGTGCTGTTCTCAGCAGCGCTGGCCAGCCGAGTGATTACGGACCATCAGATGGCGCTGCTGCTGGTGGTGGTCACCCTTTCCATGATGACCACGCCGCTGCTGATGCAGGGCATCGATATGATTCTGGCGCGCCGTTACAATAATGCCGAACCGGGAACGGGCGAAACTCCGTTTGTGGAGGATAACCACCCGCATGTGATTCTGGTCGGTTTCGGGCGGATGGGGCAGGTCATCGGCCGTCTGCTGATGGCGAATAAAATACATCCGACGGTACTGGAAAAAGATGTCAGTGCGGTCAGCGCCATGCGCCGTTACGGCTATAAGGTTTATTACGGGGATGCGACAGGACTCGCATTGTTGCGCTCTGCCGGGGCAGAGACGGCAAAGGTGATTGTCATTACCTGTGATAAGCCGGAAGATACCATGACAATCGTGCAGTTGTGTCAGGAGCACTTCCCGCACCTGCAGATTATTGCCCGCGCCCGGGGACGGGTGGAGGCACACGAGCTGCTTACACACGGCGTAACACAGTTCAGCCGCGAAACCTTCTCGTCAGCGCTGGAACTGGCGCGCAAAACCCTGATCGGGCTGGGCACGCATCCGGCGGAAGCACACCGGGCGCAGCAATTATTCCGCAGGCTGGATATGCAACTGCTGCGTGAGCTTATCCCGCAGGCGGAAGAGGAAATTTCGCATATCTCCCGCGTGAAAGAGGCGCGGCGCGAGCTGGAAAATCTGTTTGATAATGAAATGAAACGGGAAAAACATCTGCCGGACAGCTGGAACCTGACGGAAGACTCACCGGGCAGCGGACGGACAGAGACAGGAGCAGAAAAATGAGTAACCGGAAACGGTTTATTGCAGGTGCGGTATGCCCTGAGTGTCAGGCGCAGGACACCCTTGCCATGTGGCGTGAGGATAATGTGGACGTGGTGCAATGTGTGCAGTGCGGCCACCTTGAGCGCCGGGCGGATGCGCATGCGGAGCAGCATGTGCGCAAAGATGAACAGGTGATTGGTATCTTTACACCGGGGGAATAACAGGCCGCTGCTTTTCACAGAGAATTTGGGGGAATTTGTCCCAAAACAGATACAGTGGCTGTAAATTCCGTTACAATCGGCGCGTTAATTAAAATCTTATCCCCCGCGGATGTGTAGGAGATACCATGAAAGTAGCAAAAGACCTGGTAGTGAGCCTGGCTTATCAGGTAAGAACAGAAGACGGTGTATTAGTTGATGAGTCTCCGGCAAGTGCTCCGTTAGACTATCTGCACGGTCGCGGCGCGCTGATCAGCGGGCTGGAAAGTGCACTGGACGGCCGTGTTGCCGGTGATGTGTTCGACGTCGATGTCGGCGCAAACGACGCCTACGGTCAGTATGACGAAAACCTGGTTCAGCGCGTACCGAAAGACGTTTTCGTCGGTGTTGATGAGCTGGAAGTCGGCATGCGTTTCCTGGCAGACACCGATATGGGTCCTGTGCCGGTCGAAATCACCGGTATCGAAGGTGACGAAGTGATCGTTGACGGCAACCATATGCTGGCCGGTCAGAACCTGAAATTCCACGTCGAAGTTATCGGTGTGCGTGAAGCAACAGCAGAAGAGCTGGAGCACGGTCACGTTCACGGTGAAGAAGGCGGCTGCTGCGGTGGTCACGACCACGGCGAAGAAGGCGGTTGCTGCGGCGGCGGTCACGGCCACGACCATGATCACGAACACGGTGAAGGCGGCTGCTGCGGCGGCGGTGGTCACGGTAAAGGTCACGGCCACGGTAACGGCGGCTGCGGTTGTCACTGATAACCCGCATCTGAACCGGACAAAAAAGCGCATTCCTGACGGATGCGCTTTTTTTATGCCTGCGGTTTATCAGTAGTGCGGCGGCGGCACTTCTTCAGACAGCGGTGCCACATTTGAGCCAGGGGTGGCTTTCAGGCGTTCGGTCAGCAGGCGGAGCCTTTCATTCAGCCGGGTGATATCCATCTGCTGCTGTGTTACCACCTGATTGAGTTCCTCAATGGTCAGGTCCTGAAAGGCGGTTTTGCTTTCAAGTTGTTCGAGGCGTTGTTCAAGTTCCAAAAGGTCCATCGTTTTCTCCTGTCTGAGACGGGGATTACTGTGTAAAAGTATGTAATATTCCTGTGAAATACACTTAGTGTGAGAGGATATCTTTTATTGGGGGGTTACTATGAAACCTCTTTTTGCTAAGGTTGTCTCAGCATCACAAAACCGTGACATTATGATGTCGCCCGGTGACGGCTGCAAGGACTCTCTGACGTGATCTGCTGTGCGGTACGTCCTGTAACTGTTGCAAAACTTATGGAGAAAAGGATGAAATCACTGTTTAAAGCGACTGTTGTCGCAACCTCGCTGGCAATGACATTAGGTATGTCACAGGCTTATGCGGATACCGCGCCGAAAAAAGAAGAAGTGAAACTGAACAGCGCATTTAAAACCGCAAGTCAGCAGAATGCTTATGCGCTGGGTGCGTCACTGGGCCGTTATATGGAAAATGCCCTGAATGAGCAGAAATCCATTGGCCTGGATCTGGATCGCGATCAGATGATGGCGGGTGTTCAGGATGCATTCAATAACAAAAGCAAACTGAGTGATGAAGAGATCAACCAGACGCTGCGCGGCTTTGAAGAGCAGGTGAAAGGTGCCGCTCAGGAAAAAATGGCGCGTGAGGCGACTGAAAACAAAGCAGCCGGTGACAAATACCGTGCCGCATTCGCCAAAGAAAAAGGCGTTGAAAAAACCAAGAGCGGTGTGCTCTACAAATCTGAAAAAGACGGTAACGGCGCATCTCCGAAAGAGACTGACACTGTTGTTGTTCACTATAAAGGCGCATTAATTGACGGTACCCAGTTTGACAGCTCTTACGACCGTAACGAGCCGCTGACTATCCGTCTGGACAGCGTAATTAAAGGCTGGACCGAAGGTCTGAAGCAGATGAAGAAAGGCGGTAAAGCCAAACTGGTCATCCCGCCGGAAGCAGCTTACGGCACCGACGGTGTTCCGGGGATCCCTGCCAACTCCACCCTGGTCTTTGACGTCGAGTTACTGGATATCAAACCTGCGGCCAAATAAGCCCTGCTGATACCGGAAACTGACAAAAACCCGCGCCTTGTTGTGCGGGTTTTTGTTTCCGCCACGGTCAGGATTATGAAAAATTTGCAAAACATCCGTGTTTTTTTGTATTTTTTACCAGAATTTGATCACCTCAGGCGCAAAACGGCCTGTTTTTCGCTATAACTTAACATGCGGGTACCTGCACAGAACCGGAAGCCCGTCATTTGCTGCTTTCCTGCATCCCGGAAATCCGAGTATATAATTGACAGATGATGACAGGGTAATCCTCCTCCTGCAGTGAAAGATTACAGATGAGTAAAACCAACGACGTTCACACGTTACAAAGAGTGGTGTATTAAATGTCTAACCCAGTATTATTTAATGACAATGATTCGGATTACATTGTAAATCATCCGTTTACTGAAACGGATTATGAAATCCTGAAATCCTATGAGGCGGCTGTTGATGGCCTGGCGCTGCTCATCGGTGAGCACTGTGAAATCGTTCTCCACTCACTGGAAGACCTGAAGCGCTCAGCGGTGAAGATCGCAAACGGTCATCACACCGGCCGTAAAGTCGGTTCCCCGATTACCGACCTCGCGTTGCGCATGCTGCACGACATTACAGATGAAGACTGCAGCACCTCGAAAGCCTATTTCACGCGGGCGAAAACCGGGGCACTGATGAAATCGCTGACGATTGCTATCCGCAATAAATCACGCCGTATCATCGGGCTGCTGTGTATTAACATGAACCTGGATGTGCCGTTCTCCCAGATAGTTCAGACGTTTATCCCGAAAGAGCTGGCAGAAGAGACCTCCAATGTGAACTTCGCCTCTTCCGTTGAAGACCTGGTGGCACAGACGCTGGAACAGACGATTGAAGAAGTGAATGCCGACCGCAACGTGGCAAACAACGCGAAGAACAAACAGGTGGTACTGAACCTGTATGAGAAAGGGATATTTGATATCAAAGATGCCATCAACCTTGTGGCGGTGCGTCTGAATATCTCCAAACACACGGTTTATCTCTACATCCGCCAGTTTAAAAACGGCGAGTAAGGCAGCACGGAGCAATGACACCGTTATCTTACTGCCTGCTGGTCACCGGCCCGGCCTACGGCACACAGCGTGCCGGCAGCGCGTTGCTGTTTGCACAGCATGTGATTGCGGCCGGACACCGGATTCAGTGTGTGTTTTTTTACCGCGAAGGGGTCAGCAACGCCAATGTGCTGACATCACCGGCCGGGGACGAAACCGACATGATACGTCAGTGGCAGCAGCTTGCCCGCGATAACGGTATTCAGCTGGCAGTCTGTGTGGCAGCGGCGCTGCGCCGCGGTGTCACCGATGCCGCACAGGCGGAGTCACTGAAACTGGCAGCAGCCAATCTGGCGGACGGTTTTTCCCTCAGCGGCCTGGGAACTCTGGCGGAAGCCATGATGACCTGTGATCGCGTTATCCAGTTTTAGGGAGATCCGGTGAAACGTATCGCATTTGTTTTCAGAAGTGCACCTCACGGCAGCAGCAGCGGCCGGGAAGGGCTGGATGCACTGCTGGCAACCAGTAATTATACGGAAGAGGTTGCGGCCTTTTTTGTGTCTGACGGGGTATTTCAGTTATTACCGGAACAGACACCGGCAAAAATCCTCGCCCGTGATTATATCTCCACCTTCAAAGTCCTGCCGCTGTACGATATCGGTGAGTGCTACTGCTGTGCGGAGGATATGGCTGCACGCGGGTTATCCCCGGAGACGGCGTATATCCTGCCGGTTACCTGCCTGAGTGCGGCGGAACTGGCCCGGAAACTGGCGGCATTTGACGCCGTGGTGTCATTTTGATCTACTTACGGTGAGCAAGATGCTATATACTGTCAGCCAATCGCCATTTCGTACTGATATCCAATCATTACTGAATCTGTTATCCCCTGAGGATGACATCCTTTTTACCGAAGATGGCGTAATCGCAGCAACGGAAGGTAACCCGTTGTTGCAGGCGCTTATTCAGTCGGGTCATATTCCCTGTGTGTTGCGGGAGGATGCCGAAGCACGCGGTTTATTACCGTTCCTTTCGGGCAAAGTGAGAATCACAGACTATACTGGTTTTGTGGAGCTCACGGTCACACACACGCAACATTTTGCGTGGGAATAGCAAATATCATTGTATATTTCTTGACACCCTGTTGCGTCAGCAATAAAATTTCGCGTCCTCGTGTTTTGTCTTTGACAGATACGAGGCACAAATCCGTGTTTACGAAGCAAAAAACCAGGAGCTTTTTTTATAATGGCAACGATTAATCAGCTGGTTCGCAAATCCCGTAGCTCGAAAGTTGTGAAAAGCAACGTTCCTGCACTGGAAGCATGCCCGCAAAAACGTGGCGTATGTACTCGTGTATATACCACCACACCTAAAAAACCTAACTCAGCACTGCGTAAAGTATGCCGTGTACGTTTAACCAACGGTTTTGAAGTTTCTTCATACATCGGTGGTGAAGGTCATAACCTGCAGGAACACAGCGTGATCCTGATCCGCGGTGGTCGTGTTAAAGACTTACCGGGTGTTCGCTACCACACTGTTCGCGGCGCACTGGACTGTTCCGGTGTTAAAGACCGTAAACAAGCTCGTTCTAAGTACGGTGTGAAGAAGCCAAAAGCTTAATGGTTCTCCGTTAAGTAAGGCCAAACATTTATCGCATTAATGTCAAATAAACTCATTGAGTTTTGGACAACCCTGAATTAACAACGGAGTATTTCCATGCCACGTCGTCGTGTAATTGGTCAACGTAAAATTCTGCCAGATCCTAAGTTCGGATCAGAGCTGCTGGCCAAATTTGTAAATATCCTGATGGTAGACGGTAAAAAATCTACCGCAGAATCAATCGTATATACCGCGCTTGAGACCCTGGCTCAGCGTTCAGGTAAAGAGCACCTGGAAGCATTCGAAATCGCACTGGATAACGTGCGTCCGACTGTCGAAGTTAAGTCCCGCCGTGTTGGTGGTTCTACTTACCAGGTGCCGGTTGAAGTTCGTCCGGTCCGCCGTAATGCATTAGCAATGCGCTGGATCGTTGAAGCTGCCCGTAAACGCGGTGATAAGTCCATGGCTCTGCGCCTGGCAAATGAATTATCCGATGCAGCTGAAAACAAAGGCACTGCCGTTAAGAAACGTGAAGACGTTCACCGTATGGCAGAAGCTAACAAGGCGTTCGCACACTACCGTTGGTAATCAAACCGTAGTGAATTGTGTATAGGGTAGCCGTAAGGCTGCCCGACCAAATTAAACGAACGTCCAAGAGAGAGGAAAAAATGGCTCGTCAAACACCCATTTCACGTTACCGTAATATCGGTATCAGTGCACATATCGACGCCGGTAAAACCACCACAACAGAACGTATTCTGTTTTATACAGGTGTGAACCATAAAATTGGTGAGACCCACGAAGGTTCAGCAACGATGGACTGGATGGAGCAGGAACAAGAGCGTGGTATTACTATCACCTCCGCAGCAACCACTGCGTTCTGGTCCGGTATGGGCAAACAATTTGAACCACACCGCATCAACATCATCGACACCCCGGGGCACGTTGACTTCACAATCGAAGTAGAACGTTCCATGCGTGTTCTTGATGGTGCTGTAATGGTTTACTGTGCCGTTGGTGGTGTTCAGCCACAGTCTGAAACCGTATGGCGCCAGGCAAACAAATATCATGTACCTCGTATCGCGTTCGTTAACAAAATGGACCGTATGGGTGCAAACTTCCTGAAAGTTGTTGATCAGATCAAAACCCGCTTAGCGGCTACTCCGGTTCCTCTTCAGTTAGCTATCGGCGCTGAAGAATCATTCACCGGTGTTGTTGACCTGGTTAAAATGAAAGCGATTCAGTGGAGTGAAGAAGACCAGGGCGTTACCTTCGTCTACGAAGATATCCCGGCAAACATGAAGGAATTAGCTGACGAGTGGCACCAGAATCTGGTTGAAGCCGCAGCTGAAGCTTCAGAAGAGCTGATGGAAAAATATCTCGGCGGTGAAGAACTGACTGAAGCTGAAATCAAATCAGCATTACGTCAGCGCGTACTGGCGAACGAAATTATCCTGGTAACCTGTGGTTCTGCATTTAAGAACAAAGGTGTTCAGGCGATGCTGGATGCGGTTGTTGAGTACCTGCCATCTCCGACAGAAGTTCCTGCAATTAAAGGTATTCTGGACGACGGTAAAGATACCCCGGCTGAGCGTCACTCTTCTGATGAAGAGCCGTTTGCATCTCTGGCATTTAAAATTGCAACCGACCCGTTCGTGGGTAACCTGACGTTCTTCCGCGTGTACTCCGGTGTTGTTAACTCCGGTGATACCGTACTGAACCCGGTTAAATCCAAGAAAGAACGTTTCGGCCGTATCGTTCAGATGCACGCTAACAAACGTGAAGAGATTAAAGAAGTTCGCGCTGGTGACATCGCGGCTGCTATCGGTCTGAAAGACGTCACTACAGGTGATACTCTGTGTGCGATTGATGCACCAATCATCCTGGAGCGTATGGAATTCCCTGAGCCGGTAATCTCCGTTGCAATCGAGCCGAAAACCAAAGCTGACCAGGAAAAAATGGGTATCGCACTGGGCCGTCTGGCACAGGAAGATCCATCATTCCGCGTATCAAGTGATGAAGAGACTAACCAGACTATCATCGCCGGTATGGGTGAATTACACCTGGACGTTCTGGTCGACCGTATGCGTCGTGAGTTCAAAGTTGAAGCGAACGTGGGTAAACCACAGGTTGCTTACCGCGAAGCAATCACTATGAAAGTGACTGATATCGAAGGTAAACACGCTAAACAGTCCGGTGGTCGTGGTCAGTACGGTCATGTTGTTATCGACATGTACCCGCTGAACAAGAAAGATGCCGAAGGCGTCAACATGGAATACGAATTTGTCAACGAAATCAAAGGTGGTGTGATCCCTGGTGAATACATCCCTGCGGTTGACAAAGGTATCCAGGAGCAGCTGAAATCTGGTCCGTTAGCAGGCTACCCTGTTGTTAACATGGGTGTTCGTCTGCACTTCGGTTCATACCATGATGTTGACTCCTCTGAACTGGCGTTTAAACTGGCAGCATCTCTGGCGTTTAAAGACGGCTTCAAAAAAGCGAAACCAGTTCTGCTGGAACCAATCATGAAAGTTGAGGTGGAAACACCGGAAGACTACATGGGTGACGTCATTGGTGACCTGAACCGTCGTCGCGGTATGATCGAAGGTATGGATGACATGCCTACCGGTAAAATCGTCCGTGCGCAAGTGCCACTGTCTGAAATGTTTGGTTATGCAACTGACCTGCGTTCACAGACTCAGGGCCGTGCTTCTTACTCCATGGAATTCCTGAAGTATAATGAAGCGCCAAACAACGTAGCTCAGGCTGTTATTGAAGCTCGTAATGCAAAATAATCGGTAATTTACCGGTTTAACTCGTTAATTTCAGTCCCTTCTCACAGTGAAGAAGGGACTTCATAAGGAATAGAGTCGTGTCTAAAGAAAAATTTGAACGTACGAAACCGCACGTTAACGTTGGTACTATCGGCCACGTTGACCACGGTAAAACTACCCTGACTGCTGCAATCACCACCGTTCTGGCAAAAACCTACGGCGGTAACGCTCGTGCATTCG
>NZ_JBPIZE010000010.1:0-67351 GCF_051172335.1 Morganella sp. B601
AACTGTTTACTGCTGCTTATTGCTAAGCTGCTGTATTGGTCACTCTTCAAGACTTCTCAAAAATATATTTTTTGTGATATGTCCTGCGAGTGCCCACACAGATTGTCTGATAAATTGTTAAAGAGCAGTTGCAACATTCGCTGCCGTTGCCGGTCTTCTGCGTTGTTGCGAGGCTGCGTATATTACGTTTCCAGCCCCTTTGAGTCAAGCGTTGTTTTTCAACTTTTTTCGCTTTCCTCTACTGCCGGCGCGCTTCTCAGCGTGTTGTTCCGTGTCAGTGAGGGCGCATTATAGACACTCGCTGAGATCACGCAAGTGTTTATTTCAACTTTTTTTCTGTTTGCCAATTTTTTCACCACAACGGTGTTTTATCCGGCAAAATACCGGTATTCCGCTTTAAATCTGAACAAACTCTGCAGCAAATGCCTCAACCTGTTGCCAATCCGTGTATTCCACTTCTTTGGTGGTATCTGTCTCACCCTTTGTCATCTTCATAATCAGACGGATCATCATCCGGTCAAACCAACCGTAACGCGGATACAGCAATGCCCCGGCGAATACAGTACAGGCGGTCGGCTTCCAGGGTGTCGCGGCCAGAAATTTCCGGACATACACATTTGTCTCTGGTGTCCGTTTTTCCGGTTTGCGGGCAGTCAGGTTCACACCAAAGAATGCTGTTTTCATCTGATTCAGCTGCACTGCGTGCAACTTCGCGAATTTATCCAGCGCCCGGTTAAAGTGACCGTAGCGGATAGATGCCCCCACCAGCACCTTCTCATACGGTGCCAGGTTCAGCGGCTGATTATCCTGCAAAGAGCGGACATCACACTCCGCCCCTGCTTTTCGTAAATGCAGGGCAATTTCAGTAATGATTTTTTTTGTCTGCCCGTCATGGCCGGAATAAAGCAACAAGTACGACATGAAACACTCCGTTAATCACGCCAGAACGTCGGCGTCAGCAATACCAGCAAAGTAAAGACTTCCAGACGACCAAATAACATCGTCACGACAAGGATCCATTTCCCGCCCGGATTCAGGGTTGTAAAGTTCTCCCCCAGCGTTCCCAGCCCCGGCCCCAGGTTATTCAGTGTGGTGGCTATCGCAGAGAAAGCGGAAAATTCATCAACACCTGTCGCTATCAGTAACAGCATACTGACCACAAAGACCAGTGCATAGGCGGAGAAGAATCCCCAGACAGCTTCGATGATTCGTTCCGGTAATGCCCTGCGGCCCAGCTTGATGGTGTAAACCGCATTCGGATGCACAAGGCGTTTCAGTTCACGCGCGCCCTGAAGGAACAGCAGCATAATGCGGATAACCTTCAGACCACCGCCGGTTGACCCCGCACATCCGCCGACAAATGCCGCACACAGCAGCAGCATCGGCAGAAACAGCGGCCATTTATAGAAACTGTCAGTGGAGAACCCCGCAGTTGTCGCCATCGAGACAACCTGGAAAAATGCCTGGTTGAGAGTTTGTCCCTCCGTAGCATAGACATCAAACTTCCACAAAACCAACGCACAGATCACGACCAGCACAAGCTGGAGGGAAATAAACATCCTGAATTCCAGATCACGCCAGTAGACACCCAGGCTGCGTCCGGTCAGTACTGCAAAGTGCAGGCCATAGTTACAGCCCGAGATCAGCAGGAAAATGGCAATGATGGTGTTAATTGCCGGACTGTTAAAGTAACCGATACTGGCATCATGAGTGGAAAACCCGCCGATAGCGATAGTGGAAAAGCTGTGGGATATCGCATCAAAAACATCCATCCCCGCAAACCAGAGAGCAATTGCACAGACGATGGTGAGGAACACATAAATCAGCCAGAGGGTTTTTGCTGTTTCCGCAATCCTCGGGCGCATTTTATTATCTTTCAGCGGCCCCGGCATTTCCGCCCGGTACAGCTGCATACCCCCGACACCCAGCAGCGGCAGGATAGCGACGGCTAATACAATGATCCCCATCCCACCCAGCCACTGCAACATCTGCCGGTAAAATAAAATCGCTTTGGGCAGCGTATCCAGCCCGACCAGTGTGGTGGCACCCGTTGTGGTTAACCCGGAGAATGATTCAAAAAACGCATCTGTCACCGACAGGTTCGGGCGCTCAGAAAAAATAAAAGGTAATGCCCCGACACTGCCCAGCACTGTCCAGAACAGCACCACAATCAGAAAACCTTCTTTCGGTTTTAACTCACTTTTTTTATTGCGGTTCGGTATCCAGAGCAGCATGCCGATAATCAGTGCTGCCAGGAATGTCTGACTGAATGCTTTACCTGCACCGTCTTTATAGATAAGCGCCACAATCCCGGGAATGATCATGGTGACAGAAAAAATAATGACAAGTAACCCGACAATACGGGTTATGGCGCGAAAATGCATTGCAGCAGAGTCCTCAGAAATCAGTTTCCGGTGGTGTCATCAGGGCATTTAAGCTCAAACATCCCCCGGCTCAGGTCACGTAATTTATCACTAACCTCACTCAGTAAGGTAGCAGGAATCGAAATACGCAACGTCACATCCGCACCGAAATCACTGTTGATTATCGTACCATCCACCTGCCGGACCACTAATTCTGCCTGGCTGATAAAGCTGTAATCACAGGTTATTTCACAGATCACCTGCGGGATTTTGGTTTTCGTCACCAGCAGTTTCAGTGCCTGCTGAACCCCGCTGCCGTATGCACGAACCAGCCCGCCGGTGCCTAATTTTATTCCGCCGAAATAGCGGACAACCACCGCCGTAATTTCCCCGATTCCGCTGCCGAGCAGCGGTGCAATCATCGGTTTACCTGCTGTTCCGGTCGGCTCACCGTCATCAGAAAATCCCAGTTGCTGAGAATCATCCGGACGCCCCGCAACAAATGCCCAGCAATGGTGCCGGGCATCGGGATATTCATCTTTGACAGACTGAATAAATTGCTTTGCTTCATCCACCCCGTCCGTATGCTGCAACAGGGTGATGAAACGGCTTTTTTTTATCTCTTCAGTAAACATAACCGGCTCAGCCGGTATAAGGTACGATTTCATTACGGCAGATTCAGATCCCGCGTCATATTTTCCACACTGTTGTCATGGATAATAATGTTATCCTCAATACGGATACCGCCACAAGGTTTAAACTGTTCAATACGTTTCCAGTCAAAGTACTGACTGAATTTACCTTCACGCCACGGTGCCAGCAGAGACTCAATAAAATACAGCCCCGGCTCGATGGTCAGCACCATACGCGGCTCCAGAATACGGGTGCAGCGCAGGAACGGATACATTGCCGGTGCTGCCAGATGCTCACCCTGATCATCCTGCATAAACCCGGCAGCATCATGAACCTGAAGACCCAGCGGATGGCCAAGCCCATGCGGCAGGAACGGTGTGGTTACCCCTTCACTGACCATCGCTTCCTCAGACATTCCGGTGATTATTTTATGTTTTTTCAGCAGTTTCGCGATGCGGTGATGCATCTGAATATGGTAATCGGTATAGCGGACCCCGGCTTTAATATTACTGATCAGTGACTGCTGTTCATCATTCAGATCAGAGACCAGCTGTGCGAAATCGCTGTCAGCATCAGCAGCATACGTCCGGGTTAAATCTGCGGCATAACCATTGAATTCCGCACCGGCATCGATCAGGAAGCTGTGCCGTGTATGCGGTGCGTTTTTATTCAGTTTGGTGTAGTGCAGAACAGCGGCGTTTTCATTAATAGCAACAATGTTGTCATAAGGCACATCAGTATCACGATGACCGGTTGCCATCAGGTACGCCATATTGATATCGAATTCACTCAGGCCGGATAAAAAAGCCTCATGTGCGGCAAGATGCCCGTTAACCGCCATTTTTTGTGCTTCACGCATGCAGGCCAGTTCATAATCTGTTTTATATGAACGATGAAACGCAAAGAAATCCAGCACCGCTTTCGGGTTAATATGATTGCTGCTGATCCCCAGCGCTGCGGCGCGATCGGTATTCGGCCCGATATACGCAGTGCGGGTTTTATCCTGTGATGCCAGCATGGAAGCAATGTCACCGGCATTCTTCAGATGAATAACCTCAACATCGTTTGTCCAGTAAGAAGAAGGTAACGCCTCAACACTGTGCCAGTAATCAACCGGGGAATAGAACCATAATTTCGGTTTGTTCACGCCGTCAGTCCACAGCCAGCAATGCGGTACATCAGTTACCGGCACCCATGCTTTAAAATGCACGTTACTTTTAAAGGGATAATCACGATCATCGAGAAAAATGCGTATCGGTTCACCGGAGTGGATCAGTAACGAATCCAGTTTCTCGCGCGCAAGAATATCTCGGGTCCGCTGTAATAATGTTGCGATGTGCTCACGGTAGAGGAATGCCATTTTTTCCATGGGAATTGACCTTTTTTCATTATGATAGTGACAAAAGCTTAGCATGATCTCCGCAATTATGGATATGGCAGGCTATGTCATCCCCGGTTATTTACCGGGAATCTTCGGCGCGTCACGACGTTTTTCTTTTCTGTTTCTGCATATTGAGACATTTTGCGTGATCTTCAGCGCAAAAAATCATCATTTCATTTGCTTTCGTTAACAAAAAAATCACAATTACTTCATCTGGTCATACCACATGGTGTTCTCATCCTTTACCGGAGCGATGCAATATTTAAGGAGAACCGTATGCTTTATCACAGTGAATCAATTAAGGTCAGTTGGGAAAAAGAAGGAATTGCAAAACTTGTTTTTGATGCGCAGGGAGCGATAAACAAACTGGATACCCGGACAATTGCCTCACTGGATGAAGCCGTTGTCTGCCTTGAAAAAATACCACAGCTGAAAGGCCTGATTATTACCTCCGCCAAAGAGAGCTTTATTCTGGGGGCGGATATTACCGAATTTCTGACTCTGTTTAATGCACCGGCGGAACAGTTGACCAGGTGGCTGAATTTCGCCAACCGGTTGTTTAACCGGATTGAAGATCTGCCGGTACCCACTGTTGCCGCACTGCGGAAATTCACACTCGGCGGTGGGTGCGAGTGCGCACTGACAACAGACTACCGCCTCGCCACTGACGATCTGCGTATCGGCCTGCCGGAAACCAAACTCGGGATAATGCCGGGCTTCGGTGGCTCAGTCCGTCTGCCCCGCCTGATTGGTTGCGACAATGCCCTTGAACTTATCACACAGGGGAAAATTGTGACTGCCGGTGAAGCGCTGAAACTCGGCCTGACTGACGGCATTGTGCAGGATGATGAATTGATTAACGGCTCACTGATACTGCTGGAACAGGCGATCAGTGGCCGGATTAACTGGCAGGCACGACGGCAGCAGAAAAAAGCGGCGTTACAGCTGCACCCTGCAGAATTACAGATGAGCCTTATCACAGCCAAAGCCCTTGTCCGGCAAAAGGCAGGAAAACATTACCCGGCGCCGATGGCGGCAGTAAACGGAATTGAAGCCGGAGCGGAACTCCCGCGCGATGAGGCACTGCGCTGCGAAACCGCTCATTTTGTACCACTGACCCGGACACTCACCGCCGGGGCTCTGGTTTCACTTTTCCTGAATGAGCAATATGTTAAAGGCCTCACCCGCCGGCAGACAGCCTTACGTGATGCACCGGAACAGGCCGCTGTTATCGGTGCCGGTATTATGGGTGGCGGTATTGCTTACCAGTCAGCTTACAGCGGTATTCCGGTATATCTGAAAGATATTCAGCCCGCCGCATTACAGGCCGGTATTGATGAAGCCGTAAAATTGCTGGAAAAACAGTGTCAGTCAGGAAAAATGACCGTGGTTCAGGCCGCCGGAATACGCGCCGCTATCCACCCTGTCCGTCATGATAATGAACTCAGTGACTGCGATATTGTGGTTGAAGCGGTTGTTGAGAACAAAGCCATCAAACAAAAAGTGCTGGCAGATATTGAACAACAGGTCAGTGAACACTGCATTCTGACATCAAACACTTCTTCGATCCCTGTCAGTGAACTGGCTCAGGCGCTGAAACGCCCGCACAATTTTTGCGGAATGCATTTTTTCAATCCCGTACCTAAAATGCCGCTGGTTGAAGTGATCCGGGGGGAGAAAACCTCAGACGACACAATCGCCGCTGTGGTGCACTACGCCCACAAAATGGGAAAAACACCGGTTGTGGTGGGAGATTGTCCGGGATTCTTTATCAACCGGGTACTGTTTCCGTATCTGAACGCCTTTTCTCTGCTGGTCTCCGGCGGAGCGGATATTAAAACAGTTGACCGCGTGATGGAACAGGAATTCGGCTGGCCGATGGGACCGGCGCTGTTGCTCGATGTTGTCGGACTGGATACTGCTAATCATGTACAGCATGTGATGGCTGAGGGCTATCCGGGACGGATGGTCGTCGAAGAGCACAATGTCATCAGTCTGTTTGCCGGGCTGAAACGACTGGGGCAAAAAAGCCGTCTCGGGTTTTACCGACATACTGATGACGGCAAAGGCCGCCTGCAGAAACAGCCCGATGAAAAGCTCGAAGAAGTGCTTGCACCACTGGGACGCACACCCCGTGATTTTACTGCAGACGAAATTATCGACCGCCTGATGATTCCGATGGTGAATGAAGTTATCCGCTGCTACGAGGAAGGCATTATCAGCAGCCCGGCAGAAGCAGACCTGGCACTGGTCTACGGCCTTGGCTTTCCGCCATTCCGGGGCGGTATATTCCGCTATCTGGACGATACCGGCACCCGTGCTTTCTGTGAAAAAGCAGAGCAATACAGCGCACTTGGTCCGCTTTATACCATTCCTGACAGTCTGCGGGCACATGCTGTTAATAACACTCCTTATTATCCGCAACCGGATAGTCACCCTGTTACTGCACAGTGAGGTTTATATGGAAAAAGTCATGATAATTGATGGTCTCCGCACCTCAATGGGACGCTCAAAGAACGGTGTATTCCGGCATGTCCGTGCGGACACACTCTCAGCAGAAGTGATGAGCGCAGTGATAAAGCGTAACAATATCAATGCAGCTGATATTGATGACATTATCTGGGGGTGTGTGCAGCAGACCGGCGAACAGGGGTTTAACATGGCCCGTCATGCCGCCCTGCTGACAGAGATCCCGCACACTGTGCCAGCCGTCACTGTGAACCGCCTGTGCGGTTCATCAATGCAGGCCCTGCATGATTCCGCCCGCCTGATTCAGACCGGAGACGGTAAACTGGCACTTGCAGGGGGCGTTGAACATATGGGTCATATCCCGATGACACACGGCATCGATATCAATCCGGCTGCCGCACTGCACACGGCCAAAGCGTCCGGCATGATGGGGCTGACAGCCGAAGCACTGGCGCGGCAGTTTTCTGTCAGCCGCGAGTCACAGGATGAATTTGCCCTGCGTTCACATCAGCGGGCCGCACAGGCATTCCGTGATAACAGATTCAGCCGTGAAATCCATCCGGTTCAGGGACATAACCAGGCCGGGGTACCTGTCATTGCCACCCGGGATGAAACCGTACGCGATAACGGCAGTCTTGCTGAACTTGCGGCATTACGTCCGGTATTTGATCCTGTCAGCGGTACAGTCACCGCTGGTAATTCCTCAGCAATTTCAGATGGTGCATCCGTAACTCTGCTGGCCGGGGAGCACTATGCGCGTGAGTATGGTTTATCTCCGCGGGCGGTGATTCGGGCGATGAGTGTTACCGGCTGTGAACCGGCACTGATGGGATACGGACCGGTACAGGCAACACAGGCAGTTCTGAAAAAAGCCGGGCTGATACTGGCTGATATTGATGTTATCGAACTGAACGAAGCATTCGCGGCACAAGCACTGGCCTGCCTGAAAGGTATGGGATTATCTGACTGTTATGATGACAAAGTGAATCTGCATGGCGGCGCGATTGCACTCGGGCATCCGCTCGGCTGTTCCGGTACCCGGATCATCAATTCATTGCTGACGGTCATGGAACAGCGGGATGCGCAGTTCGGTCTGGCAACGATGTGTATTGGTTTCGGTCAGGGGATAGCAACCGTGATTGAACGTGTCCGCGGCTGATCACTGAGAACATTACAAATAACAGCGACGTTTTCTGCTTCATCACACGGCACAATACGTCGCTGATACTGCTTTAACTGTTTAGCTGACCTGTTATCAGCAGACTCCCGCCGTCAGGGGGCGGGATTTTCTTTAAATAAACTCGAATGCATCACCAAACAGGCGGCCGGCATCAGCACCGCGCTCCTGGCAGAAACGTTCACGGGCAATTTTGGCCATTTCAAAACGACCGGCAATATAGATATCTTTTCCGGCCAATGAACCAAAATCATCCAGAACCGCACTGAGCACAGTACCGGTGCGCCCGCGCCAGGTATCATCCGGCTGTTCAACAACAGGGATAATTTTCAGGTTCGGGTGTGTTTCGGCGAGAGCCTGCAATTCACCGAGGTCATAGAGATAAACATGCTCTCTGGCACCCCAGTAAAACGTGATATCACGCTGCTGATTTTCTTCCAGTGCCGCCAGCAGAACAGAACGGGTGTAAGAAAAACCGGTTCCTCCGGCAATCAGGAGCATCGGTGCGTCACTGTTTTCCCGGAACCAGGCGTTGCCGTGCGGGATATCAATGGTCACCCGGCGGTTATCCAGGATCCGGTCCATCACCGCCATCGCATAAAGATTAAATTCGGATGCTCCGATGTGCAGCTCAATTTCCTGCCGGGAAGACGGCGCGGATGCCATTGAGAACGGGCGCTTATCCCGTTCATCCATCACCACCATCAGGTATTGTCCGGCTTTGAATGAAAAATCACCATCCGGTAATAATTTTATGCGGTATACCGTATCCGTTATAGATTCAACAGAGGTAACTTTGCAGTTTAACGTTGCCATGTGCTCCCTCAATTATCGAGAATATTTAATTCGTCCCATATGGCGTCAACACGCTGTCTGACTTCATCGGTCATAACAATCGGTTTGCCCCATTCGCGCGAGGTTTCGCCGGGCCATTTATTTGTTGCATCCAGCCCCATCTTCGACCCCAGCCCCGATACCGGAGATGCAAAGTCGAGATAGTCAATCGGGGTATTTTCCATCATGACAGTGTCCCGGGCCGGATCCATCCGGGTGGTGATCGCCCAGATTACATCATTCCAGTCACGGGCATTGATATCATCATCGCAGACAATGACAAATTTAGTGTACATAAATTGCCGTAAATACGACCAGACTCCCATCATGACCCGCTTTGCATGTCCCGCATACTGCTTTTTCATGGTGACAACGGCCAGACGGTATGAACACCCTTCCGGCGGCAGATAAAAGTCTACAATTTCAGGGAACTGTTTCTGCAGAATCGGCACCAGCACTTCATTCAGTGCCACACCCAGTGTTGCCGGTTCATCCGGCGGACGGCCGGTATAGGTTGAATGATAGATAGGTTCATCACGCTGGGTAATATGTGTGACCGTAAAGACAGGGAAATCATCCACTTCATTATAATAACCGGTATGGTCCCCGTACGGCCCTTCCGGTGCGGTTTCGCCCGGTTCAATATACCCTTCAAGGATAATTTCAGCACCGGCAGGAACTTCCAGGTCATTAGAGATGCATTTCACCACCTCTGACTTATTACCACGCAGTAATCCGGCAAAGGCGTATTCGGACAAGGTATCCGGAACCGGCGTCACCGCACCGAGAATTGTCGCAGGATCAGCGCCCAGAGCCACTGCAACCGGAAAACGTTCCCCCGGATGTGCCTGACACCATTCCTGAAAATCGAGTGCACCACCGCGATGCGATAACCAGCGCATAATCAGTTTGTTTTTCCCCAGAACCTGCTGGCGGTAAATACCTAAATTCTGGCGATCTTTAAACGGCCCCCGGGTGACGGTCAGTCCCCAGGTAATCAGCGGTGCCGCATCATCCGGCCAGCAGTGCATAACCGGGATTTTTGTCAGATCCACGTCATCGCCGGTGAAAACATGCGTCTGACACGGCGCGGAGCTCAGCCGTTTGGTCGGCATATTGAGAACCTGCTTAAACTTCGGCAGCTTATCGATAAGATCACGGAACCCTTTCGGCGGATCCGGTTCTTTCAGGAAAGCCAGCAGTTTACCGACATCATGCAGTGCTTTGACATCCTCCTGCCCCATTCCCATCGCAACCCGTTTGGTTGTGCCGAACAGATTACAGAGCACCGGCATTGAATAACCTTTCGGATTTTCAAACAGCAATGCAGGGCCGCCAGCACGCAGTGTGCGATCAGCAATTTCCGTCATTTCGAGGTAAGGATCGACTTCAGTTTTGATCCGTTTAAGCTCGCCCTGACTTTCCAGAATGGTGAGAAAATCTCTCAGGTCCCGATATTTCATTATGTTATTAATCTGTCAGCAGGTGGAAGGGACTCCATTATAGGAATCCCGCCCACTGTTACAAGTACAGGGATCAGCAGCAGCGGAACGGAACCCGGTCTGCCAGGGCGCTGGTATCAAATTGTTCCGGGAATATTTTGTTGTGCTGAAAGAGTTTGAATCCTTCATTTTTGCCGCTGAAGTAGTGCAGCTCATTTCCGGTGATATGAAAGCCACTGCCTTCACGCAGCGCCACAACAATCTCATCCGGATTGATGGCACAGAATTCCGCAATCCGCTCATCACGGGTTTCACCCATATGGCCGCTGATGACCGCGTCAATATAGTGAGGGTTAATCTGAACAGGAAACAGCCCCAGAGACGGCATCACCACACAGTTACGTACCGGCATATCATTGGTGGTCCGGATGCTCGGCGTGGCAACGTTACACCCGGCACTCCAGCCGATATACGGAATATTCCGTTCACGAACCGCGCGCTGGATTGGCACAACCAGGCCATTTTCATGCAGTAACTGATTCAGCAGCCAGGTATTTCCGCCGCTGACAAGAATACATTCCGCATTTTCGACAGCCTGAACCGGGGAATCAAAATGTTCGATGCAGGTAACATCAATGCCCAGCGCTTCGGAAAGTTCACTGGCACGCTGGTCGTGATCAGCACGGATAACGGCATATGCAATCAGCACTGCAGAGCGGATCCCGCGGGTTTTTATCATTGTCCGGATGCGATCCTGTGCATAGCTGAGCCATTGCGGGTTACCGGAAAGTTTGCCGTTACTGAGTAAAAAAATGTCCATCGACATTGCCCTTATTATTCTGTCATTATAAATATGATAATTAGTTTATAACTCATTAAATGACATCATTCTACGGTAAAAAGCAACTCAATTAAGGGACTGAATTCACACTCATTTGTCTTAAATCGCCATTTGTTGCACTCATAGTAAAACAAATTTGTTATTATCAGGGTTTATATAAGCCCCGTTTGTGTTGGATAGCGTAATGAAGGATTGGTATTTATTGTACTGCAAACGCGGACAACTTCCGCGGGCAATGGAACATTTGCAGCGGCAGCAGGTGGAATGCCTGACACCGATGGCGAATATTGAAAAAGTGGTTCGCGGCAAACGTGTGACGGTCAATGAGCCCCTGTTCCCGAATTACCTGTTTATTTCTTTTGATCCCGAGACTATTCATACAACCACGATTAACTCAACGCGCGGCGTCAATCATTTCGTCCGTTTCGGACCACTGCCTGCCGTTGTTCCCGCATCATTGATTGAAGAGCTGAAAAATGCCGAATGTGTCAGCCTGTCAGAGCAAAATGTTCCGCAGCCCGGAGATATTGTGGAAATCACTGAAGGGATGTTTAAAGGTCTGGAAGCGATTTATCAGGAGCCGGACGGCGACACCCGCTCCGTGCTGCTGCTGACGCTGATCAGTAAAGAGCTGACCAAAAAAGTGGATAACACCAGCTTTATCCGGAAACTCTGAGTATCTCCGTCACCCGGAAACAAAAAACCGCCCTGTTATTAAGGCGGTTTTTACCTGAAGCAGTATCGCATTACTCTTCGGCTTCTTCATCCTGCGGTTGTGCTTTACTGCGCGGTACATAGAAACGGGCAAAGAACACACCGATTTCAAACAACAGATACATCGGGATAGCCAGCAGCGTCTGCGAGAACACGTCCGGTGGTGTCAGCAGCATCCCCACCACAAAAGCCCCGACCAGAATATACGGCCGTTTCTGCTTCAGTGAGGCAACGGTCGTCGCACCGCTCCAGCACAACAGAATAATGGCAATCGGCACCTCGAAGGAGATACCAAACGCCATAAACAGCGCCATGACAAAGCTGAGATAGTTATTAATATCTGTCGCAATAACCACATCCTGCGGTGCTGTCGAGGTAAAGAACCCGAACGCCAGCGGGAAGACAACAAAATACGCAAATGCCATCCCCATATAAAACAGCACAGTGCTGAAAAACAGCAGCGGCATTAATAACCGGCGTTCATGCTTATACAGCGCCGGTGCAATAAAAGCCCAGACTTGATACAGGATATACGGTGCCGAAATAAAAATGGAGACCATAATGGTCAGCTTGATCGGTGCCAGGAACGGTGATGCAACATCCGTTGCGATCATGTTCGAGCCCTGCGGCAGTTTGCTCACCAGCGGCGAGGATACCAGCTGATAGATATCATTTGAGAAATACGCCAGCGCAACAAACACAACAAAGACTGCAATCAGGCTGTTGAGAATGCGTTTTCGTAATTCGATTAAATGAGTGATCAGCGGTTGCGTGTCTTCAACAGCCATAACGTACTTTTACCGTAATCTATTAATGTTTCTGTGAATCTGACGCAGCAGCAGTTACCGGTGACGGTACAGGTTCTGTGTCACTGATTCCCGGTGATGGCCGGGCCGGGATTTCTTCTGCAACAACCGGGGATGGTGCTGCCGGAGCCGGATTTTCCGCCGCCGGAGAGCCGGCTGATGCCGGACGGGCGGACGGGATGTCAAGTTCCTGGTCAGCCAGCGCTTCCGGGTCGAGCTGCTTTTTCAGTGTATCCACCGGTTCCTGATAAGAGCGGCGTAATGTATCCGCTGCTTCTTTCAGTTCATCCATCGACGCCTTCAATTCAGGTGAAATGGCTTTACCGGCCTGCTCTTCCATCTTTTTCAGGTTATCCTGCAACTCCTGAAGTTTGAGTTCCTGGGTCAGCTCATTCTGCACATTGGCAGCCATTGAACGCATGACACGGATCCAGCCGGCTACTGTTTTCACAGCAACCGGAAGGCGTTCAGGTCCCAGAACCACAAGTCCGATAACCAATACTAAGATCAGTTCACCAAAACCGATGTCAAACACGGGTTATACCTGCTCTTTGTTTTTATTCTCTGGCTGCTCAGCTGAATCAGCTTTCTTTTCTGCGATATTTTTTTGTTCAAAATCCGCATCTTTTCCGGCTGTTGTTGTATCTGCTTTGTTCTGATCGTCATCACCGATGGCTTTTTTAAAGCCTTTGATGGATGCGCCTAAATCAGATCCCAGGGTACGGAGCTTGTTTGTTCCGAACAGGAGTACAACAATCACAGCAATAATTAACAATTGCCAAATATTAATACCGGCCATTAGTTTTACCTCAAATTGATATGGACCTACTTACTTCATTATATACAACCACAGCCGTATACGGAAATACACAACATAGGTTGAAACCTTGCTTTAACTCAACCTTTACTTCATTTTACCGGATTGCCACCATCCTGTTACCCAGGTAAGCATACCAAAAAACATCAGAACCCAGGGGGCAACAGGTGCGCCGGCCAGATAGAATAAGCTCGCACAGACAAACAATGTCGCGCCGATACCCAGCGAGAAATTTGCTTTCCGCTGAGCAGCCTGCTGCTGTTTCATCTGCTCTGCCAGCCGCTCAACACCGGACTGAAGACGACGCTGCTGTTTAAGACTGTCATACACCAGTTCCGGTAATTCCGGTAGTTTTTCCGCCCAGAACGGTGCTTTTTCTTTGATACTGCGGATCACGGCTTTCACACCAATCTGACTTTTCAGCCACGATTCAAGGAATGGTTTCGCGGTTTTCCACAGATCCAGCTGCGGATAGAGCTGGCGCCCCAGTCCCTCAACATACAGCAGAGTTTTTTGTAATAAAACCAGCTGAGGCTGAACTTCCATATTAAAGCGCCGGGCGGTATTAAACAGGTTCAGCAACACATGACCGAAAGAGATTTCTGCCAGCGGTTTTTCAAAAATCGGTTCACACACCGTACGGATAGCAAATTCAAAATCTTCCACATTGGTATCCGGCGGCACCCAGCCGGAATCCACATGCAGTTCAGCCACTTTGCGGTAATCACGGTTAAAGAAGGCAATAAAGTTTTCCGCGAGATAGCGCTTATCTTCTTTATTCAGTGAACCGACAATACCGCAGTCGATACCGATATACTGAGGATCGTCCGGATGCTCGCGGCTGACAAAAATATTACCCGGATGCATATCCGCATGAAAGAAACTGTCACGGAAAACCTGAGTGAAGAAGACCTGCACGCCACGCTCGGCCAGCAGCTTCATGTTTGTGCCCTGCTCATGCAGAGCCGCAATATCAGAAACCGGAATGCCGTAGATACGCTCCATGATCAGCACATTTTCACGGCAGAGATCCGGATAAACCTCCGGCACATAGAGCATCGGGCTGTTTTCAAAATTACGGCGCAACTGAATGGCATTAGCCGCTTCACGTTGCAGATTCAGCTCATCCAGCAATGTTTTTTCATACTCGCGGACGACTTCTTTCGGCCGCAGACGTCTGCCGTCCGGTAACAGGGGAACCATGTTCGCCAGCCGGTACATCAGATGAATATCAGCCTGGATCACCGGCAAAATATCCGGACGGATCACTTTCAGTACAACCGCCTGTCCGTTTTCTTTCAGAACTGCAGTATGAACCTGAGCAATCGAGGCGGATGCCAGCGGTGTGATATCAAAATCATCAAACCAGGTTTCCACCGGCCCTTCCAGAGCATCTTCAATGGTTTTCTTTGCCAGATTGCCGTCAAATGATGAAACGCGATCCTGCAACAGCGCCAGTTGGTCAGCAATGGCCGGCGGGAACAGATCCCTGCGGGTGGAAAGCATCTGACCGAACTTTATCCATACCGGCCCCAGTTCCTGAAGCGCCAGACGCAGACGCTCACCCAGTACTTTATCTTTATGCTTGTTCGGCATCCAGAACAGTGAACGTCGCCAGAGGCGGATAGCCCAGCTCAGGCGGTTTTTAGGGATCAGTTCATCCAGCCCGTAATTCAGGAGAGTGCGGATGATAAAATAGAGGCGTTTTATTTCACTCGGTCTCATACCCGGTTCCTGCTTTTTTTTCCAGACGGGCGAGGCGCACCTCAAGTTCATCTGCGGTTTGTGCAGCATCCGCGACTTCATCACAGAAATGAGCGGCTTCCAGCGCGGAAGGAGCAAGCGCCCACTCACGGGTGACCGCACCGGTCAGATATTCCTGCCGGCGGCATACCGCACGACGGATAAACTGCCCGCCTTTTACGGCGATCTGTGTCAGTGTCTGCGCGGCAATATCACCGGTATACGGTGCCAGATAATGTGCCGGATCCCATTCCGCCATATCCAGCAGTGCTGAAAAGTGCTGAATGACCTGCATATCGCCGTCAATAATGACATCACCCTGCCGGATAAGTGCGGAAAGCTGTTGTTTGTCTTTCAGTTTCAGCAGTGTGAGAAAACGGGTTTGCAGTACACAGTCAGCCGGGTCTTCCCAGCGGGAAATCACATCCAGCTGTTTTTCACTGAAGATCAGTGTGAACTGCATATCCGGCTCTGTCAGCCGGAGTGTTAGTGTTTTGCCGGTCAGACGGGCGCGGGCCGGTTTCAGTACATTTTCACTGTACAACAGCCGGTTGAGTACCGTTTCCAGAAATCCGGCAACCACAGGGTAAAGTGCCTGCGGACTGACAGGAGACGGGATATTTTCTGCAAACGTATCAGCCATATCAGAATTTGAATCCTTTATGCAGCGCCACAATGCCGCCGGTCATATTGGTGTAGGAAACATGCTCAAATCCGGCATTTTCCATCATGCCTTTCAGGGTTTCCTGATCCGGATGCATACGGATAGATTCGGCAAGATAGCGGTAGCTGTCCGCATCATTCACAACCGCCTGCCCGATACGCGGCAGCACGTGGAAAGAATATGCGTCATATACTTTACTCAGCGGTTCAATCACCGGTTTGGAGAATTCCAGCACCAGCAGGCGGCCGCCCGGTTTTAACACACGGAACATAGAGCGGAGTGCTTTGTCTTTATCGGTGACATTACGCAGCCCGAAAGAGATGATGATGCAGTTGAAGTAGTCATCCGGGAACGGCAGTTCTTCGGCATTCGCCTGAACATAATTCACATTGCCGACAACCCCGTGGTTACGCAGCTTTTCCCGGCCCATTTTCAGCATGGAATCGTTGATATCCGCGAGGATCACCTGACCATTTTCGCCGACCATGCGGGAGAATTTTGCAGTGAAATCACCGGTTCCCCCGGCAAGATCCAGCACCCGCTGACCACGGCGGACACCACTGGCATCAATAGTAAAACGTTTCCAGACACGATGGATGCCGAAAGACATCAGGTCATTCATCAGATCGTATTTTGCGGCAACAGAATGAAAGACGTTTGCCACCATACCTGCTTTTTCGTTTCTGTTAACAGTGCGAAAACCAAAATCGATTGTATCCCGGGATTGCTCTTCCATTCTCTTCTTGCCTGTTTTGCCTGTGTGCATGAATTAGTGATCGGAAAAGTGTATCAGCCTTTACCGCAAAACCCTATGCCCATTGTGTTGTTCTGCGAAATTAGCCGTCTCCTCCGGCAGTTCATCCGCAGTGGTGTCCTGCTGTTCACTGAGACGGGCTTTCTGCACCAGAATTTCATCCAGCGGGCGTTTTACCTCAACGCCCAGCTCACGGAAGCTTTCTGCCTGTGACAGCAGGTTTCCCCGGCCGGTGGTCAGTTTTTTCATCGCCCCGTGGTACGTGCTCTGGGCTTTATCCAGCGCCTGGCCGATACCGTCCATTTCCTCGGTAAACAGGCGGAGTTTGTCATACAGACGCGCTGCCCGTTGTGCAATTGCCTGACTGTTTTCATGCTGATGTTCATAACGCCAGAGATTGGCGATTGTCCGCAGCGCCACCAGCAATGTTGACGGGCTGACCAGCATGATATTGCTTCTGAGGGCTTCGTCCAGTAATACACTTTCCTGCCCGACTGCTGCCAGAAACGCCGGTTCAACCGGGATAAACATCAGTACATAGTCCAGTGAGTTAATCCCGCTGAGATTCTGATATTCTTTGCGGCTCAGACTGCGGATATGCTGACGCACTGAGTTGATGTGTTCCGTCAGTGCCGACTGACGGGTTTCCGGAGTGTCGCTGTTGAAATAACGTTCATAAGCCACCAGCGACACTTTGGCATCCACAATCACCTGCTTGTTCTGCGGCAGATAAATCACCACATCGGGCTGATAACGACTTTGTTGTTCATTTTTCAGACTGACCTGGGTGGCGAATTCATGGCCTTCGCGCAGGCCGGAGGCTTCCAGGATACGGGCAAGAATGGTTTCTCCCCAGTTACCCTGCATTTTGTTGTCGCCTTTCAGGGCATTGGTGAGATTGACAGCTTCCTGCGCCATCCGCAGATTGAGCTGCTGCAGGCGCTGAATTTCATGTGTCAGGGTATGACGTTCGCGGCTTTCCTGGCTGTAGCTTTCCTGCACCTGCCGGTTAAAGTTATCCAGCTGTTCACGGAACGGGCGCAGCAGCATGGACAGACTCTGGCGGTTGAGTTCATCTGTCCGGCGGCCACTGTGTTCAAAAATACGGGCAGCCAGATTTTCAAACTGGGTATTCAGCCGCTGCTCACTGTTAAGCAGCAACCGCTGTTTTTCTTCAGCAGCCAGGCGGCTTTCTTCCAGCCGGGTGGTCAGCTCACGGATTTCCGCTTCCTGTTGTGCACTGATATGACGGGCATTTTCCAGTGACTGTTCACTCTGCTCCCTGGCCTGCTGCCAGTATGCAGCCTGACGCCGGGTTTCATCCAGCAGGGCCAGTTGCGCAATATTATCCTGTAACAGCCGGTTTTTGTCCGCCAGCCGCTGTTGCAGGCTGAACCAGACCACACCGCCGCCCAGCAGAATACCGCTCAGAATGCCGATAAAACCATAAAGCCACTGAATATCCACGATGGCCGTCTCCTCCGCGAGTCACTTACGCCGCTTACGGTAAAATAGCACTGTACAGATGTCCACTGTCTTTTTGCTGTCCGCCGTTTTTTTCGGCGCGTCGCGCAAAAAACAATGTAATCCGGTGAAAATCCGGCGCTATCCGCCCATCAGCCCGGCCATCCATTTCAGCCCGAACGCGCCGGGGGCCAGCAGGCCGAATGCCCAGATCACGGCAGAAGACAGGTTCGCCAGTTGAAAATGGCGCTGCGGCATCGCACAGATCCCGGCCACCAGCGGTACCACGGCGCGGAACGGCCCGAAGAAGCGCCCGAAAAAGACACCCCATATTCCCCATTTTTCAAAGAACTGATGCCCTCTGACCAGGGTTTGCGGGGAGCGGGAAATCGGCCACATATGACGGACATTGTCCTTGTAGTAGAAGCCGATGTAATAGGAGATCCAGTCGCCGAAAAAGCCACCGGTGGCAGCAGCCAGGAAGACAGGCAGAAAATGCAGCCCGCCTTCCCCGATCAGCGCCCCGACTCCGAGCAGAATTACTGTTGCCGGAAACAACAGGGAAAGAAATGCGAGAGATTCACCGAATGCCAGCACGAAAACGATCGGTAATGCCGAGAACTCATGTTCACGGACAAATGCGGTAACGGTGGTGATAATATCTGCCGGTGCCAGAAAATCCCCCTTACTGTCTGATATTACTCAAGGAAATGGTTGCGGATTTTGTCGCGGACTGCTGTTGTCAGCCCGATATCTTTCGCCAGCCAGGTATCAATACTGCCATAATGCGAGTGAATACTTTTCAGTGCGGTATTCAGGAAATCAGGCTGTACGGAGTACACATAGGCGAATTTCTCCACCACCGCTTCCGGCATGGTTTTCGCGTGTTCCGCCAGCAATTCATGGCGGTAAGGTGCCAGCGTGTCATTGGTCAGCAGGTAATCTTCCATCACCATATCGGTATCCGCGCCGAGTGCAAACAGCACCAGTGCCGAACCCACACCGGTCCGGTCTTTACCAACCGCACAGTGCTGCACAATGCCGCCTTTTTCCGGGTTGCGCAGCATATCACCGAGTGCATGATATGCAGTGTTGCCCAGCGGCAGCAGTTCATAGAGACGCAGCATAAAGGCTTTCGGATCAAACTCCGTCAGCACCTCATTGCCGAGCTTCTCAAGGTTAGCATCCACTTCCTTTGACATCGGATTTGCCGGTGCGTTCGTGTACAGCGCGCCATTCCACAGACGATCCGGTTTATCAGCAATTTCGCCGCTGTCGCGGTAATCCAGGATCTGAAACAGATTCTGCTCTGTCAGCCGGGTTAAGTCGTTGTCACTCAGGCGATCCAGCGCCCCGGCACGGAACAGCAGGCCGGGTTTGATTTTACTGCCGTCCGGCAGCACTTTGTTTCCCAGGTCACGGAAATTGATCCCGCCGTCGAGCGGCAGTACGGAAGGATGCGGTAATGGCTGTCTGGTCATTGATACCTCTTTATCATTATTATCAGTATGTTCGGCACGATCACTGTATCAGATTTACAGAATAAATGATGAAAAAAAGCCGCACCACCGGAAAACCCGGCGATACGGCTGATTCATGAAACCGGTAACGATCAGATGAGATGACGGGCGGCTTCCACCACAATATCCAGAGTGTTGGATTCGGTTTTCTTCATCTTCGCTTCATCAGGAATTTCCTGCTGGGTGCGGTTAACGATAACACCCGCAACCATCCCGGCACGCAGTCCCTGACTGGCACACATGGTCAGCAGCGTGGCGGATTCCATTTCAAAGTTCATCACGCCCATTTCCTGCCACTCTTTCATTGATCCTCTGAACCGGCGGGTCACACGGCCGCTGAAGGTATCATAACGCTCCTGGCCCGGATAGAAAGTATCAGAAGAAGCGGTCACACCAATATGAACGGTGGCTTTGGCTGCTTTCGCCGCATTTACCAGCGCGGTGGTACATTCAAAGTCAGCCACGGCCGGGAATTCCATCGGCGCGAAATGCAGGCTTGCACCATCCAGGCGCACAGCCGCTGTGGTCACAAGGACATCACCGACATTGATGTTTTCCTGAATCGCACCGGTGGTACCGATACGCAGGAACGTGCGGATCCCCAGTTGGGCCAGTTCTTCCACCGCGATAGAGGTGGACGGGCCACCGATACCGGTTGAACAGACGATTACCGCTTTACCGTCCAGTTCACCGCGCCATGAGGTGAATTCACGCAGAGATGCGAGATGAACAGGATTGTCCATCAGGCGGGCAATTTTTTCGACCCGGTTCGGATCGCCCGGTACGATAGCCAGCGTCGCACCCTGTAAATCTGCTTTAGTCAAACCTAAATGAAATACATCAGCCATCCTGAACTCCTTAGCGAAAAAATGATTATTGGGGACACTGTAGCGTGTCACTACACAAAATTTAGTGATTATTATCACTTCATTGATACGTGATAATGAATCAATTACATAAAAATGAGATTCAAATCACATAAACAACGGTTTATGCTGAAAATGTCGCCGGACTGCTCCCTGAAAAAGCAAAACACAGTTTGATTTTTTATCCGCCTCACTCTACTATCCGCACCATTCCGGCACGCGATGCGTGCTGACAATCACTTTCAGAACGTAAGGAGGTTCATATGACAACATTACTGTGCACTCTTTGCGGGCTCTTGCAGAACTGATATCACACCGGTATTACAGCGTTATTTCCCCGTATTACCCGTCCCTGTTACCTCTCTGTTTCTTCCTGACTGCCCGCCATAAACCCGAATTTTCACTATTTTCCGGAATGGATTATGGGCAATTATATGCATTTTGTCGCGCCGGGCGTCTCTTATATCGCCCCGGATGCGACGTGGATCGAAAGTAACGCGATTCAACAACTGATCACCACCGCACAATTTTGCTGAGTTTCAGCAAATCGATAAGATCTGTGATGACGAGCTGTTTGCCGCATCCGGGCTGGATAAACAGCGTGTGATACTACTGGTTCACAGCGGTTCACGCGGGCTGGGTAAGATGGTTCTGCGTCATCATGTTGAGCAGTTCAGCCACGACGGGCTGACAGAGAACACACCGGAAGCGGCGGAATATCTGGCAGCACATCAGCAGACGCTGGATTTTGCATAACACAAAGCCGGTCATTACTGACCGGCTTTTTTCTTCTTTTATATAAATAAACTCAGCGGGATGTCAGCGGATTTTCCCGCAGGCGGCGTGCCGCTTCCACCATGTTCGCCAGGGCTTTGCGGGTTTCATCCCAGCCGCGCGTTTTCAGGCCGCAGTCCGGGTTAACCCACAGACGCTCCACCGCTATCTTATCCGCCGCTTTGCGCAGCAGGGCTTCAATCCACTCCACTTCCGGCACATTCGGCGAGTGAATATCATAAACACCCGGCCCGATTTCATTCGGATAGTCGAAATCCTCAAATGCTTCCAGCAGTTCCATATCCGAGCGTGATGTTTCAATGGTGATCACATCCGCATCCAGCGCCGCAATAGAATCCATGATGTCATTGAATTCGCAGTAACACATATGAGTGTGGATCTGAGTGTCATTATCTGCTACCGCCGCATTCAGCCGGAAGGCATCCACCGCCCAGGTGAGATACTCCGCCCATTCTGCCCGGCGCAGCGGCAGCCCTTCGCGCAGTGCCGGTTCATCGATCTGGATAATACCGATCCCGGCTTTCTGCAAATCGTTCACTTCATCACGCAGTGCCAGAGCAATCTGTTTGGCAATAGTTTCACGGCTGACATCCTCGCGCGGGAATGACCAGCAGAGAATGGTCACCGGCCCGGTCAGCATGCCTTTCACCGGCTTGCTGGTGAGGGATTGCGCGTAAGTCGCCCAGTCAACGGTGATCGGTTCCGGACGGCTGATGTCCCCGATAATCACCGGCGGTTTTACACAGCGCGAGCCGTAGCTCTGTACCCAGCCGTTCTGCGTAAAGACATAGCCGTCGAGATGCTCGCCGAAATACTCCACCATGTCATTACGTTCCGCTTCGCCGTGAACCAGCACATCCAGTCCGAGCCGTTCCTGCTCATTAATCGCCTGCTTAATATGTTCAGAGATATTAGTGCGGTAGAATGCTTTATCGATATTCCCTTTTTTGAAGTTCAGACGCAGGCCGCGGATTTCCGTGGTTTGCGGGAAAGATCCGATTGTGGTGGTCGGCCACAGTGGCAGGTTAAAACGGCGGCGCTGTTCCTCTGCACGTTCGGCATACGGTGCGGCACGTTCGCTGTCGCGGGCGGTTACCGCCGCCAGCCGGGCAGCCACCGCAGCATTGTGCACGCGGGAAGAATCACGGCGGCGGGTAATCGGGGCACTGTATTCCGCCAGCGCGGCGATATCATCTGCCGAGCCGCTGTTGACCGCACGGGTCAGCAATGCCAGTTCCTCACATTTCTGCTGTGCGAAGGCAAACCAGCTTTTAACTTCTTCATCCAGTTTGGTTTCATCACGCAGGTCAATCGGGCTGTGCAGCAGTGAGCAGGATGTCCCGATCCACAGGTCGCGTTTCCCGGCCAGCGGGACGATGACATCATATTTTTGCCGCAGATCGGCACGCCAGACATTGCGCCCGTTAATCAGACCGGCAGAGAGCAGCCAGTCCGCCGGTAATGCGTCGTGGATGGCCTGAATATCATCACCGCCCGCGACGAAATCGACGTGCAGCCCCTGCACCGGTAACTCACGGATCAGCGGTAAGTGATGGCTTACTCCGTCAAAATAGGTGGTCAGCAGCAGTTTTGCATGTCCCTGCAAAGCATCATATGCCGTGCGGTAAGCATCCTGCCACTCCGGCGGCAGATCCAGCACCAGAGCCGGTTCATCAATCTGAATCCACTCAATACCGCGCTGCGCCAGTTTTTCCAGCACGTTTTTATAGGCTTCTAACAGTGACGGCAGTAATGATAAGCGGTCAAACTGAGCCCCTTTCACTTTGCCGAGCCACAGATAGGTCACCGGGCCGAGCAGCACCGGTTTAACCGCAAAGCCCTGCTCCAGCGCCTCATCCACCTCGTCAAACAGCTGCGGCCAGCTCACGGTGAAGGTTTGACCGCGCTGAAACTCCGGCACAATGTAGTGATAGTTGGTATTAAACCATTTGGTCATTTCCGCCGCAGCCGCCGGTTCACCGGAAGGCGCACGGCCGCGGGCAATACGGAACAGGGTATCGAGGTCAATTTTCCCGTCCGCACCGGCATGGCGCGGCGGTACATTACCGAACAGCAGGCTGGTGCCGAGAACATGATCGTACCAGGCGAAATCCCCGACCGGTAATAATTCAACCCCGGCCTCTTTTTGCAGCTGCCAGTGACGGCGGCGTAATTCACGGCCGGTATCGCGCAGCTCATCCTGTGAAATCTGTCCTGCCCAGTAACCTTCAAGCGCTTTTTTCAGTTCTCTTTTCAGACCGATACGCGGAAAACCCAGAGTGTGATTATGTGTCGTCATAAAAAATCCTATCATTTAGCCATCCAGATGTTTACACATCCATAATCAACGGGTACTGTATAAGAAACAAGCGCAAATTCTTCATTGCTAACCTGAAGGTTCCTCATGATAGAAATAAAACATTTAAAAACGATTCAGGCACTGAATCAGTCAGGGTCACTCGCGGGAGCAGCAGGTGCGTTGCATCAGACACAATCCGCCCTTTCCCATCAGTTCAGTGAACTGGAACACCGGCTCGGCTACCGGATTTTTATCCGCAAAACCCAGCCGCTGCAATTCACCCCGCAGGGACAGGTACTGTTACAGCTGGCGGAGCAGGTACTGCCGCTGGTGAAAGATGCCATCCGTGAATGCAATGAGCCGGGACTGACCGCGCTGCGCGTGGCGATTGAGTGCCACAGCTGCATTCAGTGGCTGACCCCCGCTCTGGCGCATTTCCGCGAGAGCTGGCCGCAGATTAATGTCGATTTCACTTCCGGGGTCAGTTTTGATCCGCAACCGGAACTGCTGAAACGCGAACTCGATGTGGTGCTGACATCCGATATTGATGAGCAGCACAACGGGAAGCTGACATACACGCCGCTGTTTGATTATGAGGTGAAGCTGGTGGTGGCACCGGATCATCCGCTGGCCCGCCGTCTGCATATTCAGCCGCAGGATCTGACCGCAGAAACCCTGCTGATTTATCCGGTACAGCGTCAGCGCTTTGATATCTGGCGGCGTTTCCTGCAACCGGCCGGTGTTTCCCCGCAGATAAAAACCGTGGATAACACCCTGCTGATGATCCAGATGGTCGCCGCCCGCATGGGGATCGCCGCACTGCCGCACTGGGCGGTGGAGAATTTTGAAAGACAGGGAATGGTGGTGACCAAGACTTTAGGCGAGGGATTATGGAGCCGGCTGTATGCCGCAAACCGTAGCGGGGAACAGCGTCAGCCGGCTGTTGAGTCGTTTATTCGCGCGACGCGTCAGCACGCGGTGGACAATCTGCCTTTTGTAAAGACGGCTTCAGTATCCATACCCGGTGCACCCACAGGGATGCCACAATCAGAGTTGCGCCAATGCTGAACGTGAGCCAGTCCGGATGCTGCTGCCAGATGGCAAAGTTCACCAGTAACCCCGCCGGAACCATCATGTTGTTCATGATCGCGAGTGTTCCGGCGTCCACCTGCGTGGCGCCGTAGTTCCACATAAAGTAGCCGATCCCGGAAGCCCCTATCCCCAGCCACAGCAGGACACCCCACTGTAACTGCGTGGACGGCATTTTGGCAAAATTACCGAACAGCAGCCAGCCCGCCAGCGCCACCACACAGGCACCGAGGTAGAACCAGGAAAACGCCGTGCGCTGCACCAGCGGATGCACTTCCATCAGCCGTTTGTAACCGACCTGGCCGATGGCAAAGAAGATATTCGCCAGCTGCACCAGAATCAGCCCTGTCCAGAAAGAGTCACTGAGATGATCATAGCGGATCACCGCCGCACCAATCACCGCCAGCAGTGAACTGAACACATAACCCCAGCGCAGACCACGCCGCTCCAGCAGGTCATAAATCAGTGTCACATACAGGGGTGTCAGCACGGTAAACAGCAGGAATTCCGCGACGGTCAGGTAGTTGTAGGCATGGAAAACAAAGAGATACATAATGCCGAGCTGACAGGCGCCCACCGCCATATACATCAGAATGACTTTCGGGGCGATCCCGCGCCAGCGCAGAAACGGCAGAAAAACCAGTGCCGCCAGCGACACACGGACTAACACAGAGAACCAGCTGTCCACCTGACCGGCGAGATACTCGCCAATCAGGCTGAACGATGCGGCCCACAGAATTGTGGTAATAATCAGTAACGGCATCGGTTATGTTTCTTTCTCAACCAGCAGGGCTTCCAGCAGATCCAGGTCATGCAGCAGCAGTTGCAGGGTTTCATTGCTGATATTACGGGTCGCACGCTGATGATACAGCTCCCCGCGCTCGGCACGCAGTGCAGTCAGACGGAAACGGCGCTCCAGATCTTCCACCTGAAGGTTATATTCCATCTCATCATCACCGGCAGTACGCCGCCTGAGATGCCCGGCCACCCTGGAGGCCACTTCACTGATGGCTTCCGCATCCAGCGCCTCATCCGAACTGGCGGACAGACGCTCTTCCATCTTGCCGATACTGACAATCGCCACTTCTGCCATCGCCGCTTTCGCCGCACGGATTTCATTGGCATCCGCCTGTTTATCCCCGACATGCATCCCTTTGAGCAGGAACGGCAGCGATACCACCCCCATAAAGAGAGAGAAGATAATCACCCCGGCGGCGATAAACACCATCTGATAACGCGCCGGGAACGGTGTGCCGTCCGGCAGGAACAGCGGGATAGAGAGCACACCCGCCAGGGTTATCGCCCCGCGCACCCCGGCAAATGATGCCAGCCACAGTTCACGGGTAGTGTAGAAGGTGAAATCCAGCGGCTTGCGTTTTAAGGTCAGGCGGCTGACGGTTTTCATCATCCACAGCCAGCAGAAACGTAATACCAGCAAAGCAAAATAAATAACGATAACGGCGGTAAACAGCATCCAGGTTTCGACGGTCGGATCCAGCTCCGCCTCAATCACCGACACCTGCCAGATCCCCGGCAGTTGCAGGCCGAGCATAATAAAGACCAGGCCGTTAAAGACGAACTCCAGCATCCCCCAGACATTATCCGCCCGCAGACGCATCGCCAGCGGCGCATTGCGGATAACCCCGGATTTACTGATGGTCATCCCCGCCGCCACGGCCGCCAGGATACCGGACACACCGATATGTTCCGCAATCAGATAAGAGGCGAATGGCAGCAGTAACATAAAGACGATTTGCGTGGCCGGGTCATCCCCGCTCCAGCGGCTCATCAGGCGCAGCGACTTACTGTACAGCCAGGTAACTGCCACCCCCGCCAGCAGGCCGCCGATTGCGACTTTGAAGAATTCCAGCGTGACACCGGTGACGGAGAAAATCATCGTACCCATGACAATCGCCACGGCAAATTTCAGCGCGACCAGGCCGGAGGCGTCATTCATCAGCGCCTCCCCTTCCAGAATACCCATCATCTGTTTCGGAATTCGCCCTTTGCCGACAATCGACGACAGCGCCACGGCATCTGTCGGAGACAACACCGCCGCAAGGGCAAAGGCCGGGATCAGCTCAATCCCCGGCATCAGCCAGTAGATCAGATACCCGATACCGATAACGGTGACCAGCACCAGGAACAGCACCAGGATGAAGATTTCCCGCCCTTTCTGCATAAATTCCCGGGTCGGGGTTTTCCAGCCGTCAACAAACAGCAACGGCGGTATCAGCAGGACGAGAAACAGTTCAGGATCGAACGTGACATGCAGACCAAACTGCGGGAAGGCAAGCAGAGCCCCCATCGCGATCTGAATGATGGGTAACGGAATACGATACGGGATCATTTTGGTGAGAACACCGGACACCGACACGACCAGAATCAAAATAAGAATCGTAAAGAATATTTCCATATTACCCTTACTGAACTTAGGGCTTCATCAGCCCGCTGACAAAAAGATACTGTTAATAACGGCAAAAAAACCGTAATAAGACCCCGGAGGAGAAAAAATTACCGCCTGTTGCCACTATCATACAAAAAAAGCAGCGGCGGATGCGTTATCCGCCACTGCTATTTTATCTTCTCAGGCCATTAATTCGGGCAATTAATTAGTATTTTGAGACAAATCGTATAAATAAAGCGTATCGTCACCACCAGCTTCCGTTAAGTGGTGATTTATCACTTAAATTGCCCAGCCGCCAGCATAAAACGCCACCAGTGCCGCTGCGATAAGAACAGTGCCGATATTCAGCTTACGCCATTCACCCCCGGCGATACGGCCGATAACCAGCGAGGCAAAGCCCAGCATAATCCCGGTCACAATGTTACTGGTCAGAACAATAAACACCGCACACAGCAGGCCGGACATGGAGCCGACAAAGTCACCGAAATCCAGTTTGCTGACATTGCTCAGCATCAGCAGGCCGACATACATCAGCGCCGGTGCCGTGGCATAGGCCGGAACCAGATAAGAGAGCGGAGAAAGGAACAGGATCAGCAGGAACAGCACCCCGACCACGGTTGCGGTCAGCCCGGTACGGCCACCCGCAGCGGCACCGGCCGCAGATTCGATATACACCGCCGCAGGCGCCGCGCCGACAACACCGGCTACAATGCTGCTGACCGAGTCTGTCGTCAGGGCTTTGCCGCCGTTAATGATCTGATTATCTTTATCCAGCAGATTCGCCTGGCCGGCAACCGCGCGGATAGTGCCTGTCGCATCAAACACCGCCGTCATGACCAGCGCCAGTACCGTCGGCAGAACCACTGGTTTCAGTGCCCCCATGATATCCATGCTGAAGAAGAGTGACAGCCCGTCATCACCGAGGGATGGCAGCTTGAAGAAACCCTGATATTTCACATTCGGGTCAAAAATCAGCCCGATAACGGAAATCGCAATAATCACCAGCAGTACTGCACCCGGCACTTTCAGACGTTCCAGGCCGAAAATCACCGCCAGGCCAGCCAGTGCAATCATCACCGGGAAAGAGGTGAAATCCCCCAGCAACACCGGCATACCCGCCCCCGGGTTTTTGACCACAAGGTCAATATTGGTGGCGGCGATCAGCAGCAGGAACAGGCCGATACCAATCCCCGTGCCGTGGGCAATACCCATCGGGATATTGCGCAGAATCCATGTGCGGATACCGGTGACAGAGATCAGGGTAAACAGCACCCCCATCAGGAAGACCGCCCCCAGCACAACCGGAATCGGGATATTCTGACCAAGTACCATGCTGAATGCGGTAAAGGCGGTCAGGGAAATCGCACAGCCGATAGCCATCGGCAGATTTGCCCACAACCCCATCAGCAGGGAGCCGAACCCGGCCACCAGACAGGTGGCGATAAAGACCGCCGTATGCGGGAAACCCGCCTGGCCGAGCATACCCGGCACAACAATCACGGAGTACACCATCGCCAGAAATGTGGTCAGCCCGGCCAGAACTTCACGGCGGACAGTGGTGCCGCGCTCAGTCAGTTTAAAAAATTGGTCTAATTTGCACCCGCTTTGCGGCTGTGTCGCAGACATGTCATCACCTGTGTTAATGAATTTTGTATCAAACCACGTAAACGATTGCGTTTTCAGAAAAAATCTGCCGGTTTCCGGATAAAAAAACCGGACACACAGGACGCAAACGTTTGGCTTTTTACAGAGAAAAGATGTGATTTTTTGAGGCAAACGATTATCTTAGGAAAAATCCTGATAATCAAGGCCAAATCCGGGAATTTTTTCACCTCTGCGCCGCTGACGGGTTATCATCATCCGTCCCGGTGCCTGATGACGGAATAAATGATGAAACTGACCGCTTTTCTCCTCCCTGTAAGCCTGCTCTGTTCTGCATTACCGGCAGCACAGGCGGCGATCACCCCGCTCAGCCACGACACCTGCCGTGCCATGACGGCGCTGGGTATTATCACACCGGAAAACCCGGTGCCCTGCGAACGGCTGGTCAATGTGGATGTCCGGTTTATCACCTTTGAGGGCGAAACCCGCACCGGCACCATTACTGTCGCTGATATTATCGCCCCTGAAACGAAAGCGCTGTTTGATGAGTTGTACCGGCTGAAATTCCCGCTGCACAGTGTGCAGCCGATAGAGGCCTTCGGCGGCGATGATGAGGCCTCCATGGCTGCCAATAATACGTCAGCATTTAACGGCCGCCGTCAGGCAAGTCAGAAGGCCTGGTCAAAACACGCTTACGGCATGGCGATCGACATTAATCCGCAGCAAAACCCTTACCGTTTCCGCGACAAAAACGGCCGTGTGACCATCAGTCCGCCGCAATCCGCCGCAGCGCTGACCAACAGAGAAAATATTCGTAACGGAAAAATAGAAACCGTGCTGCCGCTGGTTTTCAGTCACGGTTTTCTCCGCTGGGGCGGGGAATGGAAAAATCCGGTGGATTATCAGCATGCGGAGATCGGCAGTTTTACCTTTATCAATCATCTGCTGTCACTGCCGCTGGCGGAGGCACAGACGCAATACAGTGCCTATGCTGCCCGCTACCGCGACTGTTTCAGTAAAAGTAAAACTAAAGACGAGCAACTGCGCGCCCGGCAATGTGCTAAAAAAGTGCTGCGCTGACGGCTGTCAGTGCACCAGGTTGCTGATAAGCAGGGTCAGCCCGGCCAGCAGGATCACCATATTCAGAAAACGGAAAAATGCCTCTTTCGGGATGCGCATAGTGATATGCCGCCCGAGGACTATTCCCGCCACCATAGCTGGCAAAAACAGCAGCGCGGTAATGGCTATTTCGCTGTTCCAGTAAATCCCCATGATCAGGAAAATAATCACGCGGGTTAATGTACTGAAGCCGATCAGGGTAGTCTGCGTGATGCGGAAGCGGTTTTTATCCTCAATCCGCCCGGCAAAATAGATGGCATAAACAAACCCGCCCGCCCCGAACAGCGCACTCAGAATACCGCCGCCGATCCCGAACGGAATAATGTATTTCTGCGGGTAATGCCGCACAGCTTTCTTAATGAAAAGGGAATAGAGTGCATAGAGAACGATAAAAGCACCGAGGAACACGGCCAGCAAATCCGGATGTGTTTTCAGAAGGATCGCCGCACCAATCAGGCTGCCGCCTATCATCAGCGGCACCATCCACTTCAGCTCGGCAAAATCGGCTTTACGCCCGTCGCGGGTGACGTTAATTACCGCTGCGCCCAGATCCATCAGCGCCAGCATCGGCACAATGTGTGAGACAGGAATAAAAAAGGCCAGTACCGGACTTGCGATCAGCGCAGAGCCAAAGCCGACCATGCCGAAGACCAGGTAACCGAAGAAGAGAACCGTAAAACAGATGAAAAAATCTGCCCATGGCAGGGTATAGATCATGGTGAGCACCCGTTTAATGACATATGTTAATTATCACCATGCCGGACGCTTTCATCTGATAGTATCACCTGTCAGACCTGTTTTTCCGGAAAATCACGGCTTACCGTTGTACAACAAGTGTGCAATACTAACAGGGTTTCCCTGCAAATTTCATTGGTATCAATTACATTATGCTAAAAACCAGTGCCCACATCGGCCAGAAGGTCAAACTGCTGCGTCAGGCGCGTAACCTGTCGCTCAATGATCTTTCAAAACTCTCCGGCATCTCGAAAGCCGCGCTGTCCAAACTGGAATCCGGTGATTCCAATCCGCGTATCGATACACTGGAGGCCATTGCCGTCGCACTGCGTTTTCCGCTGGGGGATCTGTTTACCGCCAGTAATGAAGGTTATCCCCGTTACGAAAAAAATAAAGTCTTTAAAGGGGAATATGCGGAAGATTTTAAATTCCGTGTCGGCATGGGGAATATTTCGGAGATCTGGCACCTGAAGATGATCCGCGGTGCGATTATTAACAGCCCCGCACACAGCACCGGCACCCATGAGCATATTCTTATCCATCAGGGTACGCTGATGATGCGCTTTAATGAAGATCAGACTGTGCTGCTGGAACCGGGAGATTTCTATGCGTTCTCCTGTGATATTCCCCACTCTTATATCTGCATGGAAGGCGAGCTGAGCGGCACGCTGATTATGTCCTATTCCCATATCGGCCAGACATCGCCGTAACCGCAGACAAAAAACCGGGCTTATCTGCCCGGTTTCATCATTCTACTGAATATATTTATTCAGTTGCTCAAAGATACTGATATCTTCGTTGTATTTCACGTCCTGCACGTCTTCCAGTTTTTCCACCTGACTGACCATCTGGCTTAGTCGATCATCCGATTTCACCAGCAGCCAGATATGGCTGTGATCCTGTCCCGGCAGCGGCAGACACAGAATGCCGTCCACGTTAAACGCCCGGCGGGCAAACAGACCACAAATGTGCGTCATAACACCGGGGTGGTTGCGGACCACCAGTTCCAGAGCGATAGGCTGATTATTTTTTTCCATGATTCTGTTCTCCGTCATCAGGCTGTGACCATATCGATATTGGCATCACCCGGCAATACCATCGGCCACACTTTTTCACTGACATCGATTAATGCGTGGATCAGACACGGCCCGGGGCGATCAATCGCCGCCTGCAATGCAGCATGCGGATCACTCTCTTTATTCAGATCACAGGTGTGTAATCCGAAGCCTTTGGCAATTGTCACAAAATCAGTCTGATACGGATAGGCAGATGCCACAATGTGCTCGTTGAACATCAGTGTCTGCTGCTGGTGAACCATCCCCAGCGCCTGGTTATTCATCAGAATAATTTTGATATCCAGGTTATGCTCGGCGGCGGTCGCCATCTCCTGAATATTCATCATAATACTGCCGTCCCCGGTGAAGCAGACGATCTTACGTGACGGCTCTGCCAGTGCGGCACCAATCGCTGCCGGTAACCCAAAGCCCATCGTTCCGAGTCCGCCGGAGGTCAGCCACTGACGCGGACGGCATAACGGATACGCCTGTGCCACCCACATCTGATGCTGACCGACATCGGTGGTGATGATGGCATCATTATCCACCGCATCCGCCACAGCGGCGATCAATCCGAAATGACTTAACGGATCGGATTTATTAATCTGCTCCAGCGGGAACTCCTGTTTGATCTGCGCGATATGATCATTCCACGCCTGACGGGTATTCACCTCAATCTGCGGCAGCAGCATAGCGAGAACCTGTCCGGCATCCGCGTTGATCGCAATATCCGGTTGTTTGATCTTGCTGATCTCCGCGCGGTCGATATCCACATGAATAATTTTGGCATCCGGGCAGAACTGTTCCGCCTTGCCGATCGCGCGATCATCAAAGCGCGCCCCGACCACAATCAGCAAATCCGATTCCTGCAAAATCATATTGGTATAACGCGCCCCGTGCATGCCCAGCATGCCCAGATAGAGCGGATGCTGCTGCGGGATGGTGCCTAATCCCATCAGTGTCATGGTGGTCGGCAACCCGGCACGCTCGGCGAAGCTCTGCACCAGCTGCTGGGACTGCGAAGCGACAATACCGCCGCCGATATACAGAATCGGGCGTTTTGCCTGATTAATCATCGCGGCAGCTTCAGTGACTTTTTCCGCATCAAACAGCGGTAACGGATCTTTCGGCATAATTGGCGGTAATTCATCAATCTCAATGATGGCTGCCTGAACATCTTTCGGCACATCCACCCAGACCGGGCCCGGACGGCCGGATTCCGCAATACGGAATGCATCGGCGATAATGCCCGGCAAATCCAGAACATTGCGCACCAGGTAGTTGTGTTTGGTGATAGGGATAGACATGCCGTAAGTGTCCACTTCCTGGAAGGCATCGGTACCGATCATCGGCGAAGACACCTGGGCGGTGATACAGACCAGCGGAACGGAATCCAGTTTGGCATCCGCAATGGCGGTCATCAGGTTGGTCGCACCCGGCCCGCTGGAGGAGATACACACCGCCGCTTTGCCGGTGGTGCGGGCGATACCCTGTGCGATAAACCCGGCGCCCTGCTCATGACGGGCGAGGATATGCCGGATCCGGCTGTTGCCCAATGCATCATACAGCGGCAGTGCCGCCCCGCCCGGAATACCGGACACCGAGGTGATCCCGTGCTGTTCTAACATGCGGATAATTAATTCCGCCCCCGTCATCCGGGTTTTTGCCTGAGTCTGCTGTGAAGCTCCCATAACATCATCCTTTTCTTAACAACCGGTTCAGTTTCGCGGAGCCTGACATAAAAAAACCCCGCTCGGTTTACGCCGGCGGGGTTAGTGATCCTGTTGCTGATCCCAGCCCGTTACGGCGCGCTGCCGACGACCACCACCACTACCACACGCACGACGACAACCGCGTCTGATAGCGCGGTTGTTAGTAGTACGTTTTGCGGACGGGTGAATGGCTTCACGGGATATCTCTCAACAGTAAATTGTGTGTGAATAAATTCGGTTCGTACTTTAAAAAAACATAAGAATGAAATCTGTACAAGCCTTTTTTCATTTATTTTTTATTCAGCCGCTGAATTGTGATCGCCATCACTGATAAATCACTAATATAAAAAGCAAAAATACATAATTACTTGATTTATAATAATAAATTAAAACACCCAATTTATTACTTCAGCGTGAAATAGCATTATTACGTGGGAAAAACAGCGATAAAAAAGGGAAAGATAATCATAACGCGGAGCTATAAAACTCAATTTAAGGAAATTGCAGCGGAATATATTGCAGTGAAATAACCAGAAGCAGCGTGTGTTCACATTATCGCTGTCAGTCACTAAAAATCGTTTCTTTATCAGTTTTATTGCTCAACGGGATAAAAATCCGGATTTACTCATCCGTCTAGTCCGGGAACAGAACATCATTTTAATGTAACTTATTTATTACAAATTGACTTTTAAATTACATTGAAATTACAAAACAGGCCAAAACAACCATTTTTACGTGATTTAAATCACATATAATTACTATCGTGATTGTCACGTTTCAGGTTTACCGATAAAACGTAATCCGACACATGCTCTTTAAGCCTCTTATCGCATTTTAATAAAAATTGAGTATATAACTTATTGATACCCAATGATTCTATTGGGTTTTTCTTTAATTAAGCGCAAACATACATCCGATTACAACAGACATTTATAATAAAAATACCCGTTATGATGAAAAATCAGACGAACAGGACAAAAACAGGACTTATAAAAACATAAGCTACACTGCCTGTTAACCCCGGGCAATCTCATGTGTTCATCCAACGGCATGAGACATCACCCCTTACTGTCACCCGATTGTAAGGGGTATTTTTTTGTCTGTTCCGGGCTGCTGTCAGAAAATCCGGGCAAAAAAATACCCCGCAGATGCAGGGCACTTTCAGCGGATCCGGATCAGAACGGAATATCGTCATCAAAATCCATTGGCGGTTCATTGCTTTGCGGCGCTGCTGCTGCCGGCTGCTGTGCCGGGCGCGGGTTGCCGCCGCCGCTGAACTGCTGGGATTGTTGTGGCTGCTGTGGCTGACCCCAGCCGCCGCCCTGAGACATATTGTCGCCACCGCCGCTGCGGCCGCCCAGCATCTGCATGCTGCCGCCGATATTCACCACGACTTCCGTGGTGTAACGCTCCTGTCCGCTCTGATCCTGCCATTTGCGGGTCTGGAGTGAACCTTCGATATAAACCTGTGAACCTTTTTTCAGATATTCACCGGCAATTTCTGCCAGTTTGCCGAAGATCACCACACGGTGCCATTCGGTCTTCTCTTTCATTTCGCCGGTTTGTTTATCACGCCATGATTCTGATGTCGCCAGTGTGATGTTGGTAACCGCACCGCCGTTAGGCATGTAACGCACTTCCGGATCCTGACCCAGGTTCCCGATAAGAATGACTTTGTTGACGCCTCTGCTGGCCATGAAATGCTCCCGATGAAATTTGTCTGTAACAATATAAGGATCTAGTCTAACACGTCCGGATAATTTTTATGAAGTCGATCTGTCCGCAACATATTTCCTTTTCAGATTTGCGTGTCTTCTCTAAAATCTGCTGCGCAAAATGCAATCAGCTGTCAGGCAAATGCTGCTGAGATTATACACAGATTTCTTCTGGTACTGGATATCCATTCAGTGAATTATGTGCAATAATATCAGGCTGAATAAATTGTTCGCTATCTGAAACTCCCGGGAAGTGGTACATGGATAATATCGATATACGGGGCGCCCGCACCCACAATCTGAAGAATATCAACCTCATTATTCCGCGTGATAAACTGATTGTTATCACGGGGTTATCCGGCTCCGGGAAGTCGTCCCTTGCCTTTGATACACTCTATGCCGAGGGGCAGCGCCGCTATGTGGAATCCCTGTCCGCCTATGCGCGTCAGTTCCTGTCGCTGATGGAAAAACCGGATGTGGATCATATTGAAGGGCTTTCTCCGGCAATTTCCATCGAGCAGAAATCCACTTCCCATAACCCGCGTTCCACCGTGGGAACAATTACTGAAATTCATGATTATCTGCGTCTGCTGTTTGCCCGTGTGGGCGAGCCGCGCTGTCCGGATCACGATATTCCGCTGACGGCACAAACAATCAGTCAGATGGTGGACAATGTGCTGACTCTGCCGGAAGGCAAACGCCTGATGCTGCTGGCGCCGGTCGTCAAAGAACGCAAAGGCGAGCACACCAAACTGCTTGATAACCTGGCGGCACAGGGCTATATCCGTGCACGGATCGACGGGGAAATCTGTGATCTCTCTGATCCGCCGAAGCTGGAACTGCAGATCAAACATACCATCGAAGTGGTGGTTGACCGTTTCAAAGTCCGGGATGATCTGACACAACGCCTGGCAGAATCCTTTGAAACTGCACTGACACTGTCCGGCGGGACTGCCATTATCGCCGATATGGAAGATAACAGCGCCGAAGAACTGGTATTCTCAGCGAACTTTGCCTGCCCGGTCTGCGGATACAGCATGAGTGAGCTGGAGCCGCGCCTGTTCTCCTTCAACAACCCGGCAGGTGCCTGCCCGACCTGTGACGGTCTGGGCGTACAGCAGTTTTTCGATCCGGATCGCGTGGTACAGAACCCGAATCTGTCACTCGGCGGCGGGGCTATCCGCGGCTGGGATCGCCGTAATTTCTATTATTATCAGATGCTGATGTCCCTGGCGGATCATTATAAGTTTGATATTGAATCCCCGTATTCAGAGTTACCGGCCAAAATTCAGAAAGTGATCCTCAATGGTTCAGGCCGTGAATCCATTGAGTTTAAATATTCCAATGACCGGGGTGATGTGACAGTCCGTCATCATCCGTTCGAAGGTGTGCTGCACAATATGGAGCGCCGTTATAAAGAAACGGAATCCATGGCGGTGCGCGAGGAACTGGCCAAATATATCAGCAACCGTCCGTGTATTTCCTGTGGCGGCACCCGTCTGAAAAAAGAAGCCCGCTTTGTGTTTGTTGATAACACCACGCTGCCGCAGATTTCTGATTTCAGCATCGGGCATGCGATGGATTTCTTTAATAACCTGAAATTCAGCGGCCAGCGCGCGAAAATCGCCGAAAAAGTCCTGAAAGAGATTCAGGATCGCCTGAAATTCCTGGTTAACGTCGGCCTGAATTACCTGACACTCTCCCGCTCGGCAGAAACTCTGTCCGGCGGCGAGGCACAGCGTATCCGTCTTGCCAGCCAGATCGGTGCCGGCCTGGTCGGTGTGATGTATGTGCTGGATGAGCCGTCTATCGGGCTGCATCAGCGTGATAATGACCGCCTGCTGGAAACCCTGATTCATCTGCGCAATCTCGGCAATACCGTGATTGTGGTGGAGCATGATGAGGATGCTATCCGCGCCGCTGATCATATTATCGATATCGGCCCGGGCGCAGGTGTTCACGGCGGGGAAATTGTTGCCCAGGGGTCACTGGAGGATATTATCAGCACGCCGGATTCCCTGACCGGGAAGTTCCTCAGCGGTGAACGCCGGATCAGTATCCCGGAAAAACGCAATGCGGCAGATCCGGCCAAAATGCTGACCATCACCGGTGCCAGCGGCAACAACCTGAAAGATGTGACACTGAATCTGCCGGTCGGACTGTTTACCTGTATCACCGGGGTTTCCGGTTCAGGGAAATCCACCCTGATCAATGACACCCTGTTCCCGATCGCCCAGACACAGCTCAACGGCGCGACCACCATTACGCCTGCACCGTATAAGTCTGTCGAAGGTCTGGAGCATTTCGATAAAGTGATCGATATCGACCAGAGCCCGATCGGCCGGACACCGCGTTCAAACCCGGCGACCTATACCGGTGTGTTCACCCCTGTCCGCGAACTGTTCGCCGGCGTACCGGAATCCCGTTCGCGCGGCTACACGCCGGGCCGGTTCAGCTTTAACGTCAAGGGCGGCCGCTGCGAAGCCTGTCAGGGTGACGGCGTACTGAAAGTGGAAATGCACTTCCTGCCGGATGTGTATGTGCCGTGCGACCAGTGCAAAGGCAAACGCTATAACCGCGAAACCCTGGAAGTAAAATACAAAGGGAAAAATATCCACGAAGTGCTGGATATGACTATCGAGGAAGCCCGTGAATTCTTTGATGCCGTCCCGGCGCTGGCGCGTAAATTACAGACTCTGATGGATGTCGGACTGTCTTACATCCGCCTCGGGCAATCGGCAACAACCCTCTCCGGCGGTGAGGCACAGCGGGTGAAACTGGCGAAGGAACTCTCCAAACGCGGCACCGGGCAGACACTCTATATCCTCGATGAGCCGACCACCGGCCTGCACTTCGCGGATATCGAACAACTGCTGGCGGTACTGCATCAGCTGCGCGACCAGGGTAACAGTATTGTGGTTATCGAACACAACCTGGATGTGATTAAAACCGCAGACTGGATTGTCGATCTGGGCCCGGAAGGCGGCAGCGGCGGCGGGGAAATCCTGATCGCCGGTACCCCGGAAGAGGTGGCTGCATGTGAACGCTCACACACCGCCCGCTTCCTGAAGCCGATCCTGAAAAGAGGGTATTAATCTTTTCTGCTTCTGAAAATACTGCAGCTTCGGCTGCGGTATTTTTTTATTAATTTATTGATAATTTTATTAAAAACACTTCTTTATGTATCATTCGTCCGGCTGTTTATTCTCTGATAATAATGTCACAGAGTGTGCTTTAGTCTCCCCGCTCTTAAAATCCAGATGAGACCCGCGTAGCACCCTGATCGGAGGTCAGTTTGTAAAAAACAACTATCCGGTTGGTCAGGCAGCGGCTGATCCTTCAGTATCAATATACTGTCGATTTTTTTATCCGCTTTCCGTACTGGTGAAATAATAAGCAGGCCGTGATAAAATAAAGTATCAGGCAACCACCGGAAACAGGAGGCGGATATGGCAAGCGGATGGGCAAGTGATTCTGCTGTTCAGGAGCAGATTGATGCCACACTGGATGATGCGGTCGCGCGGGTGCGCAGCCAGCTGGCGACAGGGGAAAGCGCGCTGTTTTGTGAAGAGTGCGGTGACCCGATCCCGCAGGCACGGCGTGAAGCAATACCCGGTGTGCAGTTGTGTGTGAATTGCCAGGCAGAAGCAGATAAAAAGCAGGCCGCATTCAGCGGCTATAACCGGCGCGGCAGTAAAGACAGTCAGTTGCGCTGAGACAGGCGCGGAACAGAATTATTCCGCGCATCATCATTTTATTGCAGAGGATTAACGGCTGACCGCCGCAAAAGCCCGCGCAATCACATCCACATTATGACGGTTCACCCCCGCCATACAGACACGCCCGGAACCGACCAGGTACACCGCATGCTGCTCACGCAGTGCAGTAACCTGCACCGGACTGAACCCGGTGTAACTGAACATTCCGCGCTGATGCAGCAGATGGTCAAAGTTTTTCTCCGGCAGTGTGTTTTTCAGGGTATCCACCAGCACTGTCCGCATCTCTGCGATCCGGCTGCGCATTGTCTCCACTTCCGCCAGCCACTGTGCTTTCAGCGCAGTATCATTCAGCACTTCAGAAACCAGTTTTGCCCCGTAAGACGGTGCGCTGGAATAGACACGGCGCACACCTGCTTTCAGCTGACCCAGCACCCGCTCTGCTTCCTGCTGTGTCGGGCAGAGAACAGACAGCCCGCCCACACGCTCACCGTACAGCGAGAAGATTTTTGAGAATGAGTTACTGACGAAACACGGTACCTCTGCCGCCGCCATGGCACGGATAGCATAAGCATCCTCTTCCATACCGCCGCCGAAGCCCTGATACGCAATATCCAGGAACGGGATCAGCTCCCGCTTTTTCACCACCGCGACAACTTTGTCCCATTGTTCCGGTGTCAGATCAGAACCGGTCGGATTATGGCAGCACGGATGCAGTAAAATGACGCTTTTTGCCGGTAACATCTCAAATGTTGCCAGCATCTCGTCAAACTTCACGCCTTTGGTCTGCGGATCAAAATACGGATAATAATGAGTTTTAAATCCGGCACCGGCAAAGATCGCCTGATGATTTTCCCATGTCGGATCACTGAGCCAGACATCCGATTCCGGGAAATAACGGTGCAGGAAATCCGCGCCGATCTTCAGTGCACCGGATCCGCCCAGAGTCTGGATCGTCGCCACGCGGCCTTCGCGGATAAGCCCGCTGTCATCGCCCAGCAACAGCGTCTGTACCGCGCTGCGGTAAGGGGAAAAACCTTCCATCGGCAGATACAGGGAGGCACCGGTATCCTGCGCGTTATAGCGCTGTTTCGCCTGTGCGATACTGTTCAGTTGCGGAGTCACCCCGGAATCGTCGTAATAGAGGCCAATACTGAGATTGACCTTCTCCTTCCGGGGATCCTGTTTGAAATGCTCAACGAGCGTTAAGATCGGGTCGCCGCCGTAGGCGTCTACATGTTCGAACACAAGCGATACTCCTGATTGTAATTTTTCTCACTATCAGAACATATCGCGTCAGATTTTATTCGTCCAGATATTCCATTGCCACACGGGAGGTCAGCTTGGTGATCAGTTCATAGGCACTGATACCACTGGCTTCTGCAATTTGCTCCACCGGCAGTGAATCCCCCCATAAAATGACTTCATCACCCGCTTTATCACTGCAATCCGGCCCCAGGTCGATAGTTATCATGTCCATGGAAACACGCCCGGCAATGGGAACACGACGCCCGTTAATCACCACCGGTGTGCCGGACGGCGCACTGCGCGGATAGCCGTCACCGTAACCGACGGCAATCACACCCAGGCAGGTGTCACGATCACTGACCCAGGTACCGCCGTAACCGACCGCTTCCCCGGCTTTATGTTTACGCACGGCAATCAGGCGGGATTTGAGGGTCATCACCGGTTTCAGGCCGTAATCACCGGCTTCGGTACCACTTTTCGGTGACACGCCGTACAGAATGATCCCGGGGCGCACCCAGTCGAGGTGTGCCTGTGGCCAGTAAAGAATGCCGCCGGACGCGGAAATCGATTTTTCCCCCGGTTTGCCGGCAGCAAATGCCATAAAGCGGGTGATTTGTGCTTCTGTCGGCTGTGCGTCATCTTCATCAGCGCGGCTGAAATGGCTGATGATATTCACCGGCTGCTGTACGTTTCTGCATTGGCACAGCCGCTGATAAAACGCTTCCGCTTCTTCCGGACGCACGCCGAGACGGTGCATACCGGTATCAATTTTCATCCAGACTTTCACCGGATCCGATAACTGCGCCTGCTCCAGCGCCACTAACTGCTCTTCAAAATGAACCGCCACTTCCAGACGGCTGGCAACAATCACCGGCAAATCCGCCGCATCGAAAAAACCTTCCAGTAAGATGATAGGTTTAACAATACCACCGGCGCGCAACGCGTGCGCTTCACTCAGACGCGCCACCGCAAACGCGTCCGCCTCATTGAGTTCACGGGCAATTTCGACTAATCCGTGGCCGTAGGCGTTTGCTTTGACCACCGCAACATGACGGCTGTCCGGTGCAAGTTCCCGGATCCGCTGCCAGTTGTGGCGCAGCGCACCACGGTCAATGACGGCTGTTGCCGCTTTCATAGGGGTTCCTTGGTTAGGGGTTGTTGATGTCTTGTTTGTTATCAGGGTTATTATTCCGTCCGTATTATATTCAGACGGTTTATTCATCGTCATAACTCGGCCCTGCATAGTTATCAAAACGCGACCACTGGCCGTTGAAGGTCAGACGGACGGTTCCGATAGGGCCGTTACGCTGCTTACCGATAATAATTTCAGCCACGCCTTTCAGATCACTGCTTTCGTGATACACCTCATCTCGGTAGATAAACATGATAAGGTCGGCATCCTGCTCGATAGAGCCGGATTCACGCAGATCGGAGTTTACCGGACGTTTATCGGCACGTTGTTCCAGACTACGGTTCAGCTGGGACAGCGCAACCACCGGCACCTGCAATTCTTTGGCCAGTGCTTTCAGGGAACGGGAAATCTCAGCGATTTCCAGGGTACGGTTATCAGAGAGAGACGGTACGCGCATTAATTGCAGGTAGTCGATCATAATCAGGCTTAAGCCGCCGTGCTCACGGAAAATCCGCCGTGCGCGGGAGCGGACTTCGGTCGGGGTCAGGCCGGAAGAGTCATCAATATACATATTGCGCTTTTCCAGCAGAATACCCATGGTGCTGGAGATCCGCGCCCAATCCTCATCATCGAGCTGCCCGGTACGGATACGGGTCTGGTCAACACGGGAAAGGGAAGCCAGCATACGCATCATGATCTGGTTGCCGGGCATCTCGAGGCTGAAAATCAGAACCGGTTTTTCTTCGGTCATGGCGGCGTTTTCACACAGGTTCATGGCGAAGGTGGTTTTCCCCATGGACGGACGCGCCGCAACAATAATTAAATCAGACGGTTGCAGACCGGCGGTCTTTTTATCCAGATCCTGATACCCGGACGACACCCCGGTCACGCCGTCATGCGGCTGGGCATAAAGTTTTTCGATCTTCTCAACGGTTTCTTCCAGAATCGCCTCGATCCCCTTCGGACCTTCATCTTTATTGGCACGGTTTTCGGCGATCTGGAACACGCGGGATTCCGCCAGATCGAGCAGATCCTCACTGGAACGCCCCTGCGGATCGTAACCGGCATCGGCGATCTCATTGGCGACAGAAATCATATCGCGGATCACCGCACGTTCACGGACGATATCAGCATAAGCATTAATGTTCGCCGCACTTGGCGTATTTTTCGAAAGTTCTGCCAGATAGGCAAAACCACCGACATTTTCCAGCTCGCCGCCGGTTTCCAGCGCTTCAGACAGGGTGATCAGGTCAATCGGTCGTCCCTGCTCGAGCAGGCGCTGCATCTGACTGAAAATCGTCCGGTGCGGGCGGCTGAAAAAGTCCTCGCCGGTCACACGTTCAGAGACATTATCCCAACGCTCGTTGTCCAGCATCAGTCCGCCGAGAACGGATTGTTCGGCTTCCAGGGAATGTGGCGGTAATTTCAGCCCTTCCATCTGATGGTCACGGGGTTTGTCGGTCTTGGTGTCCTTGGGATATCTGGCCATGAAACTCTCTTACTTATCAGTGCGTCTGCCGGGGAGAATACCTGCGTCCCTGAACGGGACAGAGCGGGTAGTATAGCCCTCCTTTGCCGCTGATTGCACGAAGCTTGAGTAATTTTCAGTGACATGCAATTATGCCAAATACAATAAATCATATGATTAACTGTCCCGCTTACTGTTTCTGCGCTGTTTGCAGGTAAGTGGTCACTCTTTTTTTCCGAATGAGGTTCCCTCCATGGCTAAACGTATTGAATTTGATGCCCCCGGCGGCACCGATGTGCTGGTTTATCGTGACTTTACGCCGGCAGATCCGGCACCGGGTGAAGTTCAGGTGGAAAACAAAGCAATCGGTGTGAACTATATTGATACCTATTTCCGCAGCGGCCTGTACCCTGCGCCGGTATCCCCTTCCGGTGTCGGCTCTGAAGCCGCCGGTGTGGTGGTAAAAACCGGTGCAAACGTAAAACATATTAAAGTCGGTGACCGCGTGGTTTATGGACAGTCTCCGCTGGGCGCATACAGCGAAATCCATAACGTGCCGGAAGAAAAGCTCGCCATTCTGCCGGACGGTATCAGCTTTGAAACGGCTGCCGCCTGCTTTATGAAAGGTCTGACCGCGTTTTATCTGCTGCGCAAAACCTATGAGGTAAAAGCTGGGGAAGTTTTCCTGTTCCACGCTGCTGCCGGTGGTGTCGGACAAATCGCCTGCCAGTGGGCCAAAGCGCTGGGCGCGAAGATGATCGGTACCGTGGGTTCTGATGAAAAGGCGCAGAAAGCCAAAGCCGCCGGAGCCTGGGAAACCATCAACTACAATAAAGAAGACATTGTTGAGCGGGTGCTGGCACTCACTGACGGTGAAAAAGTCGGTGTGGTATATGACTCTGTCGGTAAAGACACCTGGCTGCCGTCACTGGACTGCATCAAGCGCCGCGGTCTGATGGTCAGCTACGGCAACGCCTCCGGCCCGGTCACCGGTGTTGACCTGGGGATCTTAAATAAGAAAGGCTCACTGTATGTGACCCGCCCTTCTGTCTTTGGTTACATCACCAACCGTGAAGAACTTAACGAAGCCAGCAAGGCAATTTTTGATCTGATCCTGAGCGGTAAACTGACTATTTCCATCCCTGCGGATCAGGTTTATCCGCTGAAAGATGCCGCCCTGGCACACAAACGCCTGGAAGGCCGTGCAACGACCGGATCCAGCATTCTGATCCCGTAATCGTCACAGAATGAAAAAAGCCCGCCGGTTCTGAGAAACGGCGGGCTTTTTTATGACTGACTGATTATTCCGCGATATTTTTCCGCGTGACAAATTCCAGTGCCGCTTCAATCACACTGAGATCTGCTCCGGCTTTATGGGCATTCTCACTCAGATGACGCCGCCACTGACGCGCCCCCGGGATCCCCTGGAAAATTCCCAGCATATGACGGGTGATATGGCCGAGATAAGTCCCTGTCGCCAGTTCAGCCTCAATATACGGATACATAGCTTCCACCGCCGCGACCGTATCGGTCACCGGCAGGGCAGCATCAAACAGGGCATTATCGACCTGCGCCAGGATTGACGGGTTCTGATATGCCTCACGTCCGACCATCACACCGTCCATATACTGCAGATGGATCTTCGCCTCTTCCAAAGTTTTTATCCCACCGTTAAGCGCCATGGTCAGATGCGGAAAATCTTTTTTCAGCTGATACACACGCGGATAATCCAGCGGCGGAATTTCCCGGTTCTCTTTCGGGCTCAGGCCGGAGAGCCAGGCTTTACGGCCATGAATAATAAACATCTCACAACCGCCGCGATCCGCCACCGTACCGACAAAATCACACAGAAATTCATAACTGTCCTGATCATCAATCCCGATCCGGGTTTTAACGGTGACAGGAATATCTGTCACATCCCGCATCGCTGCCACACAATCCGCCACCAGTGAGGCATTCCCCATCAGACAGGCACCGAACATTCCGTTCTGCACACGGTCAGACGGACAGCCGACATTCAGGTTGATTTCATCATAACCGCGTTCCTGTGCGATTTTCGCACACTGAGCCAGTGCCGCCGGGTCACTGCCGCCGAGCTGCAATGCCACCGGGTGCTCCGCCTCGTTATACGCCAGATAGTCCCCTTTCCCGAACAGAATTGCCCCGGTGGTCACCATTTCGGTATACAGCAGCGCGTGGCGGCTGAGTTTACGGTGGAAATAACGGCAATGGCGATCAGTCCAGTCCAGCATCGGTGCCACGGAGAAACGGTTAAGGTTCTTATAGCCGCCGGTGGTGCGTAACTGCTGGTTTTCAGTGGTTTTTTCTGTTGGTGTGTTTTGGTGCATGGTGTATCCGGGATCTCAGTACATCAGTCAGAAAGAAAAACAAAGGCGGAGTATATCACAGAGGTATGATATCTCCGCTTTCTGCATCACGCCTGCCGCTGTTCGTTTTTACTCACCCGGTACGCATTCCATGCCAGCAGGGCGCCGCACAGCATAGTGACAGCCAGTGCAGTTTTCGGCGGTAAGGGTGATGCGATAGCAACCAGGGTCAGCACTGCACCGCCCGCCATCTGCATAAACCCCACCAGTGCAGAGGCAACACCGGCGTTATCAGAATAAGGCTCCAGGGCATAGCTGGTTGCCGGTCCCATAATAAAGGCCAGCCCGGCACAGGCAGCGGCCACCGGCAGCATATAGATCAGCCAGTGATTCTGTATTTGTGCGGAGAACAGCACCGGGCTCAGTGCCAGCGCAATGCACCCCAGCGCCATCAGTACACCACCGGAAACCAGACAAACAGGTCGCCCGGCTCTGCGGATCACCCGGTTGGCGATCATACTGATCCCCATGATCCAGAACCCGTTAGCGCCGAACACAACTGAAAACTGTAACGGGCTGAGCGCCGCATCGCCCATCAGTACCGCCGGAGCCAGGGAAACATACGTTAATACCATTCCCATCGTCCCCGCGTTCACCAGGGAAAAGATCAAAAACCGCTTATTGAACAACACAGAAACCAAGCTCTTCAGCGGGTTCTCTTTATGCTGAACACTGCTTTCCGGGCGGGTTTCCGGCAGATATTTTGCCGTCAGAATCAGCAGAATAAAGGCATACAGCGCCAGGAAACCAAAAGGCAGCCGCCAGCCGTAATATTCCGCCATAATACCGCCCAGCAGCGGCGCCAGCGCCGGAACAATATTTAATGTCCCGTTTAAAAAACCGAAAGCACGCGCTGCTTCGTTACCATTAAAGCAATCGCGGACACAGGTAAAAGCAACCACAGAGGTACAGCAGACACCCGCTCCCTGAATTAACCGGGAAGCGATAAACATCCCCGGAGTCACCGCAAAGGCCGCTGTCAGGGAACCGGCGATATACAAAACCATACCCGCCATCGCCATCGGTCTGCGGCCGAATTTATCCACCAGGTATCCGGAAATCAGCTGACCTGCACCTAATACAAGAATAAACAACGAGATAGTTGACTGAATCAATGACTCACTGCTGCCCAGGCCTTTTGCAATTGCCGGAATAGCCGGTAAATAAAGATCAATACCCAATGGTCCCAATAACACGATAACTAACAATAAAAGCAATAAATTCTGCATACCGTTAAATTTCACTCATCACCTGACGACAGCAAAAAATACACGTAATTGTTGTTTTTTACAACCATCACCTATAACTAAGCCCGTGAATTAAAAGAAAAAATAATACTATATATTTCATTATATAGTGAAATTATAATCAACCGGGATTTTTTTATTTAATGAAGGAATAGATTTCCGCCAACATTACTTATTTTATAAGTAAACAAAATAACACATCTCAATACAATTACCGGCAAATATTATCGCCTGATTTTATCTATTTTATGGAAACATTCAGATATTTTGGTCTTTGTATTTTCTTATAATGTCATCAGAAAATTTAACAAACTATCTTCAGCCATATTGTAAGACAACAATCACACTTCCGGGTTGCCTGTCATTACGCCAAAGCATGAAAAGGTAGTTAAATCCCCCATTTTGAACTCAAAATTAGCATCAATATCTTTATATTAGGTATAATCCCGACTAAATATCAGAATATTCCGCTTACTCATCATTCATGTAAGATGTTAAAAACCGGGTATTCTTTGTAACAACATGAAATCGCTGAGGTTATAGTGTTAATACGTAGTATTCTCGTCTTTATTGTTTCTTATTTGTTGTTTTTTTGTATCTATTACATATTAAAAGGGTATCGATTATACTTTTTAAAGAAACTATTTGAGGAAATAAATACGTCAAGTTAAATTTTAACATTATTAATGACAACCGTTTATCTTCATAATTTATGACAATATATGATAAATATGAGTTGGCAATGTTTATTGGCGGCAAAATAAAATGTCAGCGACTGAAAAACTGTCTGACAGGTAAAGAGCTATCAATAAAAATTAATATCTCACAACAGCAATTATCCCGTTATGAAACGGGAGCAAGCTTAATTCCTCTGGATAAACTGTTAATGCTTGCAGACGTCCTGAATATTAGTGTTAGTTATTTTTTTGATGAAATGGGTTGTGATGAAGAATAAGTTTAATTTGACAAACATTAATATATTATTGTTTAACCAGACTGACAGATGATAATGAGTAATAAAACAGATAATAACCTGAACACCAGCATTAACGAGATGTACAAGCTCATTGGCGGACAAATTCGCAAAATGCGCAGGATCACCGGTGTCACATCAACAGAACTGGGCAATCTGATTGGTGTATCACAACAGCAAATCTCCCGCTACGAAATCGGCAGCACAAAAATTTCACTGGAAATCATTCTGAGGATCTCCCAGGTCTTCGGCGTCTCCCCTTACTACTTTATAGAAGACAGTCTGCTGTTCTTTACCCGCCAGCACCTGCCGGATGATGATAACGTTATCCCCCGCAGTACCGACGCCGGTGTGAATACGGAGCCGGAGACCCGGCCACCGGAACACTGAGTGTGTGACAGCACCGCTGATGCGGTGCCATCTGTTTATACCGGCTGCGTGGTGATATCCAGCCACTGTGCGTTTGTCAGTTCCGCCAGCCGCTCAGGTGTCAGCCGGACAGCGGAATTAGCCGACCCCGCCGCAGGTAATACCGTGTCATACTCACGGAGTGAATGATCCGCATAAACGGTCAGCGGTACCGGCAGCCCGAACGGACAGACTCCCCCGACCGGATGGCCGGTGAAATGCACCACTTCCTCTGCATTCAGCATTTTGGCTTTGCAGCCGAACTGTGTTTTGAATTTTTTGTTATCCAGCCGGGCGTCCCCTGCCATCACAATCAGAATCGCGCTGTCATCCGTCAGCTTAAAAGAGAGTGTTTTGCAGATCTGACCGGGGCGGACACCATGAACTTCTGCTGCCTGAGTGACAGTGGCAGTCGGCTGTGTGGTCTCAATAATCGTGACATCCGGGGCATGCGTGCCGAACCAGGCACGAACCGTTTCGATACTCATTCAGGACTCCGTTTTATTATCGTGTGCTTTTTATGTGTTTGCACCAACAGCTCACCATAATTTGCCCTGAATTGGCAGCCCTTTTTTGACAAAATAGCGCGGATACCGGTTATTCTGCCGGAATTCATGTTAGAGTGGGCTGTCCATATATTTATTGATTAACGGAAGGTGATGTCATGCAACCTGTTGATATTCAGACTTTATTAAAAAAAGCAGAAGCACTGTGTCTGTCACGCAGTGTGCGCATGACGTCTCAGCGAAAGTCGATTCTGCAGCTGATTGCCGGCCAGCCCGGAGCCATCAGTGCTTATGAGCTGCTGGATCTGCTGCGCGAAACCGAGCCGCAGGCAAAGCCGCCGACAATCTACCGCGGCCTGGAGTTTCTGCTCGAGCAGGGATTTATCCACAAAATTGAATCCACCAACAGCTTTGTGATGTGTCCGCACTTTGATAAACCCAGCCATACTTCCGTGCTGTTTATCTGTGATCGCTGTAACAGTGTGACAGAGCGGGACGGAGAGACGATTGATTCACAAATCAGTCAGCTGGCGGACGCTGCACAATTTCATATCCGCCACAGTGTGATTGAGGCGCACGGATACTGCCGCCCTTGTTATGATATTGAATCCTGCACCCGCAGAGATAAATGTTTGCATGACCATGAACATGACGAACCGCGTAAACGCGGACGCTGAAAAACAAAAACCACAGTGTCCGTCTCCGGCGTACTGTGGTTTTTAAGCGGATACCGTTTCAGGCGGCTGTCCCGGAAATCAGTGCCAGTCGTTATTACGGATCACACCCACTGCCAGACCTTCAACAGTAAAGTTCTGTTCCCGTAAATCCACCACGATCGGGCTGAATTCTTCGTTTTCAGCGTGCAGCTCAATCTTGCTGCCCACTTTCTTAAACCGTTTGACCGTCACTTCATCTTCGATACGGGCAACCACCACCTGGCCGTTATGCACGTCCTGGGTTTTATGCACCGCAAGTAAGTCACCGTCCATAATACCAATATCTTTCATTGACATACCATTTACCCGCAGCAGGAAATCTGCACTTGGTTTAAACAGCATCGGGTCAATCTGATAACGGCTTTCGATATGTTCCTGTGCTAATAAAGGCTCACCAGCGGCCACACGGCCTATTAGTGGTAAACCTTCATCCTCTTCTTCTTCCAGAAGCAGACGGATCCCCCGGGATGCCCCGGAGACAATCTCAATGACGCCTTTACGCGCCAGGGCTTTCAGGTGCTCTTCCGCCGCATTCGGAGAGCGAAAACCCAGGCGTGCCGCAATTTCTGCACGCGTCGGTGGCATGCCCGTCTGCGAAATATGGTCACGAACAAGGTCATAAACCTGTTGCTGCCGTGCCGTCAGTGCTTTCATTTCGCCCCCTGTTTGTTTATACAGTCAAACTGTGAGTATATACAGGTATTCCGGGATTGGGAACCATAACATGAGGAAAATACGTGTTACGCCGCAGGTTTCACAAAAAATCGTCTGTTAAAGACGCTGGAACCAGCTGATAAACAGCATAATCCAGACAAACAACCCCAGTAATGTGGCGATAAATACTGCAGCAGACCCCATATCTTTGGCCCGGCCGGACAGTTCATGGTATTCCGTACCGATACGGTCAACCACTGCCTCAATCGCGCTGTTGATAAGCTCAATCACCACTACCAGCACCACAGAACCAATCAGCAGCACCCGTTCAACCGCCGTAAAAGAGAAAGCAAAGGCAATAATGACGGCCGGGATCAGCGCCAGCAATTCCTGACGGATAGCGGCTTCATTTTTCCATGCCGCGATAAGTCCTTTCTTTGAATAACCTGCCGCTTTAATTAATCGTATAAATCCGGTATTTTTTTTCATTTCTGTCACTATAAATAATGTGATTATCTGACTGACCACCGCCGTTTTTCCGCGATTTTATTGCTGCCGCAACACAGATCTGGCTTCGCCTTTCTGGTATGCTGAACGCGAATTGTCAACAAGAGGCTTCATACATTTATGTCACTTTGGCGTAAAATATACTATAACGTATTGAATTTACCATTAAAACTATTGGTAAAAAGCAAGCCGATCCCGACGGATCCGGTCAATGAGCTGGGGCTGGATACACAACGTCCGACACTCTATGTTCTTCCTTATCACTCTAAGGCGGACCTGCTGACACTGCGCCGTCAGTGTCTCGCACAGGGCATGCCGGATCCGCTGGAAGATAATGTCATCGGTAATACCACATTACCGGGCTATGTCTTTATCGATGACGGCCCGCGTGTGTTCCGTTATTACGCCCTGAATCCGCGTAAGGATTCCGTCCATATTTTCCACGCCTATCTGGATCTGCACCGCAATAATCCGGCGCTGGATATTCAGATGCTGCCGGTCTCTGTGATGTTCGGTCGTTCACCGGGCCGCGAGGGACACCACGGTGTGCCGCATCTGCGTCTGTTAAACGGGATCCAGAAATTTTTCGCCGTGCTCTGGCTGGGACGCGACAGTTTTGTCCGTTTCTCACAGCCGGTGTCCATGGGCGCAATGGCCTCTGAACACGGCACTGACACTATTATTGCTAATAAACTGGCCCGTGTCGCCCGTATTCACTTCTCGCGCCAGCGTATGGCCGCTATCGGCCCGAAACTGCCGGTGCGTCAGGAGCTGTTCAATAAGCTGCTGAAATCCAAAGCGATTGAAAAAGCCGTTGAAGATGAAGCGAAAGCCAAAAAAATCACCATTGAAAAAGCGCGTCAGAATGCCGTTTCCATGATGAACGAAGTGGCCGCTAACTTCACCTATGACGCCCTGCGCGTGGCTGATCGCGTTCTCGGCTGGACCTGGAACCGCCTCTATCAGGGACTGAATGTCCATAATGCAGAGCGGGTGCGCCAGCTGGCACAGGATGGCCATGAGATAGTGTATGTGCCCTGCCACCGCAGCCACATGGACTACCTGCTGCTCTCCTATGTGCTCTATCATCAGGGGCTGGTGCCGCCGCATATCGCCGCCGGGATTAACCTCAATTTCTGGCCGGCAGGACCGATTTTCCGCCGCCTCGGTGCTTTCTTTATCCGCCGCAGCTTCAAGGGCAACAAACTGTACTCCACCGTTTTCCGTGAATACCTGAGTGAGCTCTTCTCACGCGGTTATTCCATCGAGTACTTTGTCGAAGGCGGCCGTTCCCGTACCGGGCGTCTGCTGGAGCCGAAAACCGGCACATTATCGATGACGCTTCAGGCTATGCTGCGCGGTGACTCGCGACCTATCACCCTGGTGCCGGTCTATATCGGCTATGAGCATGTGATGGAAGTGGGTACTTACGCCAAAGAGCTGCGCGGTGCCACCAAGCAAAAAGAAGGTTTTATGCAGATGGTGCGCGGCCTGCGCAAACTGCGTAACCTCGGCCAGGGTTATGTGAATTTCGGGCAGCCGATTCCGCTGTCACAATACCTGACAAAACAGGTACCGGAATGGCGTGAGGCGATCGACCCGGTCGAGCCGCAGCGTCCGTCCTGGCTGACACCAACCGCAACATCTCTGGCTGATAACATTATGGTGAGCATCAATAATGCCGCCGCCGCGAATGCTATCAACCTGTGTACCACGGCTCTGCTGGCTTCCCGTCAGCGCGCACTGACCCGCGAACAGCTGATCGAACAGCTCGACTGCTATCTCCAGCTGCTGCGCAATGTGCCGTATTCCCCGGACAGCACCACCCCGGCGAAGAGTGCGGAAGAACTGCTGGAACACGCATTGCAGATGAACAAGTTCGAGGTTGAGAAAGACAGCCTCGGGGATATCATCATTCTGCCGCGTGAAAATGCGGTACTGATGACCTACTACCGGAATAACATTCTGCATATGCTGGTACTGCCGTCTCTGGTGACCAGTATCCTGATCCATCACCGCCGCGTCAGCACCGATACGCTGCGTGAACATGTCGGGATGATCTATCCGCTGCTGAAAGCCGAACTGTTTATGCGTTACAGTCAGGAAGAGCTGCCGGCGATCCTCGATACCATCATTGATGAACTGTGTCGTCAGCAATTAATCTGCCGCCGTGATGATAATATGCTGGTCATTAACCCGGCCCGTATCCGTCCGTTACAGCTGCTGGCAGCCGGGATCCGCGAGACATTACAGCGTTATGCGATCACCCTGTCGCTGCTGAATGCCACCCCGGAAATCAGCCGTTCGGCACTGGAAAAAGAGAGCCGGATGCTGGCACAGCGTCTGTCAGTTCTGCACGGTATCAACGCACCGGAATTCTTCGACAAAGCCGTGTTTGCTACCCTGGTCGGCACACTGCGTGAAGAAGGCTATATCAATGACAATGATGATGTGATTGAAGCCAACGCCGGAGAGTTCTACAACGTGCTGGCAGAGCTGATGTCACCGGAAGTCCGTCTGACTATCGAAAGTGTCAGCCTCGAGCCGGAAGAAGCTGTACCGGCGGAAAGTGATGACAGTAATCCGTCTGACTGATACCGGTAAACGCTGATCACAAAAAAAGGAGACCGGATAACCAGTCTCCTTTTTTATTGCCGGTCAGCAAAGTGAAGTACGGTGTTAAACATACAGATAAGAGGAAAAGATAATGGGTATTGCCGTTCTGTTTACCGTAATAATGCTTGCATTACTGTTGATTCTGCTTTGTGTAGCTGCTATCCAATACAGGACGAATAAAAGTGATCTTTGTTTTCTGCTCCTGTTGCTCTCCGGCACAGGATCAGTTGTTGTATTGGGTTATTTATTATATCTGCTTAATCTGGCACGTATTTTTTAGGTATTTTGTTCCGGATTTATTACGTGTATCCGCACTTACAGATAACTGACCAGCATGCCGAGAAACAGAATAAACCCGACATAGTTATTATTCATAAAGGCCTGAAAACACGGGTCGCGTTCACGATCGGCCATCAGCCGCTGCTGATAGACAAATAACGCCCCGGCCAGCAGCAGGGACCAGTAGAAAATCCCGGACAGATTAACCATCAGCCCTATCCATAACAGCATCAGAATCATCATCAGCTGCAATATGCCGATAATCATCTTATCAAAGCGCCCGAACAGGATAGCCGTGGATTTCACGCCGATTTTCAGGTCATCATTGCGATCCACCATCGCGTACTGGGTATCATAAATCACAGACCAGACAATATTGACCGCAAACAGCAGCCAGCACTCTGCCGGCAGCGATTCACTGACCGCCGCAAACGCCATCGGAATCGACCAGCCGAAGGCCGCCCCGAGCACCACCTGCGGCAGATGGCTGACCCGCTTCACAAACGGATACACCCAGGCCAGCGCCAGCCCGGCGACTGACAGCCAGATGGTCATCGTATTGAGCGTCAGTACCAGTCCGAATGACACCAGCACCAGTACCGCAAACAGAATTTTGGCTTCTTTTTCCGTGACATCACCGCGCGGCAGCGGACGGTTTTTGGTGCGTTCCACCGAGCCGTCAAATTTCCGGTCGGCGAAATCATTAATCACACAGCCGGCAGCTCGCATACTGAACACACCAATGGTAAAGATGATCAGAATATGCCAGTCCGGGACACCCCGGGCCGCTATCCATAACGCCCAGTAGGTCGGCCAGAGCAGTAACAGTGAGCCAATCGGGCGGTCTGTCCGCATCAGACGGCTGTATGCCTGCCACTTGCTGCGTACCATGCTTCGTTCCACGTTATTCTTCTCCGAGATATTCACTTATGCGGGGTATGCCGGAGAGGCCGGCAGAAAAACTTCAGTCAGCAGAAGCGGTTTACCGGCCAGGCACAGCCGCGAACAGCGGGCCCAGTGCGTTTCTGAGAGTCCGAAACGGATATAATCCCGCGTCAGACAACCGCTGGTAAAGAGATAGCGCCCGAGCGGCACATTTCCCATTTTCAGTAACTGCTGTTCTTCCCCTGTCAGCGTCTCCTCCGGCACCACTGTCCGGCCGGTCAGCCAGGGAACCCCGTCACCATATAACACCACCTCCCGTAACCAGTAGCGTGCACTGCCGGGCAGATGCATCTGCTCTTCTTCAGTCAGCGCTTCACGGGAGATATATTTTTCACAATACGGTTTTACCGTCACTTCATTGCAGTGCTGTTCAAAGCGCCGCGTCATTGACCCTAATTCTGATAACCAGTCCAGCACCCCGGCGGGGATCGTTTCCGCATTATCAAACCAGCGGATGGGGGGTGTTATCACTGTTTGTGTCATGAATGTATCCGGTTATCAGGGGCATAATATGCGTTCTGATACACTTTAACAAAACCCGGCAGGAAATGAGCGCGTTACTGAAAATTTTTTGCTAAAAATAAAGCCGCCCTGCGCAATGCAGAGCGGCTTTGCTCATAAAACAGGCTTTAAAGAAAAATCAGCACTGACGCCAGTTTTTAAACCGGTTAATCAGGCCGTTGGTTGAGCTGTCATGGCTCTCAACCGGCTTGTCGCCCGCCAGTTCCGGCAGAATACGGTTTGCCAGCTGTTTGCCCAGTTCGACACCCCACTGATCAAACGTATAAATATTCATAATCACGCCCTGAACAAAAATCTTATGTTCGTACATAGCGATCAGAGCCCCGAGGCTGAACGGAGTGATGGATTTCAGCAGGATGGAGTTGGTCGGGCGGTTACCCTCAAAGACTTTAAACGGCGCGACATAATCCATTTCAGCCGGATTTTTGCCCTGTGCGGCAAACTCCGCATCCACCTGTTCACGGGTTTTGCCGAAGGCCAGTGCTTCGGTCTGTGCGAAAAAATTCGACAGCAGCTTGCTGTGATGATCCCCCAGCGGATTATGGCTCTGTGCCGGTGCGATAAAATCACACGGGATCAGTTTGGTGCCCTGATGGATCAGCTGATAAAACGCGTGCTGCCCGTTGGTGCCCGGCTCACCCCAGATAACCGGACCGGTCTGATGAGAAACCACCTTACCGTTACGATCCACATACTTCCCGTTGGACTCCATATTGCCCTGCTGGAAATAGGCCGCAAAACGGTGCATATACTGATCATAAGGCAGAATCGCCTCGGTTTCCGCACCGAAGAAATTGTTGTACCACAGGCCGATCAGCGCCAGCAGCACCGGGATATTCTGTGAAAATTCAGTTTCGGTGAAATGCTTGTCCATGGCATACGCGCCATCGAGCAGCTGCGTGAAATTGTCATAACCGACAGAGAGCACGATAGACAGACCAATCGCCGACCACAGGGAATAGCGCCCGCCGACCCAGTCCCAGAACTCAAACATATTGGCGGTATCAATACCAAACTCAGCTACTGCATCCGCATTAGTGGACAGCGCAGCAAAGTGCTTCGCCACATGCGCCGGGTCTTTGGCCGCCGCCAGGAACCAGTCACGCGCGGAATGGGCGTTGGTCATGGTTTCCTGGGTGGTAAAAGTTTTGGAGGCGATCAGAAACAGTGTGGTTTCCGGATCCAGCGCTTTCAGGGTTTCGGCGATATGAGTACCGTCAACATTAGAGACAAAATGCATGCCCAGATGATTTTTATACGGACGCAGCGCCTCTGTCACCATATAAGGGCCGAGATCAGAGCCGCCGATACCGATATTCACCACATCGGTAATCGGCCTGCCGGTACAACCTTTCCACTCCCCGCTGATGATCCGCTCACTGAACACGCGCATTTTTTCCAGCACGGCGCGAACCTCCGGCATCACATCCTGCCCGTCAGTCATCACCGGAGTATTGTCACGGTGGCGCAGCGCGGTGTGCAGAACCGCACGGTTTTCTGTCCGGTTGATCTTCTCACCGGAAAACATACTGCAGACAGCCCCACGCACATCACACTCTTCAGCCAGTGCCAGCAGCTTATCAAGGGTTTCCTGTGTGATACGGTTTTTGGAATAATCCACCAGCATTTCTTCGCCGAACGTGGCAGAAAAACGGCTGAACCGGTCGTTATCCTGCGCAAATAAGTCGCGGAGATGCACAGTTTTCATTGTGTCGTAATGCTGTTCCAGCGCCTTCCAGGCCGCAGTATCAGTGGGGTTAATATTTTTCATTGCAGCTCTCTTTTCATTGAAAACCAAAACTGAATCGTGTCAACAAAGTGTACTCTGTCCTGACGATAAAGGTGTTATGCATCTGTCATTCCGTGATATTGCTCAAAAAACCGAAACAAAACCAGCGCCGGAACCGAATATCGCAAAAAACGATAATTTGCCTGTCATTATGAAAGATATTGATTATCCGTTAATCAATATTGACTCATTCCGGCAATCCCGATAATTCTATCAGTGTAACACAGCTCACATTTTTCACTTTACGGATAAGGGAATTCATTATGGCGTCAGTATCTTCCGCACCTGCTCAGCAGGTCATTGCAAAATTCGGTGGTACCAGTGTGGCAAATTATGACGCCATGCAGAAAAGTGCCGGGGTCGTTCTGCAGACCCCCGGTGTGACACTGGTGGTGTTATCCGCCTCCGCCGGGATCACCAATGCATTAATCGAATTAGCTCAGGGATGCCCGCGCGCGCAACGTGAAAAATGTCTGAAACAGGTTCGTGACACACAATATGAAATCCTGTCCCGTCTGCCGGAGAACGCAGCTGTGCACAATGAGATTGACCGCCTGCTGGGCAATATCACCACCTTATCGGATGCTGCGGCACTGGCAACCTCCAGCGCTCTGGTGGATGAAATTGTCAGTCATGGTGAGATTATGTCGACGCTGCTGTTTACCGAAGTGCTCCGGGAGCAGGGCGCACAGGCGCAATGGTTTGATGTCCGTGAGGTCATGCAGACAGATGACTGCTTCGGCCGGGCTGAGCCGGATACCGCTGTGCTGCGCACGCGCTGTGATCAGCTCCTTGCCCCGCGTCTGTCACAGGGCCCGGTGATCACCCAGGGATTTATCGGCCGCGAAGCCGCAGGGCGCACCACCACACTCGGACGCGGCGGCAGTGATTACACTGCGGCACTGCTGGCGGAGGCACTCGGCTGCCAGCGTGTGGATATCTGGACGGATGTGCCTGGGATCTACACCACGGATCCGCGCATTGTCCCGGATGCCTATCCGATTGATCATATAACCTTTGATGAAGCGGCGGAAATGGCGAACTTCGGGGCGAAAATCCTGCATCCGGCTACTTTGCTGCCTGCCGTGCGCAGCGGGATCCCGGTGTTTGTCGGCTCCAGCAAAGAGAGCGGCGCGGGCGGCACACTGGTGTGTGATAATGACCCGAATCCGCCGCTGTTCCGCGCCCTGACATTACGCCGCCAGCAAACCCTGCTGACACTGCACAGCCTGAAAATGCTGCATGCACGCGGCTTTCTGGCGGAAATCTTCACTATTCTCTCCCGCCATAATATTTCCGTGGATGTGATCACCACGTCAGAAGTCAGTATCGCCCTGACACTGGATACCGTCGGTTCCACACACACTAACGGAACATTGCTCAGTGATGAACTGACCGCCGAGTTGTCCGCACTGTGCCGTATTGAAGTGGAACAGAATCTGGCGCTGGTCGCGGTTATCGGTAATGAACTGACCCGTGCACACGGGCTGGGTAAAACGATTTTCAGCGCCCTTGAGCCGTTTAACATCCGCATGATCAGTTATGGTGCAAGCGGACACAACATGTGCCTGCTGGTCCCCGGCAATGATGCCGAAGATATCATCCGCGCCCTTCACCGCGATCTGTTCTGATCCTATCCTTTTTCAGATAGAAAAACGCCTGACGTGGTCAGCGTCAGGCGATCAATCACACGAAACAGAGATCAACATGAAACACAAGTGACGAGTATTGCCGATACATACATACCGTATACTGTCCGCTGTATAACGATATTGAAGCTCCCAATATGAAGAAGAGTAAGACGATCACGGGAGAAAATATAAATAACAGTGAATTATTTATCGCTATTAATCATATCCCTCATGAAAAATTATACGGTAACCAGCCGACCTTTCCATTAATAAAACTCATATTTACACAAAACAATATAAATAATTTTTATCAATAACAATCAGAGTTATTTATACTGGTTTTAATTGTCAATTATGTATTACTGCTTCAATAACAATTAATTTTATTCACCAGTTTCGAAAGTAATAATTCATATCTGGTGTTATTCTTGCGTAATAAGAATTACTGAATCATCAGCAAACCTGATAACCGCCGTGTTCTGCCGCGAATAAATTAAACTCACGCCAGCCTCTCAGGGCATATTCCAGTGTTTTGTGGCTGATTTTGCACAATGATGCGATATTACTGACCACCATATTGTTATCTTCCAGCATGTGATCAGTCAGAACACCGGCAATAAGCAGGCATTCTTCCGGCATGATCCGCCAGGCATCCTGTGTGGCAAATTTATGGACTGGTACATATCCCTCTTTCGGACTGCGCCGGCTCAGCAGCGCCAGTTCGTCGGCTCTCGCCTGTTTAAAGGCGGCGATTTCATCCGGTGACGGTACCGGTTCCGGCAGTTGCTGCTGATATAAGAAGTGATAAACCTCTGACGCCCGGGCGGGTGTCAGCTCGCTTTTCAACCAGATACGGTTAAAGCAGTCATCGTCCAGCACATCATCGGTATCCAGAATATCCGTGATCTGCATAATATTCAGTGCAGCGTTGAGGATACTCTCATCCAATTCATAATAGTGAGGCTGATCTGCTTTCGGCAGCGAATACGCGGGCAGGCACCCGGCAGGTAAAGCATCCTGAATATAGAAACGGTACATTGTCTCATCACTCCCTTTTATGGCTGAATCTGATATGCCCGGTCACGGCTGTTGTCAGCCATAGTACGGGATAATTGCTTATCTATAAATGGGGATGAAAAAAACAATGACAAGAGCAGGCTGTCACATTGCGTGATAATTGCGAAGGAAGGAGAAAGGATCCCGGCCGGTTATCCTGTTTTACTTCAGATTATGGTGTGGTGTCCGGTACTGCAAATACAGGAAATGTCGTTTCACAACTCACCGGAACAGTGACCTTCAGAATGATATCAGCTCCGGTATCAGATAACGGGTTATCAGGGCGGAAACAACGAAACTCTGTCTTTTTTTCCACACTTTCTGACGGATGACACAATGCAGGGCAGTCAGGTAACGGCCGCCTGCTGAAACAAACACGACCATCTATTTCCTCAACTTTGTTCTTGTAGAACATCGGGCAGGGTAAATCAATCTCAGCCCGGCAGTTACCGGCAAATACGCTGCATAAGACAAAAGTGGCGGATATCATTAACGGCCTGAAAACGGGAAGTGTCATACCACCTCCCCGGTCCTGCCACCGGCAATGATAAATACTGAGCTCATACGATTCTCCTTCTGTTCTGATAATGGCATACAGTGATACTGCAGGATCCACTATACGCAGAACAGTACCCGGCGGTTAACGCAAACCGGGACAGAAGACTGACACACGGTAATACTCAGTCTTCCGGATCATACCCCAGGTTCGGGGCCAGCCAGCGCTCAAGCTCTTTCACCGGCATACCTTTGCGGGCGGCATAATCCTCAATCTGATCTCTCTGGATCTGAGCCACCGCAAAATAGCGGCTCTGCGGATGACTGAAATACCAGCCGGATACCGATGCCCCCGGCCACATAGCATAAGATTCCGTCAGCCGCATGCCGGTATGTCTTTCAACATCCAGCAGTTCCCAGATTTTGCTTTTCTCCGTATGTTCCGGACAGGCCGGGTAGCCGGGTGCGGGGCGGATCCCCTGGTAGTTTTCGCGGATCAGCGAGTCATTATCCAGGTTTTCATCCGGACTGTAGCCCCAGATAGTTTTACGCACCTGCTCATGCAGATACTCCGCAAACCCTTCCGCCAGCCGGTCAGCGAGGGCTTTCACCATGATTTTATTGTAATCATCGTGTGCCGCATCAAACTGAGCTGCCAGTGTATCCTCCTCCAGCCCGCCGGTGACAGCAAAGGCTCCGAGATAATCCGGAATTCCCGGTGGTGCGACAAAATCCGCCAGGCAGGCATTCGGGAAATCATCTTTCTTCTGTGTCTGCTGACGCAGATGACAGCTGTATAACAGAACCTCTTCGCGGGATTCGTCACAGTAAACCGCGATATCATCGCCGATCCGGTTAGCCGGGAAAATCCCCGCCACCCCACGCGGTGTCAGTGCGCCGGTTCTGTCCAGCTCATCCAGCATCGCGTTTGCCTCTTTAAACAGGTGGCGGGCTTCTTCACCAACGACATCATCTTCCAGAATACGCGGGTATTTTCCGGCCAGCGACCAGGTCATAAAGAAAGGTGTCCAGTCAATATAACGGCGCAGTACCGAAATCGGTGCAGTGACAGTTTTCACGCCGGTAACTGCCGGGCGCGGCGGCGTATAATTATCCCAGTCCGCTGCAAACGCATTTGCCCGCGCCTGTGCGAGTGTCACCGGTGCAGAGCGCGGCTGACGGCGGGCATACTGGTCACGGACAATCTCATATTCTTTGCGGGTACGGGCAACAAATTCATCCCGTTGTTTATCTGACAATAATGCCGCCACGACCCCGACCGTCCGTGAGGCATTCTGCACATAGGTTACCGGCCCGCTGTAATTCGGCTCAATTTTTACCGCTGTATGGGCTTTGGATGTGGTGGCGCCGCCGATCAGCAGCGGCAGGGAAAACCCCTGACGCTCCATCTCTTTCGCCACATGCACCATTTCATCCAGTGACGGTGTGATAAGCCCGGACAGCCCGATAATATCGACTTTTTCCTCAATAGCCGTGCGGAGAATTGTTTCACAGGGTACCATCACCCCGAGGTCGATAATTTCATAGTTATTACACTGCAATACCACGCCGACGATATTCTTGCCGATATCATGCACATCGCCTTTGACTGTCGCCAGCAGGACTTTCCCGGCACTGGAGCCGCTGGTTTTCGCTGCCTGAATATAAGGTTCCAGATATGCCACCGCCTGTTTCATTACCCGTGCGGATTTCACCACCTGCGGCAGAAACATTTTTCCCTCACTGAACAGATCACCGACCACATTCATGCCGTTCATCAGCGGACCTTCGATCACTTCAATCGGGCTGTCAGCACGCAGACGGGCAGCTTCGGTATCCTCAACAATAAATTCGGTGATCCCTTTCACCAGCGCATATTCCAGACGCTTTTCCACATCCCACCCGCGCCATTCCGCAAGCTGCGGCTGATCATTTTCCCCTTTGCTGCCGCGATATTCTTCTGCCAGCGCCAGCAGCCTGTCTGTACCATCCTCGCGGCGGTTCAGGATCACATCTTCCACCGCATCACGCAGTGCAGCCGGCAAATCATCATAAATGGCCAGTTGCCCGGCATTCACAATCCCCATGTCCATGCCGTTACGGATAGCGTAATAGAGGAAAACGGCGTGAATCGCTTCCCGTACCGGATCATTTCCGCGGAACGAGAAAGAGACGTTGGAGACCCCGCCGGAGATCAGTGCATGGGGCAGTGTTGCTTTGATATCCTTACAGGCTTCAATAAAATCAACGGCATAATTGTTATGCTCAGGAATACCGGTTGCCACCGCAAAAATATTCGGGTCAAAAATAATATCTTCCGGCGGAAATCCCACCTGCTCAGTCAGAATGCGGTAAGCCCGCTGACAGATTTCTGTCTTGCGCTGCCGGGTATCCGCCTGGCCGGTTTCATCAAAGGCCATCACAATCACGGCAGCACCGTAACGCAGCACTTTTTTGGCATGATCGATAAAGGCTGCCTCTCCCTCTTTCAGGGAAATCGAGTTCACAATGCCTTTACCCTGGATACATTTCAGCCCGGCCTCGATCACCTCCCATTTTGAGGAGTCGATCATAATCGGTACGCGGGCGATATCCGGCTCACCGGAAATCATATTCAGGAAACGCACCATGGCAGCCTGTGAATCCAGCATGCCCTCATCCATGTTGATATCAATAATCTGTGCGCCGTTCTCCACCTGATTACGGGCAATATCCAGTGCTTCCTGGTAATTACCTTCTTTAATCAGCCGCTTAAACCGTGCGGAGCCGGTAATATTGGTTCTCTCCCCCACGTTGACGAACAGGGAATTTTCATTGATGGTCAGCGGCTCCAGTCCCGCCAGACGGCAGGCCACAGGACGATCAGGAATAACACGCGGCGGAATATCCGCCACCGCCTGTGCAATTGCACGGATATGATCGGGCGTGGTGCCGCAGCAGCCACCGACAATATTCAGCAAACCGGACTGCGCCCACTCACTGATATAGCCCGCCATATTGGCGGCATCCAGGTCATAACCGCCGAACGCATTCGGCAGACCGGCATTCGGGTGAGTACTGACATAACAATCCGCGATACGGGACAGTTCGGCCACATACTGGCGCAGTTCAGCAGGCCCCAGCGCACAGTTAAGCCCGAAAGAGATCGGACGGATGTGGCGCATAGAGTTATAAAAGGCTTCAGTTGTCTGGCCGGTCAGTGTGCGGCCGGAGGCATCCGTAATCGTACCGGAAAGCATTACCGGCAATTTAGTCCCCAACGCCTCAAATTCAGTTTCAACGGCATAAATCGCCGCCTTGGCATTCAGGGTATCGAAAATTGTTTCGATCATAATGATGTCAGCGCCGCCGCGGATCAGTGCCCGCACAGAGCTGCGGTAAGCCTCAACCAGCGCATCATAGGATACATTGCGGTAAGCCGGATCATTCACATCGGGAGAGATTGATGCCGTCCGGTTGGTCGGACCCAGAATCCCGGCCACATACCGGGGTTTCTCCGGCGTTTTGCACGTCCATTCATCGGCACATTCCCGCGCCAGTTTCGCGGCGGCTTCATTAATTTCATCAGACAGTGATTCCATCTGATAATCCGCCATGGAAATAACCGTGGAGTTAAAGCTGTTGGTTTCAATAATATCCGCACCGGCTTCCAGATAGGCGTGATGAATTTCGCGGATAATATCCGGCTGCGTAATGGATAACAGATCGTTATTTCCTTTCAGATCCACCGGCCAGTCAGCAAAACGCTCACCGCGGTATTCCATTTCGTTCAGTGCATAGCGCTGGATCATTGTTCCCATTGCACCATCAAGAATCAGGATCCGTTGATTAAGCGCTTTTTTTAATACACTGATTTTATTACCCATTTATCTGACTCCGTTCTGCAATGCCCGTTTAAATAGCCGTCTGAACGTCTATACTACCACAACTTTCCCTGAGTGCATTAACGTGCAACCTGAGCGTTTTTCATGTTGCTGTGATCCGCAGAGGTACTCAACCCTCTTTTTCTGATTATTCGATCCGCGCCGAAAGCTTTCTCGTTTCAGCTAAATTTGAGGTGGATCATATTCAGGAAAGAGAATTGCTCATAAAAGTTGCAATCCGTTGCTGATCTATGACAGTGTTACCGGTAACAAATGAGTTAATGATACTGCAGCAGGCAGATAATCAGCACGGAGCCATGACTATGACACATTCTGCGTACCCGCCGGTTCATCCGCGACTTTCAGAAATTACCGCCCGTATTACGGCGCGTTCCCGTGTATCCCGAGCCCGGTATCTGGAAAAAATCAGCGCCGCACGCAGTAAAACTGTTCATCGTGCCCAGCTTGCCTGCGGTAATCTGGCACACGGCTTTGCCGCCTGCCAGCCGGATGAGAAACAACAGTTACGCAATATGGCGCATAACGATATTGCAATCATCACTGCTTACAATGATATGTTGTCAGCACATAAGCCGTATGAATTTTATCCGGAACAAATCAAAGCTGCACTGCACAGCGTGGGGGCTATCGGCCAGGTTGCCGGCGGGGTTCCCGCCATGTGTGACGGCGTGACCCAGGGGCAGGATGGTATGGAGTTATCCCTTCTGAGCCGTGATGTGATTGCAATGTCTGCCGCTGTCGGACTTTCCCACAATATGTTTGATGGCGCACTTTACCTCGGGATCTGCGATAAAATCGTCCCGGGAATGATGATGGCGGCACTCTCTTTCGGGCATCTGCCGTCCGTATTTATTCCGGCGGGTCCCATGACCAGCGGTCTGCCGAATAAAGAAAAAGTGCATGTCCGTCAGTTATTTGCTGAAGGTAAAGTTGATCGCCGGGCACTGCTGGATGCAGAAGCAGCCTCTTATCATTCAGCCGGAACCTGTACCTTTTACGGCACCGCTAATTCCAATCAGATGGTGATGGAAATCATGGGGCTGCATCTGCCGGGCGCGTCCTTTGTTCATCCTGATACCCCGCTGCGCACCGCACTGACGGATGCCGCTGCCCGCCAGGTTGTCCGCTTTACTGAAAACCGCGGCAATTATCTGCCGGTCGGGCAACTGGTGGATGAAAAAGTCATCGTTAACGGCATCGTTGGTTTGCTGGCAACAGGGGGGTCCACCAATCTGACCATGCACCTTATCGCAATGGCCGCTGCAGCCGGGATTATCATCAACTGGGATGATTTTTCTGAGCTGTCGGACATTATCCCGCTGCTCAGCCGGATCTACCCGAATGGCCCGGCGGATATCAACCAGTTCCATGCCGCAGGCGGGTTACAGCTGATTATCCGTGAGCTGCTAAGCCTGGGGCTGCTGCATGAAGATGTTCATACTGTCGCCGGTTTCGGCCTATCCCGTTATACACAGGAGCCGTGGCTGGATAACGGCGAACTGAAATGGCGGGAAGGCGCGCTCAGTTCGCTTGATGACAGTGTGATTGCATCCGGAAATGCACCGTTTTCGTCTCACGGCGGTACCAAAGTGCTGACCGGAAATCTCGGACGTGCGGTAATGAAAACCTCGGCAGTGCCTGCCGATAACCAGATTATTGAAGCCCCGGCCATCGTGTTTAACAGCCAGCATGATATTGTGCCCGCGTTTGAGGCCGGAAAACTGAACAAAGATTGTGTAGTGGTGGTGCGTTTCCAGGGGCCGCAGGCCAACGGGATGCCGGAACTGCACAAACTGATGCCGCCGCTGGGCGTGCTGATGGATAAAGGCTACCGGGTGGCCCTGGTAACCGACGGCCGTTTGTCCGGCGCATCCGGTAAGGTACCTTCCGCTATTCACGTTACTCCGGAAGCATATACCGGCGGGCTGCTGACCAAAGTCCGCGACGGCGATATGATCCGGGTGAACGGACAGACCGGCGAGCTGGTGCTGCTTGTTGATGAGGCTGTTCTGGCAGAACGTGAGAGTGTCATCCCTGACCTCAGCGCAGAGCGGGACGGCTCAGGCCGTGAATTATTCAGTGCATTACGCACGCAACTCTCAGGTGCGGAAGAAGGCGCCTGCTGTATTCGTTTTTATAAAAGTGAGAATGACGATGAATGATCAGATGTTAAGTGCGCAATCCGTTTTAAATGCAGGACCGGTTGTGCCTGTCATTGTTATCCGTGAGCTGCATCAGGCAGTACCGCTGGCCCGCGCACTGGTCGCAGGCGGGATCCGCGTTCTGGAAGTCACACTGCGTACAGAGTGTGCAATTGAAGCTATCCGCGCCATTGCGGAAGAAGTGCCGGAGGCGATTGTCGGTGCGGGTACCGTGATTAATCCGGAGCAACTGAAAGCCGTCACTGACGCCGGTGCACAGTTTGCTATCAGCCCCGGTCTGACAGAATCTCTGTTGCAGGCAGCCGATCAGGGCTCCATTCCGCTGATCCCGGGGATCGCCACGGTTTCCGAGCTGATGGCGGGTATGGCTTACGGACTAAAAAATTTTAAATTCTTCCCGGCAGAAGCAAACGGCGGAGTGAAAGCGCTGAAAGCTATCTCCGGCCCCTTCCCGGATATCCGTTTCTGCCCGACCGGCGGGATCTCCCTGAATAACTACCGGGATTATCTCGCGCTCAGCAGTGTGGCCTGTGTCGGCGGTTCATGGCTGGTACCTGAAGATGCACTCCGCGACGGAGACTATGATCGTATTACCGCACTGGCGGCACAAGCCGTTGCCGGTACCGCTGCATAAAAACATCGTGAATTAAGTCTGCCTTTTGCCACCGTTCGCGGTGGCTTTTTTTATCAGTCCGCCGTCGGATTCATCACACTCAGGTCATACGGTGTTATCTGATAAACACAATAATTCAGCCAGTTAGCATAAAGCAGATGGCCGTGTCCGCGCCAGCTGGATACCGGTGTTTTCGACGGGTCATTATCCGGAAAATAGTTCACCGGGATAGCAGGATCCAACCCCGCATCCGAGTCACGCTGATATTCTCCCGCCAATGTATCCGCATCATATTCCGCATGGCCGGTCACATAGACCTGACGCTTGTCTTTACTGGCAAACAGATAGGCTCCGGCTTCTTCAGAGGCAGCCAGGATATCGAGATCGGTATTTTCACGGATCATTGCTTCAGGAAATGCCGCATAGCGGGAGTGAGGCGCAGAAAACTGCCCGTCAAATCCTCTGGTCAGCAGCGCATGCGGCATCAGTGTGGTGTGGGTATACACCCCGGAAATTTTTTCCGGCAGTGTTTGTTTCGGGATATTGTAAAGCGTGTTCAGCCCCGCCTGTACGGCCCAGCAGACAAAAAGTGTTGATGTGACATGTGTCTGTGACCAGCGGATAATCTCGTCCAGTTCCGGCCAGTAATCCACATCCTGAAATTCAACCAGACCGAGTGGTGCACCGGTGATCACCAGACCATCAAAATTCTGTTCTTTTATATCATCAAAGTCACAATAAAAGGCATCCAGATGCGCCTTGGGTGTGTTCTTTGATTCATGGTGGCTGATACGCAGCAGCTGAATATCAACCTGAAGCGGTGTGTTGGAGAGCAGACGCAGAAATTGCAGTTCTGTTTCAATCTTCTTGGGCATCAGATTTAAAAACAGCACTTTCAGTGGCCGTATATCCTGAAATTGTGCCCGTGATGATGTCATCACAAAGATATTTTCATCACGCAAATCGGTGACAGCAGGAAGTTCATCAGGGATACGGATTGGCATAGCGGCGGGCTCTCCTTGTTGTTTTAGACATCCGGACATCCAAAACTAACGAAAAAGAGAGGTTCTGTCGAGGGAAAAACGACAAGGTGAATTTATTTCATACAAAAAACAAAACCCCGATAGTTTCCTATCGGGGTTAATGTTTGTTGGCGGAACGGACGGGACTCGAACCCGCGACCCCCTGCGTGACAGGCAGGTATTCTAACCAACTGAACTACCGCTCCGCGTATCTCTGTGTGACTGATGCAGCTCTGCACCCTCACTTAATAATAACCTGGCGGTTCCCTACTCTCACATGGGGAGACCCCACACTACCATCGGCGCTACGGCGTTTCACTTCTGAGTTCGGCATGGGGTCAGGTGGGACCACCGCGCTA
>NZ_JBPIZE010000011.1:0-38693 GCF_051172335.1 Morganella sp. B601
AACTGCCGGAAGGCGTTGAAATGGTAATGCCGGGCGACAACATCAAAATGATCGTCACCCTGATCCACCCAATCGCAATGGACGATGGTCTGCGTTTCGCAATCCGTGAAGGCGGCCGTACCGTTGGTGCGGGTGTTGTAGCGAAAGTGATGGGTTAATTACGGATGTAATAATCCTAAAAAGGGCATCATTTGATGCCCTTTTTCTGCGTTGTTTTATGAAGAACCTATCTCATCACTAGTTGATCATCAACTACTGGTGAGATAGGCTCTCACGCAACGAATGGTGAGTATCTCGAAGAATACGAAACTCATGCTGGATTATGACGCCAAGTCAGATACAATTGCATCTGTCCCTAATTTTGGTCTGATTTGTTTTGCAACAGCGAGGCAGTCCGGCTGACTTTTTTATTTCATGGTTACAGGTTGGTTTATGAGTGCGAATAGCGAAGCTCAACAAAACGGCCGTGGTGCTGACATTGCCAAATGGTTAGTGGTCGCAGTTCTGCTGATCGCTGCTATCGGCGGTAACTACTACTTCCGCGAATTTAATCTCGCGCTGCGTGCGCTGGCAGTTGTTGTCGTCATCGCATTAGCCGGTGGTATTGCACTGTGGACAACGAAAGGCAAAGCGACACTGACTTTTGCCCGCGAAGCACGGGTTGAAATGCGTAAAGTGATCTGGCCTACACGTCAGGAAACACTGCATACAACACTGATCGTTGCGGCAGTCACAGCGGTTATGTCGTTAGTGTTATGGGGCCTTGATGGTATCCTTGTCCGTCTTGTTTCCTATATAACATCCTTCTGAGGTTCTAAAGATGTCGGATTCTCCTAAAAAACGTTGGTATGTCATCCAGGCTTTCTCCGGATTCGAGAGCCGGGTTGCGCAGTCTCTGCGTGAACATATCAAAATCAACGGGATGGAAGATTCATTTGGCGAAGTCATGGTGCCAACGGAAGAAGTCGTCGAGATCCGCAGCGGTCAGCGCCGCAAAAGTGAGCGCAAATTCTTCCCGGGCTATGTCCTGGTTCAGATGGCGATGAACGATGCATCCTGGCATCTGGTGCGTAACGTACCGCGTGTAATGGGATTCATCGGCGGAACATCCGATCGTCCTGCACCGATCAGCGATAAAGAAGTTGATGCGATTATGAACCGCCTGCAGCAGGTAGGTGATAAGCCGCGTCCGAAAACGCTGTTCGAGCCGGGCGAAATGGTCCGTGTTTCCGATGGTCCGTTTGCAGACTTTAACGGTGTTGTTGAAGAAGTCGACTACGAGAAGAGCCGCCTGAAGGTATCAGTCTCTATTTTTGGTCGTGCAACACCGGTCGAACTGGATTTCAGTCAGGTCGAAAAACCGTAACGGTTTTTTTTCCGGGCTTGCAAAGGGCGGGAAATTTATCTACAATTTCGCGCCTTTTGTTTTTCAGGGGTTCGCGTTTTCACGCGGGCCTGTATTCATAGGGGAGCCGGGATAACCGGCGCTATTACCCATATTGAGGATTTTTTAAATGGCTAAGAAAGTACAAGCCTATATCAAACTGCAGGTTGCAGCTGGTATGGCAAACCCAAGTCCACCGGTTGGTCCTGCACTGGGTCAGCAGGGTGTGAACATCATGGAATTCTGTAAAGCGTTTAACGCCAAAACAGACAGCATGGAAAAAGGTTTACCAATCCCGGTTGTTATCACCGTTTATGCTGACCGTTCTTTCACTTTCATCACTAAAACTCCGCCAGCGGCAGTTTTACTGAAGAAAGCTGCAGGTCTGAAATCTGGTTCCGGCAAACCGAACAAAGAGAAAGTAGGTAAAATTACCTCTGCTCAGGTTCGTGAGATTGCTGAGACTAAAGCAGCGGATATGACTGGTGCCGATGTAGAAGCTATGATGCGTTCTATCGAAGGTACTGCTCGTTCCATGGGCCTGGTAGTGGAGGGTTAATCGATGGCTAAACTGACCAAGCGCATGCGCAATATCCGTGAAAAAGTTGATGCTACCAAACTGTACGACATCAATGAAGCCGTAGCCCTGCTGAAAGAATTAGCGACTGCTAAATTCGTTGAAAGCGTTGACGTTGCCGTCAACCTGGGTATCGATGCACGTAAATCTGACCAAAACGTTCGCGGTGCAACTGTACTGCCAAACGGTACCGGTCGTTCTGTCCGCGTAGCTGTGTTCGCACAGGGCGCTAACGCTGAAGCTGCTAAAGCTGCAGGCGCAGAACTGGTTGGTATGGAAGACCTGGCTGACAAAATCAAAGCCGGCGAAATGGACTTCGACGTTGTTATCGCATCTCCGGATGCAATGCGCGTTGTTGGCCAATTAGGTCAGATCTTAGGCCCGCGCGGCCTGATGCCAAACCCGAAAGTGGGTACTGTAACTCCTAACGTTGCTGAAGCTGTGAACAACGCTAAAGCGGGTCAGGTTCGTTACCGTAACGACAAAAACGGGATCATCCACACCACTATCGGTAAAGTAGATTTCGACACTGATAAACTGAAAGAAAACCTGGAAGCTCTGCTGGTTGCACTGAAAAAAGCAAAACCATCTTCAGCGAAAGGCGTGTACATCAAGAAAATCAGCCTGTCTACCACCATGGGTGCGGGTGTTGCAATCGACCAGTCTGGTCTGACTGCTGCTGCTTAATATCTGCGGATAGTAAGCGCTTTACATTGGGGTCAGGTTTCTGTAGAATCTGACGCCCAATGTTTGCTGTATTTGATTTAGTGAAATTATCACGGAATCAGGCACAGCCAGAATTTCGGTTGGAGCCCGGCCTTTTCCGGGCCCCGTCCAAGACCGCAGGTGTAAGTGATTACTTAATTTTCCTGCGTAGACGGTGACAGAGCCACAAGAATTTTATTCGAGTATTCTGCTCACCGTGTTTTAGCGCTCTCCACCTTCCGGTGCTGAGTGAAGTGAGTTCCGGGGTTGTATTACCCGGCTAAACCAGGAGCAAGAAGCTAATGGCATTAAATCTTCAAGACAAACAAGCGATTGTTGCTGAAGTCAGCGAAGTTGCCAAAGGTGCGCTGTCTGCAGTTGTCGCGGATTCCCGTGGTGTGACTGTAGATAAAATGACCGGTCTGCGTAAAGCATGTCGTGAAGCTGGCGTTACTGTACGTGTAGTACGTAACACCCTGCTGCGTCGTGCTGTTGAAGGTACCTCTTCTGAGTGCCTGAAAGACGTATTCGTCGGTCCTACCTTGATTGCATTTTCTCATGAACATCCGGGCGCTGCTGCTCGTCTGTTCAAAGAATTCGCGAAAGCGAACCCTGCATTCGAGATTAAAGCCGCAGCCTTTGAAGGTGAGTTAATTGCAGCGAAAGATATCGATCGCTTAGCAACACTCCCGACTTACGAAGAAGCAATCGCGCGCCTGATGGCAACCATGAAAGAAGCCTCTGCAGGCAAACTGGTTCGCACTCTGGCAGCGTTACGCGATCAGAAAGAAGCAGCTTAATTGCCCTTTCTTTTCTTCGTTGCTTTTTAACGTATAAACTTATTCTGAATTTTAGGAACATATCGTATGTCTATCACTAAAGAACAAATCCTGGACGCAGTTGCTGAAATGTCTGTAATGGACGTTGTTGAACTGATCACCATGATGGAAGAAAAATTCGGCGTTTCTGCTGCTGCTGCTGTAGCAGTTGCTGCGGGTCCTGCTGAAGCTGCTGAAGAGAAAACTGAGTTCGACGTTATTCTGAAAGCTGCAGGCGCTAACAAAGTTGCAGTAATCAAAGCTGTTCGCGGCGCAACTGGTCTGGGCCTGAAAGAAGCTAAAGACTTAGTTGAAAGCGCACCTGCTGCACTGAAAGAAGGTGTGAGCAAAGATGAAGCTGAAACTCTGAAAAAATCTCTGGAAGAAGCTGGCGCGGAAGTTGAAGTTAAATAAGCCACTTTTTGCAGTAGCAGCCTGAAAATGGCTGATGGCTGGTGACTTATTGGTCACCAGCCTTTTTGCGCTAATGCGCATGCGTGTGTTTTCGGGGTAACAGTTGTGTTATCTGACACCCGCAAACTCTCCGAATACTTTTTGCTATTGACGACTTAATATACTGTGTTTATGACTGCGATTCGCTCGGGTAGCTCGGTAGTCAGCAGCGCAATGAAATGATTTAAGAGTAATAGCAATGGGTATTAACAGAAAATGTTCAATTTTCTGTCCAAATTAGATAGTTGTAGCGACTGTCCGTCCGATACGGGCAGGCCGGGTCACTGATCAAGCGAGCTGAGGAACCCTATGGTTTACTCCTATACCGAGAAGAAACGTATTCGTAAGGATTTTGGTAAACGTCCGCAAGTGCTGGATGTACCTTATCTCCTTTCTATCCAGCTGGATTCATTCCAGAAATTCATTGAACTCGATCCGGACGGTCAGAACGGCCTGGAAGCCGCGTTCCGTTCTGTTTTCCCGATTCAGAGCTACAGTGGCAATGCGGAACTGCAATATGTCAGCTTCCGTCTGGGTGAGCCGGTATTTGACGTTAAAGAATGTCAGATCCGCGGCGTAACCTTTTCCGCACCACTGCGCGTAAAACTGCGTCTGGTTGTTTACGAGCGTGAAGCACCGGAAGGCACAGTTAAAGATATTAAAGAACAGGAAGTTTACATGGGCGAGATTCCGCTCATGACCGAAAACGGAACGTTCGTTATCAACGGTACTGAGCGTGTTATCGTTTCTCAGTTACACCGCAGCCCGGGCGTGTTCTTTGACAGTGACAAAGGTAAAACACACTCTTCCGGTAAAGTGCTGTATAACGCACGTATCATTCCTTACCGTGGTTCATGGCTGGATTTCGAGTTCGATCCGAAAGACAACTTATTTGTCCGTATTGACCGCCGCCGTAAATTACCGGCTTCGATCATTCTGCGTGCGATGAATTTCAGCACCGAAGACATTCTGAACCTGTTCTTCGAAAAAACCACCTTTGAAATCCGCAATAATAAACTGACCATGACCCTCATTCCTGAGCGTCTGCGTGGTGAAACTGCGTCCTTCGATATCGAAGCGAACGGTAAAGTTTATATTGAGAAAGGCCGTCGTATCACTGCCCGTCATATCCGCCAGCTGGAAAAAGACGAAGTCAGCCAGATTGAAGTTCCTGTTGAATATATCGCAGGCAAAGTGGTTGCGCGTGATTACATCGATGAAGCGACCGGCGAATTAATCTGTGCGGCGAACATGGAAATGTCACTGGATCTGCTGGCGCGTCTGAGCCAGTCCGGTCACAAAACCATTGAAACCCTGTTCACCAACGACCTGGATCACGGCGCCTACATGTCAGAAACCCTGCGTGTGGATCCGACCAATGATCGTTTAAGCGCACTGGTAGAAATCTACCGCATGATGCGCCCTGGTGAGCCGCCAACCCGCGAAGCTGCTGAAAACCTGTTCGAGAACCTGTTCTTCTCTGAAGATCGTTACGATCTGTCTGCGGTCGGCCGCATGAAGTTCAACCGTTCACTGGGTCGTGATGACTCTGACGGTACCGGGATCCTGAGCCAGCAGGACATTACTGATGTCATGAAGAAACTGATCGACATCCGTAACGGCCGCGGTGAAGTGGATGATATCGACCACTTAGGTAACCGTCGTATCCGTTCTGTCGGTGAAATGGCAGAGAACCAGTTCCGTGTGGGGCTGGTCCGTGTTGAGCGTGCGGTGAAAGAGCGTCTGTCTCTGGGTGATCTGGATAACCTGATGCCTCAGGATATGATCAACGCCAAGCCGATTTCTGCTGCGGTTAAAGAGTTCTTTGGTTCCAGCCAGCTGTCCCAGTTTATGGACCAGAACAACCCGCTGTCAGAAATTACGCACAAACGCCGTATTTCAGCATTAGGCCCGGGCGGTCTGACCCGTGAACGTGCCGGCTTCGAAGTACGAGACGTTCACCCGACTCACTACGGCCGCGTATGTCCTATCGAGACCCCTGAAGGTCCGAACATCGGTCTGATCAACTCCTTATCTGTTTATGCACAGACTAACGAATATGGTTTCCTGGAAACCCCGTACCGTTTAGTGCGTGACGATGTTGTTACCGATGAAATTCATTATCTGTCTGCAATCGAAGAAGGTAACTTCATCATTGCACAGGCAAACACCGTATTAGATGACGACGGCCACTTCGTTGATGAACTGATCACCTGCCGTAACAAAGGTGAATCCAGCTTATTCAGCCGTGATCAGGTTCAGTACATGGACGTTTCCACCCAGCAGGTGGTTTCTGTCGGTGCATCCCTGATCCCGTTCCTGGAACACGATGACGCCAACCGTGCATTGATGGGTGCGAACATGCAACGTCAGGCGGTTCCGACTCTGCGCGCTGACAAGCCGCTGGTTGGTACCGGTATGGAACGTGCGGTAGCCGTTGACTCCGGTGTTACAGCCGTAGCCAAACGCGGTGGTACTGTTCAGTACGTTGACGCATCACGTATCGTTATCAAGGTAAATGAAGATGAAATGTATGCCGGCGAAGCGGGCATCGACATCTACAGCCTGACCAAATATACCCGTTCTAACCAGAACACCTGTATCAACCAGACTCCTTGCGTATCGCTGGGTGAGCCGGTTGAGCGCGGTGACGTGCTGGCTGATGGTCCGTCAACTGACCTCGGCGAACTGGCACTGGGTCAGAACATGCGCGTGGCATTTATGCCATGGAACGGTTACAACTTCGAAGACTCCATCCTCGTATCCGAGCGTGTTGTTCAGGAAGACCGTTTCACCACTATCCACATCCAGGAACTGGCTTGTGTGTCCCGTGACACCAAACTGGGGCCGGAAGAGATCACCGCCGACATCCCTAACGTGGGTGAAGCGGCTCTCTCCAAACTGGATGAATCCGGTATCGTGTATATCGGTGCGGAAGTGAAAGGCGGCGATATTCTGGTCGGTAAAGTGACACCGAAAGGTGAAACACAGTTAACCCCGGAAGAGAAACTGCTGCGTGCTATCTTCGGTGAAAAAGCGTCAGACGTGAAAGATTCATCTCTGCGCGTACCGAATGGTGTTTCCGGTACTGTTATCGACGTCCAGGTCTTTACCCGCGATGGCGTGGAAAAAGACAAGCGTGCTCTCGAAATCGAAGAGATGCAGCTGCGTGACGCGAAGAAAGACCTGACCGAAGAGCTCCAGATTCTGGAAGCCGGTCTGTTCAGCCGTATCCGTTCCGTTCTGATCAACGGCGGTATGGAAGCTGACAAACTGGACAAACTGCCGCGCGAGCGCTGGTTAGAACTGGCTCTGACTGATGAAGAGAAACAGAATCAGTTAGAACAGCTGGCAGAACAGTATGACGAACTGAAATCTGAGTTCGCCAAGAAACTGGAAGCGAAACGTCGCAAAATCACCCAGGGCGATGATCTGGCACCGGGCGTGCTGAAAATCGTTAAAGTGTATCTGGCCGTTAAACGTCAGATCCAGCCTGGTGATAAAATGGCGGGTCGTCACGGTAACAAAGGGGTTATCTCAAAAATTAACCCTATCGAAGATATGCCATACGATGAAAAAGGTAACCCTGTTGACATCGTACTGAACCCGCTGGGCGTACCATCGCGTATGAACATCGGTCAGATTCTGGAAACCCACCTGGGTATGGCTGCGAAAGGCATCGGTGACAAAATCAACCAGATGATCAAAGAGCAGCAGGAAGTCGCGAAATTACGTGAATTCATCCAGAAAGCCTATGATCTGGGTAACGACCCGCGTCAGAAAGTGGATCTGAACACCTTCAGTGATGAAGAAGTTCTGCGTCTGGCGGACAACCTGAAAAAAGGTATGCCGACAGCAACACCAGTATTCGATGGTGCAAAAGAGCAGGAAATCAAAGCATTACTGACTCTGGGTGGCTTACCGACTTCCGGTCAGATCACACTGTTTGATGGTCGTACCGGCGAGCAGTTCGAGCGTCAGGTTACCGTCGGCTATATGTACATGCTGAAACTGAACCACCTGGTTGATGACAAGATGCATGCGCGTTCTACCGGTTCTTACAGCCTGGTTACCCAGCAGCCGCTGGGTGGTAAGGCACAGTTCGGTGGTCAGCGCTTCGGGGAGATGGAAGTGTGGGCACTGGAAGCATACGGTGCCGCTTACACCCTCCAGGAGATGCTGACTGTGAAATCGGATGACGTTAACGGTCGTACGAAGATGTACAAAAACATCGTCGACGGCAGTCATCAGATGGAACCGGGAATGCCGGAATCTTTCAACGTATTGCTGAAAGAAATCCGTTCCCTCGGTATCAATATCGAGCTGGAAGACGAGTAATTACCGTTGTGGCTGCCCGTGGTACACGGGCAGCACCAGTAAATCTGGTTTAAGGGACAAACAGACGACCGTTTGTCTCACAGGTCTAACTCCGACAGGAGCCATTTCGTGAAAGACTTATTAAAGTTTCTGAAAGCGCAAACCAAGACCGAAGAGTTTGATGCGATCAAAATTGGTCTGGCCTCACCTGACATGATTCGTTCATGGTCATTTGGTGAAGTGAAAAAGCCGGAAACCATTAACTACCGTACGTTCAAACCTGAGCGTGACGGGCTTTTCTGTGCGCGTATCTTCGGGCCGGTAAAAGATTACGAATGTTTGTGCGGTAAGTACAAACGTCTGAAACACCGTGGTGTGATTTGTGAGAAGTGTGGTGTTGAAGTGACTCAGACTAAAGTGCGCCGTGAGCGCATGGGTCACATCGAACTGGCATCACCGACCGCACACATCTGGTTCCTGAAATCACTGCCGTCCCGTATCGGCCTGCTGCTGGATATGCCGCTGCGTGATATCGAACGTGTTCTGTACTTTGAATCTTATGTTGTTGTTGAAGGCGGGATGACCAGCCTTGAGCGCAGCCAGATTCTGACAGAAGAACAGTATCTCGACGCTCTGGAAGAGTTCGGTGATGAATTCGACGCGAAAATGGGTGCGGAAGCCATCCAGGCATTGCTGAAAGCAATGGATCTGGAACAGGAAGTCGAAAACCTGCGCGAAGAACTGAATGAAACCAATTCAGAAACCAAACGTAAGAAACTGACCAAGCGCATCAAGCTGCTGGAAGCCTTCATTCAGTCCGGTAACAAACCTGAATGGATGATCCTGACAGTGCTGCCGGTGTTACCACCGGATCTGCGTCCGTTAGTTCCGCTCGACGGCGGTCGCTTTGCGACTTCAGATCTGAACGATCTGTACCGTCGTGTGATCAACCGTAACAACCGTCTGAAACGCCTGCTGGATCTGGCTGCACCTGACATCATCGTACGTAACGAAAAACGTATGCTGCAGGAAGCCGTGGATGCGCTGCTGGATAACGGCCGTCGTGGTCGTGCAATTACCGGCTCTAACAAGCGTCCGCTGAAATCTCTGGCAGATATGATCAAAGGTAAACAGGGTCGTTTCCGTCAGAACCTGCTCGGTAAGCGTGTTGACTATTCCGGTCGTTCTGTAATCACCGTAGGTCCATACCTGCGTCTGCATCAGTGCGGTCTGCCTAAGAAAATGGCACTGGAACTGTTCAAACCGTTCATCTACGGCAAGCTGGAACTGCGTGGTCTCGCAACCACCATTAAAGCAGCCAAGAAAATGGTTGAGCGCGAAGAAGCGGTCGTATGGGATATCCTGGATGAAGTTATCCGTGAGCACCCGGTTCTCCTGAACCGTGCACCGACACTTCACCGTCTGGGTATTCAGGCGTTTGAACCAATCCTTATCGAAGGTAAAGCTATCCAGCTGCACCCGCTCGTTTGTGCGGCATATAACGCCGACTTCGATGGTGACCAGATGGCGGTTCACGTTCCTCTGACCCTGGAAGCGCAGCTCGAAGCCCGTGCCCTGATGATGTCCACCAACAACATCCTGTCACCGGCAAGCGGCGATCCGATTATCGTACCTTCTCAGGACGTTGTTCTGGGCCTGTACTACATGACCCGTGACTGTGTTAACGCCAAAGGCGAAGGCATGGTACTGAACGGTTCAACTGAAGCTGAGCGTGTATACCGCGCCGGTCATGCGTCTCTGCATGCCCGCGTGAAAGTCCGTATCACTGAAGAAGTGAAAGACGGCGAAGGTAATATCACCAAGCGTACCAGCATGATTGATACCACTGTCGGCCGTGCCATCTTATGGCGTATCGTTCCGCGTGGTCTGCCTTACTCACTGGTTAACCAGCCGCTGGGTAAAAAAGCAATCTCCAAAATGCTGAACACCTGTTACCGTATTCTGGGTCTGAAGCCGACCGTTATCTTTGCTGACCAGATCATGTACACCGGTTTTGCCTACGCTGCCCGTTCAGGTGCATCCGTTGGTATCGATGACATGGTTATTCCGGAGAAAAAAGCCGGGATCATCGCGGAAGCCGAAGCAGAAGTGGCAGAAATCCAGGAGCAGTTCCAGTCTGGTCTGGTTACCGCCGGCGAACGTTATAACAAAGTTATCGATATCTGGGCCGCGGCCAACGAACGTGTTGCCAAGGCGATGATGGAAAACCTGTCTGTTGAAACCGTGGTTAACCGCGACGGCGAAGAAGAACAGCAGGTTTCTTTCAACAGTATCTTTATGATGGCCGACTCCGGTGCGCGTGGTTCTGCTGCACAGATTCGTCAGCTGGCCGGTATGCGTGGTCTGATGGCGAAACCGGATGGTTCCATCATCGAAACGCCAATCACCGCGAACTTCCGTGAAGGTCTTGACGTACTCCAGTACTTCATCTCAACTCACGGTGCACGTAAAGGTCTGGCGGATACCGCACTGAAAACAGCAAACTCCGGTTACCTGACCCGTCGTCTGGTGGACGTGGCACAAGACCTCGTCATCACTGAAGATGACTGTGGTACGCACGAAGGTATCGTCATGACCCCGGTTATCGAGGGTGGTGATGTTAAAGAACCTCTGCGCGACCGCGTATTAGGCCGTGTGGCTGCTGAAGATATTCTGAAGCCGGGTACTGCGGATATTCTTATCCCGCGTAACACCCTGCTGCATGAAAAACAGTGTGACCTGTTAGAAGAAAACTCAGTCGACAGCGTGAAAGTCCGCTCTGTGGTTAGTTGCGAAACTGACTTCGGTGTGTGTGCGAAATGCTACGGCCGTGACCTGGCGCGTGGTCACATCATCAACGCCGGTGAGGCGGTGGGTGTTATCGCGGCACAGTCAATCGGTGAACCGGGTACACAGCTGACGATGCGTACGTTCCACATCGGTGGTGCGGCATCCCGTGCTGCTGCGGAATCCAGCATTCAGGTCCGTAACAAGGGTACACTGAAACTGTTCAACGCGAAGTTCATCATGAACTCTGCGGGCAAACTGGTTATCACGTCCCGTAACACAGAATTGCGTCTGATCGACGAATTCGGCCGTACCAAAGAGAGCTATAAAGTACCTTACGGTGCCCAGCTCTCCAAAGGTGACGGTGAAGCCGTCAACGGCGGTGAAACTGTCGCTAACTGGGATCCGCATACCATGCCGGTTGTCAGTGAAGTGTCCGGTATCATCCGCTTTACCGACATGCACGACGGCCAGACCATTACCCGTCAGACTGATGAATTAACCGGTCTGTCCTCACTGGTTGTTCTGGATTCTGCAGAACGTACCACCAGTGCGAAAGAAATGCGTCCGGCACTGAAAATTGTCGATGCACAGGGTAACGATGTTCTGATCCCGAACACTGATATGCCTGCCGCGTACTTCTTACCGGGTAAAGCGATTGTTCAGCTGGATGACGGCGTGGCAATCACCGCCGGTGACACGCTGGCACGTATCCCGCAGGAATCTGTCGGTACCAAGGATATTACCGGTGGTCTGCCGCGCGTTGCGGATCTGTTCGAAGCGCGTCGTCCGAAAGAGCCTGCGATCCTGGCTGAAATCAGCGGTATCATCTCGTTCGGTAAAGAGACCAAAGGTAAGCGTCGTCTGGTGATCACACCAATCGACGGCAGCGATCCTTACGAAGAGATGATTCCGAAGTGGCGTCAGCTCAACGTGTTCGAAGGTGAAATGGTTGAACGTGGTGACGTCGTATCTGATGGTCCGGAATCACCGCACGATATCCTGCGTCTGCGCGGCGTGAATGCCGTTGCACGTTATATCGCGAACGAAGTCCAGGAAGTTTACCGCTTACAGGGCGTTAAGATTAACGATAAACACATCGAAGTTATCGTTCGTCAGATGCTGCGTAAAGTCACCATCACCTCTGCGGGAAGCTCTGAGTTCCTCGAAGGTGAGCAGGTTGAATATGCACGCGTGAAAGTGGCAAACCGTCTGCTGGAGCAGGAAGGTAAAATCCCTGCAACCTTCGAACGTGATCTGCTGGGTATCACCAAAGCGTCTCTGGCAACAGAGTCCTTTATCTCTGCGGCATCGTTCCAGGAGACCACACGCGTTCTGACCGAAGCGGCCGTTGCGGGTAAACGCGACGAACTGCGCGGTCTGAAAGAGAACGTCATTGTGGGTCGCCTGATCCCGGCCGGTACCGGTTTCGCGTACCACCAGGATCGTATCCGCCGCCGTCACCTGGCAGAAACTGCCGAGGCAGCACCACAGCAGGTCAGCGCTGATGAAGCAACAGCTAACTTAGCTGAGCTTCTGAACGCCGGCTTCGGTGGCAGCAAAGAGTAAGTGATACAGCAATGTAACTGACTGAACAGCCCTCCTTTTTTAAGGGGGGCTTTTTTGTGCAGTACACCAGGTAAACGGGCATATTATGCGCAACGTATTGTTTATTTTTATGATTTTATTTTCTGTCGCCGGTGTCAGCCGGGCGGCAGAAGTGCCTTCTGATTCTCAGGAATGGTTACTGAAAGATGAACCGCCGGTACTGATCCAGGTAAAAGAGCCGCAGGTGATTTTCGCACCGATCGCCGGTGTGATGCAGGGGGTTGCGGAACTGAACCCGTCACACGGTTTTTATATTTATCCGATGAAGGGCGAGTTCCGTGAATTACAGTTTGGCAATGATCGCGGTTTTATCGGCAGTGAACAGCTGTCAGATAAAAAACCTAAGGTCGTGCCGCCGCTGGATACACTGAATGAACTCAATAATCCGATTTATGATTATCTGATAACCATCAGCAACACCAATGTGTTTGGCACGCCGGATGAATCTAAATCTCCGGTTGCCACCCTGTTTGGTGACCTGCGTTATCCGGTGCTGGCCAAAATGGTCAGGGAAAACCGGGAAGGTGAAAAAATTGTCTGGCTGACTATCCGCCTGGCGGACAGACTGGCGTATATCCGTTTATCGGATGTGGAGCTGGATAAAGGGATCCCGATTCTGACATATCACCATATCCTGAAAGACAGTGAAAACAGGAACTTCCGCCATACCTCGACCACCACATCCGTTGAAGCCTTTAAGGCGCAGATGGATTATCTGAAGCAGGCCGGTTACCGGACGATTTCCCTTGATGACGTGGCCGGTTATCTGGCGAAGGAAAATAACCTGCCGGGTAAAGTGGTGGCGCTGACGTTCGACGATGGCCTGAAATCGGTTTACCGCTATGCATATCCGATCCTGAAGCAGAATGATCAGAAAGCCACACTGTTTGTGATTTCCTCGCGGGTGAAATCAAAGCCGCAGAAATGGGCACCGGACGGCTTGCAGTTTATGTGCTGGCCAGAGCTGATGCAGTCACGGGATGTGTTTGATATTCAGTCACATACGCATTTTTTACATCGACTGGATAACCGCAAAAACCCGATTATTTTCAGCCGCAAGGAGCACACGATCCTGCTGGATTACCAGCGTTCGCAGCGCGTGCTGGCGAAACTGAACCCTGAACAGCATTACCTGGCATATCCTTTCGGGGCATATAATCAGGATGCGATGGATGCAGCACAGCAGGCCGGTATGACGATGGCCGTCACCACCATTCAGGGGAAAGTTCGCCTCGGTGATAATCCGTATGCGCTGAAACGTCTGTATGCACTGCGTACCGACCCGATTGAGAAATTTGCTACCATGATTGGCAACAGTGGTCCGGAAGTGGTGAATAAGGATATTGTTGTCGACAGATAATCCCGTTTTTATATAACAACTCATGGCCTGATAATAACCATTATCAGGCCATTTTTTTTTGTGTATATTATGAAATCAGAAATTGCAGTTCATAAGGGGCAGATTCATAACTGACCAGGTTATCTTCAAACTCATTAGCAATAACCATCCGTGGTTTTTCTTTTCCGTGGAAATAACGTTTCACCATTTCAGCATCGATATTTTCACTGAGATAATGACAGATACAGCAAAGATAAAATCCGGCCGGTAAACATACCAGGTTAGGAGAATCAAAATCCGGTTTCTCTTTCAGGTAAATCAGGTATTTCGACGGGTAGAAGGTTTGCTCAATAATGTTTTTATAATCCAGCACATAGGCGTATTGCCGCAGATAATCGAGGGACTGATTTTCCGGTCTGGCTTTCATTTCAGCCAGCCGCAGTTCCATTTTTGAAATCGGGCGATCTGCCGGATAACAGGGAACAAACAGACACCAGCGTTCCGGTAATTCGGTGGTATAAAAAGCCCCGTTGCGCGGTTTATTATCAGTGAAGGTAAAGTAATCCAGATACCAGTCCAGCGTTTCAATGGTCTTTTTTAATTCTGCCATCTGCTGTAATTTACGTGATTTTTCCTGGATTAAATATTCGGTCAATTTATTTTTATCGCCACTTTCCATAATAGTTTTAATATCACTCAGGCTCATATTCATTTTCTGAAGATATTTAATTCTGTCGATATAATGAAATTGTTCAAATGTATAATAACGGTATCCGTTTTCATTATCCGTATAACCTGGTTTGAGAATGGATTTTTTATCATAAAAACGCAGTGTCTGCGTTGAAACGCCTAATAGCGCGGCAGTTTCCCCGATAGTAAAATATTTCTTCATGATTGCTGCCTGTAAAATAATTACTTTTATTTAAATTATCAGATTTAAAATTAACATACTATTTCCCGGGGAAATAATTTTGTGATTATCTTCTCATAACCTGAATTACGGATTTAACCTTATTCCAGCTATAAGGTTTAGGGTGTGCGCATTGTTATTTATTGTTAAAAAAGCAGGATAAAAAATGAAAGAACGCACACAGCTATTGTATTCAGGGGAAATGAATTTACCGGGTCATATTCATCCGGATGCGCCCGCTATTTTTCCGGCTACCGCCTATGCCATGCAGGATACGCAGCACTATTTTGCGGTCAGCAGCGGCAATGGTGAGTATCAGTATAACCGTACCGCAAACCCGAACCGGGACAGCTTATCTGCCGCGATTTCACTGATGGAAGACGGAGAAGTCTCTGCCGTTATGGCCTCCGGGATGGCAGCAATCTCAGCAACACTGCTGAGCCTGCTCAGACAGGGCGACCATCTTGTCGTGAATGAGGCTATTTACGGCGAAACCATCGAACTGATTGATTTAATTCTGGTTCCGCTGGGGGTAACAGTAACCTATGCGGATTTTCTGTCACCGGAGTCGGTACAGTCCGCCATCCGGCCGGAAACGGTGATGCTGTATACCGAAATTATCAGTAACCCGCTGATTAAAGTGGTCGATATCGATGCCATTGCCGGTATCAGCCGGGCGAATGATTGCCTGCTGGTGGTGGATAATACCTTTTCAACCCCGTTTGTCATAAAGCCCTTACAGCACGGCGCGGATATCGTGATCCACAGCCTGACCAAATTTTTCGGGGGCCACAGTGATTTAACCGCCGGCTCGGTAACCTGCTCACAGGCACTGATGCAGAAAATTGAGCTGAAAGCCCGCCTGCTGGGAGGATGCAGTGATCCTTATACGGCCTGGCTCTGTCTGCGCAGCATCCGGACAATGGAAATGCGGGTATCGCGCCAGATGGAAAATGCACAGCGTATTGCGGAAGCACTCAGCGGTGACCCGCGTGTGGTACAGGTGAATTATCCGGGCCTGGCGTCACATCCTCAGCATGATTTAGCGAAATCTCTGTTTCTGCAGGGCTGTGGCCCGATGCTCAGTTTTCGCGTCGCTGATGACCAGACAAAAGTCGATGCTTTTATCCGTCGTTTAAATCTTATTACTTATCTGGGCACGCTGGGCGGATTCCGCACCTCTCTGGCGCATCCGGCAACCGCATTCCGCACTGAATTTACACCGCAGCAGCTGATTGATTTTGGTATGCACGAAGGGCTTATCCGTATTTCTGCCGGATGCGAAGCTGCCGAAGATTTAATTGCTGATATTACTCAGGCACTTGATGTGTTTAATTAAACCGGATACTCACTATGGACACGATTCTTAATATTATTAATCAGTTTTCAGATTTTATCTGGACTTATCCGATGCCGGTTTTATTAGTCAGTCTTGGTATCTGGCTGACCATTAAATTCCGGTTTAAATACCAGCTGAATTTTCGTTTTAATATTAAAAATACCTACGGCGGATTATTTAAGAAAAAAAATGCCGGTGAACAGATTCAGGGGGCGGGCTCGGTATCCAGTTTTGCCGCTGCCTGTACCGCGCTGGCGAATACCGTGGGTATCGGCAGTATCGGCGGGGTGGCAACCGCTATTACGATGGGCGGGCCGGGCGCGATATTCTGGCTCTGGTTTTCTGCTTTTTTCGGGATTGCGACCAAAGCCTGTGAAATTATTCTCGGCCAGCGTTACCGCGTCAAATATGAAAAATCGATGGATGAGTATGTCTGTGACCGCTCATTTGTGATGGAACATGCACTGGGCTGGAAAAAAGGTGCGGTTGCTTTGTCGGTGTGCTGTTTTATGCTAGGGCCGTGGACCTGTCTGGTGCAGAGTGAATCCGCGACGTCCTCTATCGAAGAAGCGTTTAATGTCGACAGTTACCTGACATTGCTGGTGATGGTTATTTTTATTGCCAGTGTCATTATCGGCGGGTTAAAAGGTATTTCCTCCAAAATGGAAAGTGTGGTGCCGAAACTGGCGATCACGTATCTGACCGTTGCCGTTATTCTGCTGGTGATGAATTATGATCAGATTCTGCCTGCATTTGCGCTGATCTTTAAATCGGCCTTTTCACCGGCTGCCGGTGTCGGCGGATTTGCCGGGGCAACCGTGATGGAAGCCATCCGTTTCGGGATCGCCAGGGGGATTTATTCCAATGATGCCGGAACCGGCTACGGTATTGTGGCACATGCGGCGGCAACAACCGATCACCCGATCCGTCAGTCCAGCTGGGGTTTCGGCGAGGTTTTCCTGACCATTATTATCTGTACCGTCACGGCGCTGGCTATTCTGACCACCAATGTCTGGGTGGATTACGCCGGTATTACCTCATCACGCCTGACCACGCTGGCATTTAAAGTGACATACGGTGATGCGGGCAGCTGGTTTATGGCGATATTTATTACCCTGCTGGCCTGTACCACGACCATCGGTATGTATTTTACCTGTGAGAAAGCGGTGAACTTTTTCTTCGGGGACACCAGAGCCAATAAAATCGCGAAGAATCTGTACCGGGTTTATTACCTGGCGCCGATTGTGTTATTCACTAACCTTCAGGCCGATATTTTATGGGCGCTGACCGATATTCTGAGTGCGGTTTATGTGCTGATCACTATGACATTAATACTGAGCCGGCGGAAAGAGATTTTCCGGTTATTTAATGATTTCTGGGATCGCTATATTCCGGCGAAAAATGCCGGACAGGATGTGCCGCCGGTGACTTACTGTAAGCGGATAGAATAAAAAAATCAGGCCGGTATTCACCGGCCTTTCTTTCCTTATCTTCCCAGATATTTGTCCCAGTCCTTCCAGACCGGCTGAAGACCGGCGGCGAGCAGGGCATCCGCGACCTGCTGCGGCGAGCGGTTGTCATGCGGGCTGAACTGCTCCAGTTCCGGATCATCCTCTTCGGCATAGCCGCCGGGCTGAGTGCGGGAACCGGCGCTGACCTGGTTTATCGCCACCGGCACCATATGATCACGGAAATACGGTGATTCGCGGGTGGAGAGTGACAGCTCAATATCCGGTGCGAACAGGCGGAATGCACAGATAAGCTGCACCAGCTCCGCTTCATTCATCAGAGATTCCGGCTCAATACCGCCTGCACACGGACGCAGACGCGGGAAAGAGATGGAATAACGGGTTTTCCAGTAGCGCTGGCGCAAATAGTGCAGATGCTCCGCGACCATATAACAGTCCGTCCGCCACTGACCGGACAGGCCGATCAGCGCGCCGAGCCCGATCTTGCTGATCCCGGCCTGACCAAGGCGATCCGGGGTTTGCAGCCGCCAGTGAAAATCCTGTTTTTTCCCTTTCAGATGGTGCCGCTGATAGGTGCTCTCATGGTAGGTTTCCTGATACACCATCACCCCATCCAGCCCCAGCGTGCGCAGTTCGGCGTATTCCTCTGTCGCCATCGGCTGCACTTCCATCATCATGGTGCTGAAATAATCGCGGATCAGCGGGAAGGTTTCGCGGAAGTAGTCCATCCCCACTTTGCGCTGATGTTCGCCGGTGACCAGCAGCAGACTGTCAAAGCCGAGGGCTTTTATTGCCTTACATTCGGTATGGATTTCTTCCGGTGTCAGGGTTTTACGCTTAATGTGGTTGCTCATGGAGAAGCCGCAGTAAGTGCAGTCGTTGGCACACAGGTTAGAGAGATAGAGCGGGACATACATCCCGACGACATGGCCGAAACGCTGCCGGGTCAGAGTCTGTGCTTTCTGCGCCATCACTTCGAGATACGGCCGGGCGGCCGGGGAGATCAGTGCCATAAAATCCGTGGTGGTCAGCGTGTCTGCACTCAGCGCCCGTTCGACATCCCGCGTGGTTTTGCTGTTGAGCTGTAAGGTGAGATCATCCCAGTCCAGCTGCTGCCAGCGGTCACTGAAGGTTTTTTCACTCATCACAATGCTCCCAGGAATGAGGTCAGCGGGCTGGATGCCGATGCCTGTTGCTGCTTCGGTGCCAGCTCGGCCTCCCGCGCCAGCAGCCCGGCCTCAATGGCCTGACGGAATGCTTTTGCCATGGTGACCGGTGAGCGGGCAACGGCCATCGCGGTATTGACCAGCACAGCATCCGCGCCCAGTTCTATCGCCTCGAGGGCGTGGCTTGGTGCGCCAATCCCGGCATCAATCACTACCGGAACCGTTGCCTGCTCAATAATAATGCGCAGCATATCGCGGGTCTGTAATCCCTGATTGGAGCCGATAGGCGCACCCAGCGGCATAACGGCGGCGCATCCGGCCTCCTGCAACCGGCGGCATAATACAGGATCTGCACTGCAGTAAGGCAGAACAACAAACCCTTCTTTCACCAGTATTTCTGCCGCAGCCAGGGTTTCAACCGGGTCCGGCAGCAGATAACGGGCATCGGGGTGGATCTCCAGCTTGATCCAGTTGGTGCCGAGCGCTTCCCGCGCCAGCTGTGCGGCAAACACCGCTTCCCGGGCATTGTTTGCACCGGAAGTATTCGGCAGCAGTTTAATACCGAGTTCACGGAGCGGAGCAAGGATATCATCGTGCCCCTGAGAAAGATCGATACGCTTCATCGCCATGGTGACTAACTGGCTGCCGGAGGCGGCAATCGCTTCCTGCATCACCCGGCTGCTGGTGTATTTCCCGGTGCCGGTAAATAAATGGGATGTAAATGTGGTATCTGCAATCGTCAGCATCATTAACCTCCTGCGATAGCCTGAAAAAGTAAAATCTGATCGCCGTCGCGGACAACGTGTTCTGACCAGCAGCCACGGACAACGATGGTCTGATTTACCGCGACAGCAATGCCTGCCACCGGGCGGCCGAGAAATGTCAGCAGTTCACTGACGGTGACGGGGGAATCAATATCCATCACCTCGTCATTCACCGTTATGCGCATGCGGCTGCCTCCTGACACACCGGGCAGTCTGCTGCCCGCCGGAGCTGTAAAGTGCTCCAGCTTTGCTGTCTGCCGTCGAAAAGGCGTAATTTTCCGTTCAGCGGGGAAGACAATCCGGCCAGCAGTTTAATGGCTTCCAGCGCCTGGAGTGTGCCGATCACCCCGACAACCGGGCCGAGCACACCGGCAGTGCGGCAGTTGCGTTCCGGAATGACATCGTCCGGATAGAGGCAGCAGTAACAGCCGTGCTCAAACGGGGGCTGCAGTACCAGAAGCTGTCCGCTGAAACCAACCGCACTGCCGCTGACCAGGGTTTTTTGCTGTGTCACGCAGGCAGCATTGATAGCATGGCGGGTGGCCATGTTGTCGGTACAGTCGAGGACAATATCTGCTGCTTGTACAATATGTTGCAGCGTTTCCCGGGTCTGACGTTCGGTGATCACATTGAGTGTCAGGGCAGGGTTCAGCGCCCGCAGACGTGCTGCCGCAGTGCGGGCTTTATTGTCCGGTACATCGGCTTCGGTATATAAAATCTGGCGCTGGAGGTTGGATAGATGTACCTCATCATCATCAATCAGGGTCAGCTCACCGACACCGGCGGCGGCCAGATACAGCGCCGCCGGTGAACCCAGTCCGCCGAGGCCGGTGATCACCGCATGAGACTGTTTGAGTTTCAGCTGACCTTCAGGGCCGATATCCTCCAGCAGCAGCTGGCGGCTGTAGCGCATAAAATCATGATCATTCAGCATGGTTAACCTCCTGATATTCAGCGGCTTCCCCGGTCAGTGTCATCAACTGCCGGGTGACAGCCTGCCAGTCAGCGGCTTTGGTGATGGCGCTGACCACCGCAATACTGCCGACGCCGGTGGCGATCACGGCAGGAGCGCGTTCAAGGGAAATACCGCCGATGGCGACCAGCGGGAAATCCGGCGTGACCGCAACCTGGCGGGCTAAGTTTTCCAGTCCCTGCGGGGAAGAGGGCATGATTTTGGTTTGTGTCGGGAAAATATGCCCCAGCGCAATATAGGACGGATGCAGCGCTTTGGCGCGCTGCAATTCGGTATCATCGTGGGTGGAAATCCCGAGGCGCAGACCGGCCTGCTGAATCGCCCGCAAGTCAGCAATATCCAGATCTTCCTGGCCGAGATGCACACCATACGCACCGTGCTTTATGGCAAGGCGCCAGTAGTCATTGATAAACAGCCGCGCCTGATATTTTTTCCCCAGCGCAACAGCGGTACAGATCTGCTCATCCACCTGTGGATCGGTTTTGTCCTTGATGCGCAACTGAATTGTCCGCACGCCGGATGCCAGCAGCCGCTCAATCCATATTAGCGAATCGACCACCGGATACAGCCCTAACTTATGTTCCGTCCGGGCAAACGGTGCGTCAGGCAGATTCATCGATACGCTCCTCTGCGCTGTGATACAGCTCGCTGCCTTTGGCGCGGAAAGCGTCAGACATCTCTTCCATCCCGGCGGCGTAGTCGCGGACTTCCTGTGAGATTTTCATTGAGCAGAATTTCGGCCCGCACATTGAACAGAAATGCGCGACTTTTCCGGATGCCTGCGGCAGGGTTTCATCGTGGTAAGTCCGGGCGGTTTCCGGATCCAGCGCCAGATTGAACTGATCTTCCCAGCGGAACTCGAAACGCGCTTTTGACATCGCGTTATCGCGGATTTGTGCTCCCGGATGTCCTTTGGCGAGATCGGCGGCATGCGCGGCGATTTTATAGGTGATAAGCCCTTGTTTAACATCTTCTTTATTTGGTAAGCCGAGGTGCTCTTTCGGTGTCACATAACAGAGCATGGCACAGCCGAACCAGCCGATCAGTGCCGCGCCGATACCGGATGTGAAATGGTCATAGCCCGGGGCGATATCGGTGGTCAGCGGTCCCAGGGTGTAGAACGGCGCTTCATGGCAGTGTTCCAGTTCTTCGGTCATGTTTTTGCGGATCATCTGCATCGGCACATGGCCCGGACCTTCAATCATCACCTGTACATCATATTCCCACGCGATTTTGGTCAGCTCGCCGAGAGTATGCAGTTCAGCGAACTGGGCTTCGTCGTTGGCATCCTGAATAGAGCCCGGACGCAGACCATCACCGAGCGACAGCGCCACGTCATACGCCGCGCAGATTTCACAGATGTCACGGAAGTGCTGATAGAGGAAGTTTTCCTGATGATGGGACAGACACCATTTCGCCATAATTGAGCCGCCGCGTGACACAATGCCGGTCAGGCGTTTTGCGGTCATCGGCACATAGCGCAGCAGGACACCGGCGTGGATAGTGAAGTAATCCACCCCCTGTTCCGCCTGCTCCAGCAGGGTATCGCGGAACATCTCCCAGGTCAGATCCTCGGCCACACCGTTTACTTTCTCGAGTGCCTGATACACCGGTACGGTACCGATAGGCACCGGGCTGTTACGCAGGATCCACTCACGGGTTTCGTGAATATAGCGGCCGGTGGAGAGATCCATCACCGTATCCGCGCCCCAGCGGGTGGACCAGACCAGTTTCTCCACTTCTTCCTCAATGGAGGAGGTAACAGAGGAGTTGCCGATATTGGCATTCACTTTCACCAGGAAATTGCGGCCGATAATCATCGGTTCGGATTCCGGGTGGTTAATATTGGACGGGATAATGGCGCGTCCGGCAGCGACTTCATCGCGGACAAACTCCGGAGTGATGTTATCCGGCAGATTGGCACCGAAATGCTGTCCCGGATGCTGTTGCAGCAGAACTTCGCCCCGGATGCGTTCACGTCCCATATTTTCGCGGATGGCGATAAACTCCATCTCCGGGGTCACAATCCCTTTCCGGGCATAATGCAATTGTGTCACGCATTTTCCGGTTTTGGCTTTCAGCGGTGCCGGGCGGTTTGGATAGCGCAGATGGTCAAGACCGTTATCGGCCAGCCGGTCACGGGTGAAATCAGAGCTCAGGTGTGTCACCGCTTCGGTATCACCCCGCTCTGCAACCCATTGCTCACGCAGACGGGCAAGACCGGCACGGACATCCAGTTTCACCTGCGGGTCGCCGTACGGCCCGGCGGTATCATAAACCGGTACCGGCTCATTCTCTTCATACTGCGGATTGGCTTTATCACCGCCGATCAGGGTCGGGGACAGGGCAATTTCCCGCATCGGTACGCGGATATCCGGGCGCGAGCCGGTGAGATAAATACGGGAGGAGTTCGGGAAATTCACCCCTTTCAGGGTGCTGATATATTCCTCTGCCGCGTCGCGCTGCTCACGGCGGGTACGGGCTTTGGAAGGAGCGGCGGTTTCCGCACCCGGGGAGAGATCAGTGGTATCAATACGTTGTTCACGGGACATAGCAAATTCCTTACAGTGAAACCGGCAAAACCGGAAGAAAAAGTGAGAAATTGCTTGTCTGGAGGTGCGTCAGGAGTAATGCGTGATAACCGGCTGTACCCAAAAACCGCATTGCGGCGGCTGAAAACAGCGGTTAAAAAAGGAAAGATTACTCTTGTTCCCTTCGCGGGTACTAACCCGATCAGGTTCCGCGGATCCCGAATTAACGGTCTCAGCCCGATTTATCACGGGGATAAATGCTGGGCACTCCGACAAGAAAGATTTCAGTATAAGAAGCTGCCCGGAAACTACAACCTTTTTATAACATCATTTATTTACCTGAAGCATTCCCGGTCATCCTCCCTGATATTCAGCGGTTACGCCGCTGCGGCTAAAGATAAAAAAAATTAAATTAAAACTGATAATTTCCGGTCAGTTGCCGATGTTTTTTGTCGGCGTGCCTTATTACGGCATATTAAGAAAAAACAATTGGTTATTTATTGGCCTTATTGATTGCTTTCTGCATCAGGAAAAAAGATGAATCTTAAAAATACGACGATTCGTGTCAGGTTATCTGTCACATTTGGTGTTCTGATCGCCATTCTGGCGCTGGTTTCCGGAATGGCGGTGATGAACCTGTATAAAGACAAAGAGATGTTCACGAATTACGTTAACGGGACATATGCACTTCAGGTTCAGGCGTATGAAGTCCGCCATGCGACGGAAGAGCGGGCTATCATGCTGCGGGATATGATCAATGCGACTGATAAGAAAGATAAAACAGAAGAACTGAACCGTTTTAAAGAAGAAGACGGGAAAGTCAGTAAAAGAACGCAGACACTGCTGGATATGGTCAATGAGTTCGGCATGGATCCGCAGGGGCGGGCGTTGCTTGATAAGATGATAGCGGATGAAAAACACTATGCCGCCGTGACCCGGGAAGTGCTTGAACTCGATCAGCAGGGACGGCATGAGGAGGCGATTGCGAAAATGATGGATGCCGAATATGCGGCATCGGATGCCTATATCCTGTCATTCCGAGCCAGCCGGGATCACGGCACGGAAACCGGCAATCAGCTTATTCAGGAATTTAATACCAATTATGAGCGTCAGAGCAACATTATTCTGGTGTTCGCGCTGCTGGCGTTAACGCTGGCGATTGTCTCCGGGGTGATGATTATCCGCAATCTGACACGCTCTCTGGGCGCCGAACCCGCCCAACTGAAAGAAGTGGCTGAACGGGTGGCCTCCGGTGATCTGTCGCCGTCCGATGAAATTCATCCGGTTCCGGACGGTAGTGTGCTGAGTACCCTGAAAGCAATGCAGAGGAATCTGGCCGGTATCGTCGGTACGGTACGTAATAACAGTGACAGTATTGTGACCGGCACAATGCAGATAACGAGCGGTAATGCTGATCTGAGCCAGCGTACTGAATCCCAGGCCAGCAGTCTGCAGCAGACAGCTGCTTCAATGGAACAGTTATCTGCCACGGTGAAAAGCAGTGCGGAGATTGCGGCAAAAGCAAACATGATGGCAGCAGAAGCGTCCGAAACCGCCCGTCACGGTGGTGAGAAAGTGGATTTGGTTATTCATGCCATGCAGGATATTTCAAACTCTTCACGGACAATCACTGACATTATCGGTGTGATTGATTCCATCGCATTCCAGACTAATATCCTTGCACTGAACGCGGCGGTGGAAGCCGCTCGTGCCGGTGAACATGGTCGCGGTTTTGCTGTGGTATCCGGCGAAGTCCGGACACTGGCACAGCGGAGTGCACAGGCTGCCGGTGAAATAAAAAATCTGATTAACACCAGTGTTGAGCAGGTGGATGCAGGCAGTAAACTGGTGGCAGAAGCCGGTGAGTCGATGCAGGTGATTGTCACTCAGACACAGGGTGTCAGTCAGATGATTGACGAGCTGACACTGGCGGCAAATGAGCAGTCTCAGGGAATTTCGCAGGTCGGAATTGCTGTACAGCAGATTGATGAAGTCACACAGCAGAATGCCGCGCTGGTGGTTGAAAATGCCGCGGCAGCGGAAAGCCTGCATCAGCAGGCGGGTCAGCTCATGCAGGTTATGACTCAATTCAGACTGGGAAGCAGCGCCGCCTGATCCGGCTGATACCCGCTGCCGTACCTCCGGCAGCGGGTATCATATTTATCAGTGACGGGGAGGAAGATCAGCTGTTTATTGTGTCCAATGACCACGTCAGCTGCATCCATCCCTGTTTTTCTGCTTCTGCCTTCAATACCGGGTCGGCGTTGACCGTCAGCACATCCGTGGCATAGCGGCACAGGGGTAAATCGTTGGCGGAATCGGTATAAAAAATCGTACGTTCCGGTAAAAACTGACGAATATCCAGAAAGTTAGCCAGTTTTTCCACTTTCCCTTCCCGGAAGGTGGTGATCCCCTGCAATGCGCCGGTGTAGTGATCATCCCGGACTTCCAGTTCGATACCAAACGCCAGATTCACACCCAGCATCTTCGCCACCGGTTTGACAATAAAATCGGCGGTGGCAGAAATGATGATCACCGGCACGCCGTGTTCTTTATAAAACGCGAGGGTTTTGACCGCATCCGGGTAGACCAGCGGGCGCACTTTGCTTTCGGTAAAATCAGCCACCCATTCATCAATCTGTGCAACGGTGGCATTACCCAGCGCCTTCAGGCTGAAGGCCATATACGCGGCCATATCCAGCTTACCGGCGCTGTAATCCGCCATCATCTGCTTATCTGCGGCAAGAAAGGCAGGATCAGTGATAATGCCTTTTTCCCACAGGTAGTCTGTCCATAACAGGCTGCTGTCTGCAGCGATTAAGGTGTGATCGAGGTCGAAAACCGCTAATGTTGACATGACGTTCCTTTAATTAACTGACGGGGCAAGGGCGCGGATTTCATTTTTATTGAACATCAGCTCCAACTGAGTGCCCTGTTCAAACAGCCGCTCTGAGGAGCGGTTCAGCAGATCCACGGTCAGTGCGCCCAGCCCGGTATCCACCTGATAACGGATAATATTGCCCAGTAACTGACTGTCACGGATTGTACCTGAAACCGGGTGAGAAATGTGTTCCCCGTACTGTCTTCCGGCCTCGCGCACATAAATAGACTCCGGGCGGATCGCCACAATACCGCTGAGATTCAGGCCGAGCAGGCTGTTGGCGTTGTGCGCACTGACCAGATTGTAATGCCCCATAAAACGCGCGACAAACTCATTGGCGGGCTGGGTGTAGAGGTTTTCGGCTGTATCGCTCTGCACGATTTCGCCCTTGTTCATCAGGAAGATACGGTCAGACATCAGCATCGCTTCTTCCTGGTCGTGGGTGACAAAAATGGTGGTGAGATTCAGCTCGCGCTGGATCTGACGGATTTGCTGGCGCAGATGTTTGCGGATTTGCGCATCCAGCGCGGAGAGCGGTTCATCCAGCAGCAGAATGCGCGGTTTCATCACCAGTGCCCGTGCCAGTGCCACACGCTGCCGCTGGCCGCCGGAAAGCTGATGCGGCAGATGCTGTTCTTTTCCTTTCAGCCCCACCAGCTCAATCACCTCTGCAACAGCTTTGCGCTGTTCATCCGCCGGGACTTTCTGCATCTTCAGGCCGAAGGCAATGTTGCGTTCAGTGGTCATATTCGGGAACAGCGCATAGCTCTGAAACACCATACCGATTTCCCGCTGTTGTGGCGGAGATAAAGTAATATCCTGTTTATTCACATAAATTCTTCCGTCATTGACAGGCTCCAGCCCGGCGAGACAACGCAGCAGGGTAGATTTACCGCAGCCGCTCGGGCCGAGCAGGGTAATAAATTCCCCTTTGCTGACAGAAAAATTCAGACCGGAAAAGACCGGGGTGGCAGCAAAGGATTTTGTCAGGTTTTCAGCAATTACATAGCTCATCAGTGATTCCTCAGCGGCTCAGGCGTGTCGCGATCAGGGTCAGGATCAGGGTGAAAATAAAGTAGCTAGCCACCAGTGCGGAGGTGAAGTGCCCGCTGGTCTGGCGCATGTTATAGAGATAGATTTGCAGGGTTTCGTAACGGGTGCCGACCAGGATATTGGCAAATACAAACTCGCCGAACAGGAAGGAGAAGGCGATCAGCAGCGACACCAGCAGCCCTTTGCGGATATTTGGCACCACCACCAGCAGAAACGCCTTAAAAGTACCTGCGCCGAGCAGATGAGCGGCATCCAGTAAATCTTTCAGCGGCACGCCGTTCAGGCTGTTGGCCAGCGCCCGGTACATAAACGGCAGGGTGATGGTGAAATAGGTACCGATCAGGATCCACGGCGTACCGGCAATCGGCAGCGGCCCGTCAGCAAACAGCTGCAGCAGTCCGACGGAGGAGACCACCGGCGGCACGGCGAACGGCAGAATAATCAGGATCTCCATCAGCCCTTTCAGCCGCGGGAAGTAATAAAATACGGCAAACACCAGCGGCAGGATCACCAGGGTGCTGATGGCAAGGGTGACAAAGCAGATAAACAGTGAACGGCCGAACGCGGCAAGAAAACGCGGATCCTGCCACAGCTTCAGATACCACTGTAATGTCAGGCCGTCCGGCAGCACCGTGGCACCCCAGCGGGTGGAGAAGGAATACAGCAGCGTCGCGATAATCGGTAACAGCAGCAGGATCACAATCAGGCTGAGCATGATTTTGTGATAACGCGCCATGTACGGCGGATTGAGTGTGAGATCAGCACTTGGCATGGTAACTCCGTTTCAGCAGCCAGTGATAGACAACAGTGATGAATCCGAGGATAACCATCAGCAGGACAGAAAGTGCCGCTGCCATATTCGGCTCCAGGAACAGGTCGCCGGACACCAGGCTGGCGATACGGATGGTCACCATATTGTAGTTCCCGGTGGTCAGCGCATAGGTGGAGGCATAAGCCCCGGCGGCATTGGCAAACAGAATGATAAAGGTACCGAGCAGCGCCGGAGAGAGCACCGGCAGTGCGACATAGCGCCAGTAGGCCGGGCGGCCGGCTCCCATAGTTTTGGCAGCATCCTCCCACTCCGGTTTCAGGGCATCAAACGCCGGATAGAGCAGCAGGATCCCCAGCGGGATCTGAAAATAGAGGTAAATCAGCATCAGCCCGGCGGCGCTGTAGAGATTGAAATCCTCAATCACCCCCCAGGCTTTCAACTGCAGGGTGATGGCGCCGTTGACGCCGAGAATGATGATGAAAGCAAACGCCAGCGGCACACCGCTGAAATTGCCGGTCATATTGGTGAAAGCGATCAGCCAGCGGCGCGGACGCGGCGGGGCGTGCTGTAAGGAGGCGGCAAACAGTGCGGCGAGGATCAGCCCGCCGACTGACGATACCCCGGAAATCCACAGGGTGTTTTCAAAGGACTGAATATAAAAAGGGCTGCTGAAGATTTCGGTAAAGTTACCGAATGACCAGGCATCTTCATACACGAAGCTGTTGATAATCACCCATAACATCGGCGCAAGCTGGAAAAGCGCGAACAGCAGCGCGGCAGGGAGCAGTAACAGCATCGGTTTCAGCGGCAGACGGCGTGACAGAGGGCTGGTATGTTGCTTACTTTTCATCGCGGTCAGCTCCGGCAGAATATCAGCCATGTTGCGTCTCCCGCAGCAGGCGCGGTACAGCGGCTTTGTTGTGTCCGCTCAGGCCGAGTAACCGGCAGATGGTGCCGCACAGTTGTGTCTGCTGTACCGGGAGGTCTGCCTCATGAGAGAAGGCATCACCAATAACAAACAGCGGCACCGCACGCTCTTCATCCAAAATCCCGCCGTGTGAGCGATCATTATTCATGCCGTGATCACTGGTCACCAGCACCTGATAACCGGCTTCCAGCCAGCCGGGCAGATACGCGGAGAGCAGGCCGTCTGCACGGCGGGTACTGTTGCGGTATTGCTGTGAATCCCCGCCGGATTTATGACCGGCATCGTCAATATTCATCGGGTGAATAAGCAGGAAGTCGGGGTGGTATTGACGGCGTAAATATTCCGCATCGAGGAATAAATGATCATCCGGATAGTGATCCGCCTGATAAAAACAGCCGTGTTGTATCGCAAGCGAATCATCGTGGGTGAAACGGTCACGGACTGCATCAAACGGGGCGCGGTTATACAGCTCACTGACCCAGTGATAAGCGGCGGCAGCGGTGGTTTTTCCGGCTTTTTGTGCGAGGGAGAAAATACTGTCGTTGTGTGACAGGCGCACCACCTGATTGTGCACCACGCCGCTGTCAACCGGGCGCACGCCGGTCAGAATACATTCATAAAGCGGGCGGGAGAGCGAGGGCAGTTCACAGCTCAGGCGGTACAGTGTGGCGTCCCCGGATTCAGCTAACCCCTGCATAAAGCCCATGCAGTCATGGGCTGTGCGGTAGTTTAAGCCATCCAGAACAACCAGGATAACTGGGTTATTCATTGTCATTCCGTTAATTCATGTTGATGATAACGTTCTGCTGCCACAGTTTCGGCAACTGGCGGGAGGTTTTTTCCCAGCCGTCAAAATCGGTAATCGGTTTGGCTTTGCTGTACTGGGATTCAGGCAGCAGTTTGGCTTTGATATCGTCCGGCAGGGCCAGGTGTGCTGCGCGGATAGGGCGGGCATAACCTTCGGCCAGGTTGAGCTGTCCTTTATCACTGAAGATAAACTCACGGGCCAGCTTGGCGGTGTTCGGGTTTTTCGCATATTTGTTGATGATGGTGGTGTAACCGGAGGTGACAGAGCCGTCAGACGGGATCACCACGGTAAAGCGTTTGGCGTCAATCTGATCGCGGTAGTTAAGGGCGTTGAAATCCCACATTACCGCCACTTCCACTTCCCCTTTCTCCAGGTTGGCCACGCTCGGGTCATTCAGGGATAAACGTTTCTGTTTGGCGAGATCGGCAAACAACTCAATCGCCGGCTGAATGTTGGTTTCATTACCGCCAAGGGCAAAGGCCGCAGACAGCACGCCGCTGTTAGCCTGTGCCGCGATACCGACATCACCGATAGTCACACGGTAGTTACCGTTGCGCAGATCAGCCCAGCTTTTCGGCTGTTCTTTGACAAGGTCATTATTGATGATGAATGCAATGGTGCCGGTATAGGCCAGCGCCCAGTTACCGTCTTTATCTTTTGCCCAGTCCGGGATCTGATCCCAGGTGGTTGGTTTATAAGGCTGCACCACATCTTTCTGAACGGCGACAGGGCCGAAGGCGGCGCCCACATCCCCGATATCTGCGGTGGCATTACTTTTTTCAGCGGCGAATTTGGCAATTTCCTGAGCAGAGCTCATATCGGTATCCTGATGGCGGATGCCGTAGAGTTTTTCAAGATCAGCCCAGGTGCCTTTCCAGTTGGCCCAGGTATCCGGCATCCCGACACTGTAAACCACCCCCTCTTTTTTGGCGGCGGCAATCAGTTCTTCAGGAATGGTGTTTTGCCCGGCAGAGAACGCAGAGAAAGAGGCGGAAACAGCAACGGCGGTCAGCAATATTTTGGCAGCAGGAAAACGTGTCATAAAACCCTCGTCAGTTAACTGATTCAGTATCAGTGGTGAGGCTAGGGTATGACGCGTTTGTGACAGGCAACTGACACCCGTGTGACACTTTTCTGACAGCCGGGTGACAGGGAAATGCATGCCCCGTTATGCTGAGTATTCTCCCCGCAAACGGAGTATGATTTAATCCATTATTATTTCATTAACATGATGTCTCTATTATGCAGCAGATTTTAACGGGCAATGAAACCGGCTACTGGGTTATCAGCGCGGATAACCGCGTCTGGCTGCCGGAAGGACAACTGCCGGAGGGCAGTGCGGCACAATGGATGCTGACCGGGAAACCGGCGGTGCGTATCGGGGAGTGGCAGGGACTGCCGGTCTGGCTGATCCGCGAAAAAATGCGTTCCGATATGTGTTCGCCGCGCATTATTGCCGCAGAGAATGATGACCTCTTCAAAATGGCCGGACGCGGCGTGCAGCTGGCGGAGTTCTACCGCTCGCACCGTTATTGCGGCTACTGCGGTGCGGCGATGAAATACAGTGAAAGTGAGTGGGCGTGTCTGTGTGACAGCTGCCGCGAGCGTTACTATCCGCAGATAGCGCCGTGTATTATTGTCGGCATCCGCCGTCATGACTCTATTCTGCTGGCACAGCACCGCCGCCACAAAAGCGCGCCGCTGTTTACCGTGCTCGCCGGGTTTGTCGAAGTCGGCGAAACCCTGGAAGAAGCCGTTGCCCGTGAGGTGATGGAAGAGAGCCGGATTGAGATTCAGAATATCCGTTATGTCTCCTCGCAGCCGTGGCCGTTCCCGCACTCGCTGATGATGGGATTCCTGGCGGATTATGCGGATGGTGAAATTCATCACGATCCGTCAGAGCTGCTCAGTGCAGACTGGTACCGCTATGATAATCTGCCGGTTATTCCGCCGCCGGATACCATCGCCCGCCGTCTGATAGAAGATACAGTCGCATTGTGCCGTCAGGATGACGAAGACGCGTAACACCGCCCTGACCCCGGGCGGCAGGCGTGCTACAATGGGTTTTATTCAGGACGTCAATACGTTACGCGGCCAACAACTTTTTGGAGTCTGTCATGAGTGAACTGAAAAACGACCGCTATCTGCGGGCATTACTGCGTCAGCCGGTGGATGTCACCCCCGTGTGGATGATGCGCCAGGCCGGGCGTTATCTGCCTGAATATAAAGCCACCCGCGAACAGGCGGGGGATTTTATGGCGCTGTGCAAAAACACCGAACTGGCCTGCGAAGTGACTCTGCAGCCGCTGCGTCGTTTTCCGCTGGATGCGGCCATTCTCTTTTCCGATATTCTCACCATTCCTGATGCGATGGGCCTCGGGCTCTATTTTGAAACCGGCGAAGGGCCGCGCTTTGTGCATCCGATCCAGAATGCCCGCGATGTTGAAAAACTGCCGGTGCCGGATCCGGAGCAGGAACTCGGTTATGTCATGAATGCCGTGCGCGCCATCCGCAAAGCCCTGAACGGCGATGTGCCGCTGATTGGTTTCTCCGGCAGCCCGTGGACACTGGCAACCTATATGGTGGAAGGCGGCAGCAGCAAAGCCTTTACCAAAATCAAAAAGATGATGTACGCCGAACCGCAGACCCTGCACCTGCTGCTGGATAAACTGGCGGACAGCGTGATCCTCTATCTTAACGCGCAGATTAAAGCCGGTGCACAATCCGTGATGATTTTCGACACCTGGGGCGGCGTGCTGACCGGGCGTGATTACCGTGAGTTTTCACTCAATTACATGCACAAGATTGTCGATGGCCTGATCCGCGAAAATGACGGTCGCCGTGTGCCGGTCACGCTGTTCACCAAAGGCGGCGGACAGTGGCTGGAAGCGATGGCGGAAACCGGCTGTGATGCGCTGGGGCTCGACTGGACCACAGATATCGCGGATGCCCGCCGCCGGGTCGGTAATAAAGTGGCGTTACAGGGCAATATGGATCCGTCCATGCTCTATGCATCACCTGCCCGTATCGAAGCAGAAGTGGCATCTATCCTCGCCGGTTTTGGTCAGGGCGAAGGGCATGTGTTCAACCTCGGACACGGCATCCACCAGGATGTTCCGCCTGAACATGCCGGTGCATTCGTTGAATCTGTTCACCGCCTGTCAGCCAAATATCATCAGGGCTGATCACTGACAGACCACGGAGGTCACCATGACAGCCATCGACACCCGCGCCCTGAAAGCCCGGCAGACAGAACTGGCACAGCTGGTCAGTCTGCAGGATGTGCCGCTTAATCCCCGCTATATCGCAGGGGTGGATATCGGCTTTGAGGACGGGGGGGACGTCACCCGGGCTGCTGTGGTGATCCTCACCTGGCCTGAACTGGAGGTGGCGGAGTATCAGACCGCCCGCATTCCCACCCAACTGCCCTATATTCCGGGGCTGCTTTCCTTCCGTGAAATCCCCGCCGCACTTGCCGCATGGGAGAAACTGACCTTAAAACCGGACCTGGTACTGGTGGACGGCCAGGGTCGCGCTCATCCGCGCCGTCTCGGCGTTGCCGGGCATCTCGGGGTGCTGCTGGATTTACCCGCCATTGGTGTGGCCAAAAGCCGGTTATGCGGCACGTTTGAACCGCTGGCGGAAGAGGCCGGTGCACAGTCGCTGCTGACAGACAAAGGTGAGCCGCTCGGCTGGGTCTGGCGCAGCAAAAACCGCTGCAATCCGCTGTTCATTTCACCCGGTCATCATATGAGTATTGACACCGCACTGACCTGGGTAAAAGCCCTGACGCGCGGCTATCGCCTGCCTGAACCGACCCGCTGGGCTGATGGCATTGCCTCAAATCGAACATTTTTTGTCCGGTTGAAACAGAAATTTCCCGATTTTCCACGTAAAGATGTGGATATCACGGATTTTCAGGTAAACTGCGGCTCACATCAGAGTAACGAGTAAAGCGGAATGTTAAAGAACCCGATCCACTTACGGCTGGAAAAACTGGAAAGCTGGCAGCATCTCACCTTCACGGCTTGTCTGTGCGAGAGAATGTACCCGAATTATGCCGTTTTTTGTCAGCAGACCGGGTTTACTGATCCGTCGCTTTACCGGCGTATTCTGGATCTCATCTGGGAAGTCCTGACTGTCAAAGACGCAAAAGTGAACTTTGATAACCAGCTGGAAAAGCTGGAAGACATCATCCCTGATGGGGACGACTATGATATCTACGGTGTGTATCCGGCGATTGATGCCTGCGCGGCACTCAGTGAGCTTATCCATACCCGCCTGAGCGGGGAAACACTGGAGCATGCTATTGCGGTCAGTGAGATTTCAGTCGGCACTGTCGCGGTACTGGAAATGACACAAGCCGGACGCGAAATGTCTGACGACGAATTAAATGAATTGCCCGCTGTTGAAGAAGAGTGGGACATTCAGTGGGAAATTTACCGCTTATTGGCCGCCTGCGAAGAGCGCGATATTGAGTTGATAAAAGGCTTGAAATCCGATCTCCGGGATGCGGGGATCAGCAATATTGGCGTTAGTTTAGGCGATTAAATCAAAAAACGTGATTTAAGCCTATAAATGCCGGTGTTAAAGGCTTCACAATTGCCCCGTCTCTGGTCTACAGTGGGGGGCGAAAAGAAGTGGCTATCGGGGCGCGTGTATCAGGGCTGTCAAAAGGCACATCCGACGCACTCGATGCTTTGCAAACGATAAACACACTGTAAGGATATTTTATGAATAAGACTCAATTGATTGATGCTATCGCAGAAAAAGCAGAGCTGTCTAAAGCACAAGCTAAAGCAGCGCTGGAATCAACTCTGGCGGCCATCACTGACTCTCTGAAAGAAGGCGATGCTGTACAATTAGTTGGCTTCGGTACTTTTAAAGTTAACCATCGTGCAGAGCGTACTGGCCGTAACCCGCAGACCGGTAAAGAAATCAAAATTGCAGCAGCAAACGTGCCTGCTTTCACTGCCGGTAAAGCACTGAAAGACTCAGTAAAATAATTGCGTTGCAAAAACAGATTGATAGAGGGGGATTTCGTCCCCTTTTGTTGATCAGACAGGGGCTGCTTGCACTGGGCTTTGGCTCATTGCTCAGCGCCTGCTCTGTTCAGCCTGACCTTCCTCCCTTCAGTGCGTCCGGTTATATCGCGGACGACGGCGCTGTCAGAATGTGGCGTCTCAACGCCGACAACCAACCCCGTGTCCTGATGAGTGTTTTCAGTCCCTACCGCAGCGGACAACAGACCGTCGTCACCGTTTATGAATACCGCAGAGGACAGCTCTGGCAGATCCGTACAGAATATCTGGGCGATAACGGTTTTTCTGAACAGATACGGCTGGATCACGAGGGCAATACCATCTTTATGCAGCGTGATAAAGACGGGCATAAATCCCCGCTGACCACAGATGAAATCACCCGGATGACCTTTGTGGCGGACAGACAGCTGACACTTAACAGTGCACTGGTGATCGGTGATATCCGGCTGAAACAGGGGCAGTGGCGCGACAGCTATGTCACGGATTGTCAGGGTAATAAATCCTACATTGAATTTGATGCGGAAACAGAACAGTTCCTGGCGAAGCGTCAGCGCAGCAGCACATCACCTATCTACATTGCATGGCTGGATTCACCGGAAGGACGGGAAATTCTGCTGGCGGCAAATGATAACTTCTGTAAATGGGAACCTACGGAAGATTCACTGTAAATCTCCCGCAGGGTATTAACGCGGTTTACTTATTCAGACGGGCAACAGCACGGTAGCCGATATCACTGCGGCAAAATGCATCATCCCAGTGAATATGTTTCAGTGCGGCATAAGCCTGTTTCTGCGCCTGAGCAATATCCTCACCCAGTGCCGTCACACACAACACCCGGCCGCCGTCAGTCACAACCGCACCTTCTTTCATCGCCGTTCCGGCCTGGAAAACTTTGCAGTCTGCTTCCTGAACATCCAGTCCGCTGATTACATCACCTTTACGGTAATTACCCGGATAACCACCGGCTGCCATCACCACACCAAGCGCCGGACGCGGATCCCACTGTGAGGTTTTTCCGGCCAGTTTTCCCTGCGTACCGGCAAGGCAGAGCTCAACCAGGTCTGATTGTAACCGCATCATAATCGGCTGGGTTTCCGGGTCACCAAAGCGGCAGTTGAATTCAATCACTTTCGGCTCACCGTGTTCATCAATCATCAGCCCGGCGTATAAAAAACCCTGATAGGTGTGACCTTCCGCCGCCATACCTTCAACGGTCGGGTAAATCACTTTTTCCATCACCCGCTGATGAACGGCATCGGTCACCACTGGTGCCGGGGAGTAAGCGCCCATACCGCCGGTGTTTGGCCCGGTGTCATTGTCACCGACCCGTTTGTGATCCTGGCTGGTCGCCATCGGCACCACATTTTTACCGTCCACCATGACTATAAAACTGGCTTCTTCGCCGGTCAGGAACTCTTCAATCACAATGCGGTGCCCGGCATCGCCGAAAGCATTACCGGCCAGCATGTCATGTACCGCGTCCTGTGCTTCTTTCAGGGTCATGGCGACGATCACGCCTTTACCGGCCGCCAGGCCGTCAGCTTTGATCACCACTGGTGCTCCGGTTTTGTCCAGATAAGCCAGTGCCGGTTCAACCTCAGTAAAGTTCTGATAGGCTGCCGTCGGGATATGGTGACGCGCCAGAAAATCTTTGGTGAATGCTTTGGAGCCTTCCAGCTGCGCGGCACCTTTTGACGGGCCGAAGATAGTCAGACCGGCGGCATTGAATGCATCAACCACACCCATCACCAGCGGTGCTTCCGGGCCGACAATGGTCAGGCCGATATTATTGGCGCGGGCAAAGGCCACCAGGCCGTCAATATCTGTCGCACTGATATCCACATTGGTCAGGTTTGGTTCCTGTGCGGTACCGGCATTACCGGGCGCGACATAAACATTGGCTGCCAGCGGGGATTGTGCGGCTTTCCAGGCCAGCGCGTGTTCGCGTCCGCCATTACCGATAATCAGGATATTCATAAGTCAGCTCCGGGTATTAATGACGGAAATGGCGCATGCCGGTGAAAATCATCGCGATATTGTGTTCATCTGCCGCCGCAATGACTTCATCATCACGGATAGAGCCACCCGGCTGGATCACGCAGGTAATACCAACGGCAGCTGCCGCATCAATACCATCACGGAACGGGAAGAACGCATCGGATGCCATGGCGCATCCCGCCACTTCCAGCCCTTCATCACCGGCTTTGATGCCGGCAATTTTCGCGGAGTAAACACGGCTCATCTGACCGGCACCCACACCGATGGTCATATTATTCTTTGCATAAACAATGGCATTGGACTTAACAAACTTCGCCACTTTCCAGCAGAACAGGGCATCTTTCAGTTCCTGCTCTGTCGGCTGGCGTTTGCTGACCACTTTCAGGTCAGTATCACCGACCATCCCGAGATCGCGATCCTGCACCAGCAGACCGCCGTTCACCCGTTTGAAATCAAGGGCGGCAACCGGATGCTGCCACTGACCGCAGGTCAGCACGCGGACATTCTGTTTTGCCGCGAGAACCGGCAGCGCATCTTCCGCGACGGACGGGGCAATAATCACTTCCACAAACTGGCGTTCAATAATTTCTGCCGCCGTTTTGGCATCCAGTTCGCGGTTAAAGGCGATAATACCGCCGAATGCGGAGGTCGGGTCAGTTTTGAAGGCATTGTCATAGGCGGTAAGTAAGCTATCGGCAACGGCCACGCCACACGGGTTGGCGTGCTTGACGATCACACAGGCTGGTTTATCAAACTGCTTCACACATTCAAGGGCTGCATCAGTATCAGCAATATTATTATAAGAGAGGGCTTTGCCCTGTAACTGCACAGCAGTACTGATGGAGGCTTCCTGAATATTCTCTTCTATATAGAAGGCGGCATTCTGATGACTGTTTTCGCCGTAGCGCATATCCTGTTTTTTAATAAAGTTGAGATTCAGGGTGCGCGGGAACTGGCCGGAAGGCTGAGTGGTATCGCCGAAGTACGGTTTTACTTTCTGACCGAAATAGTTGGCGATCATGCTGTCATAGGCAGCTGTATGCTCAAAGGCTTTGATGGCGAGGTCAAAACGGGTATCAAAACTCAGGCTGTTTTGTCCGGCATCCATCTCGGCAATGATATTGCTGTAGTCACTGCTTTTTACCACAATCGCCACATCTTTATGGTTCTTCGCGGCGGAGCGCACCATGGTCGGCCCGCCGATATCGATATTTTCAACCGCGTCTTCCAATGTGCAGCCGGGTTTTGCCACGGTCTCCGCAAACGGATAAAGATTCACAACCACCATATCAATAGCGGAAATCTGATGCTTCGCCATAATCTCATCATCGGTGCCGCGGCGGCCGAGGATCCCGCCGTGTACTTTCGGATGCAGGGTTTTGACACGCCCGTCCATCATTTCCGGGAAACCGGTGTAATCGGAGACTTCAGTCACCGGCAGACCGGCGTCAGCCAGCAGACGTGCAGTACCGCCGGTTGATAACAATTCAACACCACGGGCGGAAAGAGCCTGAGCAAATTCAGTAATGCCGGTTTTGTCAGAGACACTGAGCAGGGCGCGACGGATAGGGCGAGGCTGTTGCATGAGTTTGGATCCCTTGAATTCAACGAATAAATGACAATAGGTTGCAGGTGAAATCGGTGTATCTCATAAGATTTCAAAACCCGGAGTAAAAAGCAACGGTACACGAATGCAGCAGATTGTAACGCAAACGTTTGCGTGTTGCTTGTGAATTTTGTGATTTTTTACCATCTGTGGATAACTTTGTGCGTAACCCGGTATAAACAGGGGTTTTGCTGGGGAATGCAGCAAACAGTCAGAAAATCGAAAATTAACACTTGTCTTCTGAAATCGACTCCCTATAATGCACCTCCACTGACACGGAACAACGCGCTAACACGCGGTCCGGCAGGAAAAAAGAGAACGGCAGATAAGAAATTATTGCTTGACTCAAAGGGGCTGGAAACGTAATATACGCAGCCTCGCAACAACGCAGAAGACCGGCAACGGCAGCGAATGTTGCAACTGCTCTTTAACAATTTATCAGACAATCTGTGTGGGCACTCGCAG
>NZ_JBPIZE010000012.1:0-25120 GCF_051172335.1 Morganella sp. B601
TGTGATATGTCCTGCGAGTGCCCACACAGATTGTCTGATAAATTGTTAAAGAGCAGTTGCAACATTCGCTGCCGTTGCCGGTCTTCTGCGTTGTTGCGAGGCTGCGTATATTACGTTTCCAGCCCCTCCGAGTCAAGCGTTGTTTTTCAACTTTCCGCTTTTTCTCTTTCTGCCGGAACCGCGTGTTATCGCGTTGTTCCGTGTCAGTGGTGGCGCATTATAGGGAGCTTTTCGTTTTGCACAACCTTTTTTTTGAATTTTCTTATTAACTGTCTGTCTTTTGAGCATCATGTCGTATTTTCCGGCAATTATGCCCGAAAGTTGCATTGCCTCCGGTAAACTCTCTCATTAAGATCACCAAAATACATTTATATTCTGAGGTAATTATTGTGAATAAACTCCGTCCCTATCTGACATTAACCCCTTCTGTCGGCAAAAACGTCATGATCGATGACTCCTCCGTCATTATCGGTGATGTGCGTCTGGCTGATGATGTCGGTATCTGGCCGCTGGTTGTTGCCCGGGGAGATGTCAATTACATTCAGATTGGTCAGCGTACCAATATTCAGGACGGTTCCGTATTACATGTCACCCACCAGACGGCAGATAACCCGGCCGGTCACCCGCTGATTATCGGTGAGGATGTTACCGTCGGCCATAAAGTGATGCTGCACGGCTGCACTATCGGTAACCGTGTCCTGGTCGGTATGGGTTCCATTCTGCTGGACGGAGTGGTGGTGGAGGATGATGTGATTATCGGCGCGGGCAGTCTGGTCTCTCCCGGCAAACGTCTGGAAAGCGGCTACCTGTATCTCGGCAGCCCTGCCAAAGCCGCCCGTCCGCTGAAACCGGAAGAATATGAGGGGCTGAAATATTCAGCCAATAACTATGTTATGTGGAAAAATGATTATCTGTCACAGGGCAACTGGTAAGGCGGCTCATCCGCCTCACCTTTTTCAATGAATTCCGCAAACTCTTCCTCCAGATCCCAGCGGTTCCGGCGGAAGAGAACCAGCATATCCTCCCCGGGAGCCTTTCCGTAACGGGATTGCAGGTATTGTGCAGAGACGCGGCAATCCAATAAAAAGCCGTTAATCATCACCGGAAAGACAATGCACTCCCGGTCATCATCCCGTGATTCGCGGTCCGGAAACTGAATGGACTGGTTCATGATGTCATCTTCTGTTTGAGTTTTGTCAGCACCGGTGCAATATCCGGCAATACGCCATGCCATAACCTGAATGCAAAAGCCGCCTGACCAGCCAGCATACCCAGCCCATCAGCATACCGGGTCACACCGTTATCTGCGGCAAGTTGCAGAAAAGGTGTCAGACCGGTACGGTAAAACATATCGTAACAGGCAACAGACGGATTCAGTAATGACAGCGGGATCTGCGGAACCGCGCCGTCCACCCCGGATGATGTGGCATTAATAATCAGTGAAAATCCGGTCGTTCCGGTTTCACTGACCGGCATTGCACTGACTTTTCCGTGACCGGCAAACCGCTCAGCCAGAGACTGCGCTTTGCTGAATGTCCGGTTGGTAACGGTAACAGTGCAACCTGCCTGCAACAGAGACAGCAATGCACCACGGGCCGCGCCACCTGCACCAATCAGCAGAATACTGTCACCGGGACGGATAAACATCAACCGCTGCAAATCAATCACCAGCCCTTCGCCGTCGGTATTATCCCCTGCCAGCCGTTTATCTTCTGTCAGATACAGGGTGTTTACCGCGCCGCAGACCTGTGCCCGTTCACTCAGCTCATCCGCCAGCGCATGCGCCTGCTCTTTAAAAGGCAGTGTAACATTCGCCCCCAGCCCGCCCGCAGCAAAAAATGCAGAGACGCTGTCGCGAAAGCCATCGAGCGGAGAGAGGATCCGTTCATAACTCAGCTCAATACCAAACTGCCCGGCAAATTCCTGATGAATAAAAGGTGACTGGCTGTGTGCAATCGGATGGCCAAAAACGGCAAATTTTTTCATTCCTGGTCCTTTTGGTGTTCTGTCAGCCCTGGCGGTATAACTGCCCTGTCAGTGCATCACGGATCTCAGACGGGTTTTTCCGCCCGCCGACCAGCCCGTCAACCACCGGGATCCGTCCGTTAAACTGTGCATTTACTTCATCAGTTGTCCGGCACGGTTCCAGCCCGCTCAGGTTCGCACTGGTGGAGACCACCGGTTTACCGTATGCCAGACATAATGCTTTGACCACCGGATGATCTGTCACGCGGACAGCCAGCGAGTCAAAACGGCCGGTCAGCCATTTTGGTGTGGAGGGTTTTGCCGGGATCACCCAGGTCACCGGGCCCGGCCAGGAGGCAAACATCGCTTCACGCTGTTCATCTGTCAGCCGTGAGTCATCAATATAAGGTTTTACCTGGTCATAGTTATCTGCGATCAGAATCAGCCCTTTTTCCCACGGACGCTGTTTCAGATCCAGCAGCGCCATCACGGCCTGCTCACTGTCCGGATCACAACCCAGGCCAAAAATAGCCTCTGTCGGATATGCGATAACTTCGTGGTTATTCAGGGCTTTTATAATTGTGTCGAAATTTGCTGTGGTTTGATTATGATTCATCATTATTCTCATTTTGTTCTTTTTGTCGTTTTGCGCAGGCTTTACTCGCACAACTTAATCTTACGCCTGTTGATGCCCTTTTTTCCACCAGCAGCGGATAACCGCAATACTGACATTCACCGGCAACCGGTTTGCTGTTCAGTGAAAACTGGCAGGCCGGATAGCGGTTACAGGCATAAAAAACTTTACCGAACCGTGACTTACGCTGGAGTAACTTACCATCATGACACTGCGGACAGGCCACTGTTGTTTCATCCGGTGAATCAATAGATGCAATATATTCACACTCCGGGAAATTTCCGCAGCCGATAAACATTCCGTAGCGTCCCTGACGCAGCACCAGTGTCCCGCCGCACTGCGGACACAACTGTCCGTCCAGCACTTTGATGATATGTCCGTCAGTACCGGCTTTCAGCGGACGGATGTAATCACATTCCGGATAAGCAGAGCAACCGAAGAAAGGCCCGTGGGCACCATTGCGGATAACCAGCTCTCCGCCGCATTCCGGACAGCATTCCGCCATTGATTTTGACATGATAATTTTACCTTACGCCGATACCGTTCAGTGATGCAGGCGGATGTATCCCCCGCTGACCACGGCTATTTTACCTGATAACTCCAGCTGCAGCAGTTGTGTTGTCACCTCCGTGACCGGCAGCTCACACCGCGCGGCAATAATATCCGCCGGTGTCGGTTCATCATCCACATTAATCAGCACATGTGCAAACGGCAGTTCCTCCTGTACCGGTGTGATGATCACTTCCGGTGTTTCCGGGATCAGCGGCAGCCAGTGCATATCCAGCGCGAGATGATCCGTGATATCAGCCGGTGCTGTCGCAATATAGGCACCCTGCTGCAACAACCAGTGGTTGCCCTCATACGCCGGATTACCAAGCACCGCCGGTAACGTAAATACATCCCGTCCCTGCTCCAGCGCACATTGTGCCGTAATTAATGACCCGCTTCGCCGTCCGGCCTCAATCACAATCAGCAGGCGGCTTAACCCGCTGATTATCCGGTTACGGCGGGGAAAATTTTTGGCCAGCGGCGGCACATCAGGAAAATATTCGGAGATAAGTGCGCCATTTTCTGTAATCTCCACTGCCAGAGACCGGTGCTTTGCGGGATAAATATGAGATAACCCGCTGCCGGATACCGCAACCGTCTTTCCGCCTGATGCCAGCGCCGCCTTATGGCAGCATCCGTCCACTCCCGCAGCCAGACCGCTGGTTATCACCAGATTGTGCTGCACAAGATGCCGGGTAAAACAGCCCGCCCACTTTTCGCCGTAATGGGTAACTGCACGGCTGCCCACCATACTGACCTGCGGGGCAGATAACGCCTCACACTGCCCTGCCACAAAAAGCACAAGCGGGGGGGAATAGATCTGCTTTAATAAAAACGGATAGTGTGGTGATGACAGGGGTAATATCATGTTACCCGGTAAATCAGCCCATATAAGTGCCGTTTTCAGCCTGGATGTATTCACATTCATAAATTGCTGACACTGCACCAGTGTGAGTCCGCACTGATGCAGCTGCTGACGAATCTCACCGTTTTTCTGTGTGCAGGTCTCTGTCAGTATAGTGGCAGCACTGACAGCATGATGTGCACTTAACCGCCTGATACACGCCAGACGTAACCAAATTTCCCTTTCATCCATTGCGCCATCCTGACTGAGCCTGTGATAAAAATGCGGTGTCCGCTGCGGGCAATACTGTCAATCAGGCTGATAACTGTCTAGAATAGACATTAATTTCCATCCATTTTTTAGATAGAACACGAAAAAATCTATGGCGTTATTAACTGTATTACATTATCCCGACGAGCGGCTTCGCAAGATTGCAAAGCCGGTTGAAAAAGTCGATGCCGGCATTCAAAAGATTGTCGATGATATGTTCGAAACCATGTACGACGAAGAAGGTATTGGTCTGGCGGCTACTCAGGTTGATATCCACCAGCGCATTATCGTGATTGATGTGTCAGAAGAGCGGAATGAGCGCCTGGTGCTGATCAACCCGGAACTGCTGGAAAAATCCGGAGAAGCCGGAATCGAAGAAGGTTGTTTATCGATTCCTGAGCAGCGGGCATTCGTACCGCGTGCCGAGCACGTTAAAATCCGGGCGCTGGACTATAACGGCGAGCCTTTCGAGCTGGAAACCGGCGATCTGCTGGCAATTTGTATCCAGCATGAAATGGATCACCTGGAAGGTAAATTATTTGTCGATTACCTTTCCGCTATGAAACGCCAGCGCATCCGTCAGAAAGTCGAAAAACTGGACAGACTCAGAGCCCGGTCTTAATACCCGCAGTCTTTATCTGCCACAGACCGCAGCAGCGCACGGGCACTGTTATTGTTTGTGGCATTATTATTTTTACAGGAAAGCAACGTGTCAGATTCATTACGTATTATCTTTGCAGGAACGCCTGATTTTGCCGCACGTCACCTCGATGCCCTGATTCAGTCAGAGCACAATGTCGTTGGCGTCTTAACCATGCCGGATCGCCCTGCCGGCCGCGGGAAAAAAATCACCGCAGGCCCGGTAAAAGAACTGGCACAGCAGCACGATATTCCTGTTTTCCAGCCCTCCACGCTGCGCAAAGAAGAAAATCACCAGTGGATACGTGACCAACAGGCGGACATTATGATTGTCGTAGCCTACGGGATGATTTTGCCGCAGGCAGTGCTGGATATTCCGCGTCTGGGATGTCTGAATGTTCACGGTTCCCTGTTACCGGCATGGCGTGGTGCGGCGCCTATCCAGCGTGCATTGTGGGCCGGTGATGCCAAAACCGGGGTGACCATCATGCAGATGGATGCCGGTCTGGATACCGGCGATATGCTGTATAAAGCTGAGTGTGATATCACATCAGAAGATACCAGTGCGTCACTGTATGAAAAACTCGCCGGTATCGGCCCGCAGGCACTGTTATATACACTGTCTCTGGTGTGTCAGAATGCACTCCGCCCTGAAAAACAGGATGACACCCTGGTTACCTATGCAGAAAAACTGAGCAAAGAAGAAGCCCGGCTGGACTGGTCTCTTTCTGCCGCACAGTTAGAGCGTTGTATCCGTGCCTTCAATCCGTGGCCAATCAGTTATATGGTGATTGATGAGCAACCTGTGAAAGTCTGGCAGGCCCATGCGATTGCGGAACAGACTTCCGCAGCGCCGGGAACGGTTATCCGTGCGGATAAAAATGGCATTCAGGTTGCCACTGCAGAAGGGATCCTGAATATCACACAGTTACAGCCTGCCGGGAAAAAACCGATGTCAGCCGCTGATATTCTGAATTCCCGCAAAGAATGGTTTACCCCGGGAAATTCACTGTAATTTTGTTTCATAACCGGCATTCCCTGCGTGGTATGCCGGTCCCCCTTTCTCTTTATCGCTTGCCGGCATACCGGAATCACAATGAAAAACAGCTATAACTTACGCAGCATTGCTGCCCGTATCATCAGCCAGGTCCTGGATCAGGGACAGTCACTCAGCGCACTTCTGCCTGAATATCAGCGGGATATCAACCCGAAAGATAAAGCATTGCTGCAGGAATTATGTTTTGGTGTGATGCGGGTGCTGCCGGAGCTTGAATGGTACAGCCAGCAACTGATGGCAAAACCGCTGACCGGTAAGCAGCGGGTACTGCATTATCTGATTCTGGTCGGTTTTTATCAGCTCCGTTATACACGGATCCCGGCACACGCCGCACTATCCGAAACGGTTGACGGTGCTGTGGCACTGAAAAAACCACAGCTGAAAGGACTGATTAACGGGGTGCTGCGTCAGTTCCAGCGTCAGGAGCAGGTGCTGTCCGAACGCTTTGCCAATAATGAAAGCCGCTGGCTGCATCCGAAGTGGCTGTTATCCCGTATTCAGGCGGCATATCCTGAAAACTGGGAAGCCGTTATTACGGCAAATAATGAAAAACCGCCGATGTGGCTCCGGGTTAACCGTAACCATCACTCCGCTCAGGAATATCAGGCGCTGCTGGCAGAAAAAAATATTGAAGCCTTTTATAATCCGGCCTATCCGGATGCTTTGCGTCTGGCAGCTCCCTGCCCGGTCACTGATCTGCCGGGGTTTGCCGATGGCTGGGTCACCGTGCAGGACAGCTCCGCACAGGGCTGTGCATTACTGCTTGATCCGAAAAATGATGAGGCTATTTTAGATTTGTGCGCGGCACCCGGCGGAAAGACCACCCACATTTTAGAGATAGCTCCCCGCGCTCATGTCATGGCTGTTGATGTGGATAAACAACGCTTAACCCGTGTCAATGAGAATTTACAACGGCTTAAACAAAACGCGGTGGTGAAAACCGGTGACGGTCGTTATCCGGAGCAATGGGCAGAATCGCAGACATTTGATCGCATTTTGCTGGATGCACCTTGCTCCGCGACCGGCGTTATCCGCCGCCATCCGGACATTAAATGGTTGCGCCGTGATAATGACATTAATGAGCTGGCTGCACTGCAACGGGAAATTCTGGACGCTGTCTGGCCTTATCTCAAACCCGGCGGCACACTGGTCTATGCAACCTGCTCGGTATTACCGGAAGAGAATATTCATCAGATAAATAATTTCCTCTCTTCGCATCGTGATGCTGTATTAACCGATACACCGGCAACAGGCTACCAGATGCTGCCGGATGCGCAGAGCGGAGACGGATTTTTTTACGCTAAACTGGTTAAACAGGCACTTCCTGCCTGATAAACAACCCGGACGATCATTTATATGAAAATTATTATTCTCGGTGCCGGTCAGGTCGGTGGCACACTGGCAGAAAACTTAGTGGATGAAAACAACGATATTACTGTTGTGGATACCAACCCAGACAGGCTGCGTCAGTTACAGGATAAATTCGATCTCCGGGTAATAAACGGTGCCGGCTCTCATCCGCGGGTACTGCGGGAAGCGGGCGCGGAAGACGCGGATATGCTCGTCGCAGTGACCAACTCCGATGAAACCAATATGATCGCCTGTCAGGTTGCATACACGCTGTTCAATACGCCAAATAAGATCGCCCGTATCCGATCTTCTGAATATGTCCGGGAAGCTGATAAATTATTTTTACCGGAAGCGATCCCGATCGATCACCTGATCGCCCCCGAGCAGTTAGTGATCGACAGTATCTATAAGCTTATTCAGTACCCCGGTGCTCTCCAGGTTGTGAATTTTGCCGAAGGGCGCGTCAGTATTGTCGCCGTGAAAGCCTATTACGGCGGCTCGCTGGTCGGAAACGCCCTTTCCAGCCTGCGCGAGCATATGCCGCATATTGAAACCCGGGTTGTGGCTATCTTCCGCCAGGACAGACCGATTCGTCCGCAGGGTTCAACCATCATCGAAGCCGGTGATGAAGTATTCTTTGTTGCCGCATCCGAGCATATCCGTGCAGTAATGAGTGAATTACAGCGGCTGGAAAAACCGTATAAGCGGATCATGATTGTCGGCGGCGGGAACGTCGGTGCCGGTCTGGCACTGCGTATCGAGAAAGACTATAACGTCAAACTGATCGAACATAACGCCAACCGGGCAACCGACCTCGCGGAACTGCTGCATGACACTATTGTTTTTTATGGAGATGCATCTGACCAGGAATTATTAGCAGAAGAACATATTGAGCAGGTTGATGTCTTTATTGCCCTGACCAACGATGACGAAGCCAATATTATGTCCGCGATGCTCGCCAAGCGCATGGGGGCCAAAAAAGCAATGGTGCTTATCCAGCGCAGTGCCTATGTGGATCTGGTTCAGGGTGGTGTGATTGATATCGCTATCTCCCCGCAGCAGGCTACCATTTCTGCATTACTCGGCCATGTGCGTAAAGCTGATATTGTCAGCGTATCGTCATTACGCCGCGGTGTTGCTGAGGCGATTGAGGCTATCGCACATGGCGATGAAAATACGTCAAAAGTCGTCGGACGCAAAATTGCCGATATTAAGCTCCCGCCGGGCACAATTATTGGGGCGATTGTCAGAGATGAGCAGGTTATTATTGCGAATGACGAGCACAGTATTGAACAGGGAGACCATGTCGTACTGTTCATTACTGACAAGCGCCACGTACCCGAGGTGGAGAAGCTCTTCCAGCCAAGTCCGTTCTTCTTATAAATAAGTACTTAATATTTTGATAGTAAATACTATTGATTTATACTTGAGAATGACAACTTGTTAACATTTTGGGTAAGGAAAAGGGTATGAGCTTCATAAAAGAGTTTCGTGAATTTGCGATGCGCGGCAATGTCGTTGATATGGCTGTCGGTATCATTATCGGTGCGGCATTCGGCAAAATTGTGTCCTCATTAGTTGCTGATGTCATCATGCCACCACTCGGTTTACTGATCGGCGGGATCGACTTCAAGCAATTTGCCGTTGTGTTGCGGGAAGCCAGCGGAAATGTGCCTGCTGTTGTACTGAATTATGGTGTATTCCTGCAAACCGTCTTTGATTTCGTTATCGTTGCGTTTGCTATCTTCATTGCCATCAAAATGCTGAATAAATTACGCCGCGAACAGGCTGAAGCACCTGCTGAGCCGCCGGCACCGTCAGCCGAAGAAACATTACTGACTGAAATCCGTGATTTATTAAAAGAACAAAAGAAATAATAAACTAAAAAGCCAGTAGTAAAAGATTATCTAATCGTTTACTACTGGCCTCCCGGTAATCTGCCTTGTTGTGTTTTTCTTTCCGGTTGTAACTCCCTTTACCTTTCTTATTTTTTTCTACTCTCTGCCGGAACAGCGGATCGGATAGCAGTGCTTCCAGGGCGTTATCTTGTATTACGCCACGCTTGTGAGCATATTTTGTCATAGTAACCTCATTGATTATGTTTACTCTCTTTTTGTGAACAGCCACAGGGCTCTGTCGCACCTTGTTCCAGGATCTCCAGAATGGTGCATTGTGAACTGACATGTGCCGTTCCGCAACAGGCATCACTCAGCATCTTCAGAGAATCCCGCATTCGCTGCATTTCGACTAACTTCGTTTCCACATCTTTCAGCCGATCATCCACAATTTGCTTTGATTCACGGCAGGTGTGATGTTCAGGATCAACCCGGATCGATAACAGTTCCGTGATCGCTTCCAGTGTAAACCCTAATTGTTTTGCATACCGGATAAAGCGCAGCCGGTGCAGATCCTGCTCAGTATACAAACGATAGCCGCCATCCGTTCGGGTCTGATGATCCATCATGCCCTGTTTTTCATAAAAACGGATCGTATCCGGTGTCACTTCTGCAAGTTTTGCTAACTGACCAATTCGGTACATCGGCAACCTCCTGACATCATCTGGCCTGAAGCCATCATATCAGAATAGTAAAATGTTGTATGTCATTGGCAGAGATATGGGGCTGAGGAAAGTAACTTCAAGGGCAGGATTAACAGAAATAAAAAAACCGGGTAAAAACCCGGTTTTTTTACGCAGTAACAGATTACTCTGCTGCTGCTTCAGTCTGGGATTCAGCGCGGTCAACAAGCTCAATGTAAGCCATTGGAGCATTGTCACCAGCACGGAAACCACATTTCAGAATGCGGGTGTAACCACCTGCACGCTGAGCGAAACGTGGTCCCAGCTCGTTGAACAGTTTTGCCACGATTTCGTTATCACGAGTACGGGCGAATGCTAAACGACGGTTAGCAACGCTATCCGTTTTAGCCAGGGTAATCAACGGCTCAACAACGCGACGCAGTTCTTTTGCCTTAGGCAAAGTCGTCTTGATAATTTCGTGACGAACTAAAGAACCGGCCATGTTACGAAACATAGCTTGGCGATGGCTGCTGTTGCGGTTCAATTGACGACCACTCATACGATGGCGCATGACCTTATCCTTCTCAGTAAAACCTTAACCTGTGATCTTATTCGTCAGCAATACTTGCCGGCGGCCAATTTTCCAGACGCATGCCCAGAGATAAGCCGCGAGATGCCAGAACGTCCTTAATTTCAGTAAGAGATTTCTTACCGAGGTTAGGGGTTTTGAGCAACTCAACTTCTGTACGCTGTACCAGATCACCGATGTAGTGGATTGCTTCTGCCTTGAGACAGTTAGCAGAGCGGACAGTCAATTCGAGATCGTCTACTGGGCGCAGTAAAATCGGATCGAATTCTGGTTTTTCTTCTTTCACTTCCGGCTGACGAACATCACGTAAGTCAACGAAAGCTTCCAGTTGTTCGGCCAGAATGGTTGCCGCACGACGAATTGATTCTTCTGGATCAATCGTGCCGTTGGTTTCCATTTCGATAACCAATTTATCCAAGTCGGTACGCTGCTCAACACGTGCTGCTTCAACATTGTAAGCAATACGCTCAACTGGGCTGTAGCACGCGTCTACTAACAGACGACCGATTGGGCGCTCATCTTCTTCCGAATGAATTCGGGCAGAAGCTGGAACATAACCACGACCACGCTGAACTTTGATGCGCATATTAATAGATGCGCCTTCGTCAGTGAGATGGCAAATTACATGCTCCGGCTTGACGATTTCAACATCACCGTCATGGATGATGTCGGCTGCAGTCACAGGGCCAATGCCAGATTTATTCAGAGTTAAGATGACTTCATCTTTTCCCTGAAGTTTTACCGCCAGCCCTTTCAGGTTGAGCAGAATTTCCAGGATATCTTCCTGTACACCTTCTTTAGTGCTGTACTCATGGAGTACACCATCAATCTCAACCTCAGTTACCGCACAACCCGGCATAGACGAAAGCAGAATACGGCGCAGTGCGTTACCCAGAGTATGGCCAAAGCCACGCTCTAATGGTTCAAGGGTCACCTTGGCGTGCGTCGAACTGATTTGCTCGATATCAACCAGGCGCGGTTTAAGAAACTCTGTCACAGAACCCTGCATTGTGTCCTCTCTTTGGTGCTAAGCCTTACTTAGAGTAAAGCTCGACGATCAGGTGCTCGTTAATATCAGCAGAAAGGTCAGTACGCTCAGGAATACGTTTGAACACACCTTCCATTTTCGCAGCATCAACTTCCAACCAAGTTGGTTTTTCACGCTGCTCAGCCAGCTCTAAAGCAGCCTTAATACGAGACTGTTTTTTCGCTTTTTCACGAATGCTGATTACGTCGTTAGGGGAAACCTGATAAGAAGCAATGTTTACAACACGGCCATTTACCATGACAGCTTTGTGGCTGACGATCTGACGTGCTTCTGCGCGGGTAGCGCCAAAGCCCATACGATAAATAACGTTGTCTAAACGGCCTTCCAGCAGAGACAGCAGGTTTTCACCTGTGTTGCCTTTCAGACGAGTTGCTTCTTTATAGTAGTTACGGAACTGACGTTCCAGCACGCCGTACATACGACGAACTTTTTGTTTTTCACGTAACTGAACACCATAATCAGACAGACGCGGTTTACGGGCGCCGTGCTGGCCTGGTGCTTGATCTAATTTACACTTGGTGTCAATCGCGCGAACACCAGACTTCAGGAAGAGGTCTGTTCCTTCGCGACGGCTCAGCTTGAGCTTCGGACCCAAATATCTAGCCATTTTCTTTCTCCAACTATCCTAAAAAACGTGAGGGCGATTAGACGCGACGTTTTTTCGGAGGACGACAACCGTTATGAGGGATCGGAGTCACATCAGTAATGTTAGTGATGCGGAAACCAGCCGCGTTTAATGCGCGAACGGTTGACTCACGGCCAGGACCAGGTCCTTTAACCATAACTTCCAGATTCTTAATACCGTACTCTTTCACAGCCTCTGCGCAACGTTCTGCTGCAACCTGTGCTGCGAATGGAGTTGATTTACGAGAACCACGGAAACCGGAACCACCGGCAGTTGCCCAACCTAATGCGTTACCCTGACGGTCAGTAATGGTAACGATTGTGTTGTTGAAAGAAGCATGGATATGAGCCACACCGTCAGAGACTTGTTTTCTTACACGCTTACGTGCACGAACAGGTGCTTTTGCCATTATAAGATTCCCCGATTATTTCTTGATCGGCTTACGCGGACCCTTACGGGTACGTGCGTTAGTCTTCGTACGCTGACCGCGTACCGGAAGACCACGACGATGGCGTAAACCACGATAGCAACCAATGTCCATAAGACGTTTGATGCTGAGGGTCACTTCACGGCGCAGGTCACCTTCTACAACGTATTTAGCAACTTCGTCACGCAGTTGGTCGATTTGCTCTTCAGACAGCTCACTGATCTTAACATCTTCAGCAATACCCGTTGCTTTACAGATAGCCTGTGAACGGGTTAAGCCGATGCCGAAAATTGCAGTTAATGCAATAACAGCATGTTTATGATCAGGAATGTTAATGCCTGCTATACGGGCCACTATGCACTCCTAAAAATTTTGGGGTAATACTGATCTGAAAAGCCCGTTTTCAGGATACTCAAACAGTAGAACCACGTTTAATAAAAAGATTGGCTGGCTAATTTAGCCAGCTCAATCCAACTTTGCAAGAAAAATATGCTTTTTATTAGCCTTGACGCTGTTTATGCTTAGGCTCAGCACTGCAAATCACGCGCACGACACCGTGACGCTTAACGATTTTGCAGTTACGGCATAATTTCTTGACGGAAGCACGAACTTTCATTTTTACTCTCCGTAACTTCTAAAGCAAACCGAATTAACGGTTATAACCTTTGAGGTTTGCTTTTTTCAATGCAGACTCGTACTGACTTGACATCATCAGAGTTTGCACTTGAGCCATAAAGTCCATGATGACCACAACCACGATTAAGAGGGAAGTACCACCAAAGTAGAAAGGTACTTTCATTGCGTCACGCATGAACTCCGGGATTAGGCAGATAAAGGTAATATATAACGCGCCAACTAAAGTTAAACGAGTCATTACTTTATCGATGTACTTGGCCGTTTGCTCTCCCGGACGAATTCCTGGTACAAATGCACCGGACTTCTTCAGGTTATCTGCTGTTTCTCTTGGATTAAATACCAGTGCGGTATAGAAGAAACAGAAGAATATGATTGCAGAGGCATAAAGTAACACATAGAGCGGCTGGCCTGGCTGCAGATACATAGAAATTGTCGTCAGCCAATCCCAGCCAGTACCATCACCGAACCAAGATGCAATTGTACCAGGGAACAGGATAATACTGGAAGCGAAAATCGCAGGAATTACACCCGCCATATTCACTTTCAACGGTAAGTGTGTACTTTGTGCCGCGTAAACACGGCGGCCTTGCTGACGTTTGGCATAGTTAACGACGATACGACGCTGACCACGCTCCATAAAGACAACAAAGCAAGTAACCGCAAATACCAAGACTGCAACCAATAGCAACAGGAGGAAGTGCAGTTCGCCTTGACGAGCTTGCTCAATGGTATGGCCAATTGCTGACGGAAGACCCGCAACAATACCGGCGAAGATAATGATCGAAATACCGTTACCGATACCACGTTCAGTAATCTGCTCACCCAGCCACATCAGGAACATAGTCCCTGTCACCAAACTCACAACAGCCGTGAAGTAGAATGCAAAGCCGGGGTTAATAACCAGGCCCTGCATACCTGGCATATTCGGTAAGCCCATCGCGATACCAACAGACTGGAACACCGCGAGGACTAACGTACTATACCGGGTGTACTGGCTAATCTTACGACGACCAGCTTCCCCTTCTTTCTTAATCTCCGCCAGGCGCGGATTCACCACGCTCAGCAGCTGGATAATAATCGATGCCGAAATGTACGGCATGATACCCAGCGCAAAGATTGAAGCACGACTCAACGCACCACCAGAGAACATGTTAAACATCTCAATGATGGTGCCTTGTTGTTGTTCGAGCAATTTCGCAAGAACAGTGGCATCAATACCAGGGATAGGAATGAAAGAGCCAATACGGAAAACAATCAGTGCGCCGAGCACAAACAGTAAACGACGCTTTAACTCACCTATTCCGCCTTTAGCACTTTGGAAATCTGTACCTGGTTGCTTTGCCATCTGTTACTTATTCCTCGATTTTACCGCCAGCAGCTTCGATAACAGCACGAGCGCCTTTAGTAACACGCAGGCCGCGTACAGTAACTGCACGAGTCAGTTCACCAGACAGGAACACTTTCGCGTACTCAATCTGTGGACCAATAACGTTTGCGGCTTTCAATACATTAAGATCGATAACATCGCCTTCGATCAGCTGAAGATCAGATAAACGGATCTCAGCAGTGACCATCGCTTTACGTGAAGTAAAGCCGAATTTTGGCAGACGACGATATAAAGGCATCTGGCCACCTTCAAACCCACGACGTACGCCACCGCCAGAACGAGAGCTCTGACCTTTGTGACCACGACCTGCAGTTTTACCGAGACCGGAACCAATACCACGACCTACACGTTTTGGTGCGTGTTTAGCACCTGCTGCCGGAGACAGAGTATTTAATTGCATCTGTTACTCCTCAACTTTAACCATATAGGAAATACGATTAACCATACCACGGACCGCTGGTGTATCTTCGCGTTCTACAGTGTGGCCAATATGACGCAGACCTAAACCGACCAGAGTTGCCTTATGTTTTGGCAGACGGCCGATTGAGCTGCGGGTTTGTGTAATTTTAATTGTCTTAGCCATGGTCCATTACCCCAGAATTTCTTCGACGGATTTACCACGCTTAGCTGCAACCATTTCCGGAGACTTCATGCTGTCTAAAGCATCCAGTGTTGCACGAACAACGTTAATTGGGTTCGTGGAACCATAAGTTTTAGCCAGGACGTTACGAACACCGGCAACTTCAAGAACAGCACGCATTGCACCACCGGCAATAATACCGGTACCTTCGTGAGCAGGCTGCATAAACACGCGGGAACCGGTGTGTGTGCCTTTCACTGGGTGGAATAATGTGCCGTTGTTAAGTGCAACGGTTTTCATGTTGCGACGGGCTTTTTCCATCGCTTTCTGGATTGCTGCCGGAACTTCGCGTGCTTTGCCGTAACCAAAACCAACGCGGCCGTTGCCATCACCCACTACAGTCAGTGCGGTGAAGCTAAAGATACGACCACCTTTAACGGTTTTAGATACGCGGTTTACCGCGATCAGCTTTTCCTGCAGTTCGCCAGCCTGTTTTTCGATGTGTGCCATCTTACACCTCTACCTTAGAACTGTAGGCCAGCTTCACGGGCAGCATCTGCCAGTGCCTGGACTCGACCATGATATTGGAAACCTGAACGGTCAAAGGATACTGCTTTGATTCCTTTTTCCAGTGCGCGCTCAGCAATAGCTTTACCTACTGCGATTGCGGCATCTTTGTTTCCGGTGTATTTAACTTGTTCGCTGATAGCTTTTTCAACAGTAGAAGCGGCCACCAACGTTTCAGAACCGTTTGGTGCAATAACCTGCGCATAGATATGGCGAGGGGTACGATGTACCACCAGGCGGGTTGCACCCAGTTCCATAAGCTTGCGGCGTGCGCGGGTCGCACGACGGATACGAGCTGCTTTCTTATCCATAGTGTTACCTTACTTCTTCTTAGCCTCTTTAATACGCACGACTTCGTCGGCGTAGCGAATACCTTTACCTTTGTAAGGTTCAGGGCGACGATAGGCGCGTAAGTCTGCTGCGATCTGACCAATAACCTGCTTATCAGCACCTTTCAGTACGATTTCAGTTTGGGTCGGACATTCAGCAGTAACGCCAGCCGGCAGTTTGTGCTCTACCGGGTGAGAGAAACCTACAGACAGGTTTACCACATCACCTTTAACGGCTGCACGATAACCAACACCTACCAGTTGCAGCTTCTTAGAGAAGCCTTCGGTAACACCAACAACCATAGCGTTAACCAGTGCACGAGTTGTACCAGCCTGTGCCCATGCGTCGGTATAACCGTCACGCGGACCAAAGGTTAACTGGTTGTCTGCATGTTTAACTTCTACAGCGTTGTGGATATTACGGCTCAGCTCGCCGTTTTTACCCTTAATCGAAATAACCTGACCGTTGAGTTTTACCTCTACGCCGGCAGGAATGACGACGGGTGCTTTTGCCACACGAGACATTCTTTCCTCCCGAATTATGCTACGTAGCAGAGAATCTCGCCACCAAGACCAGCCTGGCGAGCTGCACGATCAGTCATTACACCTTTAGATGTAGAAACAACTGCGATACCCAGACCTGCCATAACTTGTGGCAGTTCGTCTTTGCGCTTATAAATACGCAGACTTGGGCGGCTTACGCGCTGGATGCTTTCTACAACAGCCTTACCCTGGAAATACTTAAGAGTCAGTTCCAGTTCTGGCTTGATGTCGCCTTCGATTTTAAAATCTTCAATATAACCTTCTTCCTTCAGCACGTTGGCAATTGCCACTTTCAGCTTGGAGGAAGGCATGGTGACCGCAACTTTGTTCGCGGCCTGACCGTTACGGATACGGGTCAGCATATCCGCGATGGGATCTTGCATGCTCATCTGTCTTTACTCCCGTGATTCAATATGGTGACAATTACCAGCTAGCTTTCTTAAGGCCCGGGATTTCACCGCGCATAGCGGCTTCACGGACTTTAATACGGCTTAAGCCAAACTTCCGCAGAAAACCGTGTGGACGCCCGGTTTGGCGGCAACGGTTACGCTGACGGGAAGGACTGGAATCACGTGACAGAGATTGAAGCTTCAGAACAGCATCCCAACGATCGTCATCTGATGCGTTGACATCGGAGATGGTAGCTTTCAGTTCTGCGCGTTTTGCGAAGAATTTCTCAGCTAATTTTGCACGTTTTACATCACGTGCTTTCATAGATTTCTTAGCCATGAATACCCTGCCTTACTTGCGAAACGGGAAGTTAAACGCTGATAACAGTGCGCGACCTTCATCATCAGATTTCGCGGTGGTAGTGATAGTAATATCAAGACCACGAACACGATCCACTTTATCGTAATCGATTTCAGGGAAGATGATTTGTTCACGTACGCCCATGCTGTAGTTACCGCGACCATCGAAAGACTTAGCGGACAAGCCACGGAAGTCACGAATACGTGGTACAGCAATAGAAATCAGTCGCTCAAAGAACTCCCACATGCGTTCGCCACGCAGAGTTACTTTACAGCCGATTGGATAGCCCTGGCGGATTTTGAAGCCTGCAACAGATTTGCGTGCTTTGGTGATCAATGGTTTCTGACCAGAGATTGCTGCTAAGTCAGCTGCTGCATTATCCAGCAGTTTTTTATCAGCAATTGCTTCACCAACACCCATATTCAGGGTGATCTTCTCGACCCGAGGGACTTGCATGACAGAATTGTAGTTAAACTGAGTCATCAGTTGTTTAACTACTTCGTCTTTGTAGTAATCATGCAGTTTCGCCATCGTATACTCCAAAAATTACTTGATAGTTTCGCTGTTAGACTTGAAGAAACGGACTTTTTTGCCGTCTTCGAATCTAAAACCTACACGGTCAGCCTTGCCGGTTGCCGCATTGAAGATTGCAACGTTAGAAACCTGAATTGCAGCTTCTTTTTCAACGATGCCACCTGGTTGGTTCAGGGCCGGAACCGGCTTCTGATGTTTCTTAACCAGATTGATACCTTCAACGATAACTTTACCAGAAGAAAGAACCTGTTTTACTTTACCGCGCTTACCTTTATCTTTGCCGGTCAGCACGATAATTTCGTCATCACGACGGATTTTCGCTGCCATAGTTCCGCTCCTTAGAGTACTTCAGGTGCCAGTGAGATAATTTTCATAAACTTCTCGTTACGAAGTTCACGAGTTACCGGCCCAAAAATACGCGTACCGATAACTTGCTCGCTGTTATTGTTTAACAATACACAAGCGTTGCTATCGAAGCGAATGACAGAACCGTCAGGGCGACGTACACCCTTCTTGGTGCGCACCACTACTGCCTTCAGAACATCACCTTTTTTTACTTTACCGCGCGGAATTGCTTCCTTGATGGTAATTTTGATAATGTCGCCTACAGCTGCGTAGCGACGGTGCGAGCCACCTAGAACCTTGATACACATTACGCGACGTGCACCGGAGTTATCGGCCACGTTCAGCATAGTCTGTTCTTGGATCATTTTAGTGCTCCGCTAAATGTCAACTACTACTGAGCCACTCTTACTAAAAAGAGAGGCCGTCCAAATACCCATATTACGAGGGCGCGGCATTATAACACCACATCTTCGTTATGGATAGAAAAAAATAAACGGCTCTAAAGCCGAGCCGTTTATTCTACATCAGAAAGCAGTGCTGTTACAGTACAGCTTTCTCTACGACGCGAACCAGGGTCCAGGACTTAGTCTTAGACAGTGGACGGGTTTCGCGGATTTCTACCACGTCACCGATACCACATTCATTGTTCTCGTCATGTACGTGCAGTTTAGTCGTACGACGGATGAACTTACCATACAGAGGGTGTTTCACCATACGCTCGATAGTCACAACAATGGATTTCTCCATTTTGTCACTAACAACACGACCTTGCAGAGTACGGATTTTATCGGTCATTACGCACCCGCCTTCTCAGTCAATAAAGTCTTAACACGTGCAATATTACGACGCACTTGTTTTAACAGATGAGACTGTTGTAACTGGCCGCTTGCCGCTTGCATACGCAGGTTAAATTGTTCGCGCAGCAGGTTCAGCAGCTCAGTGTTCAGCTCTTCAACGCTTTTTTCGCGCAGCTCTTTCGCTTTCATTACATCACCGTCTTAGTTACAAAGGTGGTTTTGATAGGCAGTTTAGCTGCTGCCAGCTTGAATGCTTCACGAGCAAGCTCTTCCGATACGCCGTCCATTTCATACAGGACTTTACCCGGCTGGATTAAGGCAACCCAATACTCCACGTTACCTTTACCTTTACCCATACGCACTTCAAGAGGCTTTTCAGTGATAGGTTTGTCCGGGAACACACGGATCCAGATTTTACCCTGACGCTTAACTGCACGGGTCATAGCACGACGTGCTGCTTCGATCTGACGTGCAGTCAGACGACCACGGCCAACAGCTTTCAGACCATAAGTGCCGAAGCTCACATCCGCGCCGGCTGCCAGACCGCGGTTACGGCCTTTGTGCACTTTACGGAATTTTGTACGCTTTGGTTGTAACATTCAGCGACTCTCCTTTACTTACGGCCTTTACGCTGCTGTTTTTTAGGTTGAGCAGCCGGTTTTTCCGCCTGTTCAACTGCAGCCATGCCACCCAGAATCTCACCTTTGAAGATCCACACTTTAACACCGATAACACCATAAGTAGTCTGAGCTTCAGAGGTGTTATAATCGATGTCTGCACGCAGGGTATGCAGAGGCACACGGCCTTCGCGATACCACTCAGTACGTGCGATTTCAGCACCGCCTAAACGGCCGCTGACTTCGACTTTGATACCTTTAGCGCCTAAACGCATAGCATTCTGTACCGCACGCTTCATAGCACGACGGAACATAACACGACGTTCCAGCTGTGAAGTGATGCTGTCAGCAACTAATTTTGCGTCCAGTTCAGGTTTACGTACTTCGGCAATATTGATCTGCGCAGGAACGCCAGCGATATCTGAAACGCTTTTGCGCAGTTTTTCAACGTCTTCACCTTTCTTACCGATCACGATGCCAGGGCGTGCAGTGTGAATAGTCACACGGATGCTCTTAGCAGGACGCTCGATAACGATGCGTGATACTGACGCTTTTTCCAGTTCTTTAGTTAAGTACTTACGTACTTTAAAGTCGCTGTCCAGGTTGTCAGCGAATTCTTTGGTGTTCGCAAACCAGGTAGAGTTCCAAGGTTTAACAATACCCAGGCGAATACCATTTGGATTTACTTTCTGACCCATTGCTAGTCTCCAGGTATCAGCGATCGGACACAACCACAGTGATGTGGCTGGTGCGCTTAAGAATACGATCTGCACGACCTTTAGCACGAGGCATGATGCGCTTCATGGTTGGGCCGTCGTCAACGAAAATTTTCGCTACTTTCAGATCATCGATGTCAGCGCCATCGTTGTGTTCTGCGTTAGCAATAGCAGACTCCAGGACTTTCTTCACTAAACCAGCAGCTTTCTTGTTGGTAAAGGTTAAAATTTCCAGAGCTTGCGACACTTTCTTACCGCGGATCAGGTCAGCCACCAGGCGAACCTTCTGAGCAGAAGAACGAGCGTGGCGATGCATAGCAATAGTTTCCATCTCTTCCTCCTACCTTATTTCTTTTTGGCTTTTTTATCAGCCGCATGGCCGCGATAAGTACGGGTCGGCGCGAATTCACCCAGTTTGTGACCAACCATTTCGTCGGTAACGTAAACCGGAACATGCTGACGACCATTATGGACAGCGATGGTCAAACCGATCATGTTAGGAAAGATCGTTGAACGACGGGACCAAGTCTTAACAGGCTTTTTGTCACCGCTTTCCACCGCTTTCTCTACCTTCTTCAGCAAGTGCAGGTCAATAAAAGGACCTTTCTTGAGAGAACGTGGCATGGCTTATCCTCTAATTATTTCTTAGTACGACGATGAACGATGAAGTGTTCAGTGCGTTTGTTTTTACGAGTCTTCTTACCTTTGGTCTGAACGCCCCATGGTGTTACAGGGTGTTTACCAAAGTTACGACCTTCACCACCACCATGTGGGTGGTCTACCGGGTTCATCGCAGTACCGCGAACGGTAGGGCGAATACCACGCCAGCGGCTTGCACCAGCTTTACCCAGAACGCGCAGCATGTGTTCAGCGTTACCCACTTCACCTAAAGTCGCGCGGCAGTCTGAAGGAACTTTACGCATTTCACCGGAACGCAGACGAATAGTGACATAAGCACCATCGCGCGCAACGATCTGAACGTAAGTACCGGCAGAACGTGCCAGCTGGCCGCCTTTACCTGGTTTCATTTCTACGTTATGAACAGTAGAACCAACCGGGATGTTGCGCATTGGCAGAGCGTTACCCGCTTTGATTGCAGCATCAACACCAGACTGGATTTGATCACCAGCTTTCAGGCCTTTAGGAGCCAGGATGTAACGGCGTTCACCGTCTTTGTATAATACCAGAGCAATATTTGCTGAACGGTTTGGATCATATTCCAGACGTTCTACAACAGCCGGGATACCGTCTTTGTTACGTTTAAAGTCAACAATACGGTAATTTTGCTTGTGACCACCACCAATATGACGGGTAGTGATACGGCCATTGTTGTTACGACCACCAGACTTGTTGTTTTTCTCAAGCAGTGGTGCGTAAGGTTTGCCCTTGTGAAGCTCAGGGTTAACCACTTTAACGACGTGGCGACGGCCCGGAGACGTAGGTTTACATTTAACAATTGCCATTGTTCTTTACTCCTCCGACTTACTCAGCGCCGCCGACGAAGTCCAGATTCTGGCCTTCCTGCAGGGTGACGTAAGCTTTTTTCCAGTCGCTACGACGACCGAAACGCTGACCGTGGCGCTTCACTTTGCCTTTAACCAGCAGAGTGTTAACACCTTCAACTTTGACTTCGAACAGTTTTTCAACTGCAGCTTTGATTTCAGCTTTAGTCGCGTCTTTAGCAACTTTGAGCACGATGGTATTTGTTTTTTCCATCGCGGTAGACGCTTTTTCAGATACATGCGGCGCGCGCAGTACTTTCAGCAGACGTTCTTCACGGATCATGCCAGCATCTCCTCAACTTGCTTAACTGCTTCAGCAGTCATCACTACTTTACCGAACGCGATCAGACTGACCGGATCGATTGCAGTGACATCACGCACATCAACCTTGTACAGGTTGCGAGCTGCTAAGAACAGGTTCTCATCAACTTCGTGTGTGACGATCATCACGTCTTCCAGAGCCATATCTTTCAATTTCTGTACCAGCAGCTTGGTTTTAGGTGCTTCTACAGCAAATTTTTCGACAATGATCAGACGATCCTGACGTACCAGTTCGGACAGGATGCTTTTCAGCGCGCCGCGGTACATCTTTTTGTTAACTTTTTGACTGTGGTCCTGTGGTTTCGCTGCAAAAGTGATACCACCAGAGCGCCAGATTGGGCTCTTAACTGAACCAGAGCGGGCACGACCAGTACCTTTTTGACGCCATGGTTTTTTACCAGACCCAGTAACTTCAGCACGAGTTTTCTGAGCACGTGTACCTTGACGAGCACCAGCTGCATACGCAACAACTACTTGATGGACAAGCGCTTCATTGAAATCACGCCCGAAGGTAGTTTCGGAAACAGTCAGCGCGCTTTGCGCGTCTTTCATTACCAATTCCATTCCTATCTCCTCGACGTTAAGCCTTGACAGCTGGTTTAACAATCAGGTTGCTACCGGTTGCACCCGGGACAGCACCTTTTACCAGCAGCAGGTTACGCTCAGCGTCAACGCGAACGACATCCAGGCTCTGAACGGTTACACGTTCGTTACCCAGCTGACCTGCCATTTTCTTGCCTTTAAATACCTTACCCGGAGTCTGGTTCTGACCAATAGAACCCGGAACACGGTGAGACAAGGAGTTACCATGAGTAGCATCCTGAGTACGGAAGTTCCAGCGCTTTACAGTACCGGCGAAGCCCTTACCTTTAGATGTACCAGTAACGTCAACTTTCTTAACGTCAGCGAAAATTTCAACGCTGATGTTCTGGCCAACAGTGAACTCTTCACCTTCTGACAGGCGGAATTCACGTAACAGGCGACCAGCTTCAACACCAGCTTTTGCGAAATGTCCTGCTTCAGGTTTGTTCACGCGGTTAGCTTTTTTGCTGCCGGTGGTAACCTGAATAGCACGATAACCGTCAGTTTCGTCAGATTTAACCTGAGTAACGCGGTTATTTTCGATTTCGATAACAGTAACAGGGATTGACACACCTTCTTCAGTGAAGATGCGGGTCATACCCACTTTTTTACCGACTAAACCAATCATTGTTTCAACCTCTCAATCAATTGATACCTGATTAACCCAGGCTGATCTGCACGTCAACGCCGGCAGCCAGATCCAGACGCATCAGAGCATCAACGGTTTTTTCAGTTGGCTCAACGATGTCAACCAGACGTTTGTGAGTGCGAATTTCGTACTGATCGCGCGCATCTTTGTTGACGTGCGGAGAGATCAGAACGGTAAAACGCTCTTTACGGGTCGGCAGCGGGATAGGACCACGAACTTGCGCACCAGTGCGCTTAGCAGTCTCTACGATTTCCGCAGTTGATTGATCGATCAGACGATGATCAAAAGCTTTAAGGCGGATACGGATTCTTTGGTTCTGCATGAGACCAGAGCTCCAACTATTTTATAAACGTAAAAAATTACTCCTCGCACCCATTTCGATTGACGGGGGAGTGTAATCGTTCTCGATGTAATCCCCATATCGGGGATATTTTCATGAACAGCTAAAAAACATACTGTCCAATGCTGGTATCAACCAGGCTTGCACAATTGGCAAGCCCGCGCATTATACGTGAATGAGCCCTGAAAGCAAGCCGCAAACCGGGATTTGTGCAAATTATCTCCGGCGCCATGACAAAAAATCAAAAAAGAAAAACCGCCGCGGGTTTCCCTGCCGGCGGTTCTGCACATTGCTTACTTCAGTGATTATTTCTCTGTTTTTTATTCTGTGTCTGCGTCCGCCATCTGTGCCTGCTGATAGTTCTGCAGACCCACACGGGCTATCAGATCCAGCTGGGTTTCCAGCCAGTCGATATGAGACTCCTCTTCCGCCAGTATTTTTATCATCAAATCACGGCTGACATAATCATGTTTGGAATCGGCATAGGCAATGGCTTCACGTAAATCTTTGGCGCCATCCAGTTCCAGCTGAAGATCAGACTTCAGCATTTCTTCAACATCTTCGCCGATATGAAGTTTACCGAGATCCTGAAGGTTCGGGATCCCTTCCAGAAATAAGATACGCTCAATGTATTCATCAGCGTGTTTCATCTCATCAATGGATTCTTCATATTCTTTGTTATTGAGTTTAATCAGACCCCAGTTTTTGAACATGCGGGCATGCAGAAAATACTGGTTAATAGCAACCAGTTCATTTCCCAGCAATTTGTTCAGATGCGAGATCATTTTTTTATCGCCTTTCATGTACCCTCCTTTGTTTCCTGTCTGTTCAGTATAGACACAGGAAATAATTCACGGAGTGATTACGGTGACAAAATAGCGATACAGTTCAAAATTCCGGCGGGTTTCAGAGAGAAGATTCAGGCGACGCGGTCAACCGGGACAGACATATGCTCTTCTGCAATAACGGCTTTGGCGTGGCGGATACATTTGCCGCATTCAGTACCGACAGGGATAATTTTACGCAGTTCACCGATGGAATGAACCTTATTCTGGCGCACGGCATTCCGGATGGCTTTATCACTGATGGCATTACACAAACATACGTACATATCATTCCTCCTGACTGCGGTAAAGAGTAAATGATAATCAGTATTATTACAATTGCGATTGTGTAAATTTTGTCAGCAGTTGCCGGAAAGCAGGCATAAAAAAAGAGAGCCGCAGCTCTCTTTTTAATAATCAGCGGGGAATTAACCCATCACTTTCGCTACAACACCCGCGCCAACGGTACGGCCGCCTTCACGGATTGCGAAACGCAGACCATCGTCCATTGCGATTGGGTGGATCAGGGTGACGATCATTTTGATGTTGTCGCCCGGCATTACCATTTCAACGCCTTCCGGCAGTT
>NZ_JBPIZE010000013.1:0-21379 GCF_051172335.1 Morganella sp. B601
GCGCGGTGGTCCCACCTGACCCCATGCCGAACTCAGAAGTGAAACGCCGTAGCGCCGATGGTAGTGTGGGGTCTCCCCATGTGAGAGTAGGGAACCGCCAGGTTATTATTAAGTGAAGAAGCCACCCTTTGGGTGGCTTTTTTGCATTTGAGCGAAAAGAAAATTCCGTTTGTATTTTATTCACCGGAAGGTAGATTGGATAACTGATCACTTCAATCCGGCAGAAAATATAAAGGAGCATCGTTATGGCTGATCCAACCTATGTCCCGCCTCAGGTGTGGGAATGGAAACAGAAAAACGGCGGAAAATTTGCCAATACCAACCGTCCTGTTGCCGGGGCGACACATGAAAAAGCCCTGTCTGTTGGTAAACACCCATTGCAGCTTTACTCGCTGGGAACACCTAACGGTCAGAAAGTCACTATCATGCTTGAAGAACTGCTGGTTGCGGGGATCCGCGATGCGGAATACGATGCCTGGCTGATTGATATCGGCGAAGGTGACCAGTTTGGTTCCGGATTTGTTGATATTAACCCGAACTCAAAAATCCCGGCATTGGTCGACAGAAGTGGTACGAAGCAGGTACGGATCTTTGAATCCGGTGCAATTCTGACCTATCTGGCCGAAAAATTCTCTTTGTTCCTGCCGGAAACACAACCTGAAAGGGCAGAAACATTGTCATGGCTGTTCTGGCAGATGGGATCAGCACCGTTTGTCGGCGGCGGGTTTGGTCATTTCTATGCGTATGCACCGGAAAAATATGAATATCCGATTAACCGCTACGCGATGGAAACCAAACGCCAGCTGGATGTCCTGAACCGTCAGCTCAGTCAGCATGAATTTATTACCGGCGATAACTACACTATTGCTGATATGGCTGCATGGCCATGGTACGGCGGGTTAGTGCTGGGTACGCTGTATAATGCGGCGACATTCCTGTCTGTCAGTGAATATCCGCATGTGATCCGCTGGGCGAAGCAGATAGCGGCACGTCCGGCTGTTCAGCGCGGACGCCGGGTTAACCGCAGCGGCGGAGAGCCGTCAGATCGGTTTATCCGCGAACGTCACGACGCATCAGATCTGGACTGATATTTCACGTATTCCCGGCAGAGAGTTTTCTGCCGGGAAACGTATCTGCATTATTAACGCGGTTCCGGTAATTTAAAGGCTGATACCATCTGCGAAAGCTGTTCGGCTTCTCTTCGCAGGATTTGCGTCCGCGAAGCGGCATCATCAATTAATGTGGCATTCTGCTGTACGGTGGTATCCATCTCTGAGACTGCCATCGTTACCTCGGCCAGCCCTTTGCTCTGCTCCTCACCGGCGACACGGATATCACTCATCAGCTGTCTTACCTGCAACACATCCATCACCAGATCTGCCAGCGTTTCTCCGGCTTCATGCACCTGATTACTGCCGGTTTTGACATTCTGCACAGACTCATCAATCAGCGCCTTAATCTCCTGTGCTGCCTGTGCGCTGCGCTGAGCCAGTGACCTGACTTCGGTTGCGACCACTGCAAAGCCCCGCCCGGAATCACCGGCACGCGCTGCCTCGACGGCGGCATTCAGTGCCAGAATATTGGTCTGGAATGCAATACTGTCGATCACTGACACGATTTCAACCATTCGTCCGGATGATGTACTGACGCTGTTCATTGTCGAAATCACATCACGCATCATATCTCCGCAGCGGCTTGCTGTTTGTGCGGTGGTTTCCGCCAGTTCATCAGCCTGATGGGTATTCTCACTGTTCTGACGCACCGTTGCATTCAGTTCTTCCATCGCGGAAGCACTCTGCTCCAGCGCTGCCGCCTGCTGTGTGACCCGTGCGGACAACTCGTTATTATTATCAGCAAGATTAACGGTATTTCCGGCCACAACAGAACTGCTGCTGCGTACCGTGAGCAGCATGGATGATATTTTATCGGCAAACAGATTAAATGCCTGTGAGATAGCGGAGATTTCATCGGCACCGCGAACTTCCATCCGCCGGGTCAGGTCGCCTTCCCCGTGAGCTATATCATCGAGGGCCTTACGGGTCTCATCGAGGCGGGTGATCAGACAGCGGACAACCAGCCAGGAGCCCAGCAACAGCAGTGCCATGATCGGCAGCAGGGCTTCCAGCACATCCTGCATCATCACTTTTGCCAGCCCGGTGATCCGGCTTTCCGGTGTGACAAGGCCTATGACCCATCCGGTATCGGCCATCGGGAACAGCATCACTTGTGAAGCGGTATTCAGCTGACCGTCATTATCAATGCGGATACTGTCGATAGCGGATTGCTCAGAATGGGGTTGCTTCAGGCTTGCTGCCACCGGTGCCAGCCAGGCTGATTGTGCGGCCAGCTCATCAAAGGTTTTGAATTGCTTACTGTCATCACCCGGAAAATAGATCAGCTGCCCCTGCCGGTCTGTCACAAAGGCATAGCCTCCGGTGCTGTTGCCGTATTGCTGCATAATAGCGGCGATATTATCCAGACGGATATCCGTTGTCGCGACACCGGCAAATTTTCCGTCGGTTTTGTAAGGCACACTGCAGGTCACCATATTCACACCGGAAACGGCATCACGGTAAACATCAGACCACAAACAGCTCTCCGTTGATTGCTCACGGGCATTCCGGTACCAGCTTTCATTGTGATAATTACCGGCACCCTCTGTATTGTACTCATCAGAAAAAACCAGTTCCCCGGCCGGATTCCGTGCCCAGAAAAAGCTGCGTTTCTCAATTCCCGGGGTGAATGCCCCCGGCTCCGGCCAGATCCCGCCGCCGGTGATCAGGCTGTTGCTTTCAATCAGATTGGGCGGGATATAGCGGTACAGCGCCTCATCATTGGGCAGCACTTCCGCCAGGCGTGCCAGGCTGACCGTTTTTCCGTCTGTCTGAGATAAAATCGTGCTGACCCTGGATGTCAGGCCGCGTCCGGTTTCTTCAATTAATGCAGTATTAATTTCCACAACGCGGGGCTGACCCCGCCACAGCATAACAACAATAATAATGGCAGTAGTGACGGCCAGGAGCAGGATGCCCCCGATAGTCAGGCGGGTTGAAATGCGGGACGGATACCAGGACATACAAAACTCCCGAAACAAATAAGGGTATATTTGAGTTATCGGCGGTGTGACCTATATCTTTATGATGTTTTATTGAACAGGCGAATGAATGGCAGATATCTGTGGCAGGGATCGCACTTTCGTCATTTTATGATGATTTCCTGTCCGCAGCGGTGTTTCAGAAAACAGTATTTTCATCTGCAGCACTATGTTATGTTATAACATCTTTTGCCGGGGTGAGATAATCTGTGAATTTAATCAGAAGAATGAATACGTTACTGCTCTCTTTCTTAGTTTTGCTGATGTTCAGTCCGCAGACATTTGCACACCCGCACAGTTTTATCGATATGGAAACGACCCTGATAACGGAAAACCAGACTCTGACAGGCATTGAGTATGTCTGGAAAATGGATCCGATGACTTCCGCAGATATTCTGTATGATTTGATGAACACCAAAGAAGACAGTCCGCAGTGGAAGAAGCAGGCAGCATCTGTGATGGCCAATATAATTGCACAGTCTTATTTTTCCGAACTGAATTATCAGAATAAAAAACAGCCTCTTAAACTCTTTCCGGACACCAACCGGATGATGCGTGAGGGATTGCAGATTGTTATGTCATTCCGTGTCTCACTATTGCATCCGATACCGTTAACCGGCAGCACCATTGAGCTGAAAACGTATGAGCCGACTTTTTTTGTCAGTATGACCTACAACGGCAAACGCGCGGTTCACCTTTCTCCGCCGGATGCATCACAGTGCCGGTTAATTTTTACCGAGGCAGATCCTTCGGATACCCTGAAAGATTATGCGCTGTCGCTGGATACCGGTGATACCCCGGATGATGACCTGACGCTCGGTCGTCAGTTTGCACAGCAGATCACCTTACATTGCCCGGAGTGAGATAACGGATGACATCATATTCACGGATTATTCTTCAGCTCACTGTTGTACTTATTGTTTTGTCTGCAGGCGGGTTGCTGTACAGCCAGTGGCCGTCATTGCTGCATGTCAGTGCAAAGTTACAAAAAGAACTGAATTTCGAAATGGCGGCGCTGATTCAGAAAGTAGTGTCTGATCCGCTTAAAGCGGGCGGGCTTCTGACGCTTTTCAGTTTTTTATATGGCCTGTTGCATGCTCTGGGCCCAGGCCACGGCAAAGTTATCCTTTCTGCTTACATCGCCACACATCCGGCAAAATTACGCCACAGCACGTTATTAAGTATTCTGGCTTCTCTGCTTCAGGGCACTGTGGCGGTTGTTTTAGTCTCTGTTGTGCTGTTTATATTAAACTTGTCAGTACGCCAGTTAAATAATGTCAGCCAGATAACAGAGAAAGCCAGTTATGCGTTTATTATTCTTTTTGGCACCATTATTGTTATCCGCGCATTACGCCGTTTATTTATCAGGCCACCGATCAATAAGCCGCAAATAAAAACAATCCGCGTATCGGATAATAAACCCCCTGTGGCATTAAAACCGGTTTATCTGCAAAGCGGACAAGTTGAGACATGCAGTTGTGGTCATCAGCATGTTATGCCGGGAAATACAGTCACCGGCAATTGGCGGACACAAGCCGGTATGATTCTGGCCATGGGTAGCCGACCGTGTTCGGGGGCATTATTGGTTTTACTGTTCTCATCAGTTATCGGTGTTTTTCACTGGGGAATTATCGCGGTATTCGCAATGGCGCTGGGAACCGGCATCACTCTTTGTATGATTGCCTGGTTCGTACACAGCATGCGCTTTCTGGCACTGCGCCTGTCCCGTAATCCCGGGCAAAAAACAAACCGGTATTATGGCGATATTCTCCGGTTGATCGCCGGGGGGATATTTATTATTGCTGGTGTATTGATGTACCAGACAGTCAGTATGCCCGGAGCAGGGTTTTTTACCAGCTGATGGCCTTTATTTATCATCAATTATTTTATTTTTTACTTTCCCTGAGAAATATTAGCTATAGTTATGAATGCATTTTTTCATAAAACCATACGCAATATATTGCCATAACATATAGGCCATTAATTACATTAATATAGTAAACTCCTGGCTGTTTTGGTGTATAACGGAGTTATCTGTCAATAATAACATATTAATGCATCATTAATGGTTAAATTATTTATGTGGTTATTCTTTAGTGATTAGTAGGTTAGTGATTTATTTTGATGAATTCAGAACAATATTATCATTATGAAACTAAAGTCAGATGATTTGACAAGTTTGGATTAAGGGATAATAGTTATTAAATAAATCAATAGTGATTATGCTCATGACTCATTTCTGTTTATGAGATCAGAGAATATCATGGTTTTTGGTCCGCTGGTGAAGCGCAGATAAAAGAACTGATGTTATTAACTATATCAGGTGGATAGTATGACAGCGATAGCGTCTGGTGCCGGGAAACTGACTTTATTAGGTTTTTTTGCGATTACTGCCTCTATGGTCATGGCGGTATATGAATACCCGACATTTGCAACATCCGGTTTTAGTTTGGTTTTTTTCCTTTTATTAGGTGGTTTATTGTGGTTTATTCCTGTTGCTCTTTGTGCGGCAGAAATGGCAACAGTGGAAGGCTGGGAAGAGGGCGGCATATTTGCCTGGGTTTCTAACACTCTGGGTGAGCGCTGGGGATTTGCTGCTATTTCATTTGGTTATCTGCAAATTGCAATCGGCTTTATACCTATGCTCTATTTTGTATTAGGGGCATTATCTTATATCCTTAACTGGCCCGAACTGAATAACGACCCGATAGTTAAAACTATCGGTGCTTTGGTTATATTATGGATATTGGCATTTACTCAGTTTGGCGGTACAAAATATACAGCAACTATCGCAAAAATAGGTTTTTTTGCCGGTATTTTATTACCTGCGCTTATTTTGGTATTCCTTGCTATACATTATCTCGTCAGCGGTGCGCCTTTAGCGACTGAAATCAGCGCATCGACTTTTTTCCCTGATTTTACAAAAATAGGCACATTGGTCGTTTTTGTTGCTTTTATATTGAGTTACATGGGGGTTGAAGCCTCAGCAACACACGTTAATGAAATGGAAAACCCGGGAAGAGATTATCCGGCTGCAATGTTTTTACTGATGATAGCGGCTATTTGTTTAAGCTCAATTGGCGGATTATCGGTCGCGGTATCCATTCCTGTCAGTGAAATCAATCTATCCGCAGGTGTGGTGCAGACATTCAATGTGCTGGTATCAAGTTTTAATCCTGCGCTTGAGTGGACTGTCCGTATTATTGCGGCACTCTTATTATTAGGTGTACTGGCAGAAATAGCATCATGGATTGTGGGGCCATCCCGCGGGATGTATGTTGCTGCCCAAAATGGTATTTTACCGAAAAGCTTTGCTAAGGTGAATAAAAATGGTGTGCCGGTTACATTGGTGATTTCACAATTACTGATTACAACTATTGCCATCATAGTGCTGACCAACAGCGGCGGAGGCGGTAATACCTCCTTCCTAATCGCATTAGCGCTGACCGTTGTTATTTATCTGTGCAGTTATTTTATGTTGTTTCTCGGGTATATGTGTTTAATTTGCAAACACCCTGAGAAAAAACGGGTATTTAATATACCCGGCGGTAAAGGTTTTAAACTTGCTGTGGCATCTGCGGGTTTTATATTATCGGTTCTTGCCTTTGTTGTTTCTTTCTTTCCACCAAGTTCATTACCGGGCGGTGCAGGCAGTGAATCCTATGTGATATTACTTGGTATCTGCTTTGTGGTTATTTTTCTGCTGCCATTTATTATCTATGCATTTCATAATAAGCAAGGTAAAAAAACCGGAATATTAATGATACATATTAAAACACATAACGCGCCGTCAGGTCATTTCTTTATCCATCCACGGGCACGATCTGCATATCATTTGGTTCATGATGATAAAAAAGATCAAAATGAGTAAGATATAAAACGGATAAGGCCACCATTAGTGGTCTTATTTGTTAATTAAAATAACTGACATCCCCATTTTTCGTACTCTTACAGAGAATGATGTATACTTCCCGGCAGGAAATTGATTCATGGTTAATTAAAATGAAAGAAAACGAAAAAGCACAAATCAAGCTTCTCAGCGACCGTTTAGACCTTACCCGCCACCAGATGGCAGGTATGCTGCAGAAGAACGAAACAGAAAAGTATGCAGAACTTGAGAAAGAAAAAGCCGCGCTGGAAACTGAAATTGCCCGCCTGAAGGAACAACGAAGCAAGAAACTCAGCAAAGAAGCGCAGAAGCTGGTGGATATGCCGTTCAAACGTCTTATCACTAAGAAAGAGCAGGCTGATATCGGCAAGCTTAAGAAAGCTGTGCGGGGTCTGATCATTGTCCATCCGATGACGGCATTAGGCCGCGAAATGGAACTGGACGGTATGACCGGTTTTTCTAAGACTGATTTCTAGCCGGAAAACCAATCCGGCTCAAATCTCTCATGGTACGCTGATACCGGAAGGATCTTAATTCCCGGTTCACAGCCATAGCGAAAATATCTTTCACCCGTAAATACACCCGCCGCTCACTGGCACGGATATCACGGATGCGTTCGGGTGACCTCTTCCCTTTCTTCAGTATCGGTTAAATTTTAGTTCCATACAGCATAATCATAGTTAATAATACTCATTATCGTTATTATTCGTCTTTTCAGGGGCGCTATGACTAATTTTTTTTATTTCAAACCCTTAGCTATCACACTTCATGTTTTCGTTGCCCTTTGTGCTGTACCTGCGTACTCACAAACAGCAAACAGTAATACTTCTGACACTGTTGTAGTCAGTGCCGGGGTGCTGAAAGTTGACACCGCATTACAGGAAACACCGCAATCCGTTTCTGTTATTACGCAAAAAGAGCTGGAAACCCGCGCACCGCAAAAACTGGATGAAGCACTGCGCTACACCTCAGGGGTAACTGCTCAGCCTTACGGTGCGGATAATGATACTGACTGGTTTAAAATCCGTGGTTTTGATGCCGCGACCTATCTGGATAACAGCCGTTTATTCCGCGACGGGTATTATACCTGGCTGCTTGAACCTTATGGTTTCGAACAAATTGAAGTTGTTAAAGGCGCGTCTGCGGTTCTGTTTGGCGAATCTACCCCCGGTGGTGCTGTAAACGTGGTGACTAAAAAGCCGGTGTTTACCCCGAAAGGAGAATTTTTCCTTGAAGCAGGAAATAATGATCAGCGCGGGTTTGGTTTTGATGTTGCCGGTCATGCCAGCGATGATGGGGATATCCGTTACCGGATAGTCGGTTTGATGAAACAGGCAGACGGTGAACTGGATAAAACGGATAACAAACGAATTTATCTGGCGCCTTCACTTGCGATGGCGCTTTCTGACGATACCATGCTGACATTGATGGCAACGTATCTGCATGATGATGGTACACCAACCAACCCGTTTTTCCCTGCAGCCGGTACACTGATCGATTCACCTTACGGAAAAATTAAACCGTCAGCGAATCTTGGCGAGCCGGATTATGATAAATACAAGCGCTCACAGTTTTCCGCCGGATATCTGCTGGAACACGATATTGACACGACCTGGCGTTTCTCCCAGCGCCTGAATTATGGTTATAATTCACTGACGCTGCGCAGTGTATATGCATTTCCGAACGCAGATACATCTGCAACCTCTCTCGCCCGCGGTGTTGTATTCCGTGACGGTAACAGCCAGAGTATAACATTCGATAACAACCTGACGGGACAATGGGATTCAGAACGTCTGGAGCACACCCTGCTGGCAGGGGCTGAAATTCAGTATCACCGGACAAAAGGTGATGAACAGGACAGTTATGCATTCAGTCCGATCAATCCGTGGAATCCGGTCTACGGACAATACGTACCACTGGACCCGGCCGATAATATTAACCGGACAATAGATAAAACTCAGGCAAGCCTCTATTCCCGGTACCAAATCAAGCTGGACGGTAAATGGATCGGTGTTGCCGGGGTGCGTTATGATCAGGTAAAAACTGAGAATAAAAATCAGACAGCTCATAATGATAAATCCCGGAATGATGGTGAGGTAAGTGTCAATGCCGGGCTGATGTATCTGGCGGATAACGGGTTATCACCCTATACCAGCTATTCACAGTCATTTGAAGTGATGAGCACCATCGACCCTGCGACCGGCGATTTGTATAAACCGCTGAAAGGTGAACAAATTGAGGCCGGAGTCAAATATACGCCTTCATTCCTCGATGGTTATCTGAATATTGCCTGGTTCAGTATTGAACAGAAAAATGCACTGGTTACCAATCCGGATACTTCTGTTGCCACACAGACAGGAAAAGTCACATCAACGGGGGCAGAAGCTGAAGGATTTGTGCAGTTGACTGATAATGTCAATGTTCAGGCATCCTATACCTACACAAATGCCAAAACAGATAATACCGGTGGTCAGGGACGTAAACAGACTGCGCTTATCCCTGAGCACATGGCATCCGCCTGGGTCAATTACACACTGCCGGTAACCGGCAGCGGAGAACTGACACTTGGCTCCGGTGTCCGCTATCTCGGTAAATCAAAAGACAATCCGGCGAGCAGTGATCGTACTGTGTCTGCTGCTGCATTATGGGATGCTGCGGTCATTTATAAGCTGAACAAACAGTGGCAGCTTCAGGTCAATGTGAATAATCTGCTGAATAAAGAATATATTTCTGCATGTGATTATTACTGCTATTACGGCCAATCCCGTTCTGTTGTCGTTCAGACCAAATACAGCTGGTAGTTATGTTTGAACTGAATGGTATCCGTGTTGTACGTGACGGGAGGGTAATTTTATCCGTCCCGTCCCTGACGATCCCAGCGACGGAACTGACTGTTGTGCTTGGTCATAACGGGTCAGGAAAATCCACCCTGGTTGATCTGCTGGCCGGTCAGACCCGGCCGGATCAGGGGGAAATTTTGCTGAATAATAAAAACCTCACCGGTTACACCAAACGGGAGCTGGCACAACAAGTGGCATTTTTGCCGCAAAAACTGCCGGTTTCTGCCGGGCTGACCGTCCGTGAACTGGTCAGCCTGGGGCGTTTTCCCTGGCGCGGCACATTTGGCCGCCGGCATCCGGAAGATAACATTATTATCTCACAAGCCATGGAGAGTGCCGGTGTTACGGAATTTGCACAAATACCCGCCGATAATTTATCCGGCGGTGAACGCCAGCGCGCATGGGTTGCCATGTTACTGGCACAGCAATCCCCGGTACTGATCCTCGATGAGCCGACATCTGCACTGGATATTCATCATCAATACCAACTGATGAGGCTGCTGCAGGATTTAAACCGCACACAGCGTACCGGTATCATTGTTATCCTTCATGATCTTAATCTTGCATTGCAGTATGCAACCCATATTATCGCCCTGAAAAAAGGCAAAGTAGCGTTTGAAGGCAATGCTGCATTGCTGGAGGATGAAACCCGTCTTTCCGGATTATATGAAACGGCTATCCGGTTAATACCGCATCCGGATACAGAACAACGAAAAGTAGCAGTCGTATGCAACTGATGTTATTACGTTTAATCCGGTTATCCGCCATATTTTTTTTGATGTTTGCGGGAGCAGGGCAGGCGGCTGTCACAATCAATGATGACCGTGGCGGGCACACGTTTGAAACCATACCGCAGCGGGTCGTGGTGCTGGACTGGGATCTGCTTGAACAAACGCTGTCATTAGGGATAACCCCTGCCGGGGCAACAGAAACCAGCGGTTACCGGCAGTGGGTCCGACTGCCGGTACTGACAGAAAATGTGGCTGAAACCGGAACCCGGGCGGAACCGAATCTCGAAAAAATTGCCGGACTGAAGCCGGATGTCATCCTGGCGGGTGCATCACAGGCAGATCTGATTCCGCTGTTAGAGCAGATAGCTCCCGTCGTTTATCTGACCAATTTTTCATCAGCAGATGATGCCGCTCCGGTGGCTATCCGTCACCTTAAAACGCTGGGGATACTGTTTGGCAGAGAACAGCAGGCGGATGAACAACTGGCTGCTTTAACGCAGCGGTTTACGGAGCTGAGCAATAAATTAGCGGCTGTCTATCCGCCGGGTACCCGGGTTACTGTCATTCGCTTTTCCACGCTGACCACTGTTTTTCTGCCGGCTGATAATTCTGCTGTTAACTATGTATTGCGTAACCTTGGCCTGACACCGGCAATCCCCCTGGACGCGCAGCCATGGGGAATCGCCCAGCGGCGGATCAATGTATTACAGGACGTCGGTGATGGTTATGTTCTCTGGTTTCGCCCTTTTCCTGAAGAAAAAAAACTGGCAGATATCCGTTTGTGGCAGGCGATGCCATTTGTGAAGCAGGGCAAAATCAATGGCGTTGCACCGGTCTGGAATTACGGTGGCGTCTGTTCATTGCAGCGGATGGCGGATGCCATTACGGATAGTTTACTGGAGATTGCGCCCGCCTCATGAAAATCCGTTACCTTATACTCTTTCCGTTGCTGTTTATTCTGTTGATAGCGATTAACTTGCAGCTTGAGCCCGGCTTATCTCCGCAACAGCAACTCAGCCTGATTTTTACGCCGGAAGCGGCACAAACGTTTCCGGCTGTATTTTATCTTTACGGACAATTGCCGAGACTTTGCATGGCATTGCTGGCGGGTGCGACGCTGGGGCTGACCGGCAGCCTGATGCAACAGCTGACACAAAATAACCTCACTTCCCCGATGACACTCGGAACATCATCCGGAGCCTGGCTTGCACTGGTTATTTTATCTGTCAGTTTCAGTGAATTGTCTGCTGATTATTCCGTTCCTGTTGCAACCGCAGGTGCGCTGCTGGCGTTTGCATTTGTCATCCTGATTACAGGAAGCCGTAATATTACAGGATTACCACTGATTGTTTCCGGAATGGTGGTCAATATTCTGCTTGGTGCCATCGCAACCGCGGTGATTACACTGAATTCGCAGTTTGCGCAAAATATTTTTATGTGGGGAGCCGGCGATCTGACTCAGGATGGCTGGCAGAATGTCACAGATGTTATGCCGCGCCTGCTGCCTGTTTTGTTTATTCTGCTGTTCGCCCCGCGGATACTGACGGTATTACGGCTGGGACACCAGGGCGCACAAGCACGCGGATTATCTGTTTTGCCGGTATTTTTGCTGTTCATGGTACTTTCAGCATGGCTGGTTTCGGTCGTGATCAGCACTGCCGGTATGATTGGCTTTATCGGATTGCTGGCACCGAATCTTGTCCGGATTGCCGGTGCACGCACTGCGCTACAGGAGCTGATTTTCTCTGTGATTGCCGGGGCGTTTTTACTGTTGTTTGCTGACACCCTGGCTCTGGCTCTCGGGCAACTGATGCAGACGGTGATCCCGACCGGTGTGATGACTGCCGCCATTGGTGCACCTGCACTTATTGTATTCAGCCGCCGCCGTTTCACCGCACAGGATCAGATGACCATTATTCTGAAACCGGTTATTTCTCCCCGTTTTCTGCCGCACGCAATGAGTGTTGTTGTACTTCTGCTGTTTGCCGGGCTGATGACCACGATCTTTTTTCAGCAATCAGAAACCGGCTTCCTGTGGGGGGCTCCGGAGCCTTTCCGCTGGTCTCTGAGATGGCCGCGGTTATTGTCAGCTGCCACGGCAGGTATTGCACTGGCGCTGGCCGGAACCCTGTTACAACGGTTAATTTATAATCCGCTGGCAAGCCCGGATATTCTTGGTGTGTCATCCGGGGCGACGGTTGCACTTATCCTGATAAGCGTGTTAACGGGAAATATGATTCAGACCTCCCTCTGGGGAGCAGCACTGACCGGCAGTGCTCTGGTACTGGGGCTTTTACTTTTACTCGGACGCCGGCATCAGTTTGCACCGGCAACATTAATCCTTACCGGGATTGCGCTGACGGCGGGGCTGGAAGCCTTTGTGCAATTCTTTCTGGCGCAGGGGGCATTGAGTAATTACCGGATACTGCTGTGGCTGTCCGGTTCCACCTATCGTGTCAGCGGAGAGCAAAGTGTACTTTTTGCATCCGTGATTGCCGGACTGACTGTTATTATACTGGCGCTCAGTCGCCGTCTGACGCTGATATCCATTGGCAGAACATTTGCTCAGGCCCGCGGATTGCATACCGGCCGTACCGCTCTGCTGATGCTGACACTGGTCGCCCTGTTGTGTGCTCTGGTGACAGCAACTGTAGGACCTCTGGCCTTTACCGGTCTGATTGCGCCACATATGGCGGCGTTGTGCGGTGCTCAAAAAGTTAAATCACAGCTGATTTTTGCCGGTCTGGCAGGCGCGGTTCTGATGATATGGGCGGACTGGCTGGGACAAACGCTTATCTGGCCGTCACAGATAGCAGCCGGAACATTGGTATCTGTCCTTGGCGGCAGCTATTTCCTGGGGTTAATGCTGGTCAGCCGATTTCGGAAATAATCATAAAATATACCGGGATACAGCCGAAAAGGGAACTCCGGCTTCCCGGTTATTGCGGTATCTGTCGCACAACCTCTCAGGTGATGGCTATCAGGAGCGATTGCCACGAAAGTATAACCAAAATCGGGAATCTCATGCTGTCCGGCCACAAAGAACCGACAGATTGTCATAATATCGGGAGTTGTTCAGGGAATTTGACATCAGGAGCGCGGCAGCCTTTTTTAATATTTCGTTTTTTTATTAAGGTACCTGTGTCGTTCTGAGGTGAGCATATTACCTCTGTTCAGGTGGCCAAATTTATTAAACCACTAAAATTGAAGCCGGAGATGAAGAAAGGGAAGAGGTCAATATCGGATAATGACAGACAGCCCTGTAATTCAGGGCTATCAGAACTCAATGAGTAATCGATTTAGAGAATAACTGGATAATAATAATGCCCAGTGCAATACATCCCAGACCAATTAATGCCGGAAAATCAAGTTTTTGTTTATAAATAAAAAATGACAGGGCTGAAACAAGAAATATCCCTGCTCCGGCCCATATCGCATAGGCGATACCAATATTCATACTTTTGACAACTTGCGATAAGCCATAAAAAGAAATAGCGTACCCGATAATTACAATAATGCTGGGTACTAACTTTGTGAATCCATGAGACGCCTTCATCATGGTTGTCGCTGTTGTTTCAGCGATGATAGACACCATTAAGATTGCGTATACTTTCAGCATAAAAACCTCTTTAACTTATCCGGCAAATATCTCAGGAAATGACTCTTCCGTTCGTTTTTGTTTATGAATATTGCTATTAAATTCAACGTTTTAACAAGCGCTTATACCAAGGAACCGGAACCGGATGTACAATAGCACGTAAAGCACGTGCATAATCCATAATTAATCCGGGGGTCCATGCCATCATCAGTGCACGCCGGCGAATTTGAGCAGCAATCCACAACTCCGGCATACAAAGTACATTTAAAACGCCCATAAAATAACTTCTTTTTTGCATGGACAAAACGCCATCTAATGCGGCTTCCAGCGCATATGCAACACTACTGGAACAGTTCTGGTATGTCAGGTTATAAACAGGGTGCCGGCGATATTTTTCCCAAAAATTCAGCAAAGAAGCATGATTATAAATATTAAAAACAATCTGTCTGTCAGATTCACACCACTCGGAAGCTTCAGTTTGATAATCGGGTAAAAACCTTCCGGGAATATTATTATCAGCAGTTGCTTTTAATAACCTGAAAAACTCTGACGGAGAACGATCAATATCTTCTTCCGGGTATAAACTGATATAGAGATGCGGACAGAGCTCCAGAGACGCATGCCCTGTAGAGATAACCCCCTCAGAATCAACCGCCGCAATATAACGGTTAATAATCGGACGTGGCACAGGGCGCTGGTTTGCGGAGCCTTCGGGTGTCCAGATATGAACAGTTAAAATAGCACCTTGCTCTGCTGTTGCATTTAAAGACGGTAATTGTGCCGTATCGGTTATTGGCAGAGCTATCCCTTTCTTCTTAAACGATACAGGTGAAGGTCTCATCAATTCAAATACAGATGTTCCCCGCTGAATATGACGAGCCCGGAATGCTATCTTCAGGCATCCAAAACCACTCCCTATCATTAAAAATCCGATAAAAAAGGAAATTGTTGCCTGGTGATGGGTAAACAGAAAAAAGGCAAACAGGATTTCTGTTCCCCCCCATAACAGGATTAATTTCCATCCCGGAAAACGAATAATCCAGGCTGATGCAACAACAAATAACCCGGTAACGAAGAAAATAAAACCAAACATTGCCGATAGTAATACATTACTATATGTCTGATTAATTAAGATAACCAATGCACAGAATAAAAACAGACCACCTTTAAAGAAAAGTATCGTTTTTTGTGTCCCGATACTGCCTGAGGCAACACATAATGTAATCAGACTTTCAAGTAATAATAAAAAACCAAACAAATGTATTGGAAAAAAAAGAATACCATCAAGACCATCAATGAAAATAAGTATACCCATTAAACACCAGAGGAGCCCCACTCCCCAGAGGTAATGAGCTTTCCCTCTGATAAATTCGGCACCGAAGAGTAATAATGTAATCTGTAGCATTACCTGTCCTTTATTACCATATCAATATCAGGAAATTTCACCTAAAACAAACCAGTTCCCGACAATCATTACCGGATCATTATTACTGAAAATAACACTCCCGCGATCTTCTATATTCCACCAACGGCCTTCCTTATCTTTCAGACTAAAGGTTATCCCCGGAAGAGTGGTATTTGCCTGCTTTTGTTCCCAATGCCCGGCAAGCTTTTCACGATCGTCAGGATGAACAGATGCCATAATCTGCCTTACACCAGAAAGAGCTGTTAAATCAGTTTGTTGAAATAAGCTATCTGTATTTCCCCATTCAATAACACCATTATCCAGGTTAAGTTGATATACCAAATGCTGTGGTTTATAAACTCCTTGAGTGTTATCAATTCGATGAGTACTTCGGGTCACAACCCGTAAAAAAACCATTAATAACGATATTAATGTCAAATATCCCTGTATCAGCCACAGTGATTCATGACGAAACAAACCATGCAGATAAAAAGGTCCCTGCTTGCTGCGGGTGTAATAGATTGTAATCGTCGCAAGTATTAACAACGCTATTGATCCCCCCCGATTTCCCCACAGTACAGACAGCATAACAGCAAGTAAAATCGGGATGCAGAGTAACGATAATTTGGCAATATTGCGTTGCTGGTGAAAATAGGAATGGTATATCTGTATTGCAGTATCATTGAAGATCAATATAGTGCTGGTAATAAGAAGAAATAAAATAGCACTACCCCAAATTATATTAACTTTATGGGAGGGAACCATCCATTTGAAACGGGTGTTAATTAACCCCATAATTACCGTTGTTGCAAAGATATTGCCGGTAATATCAGCAATGAATCCATCCCAGAATATATCTTTAAGTGATGTATTATCAAACCAATACATATGGACAGAAAATAAAACCGCATCAGCAAAGCTGACAATTATTGTTGCTGATAGCCATAACAATATTATTTGCAGGTCATCTCCCTGCCGGGCATACCTGCGGACACTCCAGGCAATAACAATACAAGAAAGCACAGCCAGAACAGCGTATATAAACGAAAGGGTAAATTCCTCACTATCAAAGCCATTCAGTACCATGTTTAACACAATGAAGCCAATTAGCAGCAGCAGCCATTGGCGTTTGTGCATACATAAAAAAGCGGTTGTTGCGACTCCGGCAGGAAACCAGACCACAGATATATCAGAATTTTCAGGTGTGAGTATTTCCGAGATTTCGCCTGTCACGTAATAAAGTAATAACCATCCTATTATTACGACTAATGTGGTTTTGTTTGATAACAAGGATGTTTTCATAGTTTATTTTAGATTGTGTATCATAATGATATGTCTGACCTTATCTTTACACAAAAAGGTCAATATTATTTTCCTTTTCGGAAAATATCAAAATTGTATCTTTAAGTATAGTCATAATACTTAAAATTAATTTCAGTTGAACTTAGTTGAGTGAGAATGATGACTTTGTATTGAAATATAAAGGGATAGTTGACTTCAATAGAGGTATATTGAACTTGATTGGCGGAGATCACAGGAGTCGTATTTGATGGGTAATGACATTGATATTAAATAAATTTATTTTGTTGAATAAAAATCAGTGCCCCCATTAATGCCCCCAGATTGATTATTGATAAAAAAACAATCAAAAAATATGGCTGTGATAACTACTCAACAGCCACAAATTATACCGCAAATTTCGTATTAAATCTCATGCTTGAGTATTAACTCAGATTGGTTGACGGCTTCCGAAATGCTCATACATTTTCTCTGTCATCACCCATAACGCTTTATTCAGACGGATATCACCATCGATACCGGTCACGGCCCGGGTGTGTGATCGTTTCCCTTTGGCTGTACGTCCGGACAGTCCGCCTTTAATCAGGTTCTCCTGCAAACGCTGGTACACCGTCCACAGGTCATCCTTCTTATCTTCCCACCGGCGCGGTTGCAGCACCTGCTCTTCGGTGACCGGCTGGTGGTCATCCCCGAACCGGTACGTGATAGCAGCATGCGCCAGCGCCTGCTGTGCCGGTGGTGGTAACAACAGAGACTGCATCTGTTCTCGTTTTTCAGCCACCGCATCAAACGTTTCCAGCACTTCATAAGCCCCTTCAATCACTTTATCGACGACATTACCTTTGTGCGGCACTCTGACCTCACCAAAGGTATCACCACAGACCAGCCCGTTCTCACAAACCGCACGAAATAATCCCGGCAGCATCTGATAACTGCTGGTGCCGTCGTGGCTGTTTAACAGAATAATTTCCGGTACCTGGACTCCGGTAATCTGATTATGGCGGCGAAGGCGCAGCATATGTTTGGTGTGATCCCGGCGGCTATCGTCGCGGACACGGGTCTGACAGGCAAAGAACGGATAAAAACCTTCTTTCTGCAGGCTCTCAAGCAGGGTAATGGTGGGAATATAGGTGTAACGGTCACTGCGGGATTCATGTTTCTCTGCTGAAAAGACACTGGGTACAGTGCAGTATAATTCTTCGGTGGTTAACGGGCGGTCACGACGAATGATATTCGCCCTGCCGAAGCGGGAGGCTAAACGGGTCATAGTAATACTCCTGTAAAATTAAACGGATAAAAGGGTGGACAGGTAAAAGCCGGAGCCGAAGGTGTAAAGGACGCGATAAAATGGGGTACGGATGTGGGCTTTTTATACAGAGGTGTATCGGCTGGTGGTGTGAGTTCTGCGGTGTACTGTCAGACCAGTTGCTTTCCGTGCCCGCAGAATATCGGTCGCAGTGATACTGCTGTTGCACTGTTCGGTGCGGACCAGGGAGTATTTCTCTGCAAAGGCATTCAGAGCCTCACACAATGAGATCCCGCGATAAAGGCAGGCCTCAATCACGTGCTCATCACTGAATTCCGTGTCGTTCAGAGTGAGGCCGTAGTGCTGTTGCAGCAGGTAAGTCAGCAGTATCTGCCAGACTGCCGCCGGTGATGCGGGTACTGCTGTATTGTTCATGGCGCAGCTCCCGGTTAATCGATAAGGCGAAAAATGGCGGCACATTCCTCATGCTGCAGGGCGTAGTCCCGCAACTGATAAAAATATTCCACCATCTCCGGACTTTCAGTTTTAAATGACCAGAGACTGTAAGTGATGAGGCATACCGCGATACCGGCTGCTTCAGGGCTCAGTTCCGTGTCATTGCCGTTATTCGGGTTAACCATCGGGAGTGACGTTTCAATCATGTCAGGCCAGATAAATGCGCCGCCGTTGGTGAGCATGCTGAATTCCCAGAATGCACCGTGATAAATGCCACACAGATTATCCATCATCTTAAAAATATCGCCTTCCAGGCGTTGCCAGCCCGGCACGCTGCCGAAATAAAACCGCCAGAATGTGTCTCTGCCCCGGGGATGAACCAGATTGCTTTTGATGGCCGCAGGCTGCTGCAGCGGAAGTACTGATAACGTCATCGTGAAACTCCTTTGTATTGACGAGGTAAAATAAATGGTTACTGATTTGTGAATGGGCATAAAAAAACGGCAGACTGTGAACGTCTGCCGTCAGGGGTAATGTAATAAACTGGTCTTCTGTACAGGTCAGCGGGGAAATAGCCGACCCAGCAGACGGTCAAGGGTACCGCCCAGCACGGCTGAGCAGGCCAGCGCGGCACTGAGGCCCGCCGCCAGTTTTTCGGTTGTGGTGGCATCCTCATTGTCTGCCGCCTCAGCCGCAGTCTGCCAGGCGCAGTAAGTCGCTAACGCCACCGTTGCCACACCGAGCGTAGTGGCCATTAATTTAAAGACAGACATCTGTGTTTCCTTTTTAATACGGGCAGAGACGGGGTAATGAAACCCCGTGGTTGTGGTTTCCGGCATTCAGCATACCGGTCAGTAACCGAACGGGCTGACAGACGGCACTCTGATATCTTTTACCTGATGCAGATATAACCCGAATGCCACCATCTCCCGGTAAGCATCGGTCCCGGTTCTGTCCCCGTAAATATCGGCCAGCATTTCCGGTCCGCGGCTCACCGGTCCGCGTGAGACCGGGTGGAGGGGCCTCAGTTCGTGCTGCCCGTTCCGGTCATCCAGCAGAAACCTGCCGCCGGTGAATACCAGTTCACCGCCGGTCACACTCCACATCAGTTCCTGGGTGATCTGCCAGTCTTTCGACTCAGCATGAGCAGCTTCCAGTGCGGCCAGTGCGCGGGTCAGGGCTGCCTCATCCTCACGGCGGCGGTCATCCCCCTCCCGATGCTCCTGCGCCTGCACTGCCTTCAGTTCAGCCAGTTCCTGCTTCAGTGAACTGAGGGTGTCAGACGGATTTTCAAACCAGCTGTCAATACTGTTTCCTTCATTAAATGACAGTGATTCGGTGATGCTGTTCCACTGTTTAATCAGGTCTCTCTGCTCTTCATTCAGGTCGTTTTCCCGGGGGGACCATAATTTTCCGGCACTAAGACGGATGTTACGGTTATTGTCATCATTACCGGTGCTGATTTCACTGTGCAGAAGGGCTGAGTCAAACCCGGAAAGCGCATTAATCATCCCCAGCTCTTTTTCTGCAGTGGAAATACTCTGGTCAGTCCGGGTTTTTATTTCTGTACGCTGCCATGTCGTCACCTTACTGAGTTGTTCGGATACGTTTTTCAGTGCTGTCCGGTAACGGGCTTCCAGGCGGGAGTTAATGTAGTTCAGGGTGTCGGCCGTGTTGTAATGACAGCGGTACATGACCAGTTCCCGCCCTTTATCGTCAGTCAGGGTATCCCACTCTGTTTCGGTACATTCAGGGCGGTTATCCAGAATACCGCCGAGCGTGACGGTACGGTCATACGGGTAAATCAGCTGCTTTACTGACAGAATCTCCTGCTGCTGACGCGGGTCAGGGGCGGGCGTGTTGTCACAGGCTGTCAGCAACAGGGCAGACAGCAGAACGGCGGTGAACCGGGTTTTCATCATATGATGTTCCTTTTATGTGATTAATGAACGAATAAACTGATAATGGGGTAATGCGGTAATAAATTCGGGCCGGGTGACTGTCCGTGCGATAACCGCATCCTGACGGAAACGGCGTCCGGACACGGCAATGTTCTGCAGCTGACTGAACCGGAACACCCGCAGGGCAGACTGCCATTCCCCGCACAGATACCAGTCCCGCTGAAAATAAATCAGCTTGTAGGGGGCCATGCCCTCATAGTCCCGACCGTCACAGCGGAAGCTGAGCAGACGCCTGCGGACAATCGCCTGTGTCACCACATAAAAGCCGCCGAACAGCGTCGGGGCGGATTGCGGTGGTTCATGGTAGACCAGACAGGGGGCACCGTTTTCCGGACTGAGCAGAACGGACAGCAGCCTGCGGTCAAGCGAGGGGAACAGCGGGGTGATATGGGTGATATCGGCAAAGTACAGGATATCGCTGTCTGTCCGGTACGGGCGCTGACCGGCGGCCAGCCGGTATCCGCCCTGATACGGCTCAGTATCCAGAAAGACCAGGCGTTCACTGAAATCCCGCTGCAGTGTGCGGGCCGAGACATTAAACTCACGGGCGAGCTGCGCCGGATACAGTGTTTCACCCCGGAACAGGCGGCTGATAATCATGGCCAGCCGGAATGCAAGCCGGTCATGGCGTGAATCTGACGTGTGCATGAGCGCAGCCTCCGTGAGTCAGTCAGATAAAAAGGGAATAACGGAATACGGAAATCAGGCCGCCAGGGCCTTCTGACGCAGGTACGCCACAATGATGCAGGCCGGAATGGTGACCCGGTAAGCGGGACCGGCGATATCGGCTATCAGCCATGCGGAGCTCAGCGCAATCCCTATGGGACCGGCCAGTACCCCCAGTGCCCGGTTGGCGGCAA
>NZ_JBPIZE010000014.1:0-4582 GCF_051172335.1 Morganella sp. B601
CGAATGCACGAGCGTTACCGCCGTAGGTTTTTGCCAGAACGGTGGTGATTGCAGCAGTCAGGGTAGTTTTACCGTGGTCAACGTGGCCGATAGTACCAACGTTAACGTGCGGTTTCGTACGTTCAAACTTTTCTTTAGACATTAGTTGTCCCTCTAAGACACGGAATCGGTGGTTTCACCACATCAACCAAGCAGTATTGCTTGTCTGGATATTTACAGGGAAAAAAATCAAGGAATGGAGAACAACGGAAGTGGTGCTGATAGGCAGATTCGAACTGCCGACCTCACCCTTACCAAGGGTGCGCTCTACCAACTGAGCTATATCAGCACATCTTGGAGCGGGCAGCGGGAATCGAACCCGCATCATCAGCTTGGAAGGCTGAGGTAATAGCCATTATACGATGCCCGCGTGAACTCGGCTACCTGACTTTAATCTGCTGTAACTGAATCCGGAGTATTTTACATCGAAGGAGTCTTGAGTAAAACACTCAGGATAATAATTCACATTGGATGGTGGTGGGAGAAGGATTCGAACCTTCGAAGTCTGTGACGGCAGATTTACAGTCTGCTCCCTTTGGCCGCTTGGGTATCCCACCTTTCCAAATTGTTAAATGGTGCCGGCACCAAGAGTCGAACTCGGGACCTACTGATTACAAGTCAGTTGCTCTACCAACTGAGCTATGCCGGCATCAAGTGCTGCGCATTCTATGGAGACTTTGCGCAGGATGCAACAAAAAAATCGCTGAAATTGTTCTTTTGCTCACAAAGTGGACATTCTTCCGTATTTTGCTGTTTTTTTCAATAGGTAATGTACAAATTAGCAGCGATACTTATCACTTAAACTCTCAGTAATCACGCAGATGGACTACCGTAAAAACCAATAATCCGCTTATTTTTGACTCCTTGTTTATGTCATGTGCAATGTAATTTATGTCCGCGACATCAAAAAAAATGCATTTTTTCAAAAAAATTGCTACGCCTGACTCTCATCTCTCGCTATGATGCGATTTATTTTCAGCCGGTACGGGTATTAATGACCTGTCCAACCTGCGTAATAAAGGCAGCTGTTGGTTTATGTATAAAGAAAAATCGCTCTCTCCTTATCTCCATTTCAGCCGCAGTCAGTGGGCGACCCTGCGTAACTCCGTTCCGATGACGTTGTCTGAGCAGGAAATTGACGATCTGCGCGGTATCCACGATGAAATCTCGATTGATGAAGTTATCGCGATTTATCTGCCGCTGTCCCGTCTGCTGAACTTCTATATCAGCTCAAATCTGCGCCGTCAGGCCGTACTGGAGCAGTTCCTCGGCAGAAATGAAGCGAAAGTCCCTTATGTGATTGGTATTGCCGGCAGTGTGTCAGTCGGGAAAAGTACCACCGCCCGGTTATTGCAGGCGCTCCTGAGCCGCTGGCCGGAACATCGCAAAGTGGATTTGATTACCACTGATGGTTTTCTTCATCCCAATTCTGTGCTGAATGAACGCGGTATTATGAAGAAGAAAGGATTCCCTGAATCCTATGACATGCATAATCTGGTGCGTTTCGTTTCTGAAGTAAAATCCGGTACCCCGCGGGTTCTGGCACCGGTTTATTCGCATCTGACCTATGACATTATCCCGGATAAACAGTTAGTGGTTGAGCAGCCGGATATCGTGATCCTGGAAGGCCTGAATGTGCTGCAGAGCGGGATGGATTATCCGGAAGCCATGCACCATGTGTTCGTGTCCGATTTTGTGGATTTCTCTATTTATGTTGATGCGCCGGAAGAATTACTGAAGAGCTGGTATATCGGGCGGTTCCTGAAATTCCGTCAGGGCGCATTCAGTGATCCTAATTCCTATTTCCATCACTATGCGCAGCTTGAGGAAAGTGAGGCCGTCAGTATTGCCTCAACAATCTGGGATGAGATTAACGGCCTGAATCTGCATGAAAATATTCTGCCGACCAGAGAGCGGGCCAGCCTGGTGATGACCAAAGGCACCAATCATATGGTGACCAATGTGAAACTGCGGAAATAATCAGTTTTTCTGTTAAAAACAAACCGGCTCAGGCCGGTTTGTTTTTTGAATTCACACCGCGAAGTGATATTTCTCCGCCGATATAGGGGGTAATTTCACCAAACTGGTCTAATAATAACGCCCCCTGCCCGTTTATCCCTCGGGAAACGCCAAAGACCTCACGCTCACCAATTATCAGCTTTACTTCACGATTAAGGTAATTATCAAAAGCATACCAGCGTTCAATAAACGGGGTCAGTCCGCTTTTTTCAAACAGATGCAGCGCATCTGTCAGATGTTTAATAAACTCTGCAGATAATGTATTACGGTCGATCTGAATACCGGATTGCTGCAGATTGATCCACTGCTGGCCAATCTGATCTGTACCACTGCTTTCCATGGTCAGGTTAATCCCGATCCCGATAACCACATGCGCGACATCCCCGGTTTTTCCCTGAAGTTCGACCAGGATCCCGGCCAGTTTTTTGTCATCCAGATATAAGTCATTCGGCCATTTGACTTTTACACCGGTCGCACCCAGCTCATGCAGTGTCTCTGCAAGCACAATACCGACGACCAGACTCAGCCCGATAGCCGCTGCAGGTCCCTGCTCAAGGCGCCAGTACAGAGAAAGATACAGATTGCGGCCAAACGGAGAGATCCACTGCCGCCCGCGGCGACCGCGTCCGGCATACTGGTATTCCGCCACACAAGCGTCACCGGATGTCAGTTCCCCCACTTTATCCATCATATGCTGATTGGTAGAGCCGATGACCGGCAACACCTCAACATTTCGCCCGGGCAGCAGCGTGCGGATAACATCGGGCTTTAACAGATTCATCGGTGCAAAGAGGCGGTAACCCTTACCGGTGACCGTTTCCATCTCTATACCCATCTCACGTAAGGTGCGGATGTGCTTATTAACTGCGGCCCGGGTCATTCCCAGCTGATCGCCGAGCTGTTCACCGGAATGGAACTCACCGTCGGATAAAATGCCGATCAGCGTCAGCGGTACACTGTAATCTTTCATGCAATAGCCTCTGTGGCACTGATTTCACCGTCCGTGCCGATAAAACGGACTTCCGGCTCCAGCTGAACCCCGAAACGGGCAGCAACCTGCTGACGGACATAACGGGCGAGACGGATAACATCATCACCTGTTGCATTATCACGGTTGATTAATACCAGCGCCTGATTCATATGCACCGCTGCACCGCCTTCCTGATGGCCTTTCAGCTGACACTGGTCGATAAGCCAGCCGGCAGCGAGTTTGATTCCGTCCGCCACCACATACTGCGGGCAGTCCGGATATTGTGCTTTGATTTTCTGCGCACACTCAGCAGTCACAACCGGATTTTTAAAAAAGCTGCCTGCATTGCCGGTTACAGCCGGATCCGGCAGTTTGCTCATCCGCATCTGACAGACCATATCAAATACCTGCTGAGGTGTGACAGTCGCGGGATCCAGCGATTTCAAATCACCGTAGCTCAGATTCGGTTTCCATACTTTCGGCAGTTTCAGCCCCACCGCTGTAATGGCATATCCCGGCTGATAATCATGTTTAAAAATACTGTCACGGTAGCCAAAGCGACATTCCTCTGCTGTCAGGCGCGTTGTCTGCCCGTCTGACAGAGAGGTGACATCCACATAGTCACATACGTCTTTAAATTCGGTACCGTATGCCCCTATATTCTGAATCGGTGCGGTACCGGCACAGCCCGGGATCAGCGCCAGGTTTTCCATGCCGTAAATACTGTTCGCCAGCATCCAGCGGATTAATTCATGCCAGTTTTCGCCGGCACCAACTTCGATAAACCAGGCATCCGGTGTTTCCCGGACGGTCTTGCCGGGGATCCGGTTAATGACAACGGTGCCATTGAAATCCTCAGTAAACAGTACATTACTGCCGCCCCCTAACAGCAGGAAGGGGGATTTTTCCGTTTGTGCAGCCAGCCATAAGCGGCAGAGATCAGAAATGGTCTCTGCGACATCAATATGCCGGGCACCGGCTTCGATACCAAATGTATGTAACTGGCGGAGTGAATCAGCAGGTTTGAGGGACATAATGAAAAACTCATCTGACAAATATGCTGTCTAGTTTATCAGTCCGCAGACGCGGATCCCAGCACTGCGGGAATTTGTATTTTGGCGGACTGCAAATGCAAAAAAGCCACTCAGATGAGTGGCTTTTTTTAAATATAAAACCTGGCGGTTCCCTACTCTCACATGGGGAGACCCCACACTACCATCGGCGCTACGGCGTTTCACTTCTGAGTTCGGCATGGGGTCAGGTGGGACCACCGCGCTACGGCCGCCAGGCAAATTCTTTTCAATTTCTGCCGAACTAAATTAATGGTGCTGATACCCAGATTCGAACTGGGGACCTCACCCTTACCAAGGGTGTGCTCTACCAACTGAGCCATATCAGCAAAAATCTGCGCTTTTGCACAGACTTTAAATAATAACCTGGCGGTTCCCTACTCTCACATGGGGAGACCCCACACTACCATCGGCGCTACGGCGTTTCACTTCTGAGTTCGGCATGGGGTCAGGTGGGACCACCGCGCTACGGCCGCCAGGCAAA
>NZ_JBPIZE010000015.1:0-2072 GCF_051172335.1 Morganella sp. B601
AAACCTTGGTTTAGGAGATGCGGCAAAAAGTAATATTGTTCAGGCGGCAGGGGAATCAAAGACCGATGTTTTAAGCCAGTGGGCGGCGACGTTGCTTACAAATCAGCGCGCCCCAAAAGATGGCGCCGGTATAAATGCCCACAGCTTCAGGAGTAACCTCGGACTTGGCAGTGTAGCAACAAGAAGCGTGGGATTATCAGCGGGCGATGTGCCTGAAATGTCATATTTCTCTGCATCTTTGGGTGTTAACGGGTGGTTTAAAATTCCGGTTATTATCAATGGCTCACCAGCAACACTGATTTACCAGTACGGGACAAAATCATGTGCTGACAGAACGGTGACTAATATTGATTTCCCGATCCCGTTCCCTAAAAACTGCTTTATTTTTTCTTCATGTGCATATCAGGCAACAGGAGGTGTCATGGTTTCAGCAACAGTTCACGGCGCCGATTTAGTGCACGGCGAAGCATCCGCGTTTTTTAATGGTGAACCGGCTGCGGCTGGTTACGTTCAGTTCAAATGGTATGCGATAGGATTGGCATAATGGAAAATTACAAATACTCTCCGGGCAATAATGCGTTTTACCCAACATCACTTGAGGCTGAATATACAGAGGCGGGAACATGGCCTGATGACCTCATTGATGTTTCGGACGATGTGTATCGTGAGTTTGCCTCGGATGCTGCACCGGAAGGTAAACAAAGAATAGCGGGTAGCGGCGGATTACCTGCATGGGAAGATATTCCCCCACCGACAAAAGCGCAGTTAATTGAACAGGCCGAAACCCAAAAACAATTTTTGATCGCCGAAGTCCACACCGAAACCGAAATGCTCCGGGCTAAACTGGCACTTAAGCGGATCAAGCCAGACGAAGAAGCGCTGTTAATCGCCTGGCTGGATTATCTGGACGAACTGGAGGCAGTGGACGTATCCACCGCCCCGGATATTATCTGGCCGGTGAAGCCGGTGGTGTAGGCCATACCACACCAGCCCCGGGGGATGGATCTACTGCCTGTACATCCTGCACGTACAGCATCCATTCTTTGAGGCTGGCTTTGTCTTCATCCGTGATAATGCCGAGCATAAGCTGGGTCTGCCAGAGTTGAGTTTTCTTGCTGGCCTCTGCAATTAAAGCCTGCTTTTGTGCCTCTGTGATAGTGATGTGTTGCTCATGCGTCAATGGCGGGATATCCATCCATACAGGTTTGCCTTTTTTATCAGCCCCAAGGCGCTTACCCTCCGGAGGAATACCGGCATACTCGTGCATGACATCACCATTTACCGCGACAATATCATCCGGCCACAGACCATTGTTTTCGTAGTCATCTCTCTTATCCATAATGAAAAATTGTAACGCTTTGGCACTAAATCCAAATTCCATCATAATTAATATCCGATAGCTAAAAAGTTAATGGTTGATTCTGTTGTCGGTGCTTCAACAGCTTTAACCGTAACAACGTTAAACCCCTGTTTGGTGACACTTTCGCAGCTTGCGATAATCTGGACATAGGTTGTTTTCGTACACAGTACAGCCCATACCCCATTGGGGAATGCTATTGGGTAATTTGTTGGGGTTGTCATTGAGTACCCTGTTCTTGAGTCATTCGCTATGGTTCGCCGGAAAGCCTGAATCATTATTCCGTTAGGTAACGTGGTAATTCCGTTATCCGTCCATTTGCCGGATTCCGGGAAAAAACTCATATCGGGAACTTGTCCGGAAAGATTACCTACAGTTCTTAATGCGGCAGTCCCGAATCCCGACGTTCTGTCCGCCGGAACAGTACCGTGTATCAGTGTTCCTGTGCTGTCAAAAGCCCAGAGCATCCTCTGTAATTCGTCATCCCACGCCCCCGAGGTTTTATTATCGTGAGCAAGCACTGCAAGTTTTTGGTTTGTTGACAACATCCGTGATTCTTTGTCTGTCACTATAAAATGACTGTGCAACTCTCCTAAACCAAGGTTTTCGGGAATGCAGCCATAACCGGATAAATCCGTAATAATCCCGTCATTACAGCAAACATGAGGGAAAACAATGGCGGTCATCGGCTATATCCGCGTATCAACAACTGACC
>NZ_JBPIZE010000016.1:0-1629 GCF_051172335.1 Morganella sp. B601
CTGCGCTTACACACCCAGCCTATCAACGTCTTAGTCTCAAACGTTCCTTCAGGACCCTTAAAGGGTCAGGGAAGACTCATCTCGAGGCAAGTTTCCCGCTTAGATGCTTTCAGCGGTTATCTCTTCCGCACTTAGCTACCGGGCAATGCAATTGGCATCACAACCCGTACACCAGTGGTGCGTTCACTCCGGTCCTCTCGTACTAGGAGCAACCCCTCTCAATCTTCCAGCGCCCACGGCAGATAGGGACCGAACTGTCTCACGACGTTCTAAACCCAGCTCGCGTACCACTTTAAATGGCGAACAGCCATACCCTTGGGACCTACTTCAGCCCCAGGATGTGATGAGCCGACATCGAGGTGCCAAACACCGCCGTCGATATGAACTCTTGGGCGGTATCAGCCTGTTATCCCCGGAGTACCTTTTATCCGTTGAGCGATGGCCCTTCCATTCAGAACCACCGGATCACTAAGACCTACTTTCGTACCTGCTCGAGCCGTCACTCTCGCAGTCAAGCTGGCTTATGCCTTTGCACTAACCGCATGATGTCCGACCATGCTTAGCCAACCTTCGTGCTCCTCCGTTACTCTTTGGGAGGAGACCGCCCCAGTCAAACTACCCACCAGACACGGTCCCCGATCCAGATTATGGACCCGGGTTAGAACATCAAACGTTAAAGGGTGGTATTTCAAGGATGGCTCCGCGCAGACTGGCGTCCACGCTTCGTTGCCTCCCACCTATCCTACACATCAAGGCTCAATGTTCAGTGTCAAGCTATAGTAAAGGTTCACGGGGTCTTTCCGTCTTGCCGCGGGTACACTGCATCTTCACAGCGAGTTCAATTTCACTGAGTCTCGGGTGGAGACAGCCTGGCCATCATTACGCCATTCGTGCAGGTCGGAACTTACCCGACAAGGAATTTCGCTACCTTAGGACCGTTATAGTTACGGCCGCCGTTTACCGGGGCTTCGATCAGAAGCTTCGCTTACGCTAACCTCATCAATTAACCTTCCGGCACCGGGCAGGCGTCACACCGTATACGTCCACTTTCGTGTTTGCACAGTGCTGTGTTTTTAATAAACAGTTGCAGCCAGCTGGTATCTGCGGCTGGCTTCAGCTCCATGGGTAAACCACTTCACCTAATGCCAGCGTGCCTTCTCCCGAAGTTACGGCACCATTTTGCCTAGTTCCTTCACCCGAGTTCTCTCAAGCGCCTGAGTATTCTCTACCTGACCACCTGTGTCGGTTTGGGGTACGATTAATGGTAACCTGGAGCTTAGAGGCTTTTCCCGGAAGCAGAGCATCAATCACTTCACCACCGTAGTGGCTCGTCGTCACGCCTCAGTGTTAACAACCGACCGGATTTGCCTGGTCAGTCCACCTGCACGCTTAAACCGGGACAACCGTCGCCCGGATGATTTAGCTTTCTCCGTCCCCCCTTCGCAGTTACCACCAGTACGGGAATATTAACCCGTTGCCCATCGACTACGCTTTTCAGCCTCGCCTTAGGGGTCGACTCACCCTGCCCCGATTAACGTTGGACAGGAACCCTTGGTCTTCCGGCGTGCGGGTTTTTCACCCGCATTATCGTTACTTATGTCAGCATTCGCACTTCTGATACCTCCAGCA
>NZ_JBPIZE010000017.1:0-1496 GCF_051172335.1 Morganella sp. B601
CACCTTCACAGGCTTACAGAACGCTCCCCTACCCAACAATATTTACATATCGCTGCCGCGGCTTCGGTGCATAATTTAGCCCCGTTACATCTTCCGCGCAGGCCGACTCGACCAGTGAGCTATTACGCTTTCTTTAAATGATGGCTGCTTCTAAGCCAACATCCTGGCTGTCTGAGCCTTCCCACTTCGTTTCCCACTTAATTATGACTTTGGGACCTTAGCCGGCGGTCTGGGTTGTTTCCCTCTTCACGACGAACGTTAGCACCCGCCGTGTGTCTCCCGTGATAACATTCTCCGGTATTCGCAGTTTGCATCGGGTTGGTAAGTCGGGATGACCCCCTAGCCGAAACAGTGCTCTACCCCCGGAGATGAGTTCACGAGGCGCTACCTAAATAGCTTTCGGGGAGAACCAGCTATCTCCCGGTTTGATTGGCCTTTCACCCCCAGCCACAAGTCATCCGCTAATTTTTCAACATTAGTCGGTTCGGTCCTCCAGTTAGTGTTACCCAACCTTCAACCTGCCCATGGCTAGATCACCGGGTTTCGGGTCTATACCCTGCAACTAATTCGCCCAGTTAAGACTCGGTTTCCCTGCGGCTCCCCTATTCGGTTAACCTTGCTACAGAATATAAGTCGCTGACCCATTATACAAAAGGTACGCAGTCACACCATAAAGGTGCTCCCACTGCTTGTACGTACACGGTTTCAGGTTCTTTTTCACTCCCCTCGCCGGGGTTCTTTTCGCCTTTCCCTCACGGTACTGGTTCACTATCGGTCAGTCAGGAGTATTTAGCCTTGGAGGATGGTCCCCCCGTATTCAGACAGGATAACACGTGTCCCGCCTTACTCATCGGACTCACAACACCAGTGCTTTCAGATACAGGGCTATCACCTGCTGTGGCCAGCCTTTCCAGACTGTTCTCTTAACACTGATGCTGATTAAGGTCCTGGGCTGCTCCCCGTTCGCTCGCCGCTACTGGGGGAATCTCGTTTGATTTCTTTTCCTCGGGGTACTTAGATGTTTCAGTTCTCCCGGTTCGCTTCATTACCCTATGTATTCAGGTAATGATAGTGTGACGAATCACACTGGGTTTCCCCATTCGGAAATCGCCGGTTATAACGGTTCATATCACCTTACCGGCGCTTATCGCAGATTAGCACGTCCTTCATCGCCTCTGACTGCCTAGGCATCCACCGTGTACGCTTATTCGCTTAACCTCACAACCCGAAGGTGTTTCGACTGAGTGTTTCTGTGGGGTTATGGCTGCGCGCCCCTCATTTCTTTGTCGGGCAGTGCTCGCAATGCTCACATACTGATGTATGCTCCGCTTGCTGTGCTCCGTCCTTCGCGAACTGAGGACTGCTCGCTCATAACTCACGCAAAAACGTCTTCACATTTTCGTGTTGTTCGGCTGAGAGACTCATCAATATTACCTCGGTGATAATATTGATTGTTTCAATTTTTCAGCTTGTTCCGGATTGTTAAAGAGCATAAT
>NZ_JBPIZE010000019.1:0-1169 GCF_051172335.1 Morganella sp. B601
GCCACAATGATGCAGGCCGGAATGGTGACCCGGTAAGCGGGACCGGCGATATCGGCTATCAGCCATGCGGAGCTCAGCGCAATCCCTATGGGACCGGCCAGTACCCCCAGTGCCCGGTTGGCGGCAAAGAGCGTCCCCCAGGTGGCGATACCGCCCATCGCCTCAATCACCCCGACAGCAGCAACAGTGGCAAACTGCAGGGCAGCGACACCGGAGCTGGTCACGGCGGCCTGCACCGCGAGCAGGATAAGCTGGGGAGTCGGCGCGGACAGATTCAGTTTCAGCCCGTCCGCAAAGCGGACCAGTTCGTCCTGCGACATCTCCCGCAGGCTTTTCTCCAGTACTTTCATCAGCAGGTTCAGTTCGGTGGTTTCCACCGGGCTGGCTTTGTTGTAGTTCACTTTCAGCTTGTCGCAGACATCGTGCAGAATTTCACGGTAGAGCACACCTTTGTTGCCGCGCAGCAGCGTGACCAGACTGTTGGCCCCGAAGGCCTGCAGTTCGGCACAGATAGCAGGCCAGTACTTCTGATGGTCAGGGTAAAAGAGCTGATATTCCGGTGAGGCAGTCAGAGACTCCGCCAGACGCTTTTTGCCGTCTTTGCTGTCGTGCGTTAGAACAGAGACCAGCAGACCAAGGTCTTCATTACTGCACTGAGCGATAAACGCGAGGTCCGGGTCGATACGGTAAATTGCCATAACAGAAATTCCTTACAGGTGATTTAAGACAGCAACAGCATAACAAAGGGGTCTGACAGGGTATGACGCGGAAAATCGCTGTTTTCGGGGGATAAAAAACGGGGAACCGACAGAGTGTGTCGCCGGTCAGTTGCCCTGACCGGAATTTTCCCTTTAGTGTCAGTAGGTTAATGTGTATCTGAAAAATCACTGATTCCGGAAAATTATTTTTTCGGTGTTCTGTACTCGTTCTCAATTAACCGGGTCACCAAATCGGTGATCGTCATTTCATAGGTTTCAGCCAATTCTTCCAGATGTTTTTTTACTTCATCATCCAGACTGCAGCTCAGTGTTTTTTTATTTTTTTGTTTTTTCCGGAAAGAACGCTGCTGCCATGCCTTTTTAAGAGAGTATAAAAAATACTTCTTCCCTCCGGGATTATCATTCCATGCCCGCAGGGCGGCATAAAAACAAATATATTTATCTCCGGAA
>NZ_JBPIZE010000020.1:0-1139 GCF_051172335.1 Morganella sp. B601
TTTGAACGTACGAAACCGCACGTTAACGTTGGTACTATCGGCCACGTTGACCACGGTAAAACTACCCTGACTGCTGCAATCACCACCGTTCTGGCAAAAACCTACGGCGGTAACGCTCGTGCATTCGACCAGATCGATAACGCGCCTGAAGAAAAAGCACGTGGTATCACCATCTCTACTTCTCACGTAGAGTACGATACTCCGACTCGCCACTACGCGCACGTTGACTGCCCGGGGCACGCCGACTACGTTAAAAACATGATCACCGGTGCTGCACAGATGGACGGCGCTATCCTGGTTGTTGCTGCAACTGATGGCCCTATGCCACAGACTCGTGAGCACATCCTGTTAGGTCGTCAGGTTGGCGTTCCTTACATCATCGTATTCCTGAACAAATGTGACATGGTTGATGATGAAGAGCTGCTGGAACTGGTTGAAATGGAAGTTCGTGAACTTCTGTCTCAGTACGATTTCCCTGGCGACGACACTCCAATCGTTCGCGGTTCAGCGCTGAAAGCACTGGAAGGCGAGCCAGAGTGGGAAGCTAAAATCGTTGAACTGGCAGGCTACCTGGATTCTTACATCCCTGAGCCAGAGCGTGCAATTGACAAGCCGTTCCTGCTGCCAATCGAAGACGTATTCTCAATCTCCGGCCGTGGTACCGTTGTTACCGGTCGTGTTGAGCGCGGTATCATCAAGGTTGGTGAGGAAGTTGAAATCGTGGGTATCAAAGATACTGCGAAAACCACCTGTACCGGTGTTGAAATGTTCCGCAAACTGCTGGACGAAGGCCGTGCCGGTGAGAACGTCGGTGTTCTGCTGCGTGGTACCAAGCGTGAAGAAATCGAACGTGGTCAGGTTCTGGCTAAACCAGGTTCAATCAAACCACATACCAAATTTGAATCAGAAGTTTATATTCTGAGCAAAGATGAAGGTGGTCGTCATACTCCATTCTTCAAAGGTTACCGTCCACAGTTCTACTTCCGTACCACAGACGTAACAGGTATGATCGAACTGCCGGAAGGCGTTGAAATGGTAATGCCGGGCGACAACATCAAAATGATCGTCACCCTGATCCACCCAATCGCAATGGACGATGGTCTGCGTTTCGCAATCCGTGAAGGCGGCCGTACCGTTGG
>NZ_JBPIZE010000021.1:0-774 GCF_051172335.1 Morganella sp. B601
GCTATCTGAATGATGCGGAACTGCGTTTGAAGGCCATCACAACCCCTTCCCTCAGAACCACATGTGCCCTGCCTCTATGCCTGACTCCCACTTCAATTTCTATTTTCACATTCTTTCGTCCACGAGGAATAACCGCATGAGCTGATCCCATAACACTCTGTCCTGACCACTGAGAAGTTGCCTGCTGACCAACTCCATCCACACGTATACTAAACCGCAGTTCTCCCGATACCGGACGCGGATTGCTGCCGGAATTATCTTCAATAATGGCAGTTATCGAAGGAAGTACTAACGTCATATCATAAAGCATTCCCCCTGCGTAAGTAATTACAGACGTTGCCGTAGTCCAGCCTCCCCCGCCACCATGTGTATTTTGTGCGGATGCCTGCGGGTACGAAGCGGCAACCGCAACATCCCCGACCAGTCTCTCCGCATATACCGTCCCCGTAAAACGACCGTCCACACCGTCCAGGGTCCCTCTGAACACTCCATTGTTAAATTCTGCATTTCCGGTCTGCGCATTCAGAAAATACCCGTTCCGGCCTGTTTCATAATTCACTGATCTGATGTGGTTACCGACCAGTAACTTATCAATTGTTGCCTGGCTGATTAGCGCATCGTTAAAAAATGCCTGGCCGTTCTGAATAACAAAAGGGGTTACTACTTTCCCGTTCAGTGACGATATCACTGCAAAATTTTGAGCATTAACAAGAAACTGACTGTTTCCCTGAGCATTAAACCCCAGTCCGATACCTGTAATGACCTTATTCCCTT
>NZ_JBPIZE010000022.1:0-607 GCF_051172335.1 Morganella sp. B601
CATAACTCACGCAAAAACGTCTTCACATTTTCGTGTTGTTCGGCTGAGAGACTCATCAATATTACCTCGGTGATAATATTGATTGTTTCAATTTTTCAGCTTGTTCCGGATTGTTAAAGAGCATAATAATTCACAGCATACCGTTTCCGGTAGACTCTGAATTATTTTTCAGATATCAGATAATGGTGGAGCTAAGCGGGATCGAACCGCTGACCTCCTGCGTGCAAGGCAGGCGCTCTCCCAGCTGAGCTATAGCCCCATTATTTGGTTTTCCCGGGCGTGTCTTTTCATCATGAAAAGAGGAAACCGCATTGAGACAAGGCATGGAAAGGCGAAGTTTACTAAGGTAAACGAGTCTTTTCATAACGCAGTATCAATTCGGTTTTGGTAGGCCTGAGTGGACTTGAACCACCGACCTCACCCTTATCAGGGGTGCGCTCTAACCACCTGAGCTACAAGCCTATTCCCGGTATCTGCTTCTTTCTATCAGACAATCTGTGTGAACACTCACAATTCAAATCAACATAGGTAAGGAGGTGATCCAACCGCAGGTTCCCCTACGGTTACCTTGTTACGACTTCACCCCAGTCATGAATCACAAAGTGGT
>NZ_JBPIZE010000023.1:0-570 GCF_051172335.1 Morganella sp. B601
TCGATGGAGGTATGATACCAGTTTTGTGATGTGGGTCAACATTAAATTCAACTATTTTTTAATGATTACAAAATCATTTTAATAACAAAAAAGCAGTGAAAAATAGCAGAAGTGAACATCAGAACCGGGATAAAACAGTGTGTTTCTGCTGGTTGTGATTTACTGAATTGATTTAGCTGGGTTTTTTAATCAGTGAAAAGATGTTGGAAATGTTAGAAGTGCGTTACGGCAGAGGAGGGAGCGGAGGTTGCGCCTCTGTCCTGGTAAGCTTATTCAACTTTTGTTGAAGGCCGGATCGCAGGCAATAAAAAAGCGCCCTGAGGGCGCTTTTCTTAAATCTGTCTGATTTAATCAGAATGCTTTGCTGTATTTTGCAATGATAGCAGCAGCACGGGTCAGATTAGAGAAGAAAGTTTTGATACTTTTCATAATGAACTCCTGCTTTTGAATTAGTTGAGTAAGCGTGTTTTGCTTCGATGGAGGTATGATACCAGTTTTGTGATGTGGGTCAACATTAAATTCAACTATTTTTTAATGATTACAAAATCATTTTAATAACAAAAAAGCAGT
>NZ_JBPIZE010000024.1:0-524 GCF_051172335.1 Morganella sp. B601
TTGTTTTTTCCGGAAAGAACGCTGCTGCCATGCCTTTTTAAGAGAGTATAAAAAATACTTCTTCCCTCCGGGATTATCATTCCATGCCCGCAGGGCGGCATAAAAACAAATATATTTATCTCCGGAAGTTTCGGGGTTAAAGAACCGGAGGGGCCAGACAGGTATTTTTATATTATCGACAGAGTAGTTACAGATATAATCCCATATCCAGTTACAGGCATCATCATCATCCTTACTCAGCCATTTTATATTTTTTACTACTGTGAAGGATTTTATCCATTCATCCTTAAGCATATTTATAACATGTTCTTTTTCACCAAGCTCCAGGCTGATATGATCAAATATAGTCTGGAAATCGCGATACATCTCTTCAGTACTGACATGATTATCTTTTATACCAAATTTTCTTTTGATGTGTTTTATTTGCTGTGACACAGATGGATTTCTGAATTCATTATCACTCAACCAGCTATTAGCAGCAGGTTTTAATGCTGTTGCCTGTTGAATTGCCTGAGTATATTTAT
>NZ_JBPIZE010000025.1:0-502 GCF_051172335.1 Morganella sp. B601
TCGGTAAATGAATTAAATACGCGCGTATCTGATATTGATGGCAAAGTGACGTCAGCAACTTCTCGGGTGCAAACGTTATCCAGCAAATTAGACAAAGTAAAGGCCGATTTATCAGAGTCAGTTGTTGTTGATCTGGATCTGTCAGCATTAGATGAAAGTACTTATTACCCGATTATTCTCCCTCTGACGACCTCCCGCCGCTATTACTTCAGGGTATTTCGTACGCTGGGGCAATACGGAGATAACAAACCCGGTTATGCAACTCACGGCTCCGGCGGTTTTGCCATGATTGTTGAGTGGCAGGTGAGCGGTTCAGGATGGGGGACTCAGTCTGAAAACCGTATTATTGATAATGTTGACTGGCGATGGACAAACCAGTCTCCTGTCATGGGCCCTGCGCAGTTGACTCACAGCTCGGTGGAATATGTGTATTTACGCGGAGGCGCAAAATATCAGCTGACCAGGCATAAAAGTGTCAGTCACCGGATTGTCACTGATACTT